>NZ_JBIVXA010000011.1:60885-323882 GCF_044768965.1 Streptomyces sp. NPDC090798
CGCCGCCGCCGGTGTGCATGCCGCCGCGGGGGCCGCCGCGGTCGGAGCCGGAGTCGTCGCCCTTGCCGTGGCCGGAGCCGCCGCCCTTCTTGCCGTGTTCGGAGCCCGAGTCGTCGTTGCCGCGGTCGGAGCCGGAGTCGTTGTTGCCCGAGTCGTTGCCGCGCACGGCGCTGAGGGCGCCGCCGCCGGTGTGCATGCCGCCGCGGGGGCCGCCGCGGTCGGAGCCGGAGTCGTCGCCCTTGCCGTGGCCGGAGCCGCCGCCCTTCTTGCCGTGCTCGGAGCCCGAGTCGTCGGAGCTGGAGTCGTTGTTGCCCGAGTCGTTGCCGCGCACGATGCTCAGGGCGCCGCCGCCGGTGTGCATGCCGCCGCGGGGGCCGCCGCGGTCGGAGCCGGAGTCGTCGCCCTTGCCGTGCTCGGAGCCGCCGCCCTTCTTGCCGTGCTCGGAGCCCGAGTCGTCACCCTTGCCACGGTCGGAGCCCGAGTCGTCACCGCGCACGGTGGTCAGCGCTCCGCCACCCGTGTGCACCCCCCCGTTCGGCTTGCCGTGCTTGCTCTCCTTGTCTTGCTCCTTGCTGTAGGAAGAGTCATCGTGGCCCTCGTCACCCGCCGTGGCGGCGAGGGCGCCTGGTGCGCCGATCGCGAGGGCGGCCGTGGCCGTCGCGGCGGCGAGGAGCATGCGGGCAGATCGCATCTTCGGAGTCCTTCCGTCGCAGCCAGGCAGCTGACACTGCGTCAGCTCGTGAGAACCCGACCCCGACGTGATCCACCGTCAATCCGCTGGGCTCCGCGCACCACTCGAGCCGCGCACCTGGCGCACCCCCGAAGTCGCGTCCACCCGGCCCATTCGGCCAACCGATGACTCGTCAGACTCCACTGACCTGCTGTTTCGCCGGGGACGAGCGGCCGTGCCCCCGCCCGCACCGCGCCTCGGGTACTACCCGATCGGCGGCAACACGACTGCGCGTCCCGCACCTTCGGTCCGCGGCGCTCCTGGCGCGTCCTTGCCCCTCCACACCGCACCAAGCCGGTCACACTGACCTCAGACACCCCCACCCCCGCGAGGTCCCCCATGGCGTACGGCCTGGCCCGCCGCGAACTGCGGCCGAGAGTTCCGCTGCGGCACGGGGAGGGCGACAAGTACCACCTGACCAGCGTCGAGGGACTCGCCGCGCTCTCCCTGGACGCGCTGAGTTCGGTGGCGTACGGCCCCGAGGCGATCGTGCTCGTACTGATCGCCGCCGGGACGGGCGCGCTGTCCGCCACGTTCCCGGTGACGCTCGTCATCGCCGGACTGCTGGCGGTGCTCGTCGTGTCGTACGGACAGGTGATCGCCGTGCATCCGGACGGCGGCGGCGCTTACGCGGTGGGGAAGAAGGATCTCGGAGCGACCGTCAGCCTGCTCGCGGCGGCCAGCCTGGTCGTGGACTACGTGCTGACCGTGACGGTCAGTCTGGCGGCGGGCGCGGCCAGCCTCGCCTCCGCGTTCCCGGTGCTCGGCTCGCACCTGCTCGCGGTCTGCCTGATCGGGCTCGCCCTGCTCACGGTCGTGAACCTGCGCGGTGTGGCCGAGAGCGCGCGGGTGCTGATGCTGCCCACCGTGCTGTTCATCGTGAGCATCCTCGGCATCGTCGTGCTCGGCCTGGTGCGAGGCCATCCCGTGGCGGCCGTCGGCACCGACCAGCCCGTCCACGCCACCGAGGCGTTGAGCGTCCTGCTGCTCCTCAAGGCGTTCTCCTCCGGCTGCTCCGCGCTCACCGGAGTCGAGGCCATCGCCAACGGCGTGCCCTCCTTCCGCGAGCCGCGCGTCAAACGCGCCCAGCGCACGGAACTGATGCTCGGCGCCCTGCTCGGTCTGATGCTCATCGGCATGGCCCTGCTGATCCGCCGCGACCATGTCGCCCCGCGTGGCGGCGTGACCGTACTGGCGCAGCTGACGGCGGGCGCGTACGGGACGGGATGGCCGTACTACGCCACCAATCTCATCGTCACCCTGGCCCTCGCCTTCGCCGCGAACACCAGCTTCGGCGGTCTGCCCGTCCTGATGAGCCTGCTCGCCAAGGACCACCGGCTGCCGCACCTCTTCGGGCTGCGCACGGAACGGCCGGTGTACCGCTGGGGCGTGGTGACCCTCGCCCTGCTCGCGGCCGTTCTCCTGATCGCCGTGAACGCCGACACCCACCGCATGATCCCGCTCTTCGCGATCGGCGTGTTCATCGGCTTCACCATCAGCCAGATCGGTCTCGTACGGCACTGGGCGCGGCAGCGTCCGCACGGCTGGCTGCGGCGCGCGGTCCTCAACGGAGTCGGCGCGGTACTGACCGCCGTGGCGGGCGTCGTCCTGCTCACCACCAAGTTCCTGGCAGGGGCCTGGGTGGTGGTCGTCGCCATCCCGCTGCTGATGCTGCTGTTCGACCGCATCCAGCGCTACTACACGACCGTCGGCCGGGAACTCGGACTCGGCGAGGTCCCGCCGCCCGTGCGCGGCGGCGACTCCCTCGTCATCGTGCCGGTCGGCGAGGTCAGCAGACTCACCCAGCACGCGCTGTCGGCCGCCCGCGCCCTCGGCCACGAGGTGGTCGCGGTCGCCGTGCACGCCGACCCGGCCAAGGTCCGTGCCCTCAGGGATAGTTGGGACCGCTGGAACCCGGGCGTACGCCTGGACGTCGTCGACAGCCCGCAGCGCTCGCTCGTGGAACCGATCGTCGACTACGTCCGGAGGGCGGAGGAGGGAGGACGGCAGATCGCCGTCCTCATCCCCGAGGTGGAGCCCCTCCACCGCCGCTATCAGATCCTCCAGAACCAGCGCGGCCTGCTCCTCGCCGCCGCGCTGCGGGCCCGTACGGACGTGGTCGTCTGCGTGGTGCCCTACCGGCTCAGCCTCTGAACGTATCGGCGGCTTCCTGGACGGGCGGTTCCTGGACGGGCGGATTCTGAAGGGGCAGTTGCTGAATGGACATGACGTCTCCTCAGCGGCCGCTCAGGACCTGTCCTCGGTCAGCTCCCGTGCGTCGAGCGGCAGCCACAGCCGGATACGGCGGTGCACCGAGGCGAGTTCGCGGGACAGGGGCGAGGGCGGCAGGGCCAGCACCGGGCAGACGGCGTGCGCGAGGCAGTACCGGGCGACGGACGGGAACAGCGACCGGTGCAGCTTTCCTCGGCAGCCCGGGCCCACCACCAGCAGGTCGTCGGCCCGGTCGGCGGTCTCGACCAGCGCCCGCCCCGGTGTGCCCCGTACGACAAGACCCCGGTACGGGACTGCGGGCCCCGCGTCGCCGAAGGCGGTGTCCAGCGCGGCGAGCAGCCGCCGGCCCGCGTCCCGCCGGAGCGTGGCCACAGGCGGTGGACTGAGCGCACTGCGGTGGGCGAAGTCACCACCGGGTGGCTCCCAGGCGATCACGACCAGCAGCTCGGCGCCGCCGCGCCGGGCCTCGGCGGCGGCCCGGCGCAGGGCCGCCAGGCTCCCCGGCGAACCGCTCACTCCGGCGACCACGCGCGGTCCCCGCTCTTCCTCGCTCATCGCTCGCGCACTCCTCGACGTCGGTCCACACACGTACCCCTCCGCCATCGAAGGGCCGGAGGACGGCGGCGGACCGCCGCCTTGGCGTGGGCCTGACGGCGCGGGCGTGATTCATGACACCTTCCTGACACCGCGGGGCGGGGGGTGGGCGCACGCTCGAACCGGGCTCTGACGTCGGTCTTACCCCTTGCTGGCACACTGGCCGTCCGTTCCGGGAAAACCGGGGAAGGAGCACCGCATGTCGATGGTCGGCAACCTGCGCAAAGTCGCCCGTCTGGCACGCGGCGGACGCCGGGTGGACCTGAGCCACCCCGCCCGCTCCCCGCTCGGCTCCGCCGTCGTCAACTGCGTCATCTACCGCGACGGCGTCCGCCAGGAGGCCGCGCCCAGCGTCGAGGAGTCCGTCGCCCGGGTCCGCAAGCGCGGTGGCCCCGGCTTCGTCTGGCTGGGGCTGCACGAGCCGACCGAGACGGAGTTCGCCCGGGTCGCCGAACTGTTCGGCCTGCACCCGCTCGCCGTCGAGGACGCGGTCCACGCCCACCAGCGCCCCAAGGTCGAGCAGTACGGCGACGTCCTGTTCGCCATCTTCAAGACGGTCTCCTACGTCGAACACGCCGAACTGACCGCCACCAGCGAGGTCGTGAACACCGGCGAGATCATGGTCTTCGCAGGCCCCGACTTCGTGGTGACGGTGCGGCACGGACGGCACGGCTCCCTCGGCCCCCTGCGCGAGGACCTGGAAGCCGAGCCGGAGCAGCTGGCCAAGGGCCCGGCCGCCGTGCTGCACGCCATCGCCGACCACGTCGTGGACGACTACCTGACCGTCACGGACGCCGTCCAGGACGACATCGACCAGGTGGAGACGTCCGTCTTCTCACCCCGCGGTGCCAAGGGCGCCGACGCCGGCCGCATGTACCAGCTCAAGCGCGAACTCCTCGAGCTCAAACGCGCGGTGGTCCCCCTCGGCCGCCCTCTCCACATTCTGGCGACCGAGCCGATGCGCCTCATCGCCCCCGAGATACAGGCGTACTTCCGTGACGTCGCCGACCACCTGTCCCGGGTCACCGAACAGATCACCGGCTTCGACAGCCTCCTCGACTCCATCCTCCAGGCCCACCTCGCCCAGGTCTCCGTCGCCCAGAACGAGGACATGCGCAAGATCACGGCCTGGGCCGCGATCGTCGCCGTACCGACGATGGTGTGCGGCATCTACGGCATGAACTTCGACCACATGCCCGAACTCCACTGGCGCTTCGGCTACCCGCTGGCCCTCACGGTGATCGCCGCGGCGTGCTTCGTCATCCACCGGGGGTTCAAGCGCAACGGCTGGCTGTGAGCGCGGCCGTGTCCGCGACATGACCCGGGGCGCGGCTCCTCGCCGGGGACACGGGGGGCGGCTCCTCGTCGGGGATACGGCTCAGGCGCCCTGGGCGAGACCCGAAAGTCCCGCCCGTGTCACGGAGAACCGGAGATCAGGGCCACACCAGGCAGTACGGCTGATGCCCCGCCTCGTGCAGACGATGGCTGAAATCCTGCCATTCGTGGAGGAGCTGGTACACGTTGAAGGCGTCCCGCGGGCCTCCGCGGTCCGGGACCGTCGACCAGATGAAGGCCGCCGCGCCGACCGCCTCCTCGCCGATGCCCCGGAGGGGGTCGACGACGGTCATGGGGAGCTTCACGACGGCGTAGTCGGGGTGCAGGACGACCAGTTCCAGGGGCGGGACCTTGTGGAGAGGGACGCCCTCGATGCCGGTGAGGACCATCGCGGCCATGGTCTCCGGCTTGATCTTGGTGAACATGCCGTTCATGCCGAGCTCGTCGCCGCCGAGTTCCTCGGGGCGCATCGAGATCGGCACGCGGGCGGCCGTCGCGCCGTCCGGCGCGCCGAAGTATTTGTAGGTCACCCCCACCCGGCCACCATTCCCGCTTCCTGCCCTGAGCCGGTCTGCCCCGCGGTCCGTGTAGTCCATACCGTCCATACGGCCCGACGGGTCCATCCGCTCAGGATCGTTCTGTGATCCTTGCGACCCGGGTGATCCCGGTGATCCGGGAGAGCCCGGCGACCCCTGCGTCTGTCGTGCCTCGGCCGCTTCCTCCGCCTCGCGCCGGTGCCTTCCCCGCCGGGCACGCCGAGGACCGAGGTCATCGGTCCCCTCGCCCAGTCCGCCACCGCGATGCATATCTCCACCCGACTGCTTTTCTAAGGCGCGCGACCCCCGCCACGCAACCCGATCATCGTGACAGTGACCTCCCCCACGGCCGCACGCCGAAACGTACGCTGAAACACCTGTCCGCAGGATCTTCGCAGCCTCTGACACCATGGCCCGTGTGAGCTATCCGTACGAAGCCCCAGTTTCGCAGACTCTTTTCGACCGTGCGGCTGCCGTCACGCCCGGCGGCGTGAACTCTCCGGTGCGCGCGTTCCGCGCCGTGGGCGGTACGCCCCGCTTCATGGTGTCCGGAAACGGTCCATACCTGACCGATGCCGACGGGAGGGAATACGTCGACCTCGTGTGTTCATGGGGGCCGATGATCCTCGGGCACGCGCATCCCGACGTCATCGGCGCCGTCCAGGAGGCCGTCGCACGCGGCACCTCCTTCGGCACTCCCGGTGAGGGCGAGGTCGCGCTCGCCGAGGAGATCGTCGCCCGCGTCGAGCCCGTCGAGCAGGTCCGGCTCGTCTCCAGCGGGACCGAGGCGACCATGTCCGCCATCCGGCTCGCCCGCGGGTTCACCCGGCGCTCGAAGGTGATCAAGTTCGCCGGGTGCTATCACGGGCATGTCGACTCGCTGCTGGCGTCGGCGGGGAGCGGGGTGGCGACCTTCGCGCTGCCCGACACCCCCGGTGTCACCGGCGCCCAGGCCGCCGACACGATCGTCCTGCCCTACAACGACCTCGAAGCCGTGAACGAGGCCTTCCACGCGCACCCCGGTGAGATCGCCTGTGTGATCACCGAGGCCTCGCCGGGCAACATGGGCGTCGTACCGCCCCAGCCCGGGTTCAACCAGGGACTCAAGGACGCCTGCGCGCGCAACGGGGCCCTGTTCATCTCCGACGAGGTCATGACCGGATTCCGGACCAGCAAGGCCGGTTGGTACGGGATTGACGGGGTACGTCCCGATCTCATGACCTTCGGGAAGGTCATGGGCGGAGGCTTCCCCGCCGCCGCCTTCGGTGGCCGCAAGGACGTCATGGAGCACCTGGCTCCCGCGGGACCCGTCTACCAGGCCGGCACGCTCTCCGGTAACCCCGTCGCGACCGCCGCCGGGCTCGCCCAGCTGCGGCTGCTCGACGACGCCGCGTACGGCAAGGTCGACGCCGTCTCCGAGCAGATCCGCGGGCTGGTCACGGAGGCGCTGAGCAAGGAGGGCGTGGCGCACCGGCTGCAGCACGCCTCCAACATGTTCTCGGTCTTCTTCACCGGGCGTGAGGTGCGCGACTACGAGGGCGCGAAGGCGCAGGAGTCCTTCCGGTTCACCGCGTTCTTCCACTCGATGCTGGCGCAGGGCGTCTATCTGCCCCCGTCCTCCTTCGAGTCGTGGTTCGTGTCCACGGCCCACGACGAGCGGGCCATTCAGCGGATCGCCGACGCCCTTCCGGCGGCGGCCCGGGCAGCGGCGGAGGCCACGGCATGAGCCAGGATCAGACGCAGGATCAGACGCAGGGCCGGACGCACGATCAGGCGCAGGGGCGGAATCAGGACATCACCGTCGTGCACCTCATGCGGCACGGCGAGGTCGCCAACCCGGACGGGGTGCTCTACGGGCGGCTGCCCGGCTACCACCTCTCCGAGCTCGGGCGGCAGATGGCCGAGCGGGTCGCCGAGCACCTGGCCCCGCGGGACGTCACGCATGTCGTCGCCTCCCCACTGGAGCGGGCGCAGGAGACCGCGACGCCCATCGCGAAGGCGCACGGTCTCGACCTCGACACCGACGGGCGGCTGATCGAGGCCGAGAACGTGTTCCAGGGGAAGACCTTCGGCGTGGGGGACGGGGCGCTGCGGCGGCCCGAGAACTGGAAGCACCTCGTCAACCCGTTCAAGCCGTCCTGGGGCGAGCCGTACGTCGATCAGGTCGTACGGATGATGGGGGCGCTGGACGCCGCCAAGGACGCGGCCCGTGGTCATGAAGCGGTGCTGGTCAGCCACCAGTTGCCGATCTGGATCGTGCGGTCCTTCGTGGAGAAGCGGCGGTTGTGGCACGACCCGCGCAAGCGGCAGTGCACGCTGGCGTCCCTGACCACCTTCACCTACCGCGGCGACAAGATCGTGTCCGTGGGGTACAGCGAGCCCGCCCGGGATCTCGTCCCCGCCCATCTCCTCGCGGGCGCCAAGCCGGTGAAGGGGAAGGGCAAGGCGTTCGGGGCGTAGAGCACCCATTCCCGTACACCTTGGCGCAAAGTGTTCGTATATGTCTCTATCCGAGCTGTTCTTCGTAAAATACGATCAATGTTGCGCGTTCGAAGGAACCTATCTGCTTGTCGTGCCCTCTCATTGTGTGTCGGCTGGGAGCCAGCTGAGAGGGCGCGATGAGATGGGGACCGAATGCGGGACATCAGCCGGAGGGGAATGATCGGCCTCGGGGCGGGTGCCGCGGCGGCGATGGGACTCGCGGCGTGCGGCACCGACCAACAGGACGGTCAGGGCGGGGGCGGTGGTTCCCGGTCGGGCAAGCCCGGTCCGTCCGGCAAGCCCGGCGCCTCCTCGCACCCCGCCCGCCCGATAGGCGACGGCTCCACCTCCTTCACGGGCAAGCAGCCGAACCAGCCCGCCAAGCCGGTTCCGCTGGAGCCCGGCCAGACCCCTCCGCAGTTCGTGGTCTTCTCCTGGGACGGCGCGGGCGAGGTCGGGACCGGTCTCTTCTCCCGCTTCCTGCGGCTCGCCCGCGAGCACGAGGCGCACATGACCTTCTTCCTCTCCGGGTTGTACCTCCTGCCCGAGTCGAAGAAGCGCAAGTACCTGCCGCCGAACAACCCCCGGGGCGCCTCCGACATCGGCTATCTCTCCGACGACCACGTCAAGTCGACGCTCGGGCTCGTCCGGCAGGCCTGGCTCGACGGCCACGAGATAGGCACGCACTTCAACGGCCACTTCTGCTCCGGCCACGGCACCGTCGGCAACTGGACGCCGGCGCAGTGGCGCAGTGAGATCGACCAGGCCAAGTCCTTCGTCAAGGAGTGGCGGACCAACACGGGCTGGACCGATCTGCCCTCGCTGCCCTTCGACTACGAGAAGGAACTCGTCGGCGGACGCACTCCCTGTCTGCTCGGCCAGAACAACCTGCTGCCCACCGCCAGGGAACTCGGCTGGCGCTACGACGCCTCCTCGCCCGGCGGCCGCCAGGTCTGGCCGCAGAAGCGGCACGGACTGTGGGACCTGCCCCTCCAGGCGATCCCCTTCCCGGGGCGCAGCTTCGAGGTGCTGTCCATGGACTACAACATGCTGGCCAACCAGTCCATCAACTCGACGAAGGCGCCCGCGCACAACTACCCGGCGTGGCGGCAGCAGGCGGGCGAGGCGTACGTCGCCGGATTCCAGCGGGCCTACGAGAGCAACCGGGCGCCCTTCTTCATCGGCAACCACTTCGAGCACTGGAACGGCGGTATCTACATGGACGCCGTCGAGTACGCCTTCAAGCACATCGCCCGGGAGAAGGAGAAGGGCGAGGACGTCCGTCTCGTCTCCTTCCGGCAGTACGTGGACTGGATGGACGTACAGAAGCCCGAGACACTGGCCAAGCTGCGGACTCTGGACGTGGGACAGCGGCCGGCGGGTGGCTGGAAGGCGTTCCTCGGTGACACCGGCAAGGGGGCTGGTACGGGTACCGGTTCCGGTTCCGGTACTGGGACGGGCACGTCCAAGGGGTCCGGGAGCGCCGCCTGAAATGGTGTTTTCCGCCCGCAAGGGGGGTGCGGAAGATCCCCGAAACGGGCATGCGAAACTTTTCACATGAGTGCCGCCTGCCGCGCCGAACAGCGCTCGAACCGCACCCGTAGCCGCGCCGCCCTGCTCACCGCCGGGGCCGCCGTCGCCGCGCTTGTCCTGTCCGCGTGCGGTTCGGGAGGGACGTCCGGGGGTTCGGGGAACAGCAACTTCGTGGCGGGCAAGGACGGCATCTCGACCGTCGCCAGGGGCTCCCGGGCCGAGGCCCCGGACCTCTCCGGCCCGACCGTGGACGGCAAGCAGCTCGACGTCAAGGACTACAAGGGCAAGGTCGTCGTCCTGAACGTGTGGGGCTCCTGGTGCCCGCCGTGCCGCGCCGAGGCGCCGAACTTCGCCAAGGTCGCCAAGGACACCGCGGCGAAGGGCGTGCAGTTCGTCGGCATCAACACCCGTGACGCCAACGTCAGTCTGGCCCAGGCGTTCGAGAAGCAGCACGGCGTCACCTTCCCCAGCCTCTACGACCCCACGGGCAAGCTGCTGCTCCGCTTCAAGAAGGGCACGCTGAACCTGCAGACGATCCCCTCCACGCTCGTCATCGACCGGGACGGGAAGATCGCG
This sequence comes from Streptomyces sp. NPDC090798, assembly GCF_044768965.1. Lineage (NCBI taxonomy): Bacteria > Bacillati > Actinomycetota > Actinomycetes > Kitasatosporales > Streptomycetaceae > Streptomyces > Streptomyces sp. NPDC090798. The sequence goes on from NZ_JBIVXA010000011.1 coordinate 70,903, forward strand.
GCCCGTTCGCTGCAGGCCCTCAGCGAGGAGAAGCTCCGCGAGATGCTCGACCCCGTTCTCGCGGAGAAGTGACCGACGTGTCCCTTCTCGCCGCGTCCGCGAACCTCGCCGCGTCGTCCGACACCGTCGTCAGCGGTGCCCTGGTGCTCGCCCTGCCGATCGCCGTCCTCGGCGGGCTCGTCTCCTTCTTCTCGCCCTGTGTGCTGCCGCTCGTCCCCGGCTATCTGTCGTACGTGACCGGTGTCACCGGCACGGATCTGGCGGAGGCCAGACGGGGACGGATGGTCGCGGGCGCCAGTCTGTTCGTGGTGGGCTTCACCGCCGTGTTCGTCTCCGGCGGGGCGCTGTTCGGCTACTTCGGGTCGACCCTCCAGGAGTACCAGAGCACGCTCAGCAAGATCCTCGGCGTGCTGATGATCGCGATGGGCGTGTTCTTCATGGGGATGATGCCCTGGCTCACGCAGCGCGAGTTCCGCTTCCACAAACGGCCGGTGACCGGACTGATGGGTGCTCCGATACTCGGCGCGCTCTTCGGCATCGGCTGGACGCCCTGCCTGGGACCGACGCTCTCCTCCATCAATTTTCTTTCCATGAACCAGGCGAGCGCGGGCCGCGGCGCCATACTGACCGTCGCGTACTGCGTCGGTCTTGGAGTGCCCTTCGTCCTCGCGGCCGTCGCCTTCCGCAAGGCGCTCGGTGCCTTCGCCTGGGTCAAGCGGCACTACGTGTGGGTGATGCGGATCGGCGGCGGCATGATGATCGCGACCGGCCTGCTCCTGCTCACCGGCGCCTGGGACGGCATCGTGCAGCAGATGCAGACCTGGTCCAACGGCTTCACGGTAGGGATCTGATCGATGAGCACGACCGACACCGACACCGGCACGGGCAGGACGAAGGACCCGGCGGCCGCCAAGCGGCACATCGGGGTGAGCGCCGACGGCGAACTCGGCGAAGCCGGATCCCAGCTCTCCACCGCGCCGGTCGACACGGCCGTGCCCGGCTCCTTCGGCGGGTCCCGCGCGCCCGGCGTCCTGGGCTCGCTGACCTGGACCGGCCGTGAGGTCGTCGGCTGGGCCCGCTGGTTCTGGCGGCAGCTGACGTCGATGCGGGTCGCCCTGATCCTGCTCTTCCTGCTGTCGCTCGGGGCGATCCCCGGCTCCCTGATCCCGCAGTCCGGGACCGACGCCCAGAAGGTGGCGGACTTCAAGGACGCGCACAGCATCCTCGGGCCGGTCTACGACAAGCTCGGCCTGTTCCACGTCTACAGCTCGGTGTGGTTCTCCGCGATCTACATCCTGCTGTTCGTCTCGCTCATCGGCTGCATCGTGCCGCGCACCTGGCAGTTCGTCGGACAGCTGCGCGGCCGTCCGCCGGGCGCCCCCAAGCGGCTGAACCGGCTGCCCGCGTACGCGACCTGGCGCACCGGGGCCGAGCCCGAGCAGGTCCGCGAGGCCGCCCTCAAGATCCTCAAGCAGCGGCGGTTCAGGGCGCACATCGAGAAGGACGCCGTCGCCGCCGAGAAGGGCTACCTCCGCGAGACCGGCAACCTGCTCTTCCACATCGCGCTGATCGTGATGCTGGTGGCCTTCGCCTGGGGCCAGCTCTTCAAGTCCGAGGGCAACAAGCTGATCGTCGAGGGCGACGGGTTCTCCAACACGATCTCGCAGTACGACGACTTCAAGTCCGGCAACCTCTTCAGCACCGACGACCTCACGCCGTTCAGCTTCAACCTCAGGAAGTTCACCGGCACCTACGAGCGCACCGGCCCCAACAAGGGCACGCCCCGCACGTACCAGGCGGCCATCACCTACAGCGTCGGCGCGTACGGCAAGGAGAAGAAGACCACCGTCAAGGTCAACGAGCCGCTGAGGATCGGCGACTCGAAGGTCTATCTCACCGCCCACGGCTACGCGCCCGTCGTCACCGTCCGGGACGGCAAGGGCAACGTCGTCTACCACGATGCCGTGCCGATGCTGCCGCTCGACTCGAACGTCACCTCGCAGGGCGCGATCAAGGTCATGGACGGCTACAAGAACGCGCAGGGGACGACCGAACAGCTCGGCTTCTCCGCCTTCTTCGTGCCGACCTTCGCGGGTGCGGGCAAGGGCGACATGTTCTCCCAGTTCCCCGCGCTCGACTTCCCCGTGCTCGCGCTGTCCGGGTACCACGGCAGCCTGGGTGTCGACGCGGGCATCCCGCAGAACGTGTACCAGCTCGACACCTCGAAGATGAAGCAGTTCAAGGACGCGAAGGGCAACATCGTCAAGGCGCGCCTGCTGCCCGGCGAGACGATGAAGCTGCCGAACGGCGCCGGCTCCATCACCTTCGACAAGGGCATCAAGGAGTGGGCGAACTTCCAGGTCACCCAGCAGCCCGGCAGTGACTGGGCGCTGACCGGTGCCTTCACCGCGATCTTCGGTCTCGCCGGTTCGCTCTTCATCCAGCGCCGCCGCGTGTGGGTGCGGGCGACCACCGGGGCCGACGGCGTCACCGTCGTCGAGATGGCCGGCCTCGGCCGCAGCGAGTCCGCGAAACTCCCCGAGGAACTGGGGGACCTGGCCGCACTCGTCCACGAGCAGGCGCCCACCAAGCCCGACGCGGTCGAATCCGACCCCGACGCCGAACCCTCCGTACCTGCCGCCGAAGGGGCTGAGAAGTGACTCTCGCCACCGCAACCGACCTGGGTGCCGTGACCGATCTGGCCACGGCCACCAACGAACACCTCGCCAACATCAGCAACACGCTGATCTACTCCGCGATGGCCGTCTACACCCTGGCCTTCTTCGCGTACATCGCCGAGTGGATCTTCGGCAGCCGCAGCAAGGTCGCCCGTACGGCCGCCGCGCTCACCGCCACCGAGAAGGCGAAGGCCCCCGCGGTCACCGTGCAGTCGGCGGGCGGCACGGCCGTTCTGGAGCGGCCGAAGGTCGTCACCCGGTCGGCGGCGGGCGCCCGTGACGTACCCGACGGGCCCGGCGCGCACGGCGGGGACGAGCAGGGCGACCTCTACGGCCGGATCGCGGTGTCCCTCACCGTGCTCGCCTGGGCCGTCGAGGCGGCCGGTGTCGTCGCCCGCGCGCTGTCGGTGCAGCGGGCGCCGTGGGGCAACATGTACGAGTTCAACATCACCTTCTCCACGGTCGCCGTCGCCGTGTTCCTGGTGATGCTGGCGCTGAAGAAGAACATCCGCTGGCTGGGCCTGCCCCTGGTCACCACGGTCCTCCTCGACCTGGGCCTCGCGGTCACCGTGCTCTACACGGCGAGCGACCAGCTGGTACCCGCGCTCCACTCGTACTGGCTGTACATCCACGTCTCGACCGCGATCTTCTGCGGCGCCGTCTTCTACGTGGGCGCGGTCGGCACCCTGATGTACCTCTTCAAGGACTCGTACGAGAACAAGCTCGCCACCGGCGGCCGGCCGGGCCGTTTCGCCACCTCCGTCATGGAGCGGCTGCCCTCCTCGGCCTCCCTCGACAAGTTCTCCTACCGCGTCAACGCCGCCGTCTTCCCGCTGTGGACCTTCACGATCATCGCGGGCGCCATCTGGGCGGGCGACGCGTGGGGCCGCTACTGGGGCTGGGACCCCAAGGAGACCTGGGCGTTCATCACCTGGGTCGCCTACGCCTGCTACCTCCACGCCCGCGCCACGGCCGGCTGGAAGGGCCGCAAGGCCGCGTACATCGCCCTGATCGCCTTCGCCTGCTTCCTCTTCAACTACTACGGAGTCAACATCTTCGTCTCGGGCAAGCACTCCTACGCCGGGGTCTGATGCGGAACCCGCCGCCGCGGGACACGCTGGTGTCATGACCCGAGCGATTGAAGAGGGCAGCACCGAGATCCGGGAGGACGGCACCCACGTCCTGCACTATCTGCTGCACCTTCCCCAGCCTGTGGAGAACGTCTGGGCGGCGGTGGCCACCTCGGAAGGACTGCGGGGGTGGCTGGCCGCCGCCGAGGTGTTCGAGTCGCGCCTCGGCGGCGCGGTCACGCTGCGCGGGATCGGCAGCGGCCGGATCACGGCGTGGGACGTCGAGCGGATCGCCGAGTACACGGTCGAGGGCCGGGGCCGCATCCGCTTCCACCTGGAACCGTCCCGTCCGTCGGGCACGACGGTCCGCTTCACCCACGAGTCCCCAAGGGACGAGGACCCGGGCTGGCGCCGGCGCTTCGAGCAACTGATCAGCGCCCCGTAGGGGCGCGGGGAACTGCGCGCCCAGCCACATACGGCCCGCACGTACGAACCACCGATCCCCCATCGGCGCCCCCTGTCAGGCCGGCGGCAGGCACGCCGTAGCCGGGGGCTTCCCCTCAGGCCACGCGATCTTCACAAAGCGAGCCCTGGACTCGGGCGTCAGCTGCACGATCGGCACCGCCTTGTCGTACGGATTGCCGTGGGCGTCCAGACAGATCCACCCGCTCGCCCCGTTCACCCGCAGCTCCTTGCCCTTGACCTGCGGCCACTGGAGCCCGACGTCCGCGAGCGCCGGGATCTTCCCCGTCGGCGACGCCCCGCGGATACCGCGCACGGCGAGCCGCATGGCGTCGTACGCGATGATCAGCTGGCCGTCGTCCAGGGCGATCGGACCGAGGGGCCCGACCGGCTCCTTCCCCGCACTCCCCAGAAGCGACCGCAGCACCTTCGCGTCGGCCGCGCTGCCGCCCGTCTTCGCGGTGTCCTTCAGCCAGGCGTCCGGGTGGGCCAGGGACGTGTAGCGGACGGTCAGCAGCGGGTCCTTGAGGGCGGCCGGGTCGAGGTCCTTGTCCCCGGCGAGGTAGGAGCCCTCGTCGCCGGTGAGCACGGTGAACCGGCGGTCGTGGCAGCCGCGCTGGCCCAGCATGTTGATGAACTGGCGCAGCTGGGTGTGGCGCCCCGCGAACAGGATGGTGTTCGTGGTGGCCGGCGTGTTGCAGAGGATGTTGGTGATCTGCATGAAGACGTTGGAGGTGCTGCCCTCCTTGCTGCGGTCGGCGGGCGGCGTGAACGGCTGGGCCTCGTAGCGCGAGCCCTTGAGCATCTTCTCGAAGGACGCCTGGATCGTGCGCGTGTACGGGTCGCCGGTGCGGTCGTAGACGAGGAAGGCGTTGGCGGCGGAGACCTTGGCGAAGGAGGCGAGCGCGCGTGCCTCGTCGGTGTTGGTGGGGGAGACCCGGGCGAGGCCGGGGAACGGGTCCTTGCCGTGCTGCCCGTTGGCCAGGTCGTCGGCGGTGATCGAACTCCCTATCACCGGGATGCCCCGGCGGGTCAGCTCCTTGACGGCCTTCTTGTTGTTGTCGGTGCTCAGGCCGACCCCGGTCACCGCGCGCAGCCGGTCGGAGCTTCCCGTCATGCCCACCAGCTGGTCGACCGTGTGCTGCCAGTACGTGCCGGTGGAGCCGGGGTTGGCCAGCACCAGGCGGATCTTCGGCTTCAGGCCGGTGGTGTCGTGGTTGGCCTGGTACTGGGCCAGATAGGCGCCCTGGAGCTCGTGCAGCACATCGCCCAGGTTGTCGGCGTCGGTGGCGGTGAAGGGTTCGAGGAGCGCGACGGTGACGTAACCGCCGGGCGCCAGACGGGCGTTCTCGCGGTGGATGGCCCGTACGGTGTCGGCGAACTGCGCACGCCCGAAGGCGTACGTCGTCCACGAGACGCCCACGCACTCGTCGCTGCCCTTCGGCTGGACGACCCCGGGCGCGCAGGAGCGATTCTCCTTGGTGGCCGTCATACCGCCCCAGACGCCGAGGCCCGCGAGCACCGCCGCGAGGGTCAGCGCGACGTACCTGCGGAAGCGAATCTCCCAGACGTCCTCGCGCAGCCAGGTCCACAAGCGCGCCATCACAGGTCCCCGTTCCCGTTCTCGTCGTCGTCACCAGGGATGCGCAGGGGGCGTCCGGCGAGCGCGTCCGACGGCCACTCCCGCGAGGCCCGCCACAGCAGCGGGTTGCCCGCGGGCCGCAGGTTCGACAGCTGCTCCAGCTCGAAACGGAGCCGGTCGGACACTTTCGGATCCGGCAGCACCAGCGGATCGGTGAGCTGCCAGACCGCGTGCAGCAGCCGTCGTACCCGCAAGTGCAGTACGGCGTCCACGCTGTCCGGCGGCTGCTGGGCGGCGTCGGTGCGGCCGAGCGCGACGGCCGCCCGGTCGTCGTGACCGCCGTGGCCGGCGAAGTCGCGGCCGTCCGGGTCGTGGGCGTGGTAGTAGGGCGCGGACGCGATGAAGACGAGCGAGGACAGCCAGGACCCGGTGTCGGTGCGCGGGAAGGTGTCGCGCAGATGCGCCACCGCGAAGTCGGCCTTGCCGAGGGCGAGTTCGTGGTGCAGCCGATAGCGGGCGCTGTCCGGCCTGTCCCCGTCGCCGTAGTGGTCGATGAGGGTGCGGTGCACGGACCGCCAGCGTGCGTGGTCGGGGTCGTCGTGGTGCAGCCGCAGCAGGAGCAGCGCGCGCAGGAACGGATCGCCCACGAACTGTCCGGCGGCGCTCGTCCAGCCTTCCTCCGTGAGTCGTTCCTCCAGTGCGAGGACCCCCGACGCGCCGAAGTCGTCGGAGAGCTGGACCTCCGCGAGCACGCAGGCCGAGTCGCGGTCGTGGGCCGCGGCGAGCACGGTCAGCTCGTCGAGCCGGCCACCGGGTACGAGCCGGTCGAGCAGCTCCTGATAGGTGGGCCGGCCGTCGTTGTCCTCGTGGACGGCGACGTCGGAGGTGAGCAACTCGCCGAGGGACTTGGCTCCTTGGGGCAGGTTCTGGCGGGCGGACTCCGCGAGGAGGGTGACGCCGAGTGGGCTGCCGCCGGACAGCCGGTGGGTGGCGTGCGGGAGTTGAGCGGGGACGGCGAGGCCCTGCGAGACGCCGCCGACGAGGTGCAGGGTGTCGTCCGGGGTCAGCGGCGGCAGCGCGACGAGCAGCGCCCGCGAGGAGGGCGAGGTGCCCGGCTCCCAGCCGGTGTGCCGGGCGACCTCGGGGAGGGTGCGGCGGCTCGCGTTGCGCAGCGCCCCATGGGTGTATCCGCGCAGGGCGGCGAAGAAGACGACGTGGTCGGCGATACCGTCGGCGCGGTCGCGCAGCACCGGTTCCATCAGGCCGAGGCCCGCCCGTTCCTGCACGTTGTCGATCAGCACGACCGGGCGGCCCAGCCGGTGCGAGCGCTGCATGACCCCCGCGTACGCGTCGTCGAGGTCGGCCAGCAGAGCCCGTACGAGATAGCGCTCGGCATGGGTGCGGGAGTCGCCGCCCGCGCGGAAGTGCGAGGAGAGCAGGATCAGGCCGAGCTTCGGATTGCCGCCCGCGTTCGGATAGTCGCGGTACCAGGTGGCGGCCCTGCGAAGCCGGCGGGGAGCGGGGCCGATCCCCTCGGCGAACGCCTCCAGGGTGGCTTCGATGATCGGCGCTATCACGGGACCCGTACCGCTGAGCGAGGCGATGAGCTTGGAGACGACCTTGCTCACCCAGCGGCCCGCGAACCCCGAGAGCCATGAGCCGGTCTCGTTCAGCAGCAGGATCCGCTCCGCCTCCTGCCGGATGCGGGGCACGTCACGGTCGCTCCAGCCGCCCGCCGCGACGGCCAGCAGCCCGGACGTCAGGCGCGGAAATCCGATCCGTCCGGCACCGGTCACCGGCTCCGCGAGCTGCTCGGCGATGGTGGTGAGCGCCTGTCCCACCGGCGACCAGGACTCCGCGGGCCGCTCGGCGGGCGGCCCGGCGAACTGCCGCTCCTCGCCGTCGATCAGCGCGATGGGCGTGTGGCCGCGATACGCGTCGCGCAGCTCCCGCAGTACGGCGCTCTTGCCGAGCCCCCGACCGCCCGCGAACACCACGAAGGGCAGTTCCTTCGGGTGTTCGTACGGGGACGAGCGCAGCTGGTACGGGCGCAGGCCGACGAGCCGTAGTGCAAGACCGGGCGGATCCGTGTCGAACAACGCTCCGCGTCCGTGCAGCCCTCTGTGCACCGCATCTCCCCCTGGCGCGGTCCGGTCCTGCTCTGTGCTGCTGTGAGGTCTATCAACACCAGTGTAAAAAGGGGGAGTTGATTCGGACTAGGGCACGTGATGTCCGTTTGGTTACGAAAGTTGTCCGCGCATTTTCGCCCGTCTACCCCACGGTGATCGAATCCAGCTTTTCGCGCAGATAAACATGGGAGTCGACCGGCGGATACGCGACGCGTCCCACCGGCGCGGGCACCGACTCCACCACCGTCCCCGGCGTGCACTCGCCGAAGTAGACCAGCGACATCAGCTCCTCGGCCGGCGCGTCGGCGGGCGGGGGCAGCACGCGGTGCCGGCCCGAGCGCCACCGGTCACCCGTCCAACGGGCCATCAGGTCACCGATGTTGATCGTGAACGCCGCCGGATCGAAGGGCGCGTCCTCCCAGCCGCCCTCGTCCGTGTAGACCTGCAGCCCGCCCTTGCCGGCCTGACGGTCGAGGATGGTGACGGTGCCGAAGTCGGTGTGCGGGCCGATACGGAACTGGCCGGGCTCCGGCTCCCCGACGACCTCCGTCCCCGGGTACCAGTTGATGTTGAAGCCGTACGTCGGGTGGTTCATGTGCCGGGTGAAGAAGTCAGGCTCCAGACCGAGGGCCTCACCCAGGAGGGCCAGCAGGTGGTTCTCCAGCCCGCCCATCCCCGCCAGGTACTCCGCGCAGAGTTTTTGCAGCTCGGGGGCCTCGGCGGGCCAGACGTTGGGCGCGTACCACTCCGCGTTGGTCTCCGGGTCCTCGAAGGGCTCGTGCGTCGCGAAGGTCAGCGACTCCTTGAGGTCGGGGGGTGTCTGGGTACCCTCCGAGTATCCGTTGGCCTCGGCTCCCGGGCCGAGCCAGCCGCGCCCGCCGACCTGGACGGCGTACGGCTGCTTGACCTCCGTGGGGAGGGTGAAGAAGCCCCGGGCGGCCTCGCGGATGCGGGTGCGCAGGGCCGGGTCCACACCGTGTCCGGTGACGAGGAGGAAACCGGCGCTCTGGAGGGCTTCGTCGACGGTGCGGGCGATGACGGTACGGGCCTCGGGGTCGCCGTCCAGCCAGGGCCGCAGGTCGATGGTCGGGATGCGCGGGGTACCGGGGGTACGGGGGCTGCTCGGGGTGCTACTCACCAATGTCCTCGTTCCACAGAGCCGGGTTGTCCTTGATGAAGTCGCGCATCAGCGCGGCGCACTCGGGGTCGTCCAGGAGCACGATCTCCACGCCGTGCTCGGCCAGCCAGTCGTGTCCGCCGTGGAAGGTCTCCGCCTCGCCCACCACGACCCGCGAGATGCCGAACTGGCGCACCAGGCCGGAGCAGTACCAGCACGGCGACAGGGTCGTCACCATGGTCGTACCGCGGTACGAACGCTGTCGTCCCGCATTGCGGAACGCCGAGATCTCCGCGTGCAGGGAAGGGTCGCCGTCCTGGACCCGCCGGTTGTGGCCGCGGCCGAGAAGCGCGCCGTCCGCGCCGTACAGCGCCGCGCCGATGGGGATACCGCCCTCCGCCAGCCCGGCGCGGGCCTCCGCGACGGCGGTCGACAGCCACACCCGTGCCCGTGCCTGATCAATGTGCTCCATGACTCCACTCTCCTGTGGCCGAAACACGAGGGCAACGTGCGGAAAGTACTCTCCCGGCAACCCGCACCCGGACGGACTGTCAGCGCCTGAAGGAGGCTCCCGTGCCCGCACTCACCCTCCGCGACATCCTGGCCCTCGACCCCGTCCGCGGCAGCGAGCCCGAACTCCTCGCCGGCGAAGGCGCCCTGGACCGCCCGGTCCGCTGGGTGCATTCGAGCGAGGTGTACGAGGGGGCGAACTTCCTCGACGGCGGCGAACTGCTCCTCACCAACGGCTTCGGGCTGACCGACGCGGACGAGGACACCCGGCGGCGCTACGTCCGCGAGCTGGCCGCGCGCGGAGCGGCGGGGCTCGCGGTGGAGGTCGGACGGTCGCTGGTGCGGATGCCGGAGGAGGTCGTCGACGAGGCCCGGCGGCTCGGGCTGCCGCTGCTCGCCCTGCACCGGGTGGTGCCCTTCGTCCGCATCACCGAGGCAGCGAACCGGGCGATCGTGGCGCGCGGTCTGTCGGGGCGGGCGGCTTCCGTACGGCCCTGGGGCGGCGACCACACCGCCGCCCTGCTTGCCGATCTCGCCGACGGGCAGGCCCTCAACCAGCCTGAGGTGGAGGCACGCGCGGCGCTCGCCGGGTTCCATCCGGGGCCGGGCGCACGGCTGGTGGGGGTGTCGGCGCACGGGGCGCGCGAGCTGGGTGTGGTCGACCGGGCGGCGCGCTCCCTGGGCGGGGTCGCGGTGCTGCGGGCGGCGTTCCCGGGGGACGTACTGGCGCTGGTGGCGATGGCGGACGACGCCGTACGGACGGTGACGGCGCGGCGGGATGCCGTACGGGCCGTGCAGGAGGCCTTCCGGACGGTCGCCGAGGCCGGGGTGACCGTGGCGGTCGGGCCCGCGGTCCTCGCGGGCGGCGGCTGGCTGCGCTGGAGCGAGACACTGCGGGCGGCCCGGACGACCCTGGAACTGGCGCTCACCGTGCCGTCCGCCGAACCCGGCCCGACCGGCGGCCCGGTCGTCACCTCCTCGCGTGCCCTCACCCTGGAACGCGAGCTGACCCGAGGCGGTGTGGACGCCAACCGCGACCGCCTCGCCCGCCTGGTCCAGCACACCCTGGGTCCCTTGCTGACCTGGGAGGCCGCCCACCCCAGCGACCTCGTCCGCACCCTGGAGATCCACCTCCGCCACGGCTGCTCACCCACCCGTACGGCGGCCCTGCTCCACATCGGCCGGCAGTCCCTCTACCAGCGCCTGGAACGCATCGAATCCCTCCTGGGCCTGGAGATCGACGACCCGGACCTCCTGGGGGAGCTGCTCGCGGCCCTGTGCGCGCACCGGATCGTGCGGGGGGTGCCGGCGACCGCGGGCGGCGGCCTGCGGACGGTGGCCTGACCCGACCCTCAGCAGGTGTGTGCGCGGGCCCGTGCGTACTGCCGGGCCAGCGCGCGGAAGGACTCCTTCGGTTCCCAGTGCCAGCCGCCGTGGCGGTCCTCGATCGTCTTCACGATGCCGTAGCTCGCCATGTCGAGGTCGTGGCGGGGGTCGCCGGGGCGGTGCGGGGCGTCGGGGGTGACGAAGGTGTACGCCATCGCCGAGTACAGGCCCATCGACTCGAACACCGACAGCACGTCCGTCAGATAGACGGCCTGCGTGTGCTCACTGCGGACGAGACCGCCCCTGATCTCCGGCGGTTCCTTGCCGTAGTCGACGACGTCCCAGCCCATGCCGCCCTTCTCCGGCGCGCCCTCGAAGGTGCAGCAGCCGAACTCCATGACGGCGACGGGCTTCCCGAAGCGCCGCAGCGCGGTGAGGTCGCGGACGTAGGCGTTCCGGTCCCGGAACCAGCCGTAGTAGTCGACACCGACGAGGTCGAAGAGGCCCCAGTCGACGTCCTCGTCCCGCGCTGCGGCGTACGTGAGCCGCCCGTGGAAGACGGACCTGCCCACGGACGCCGCCCTCGCCGTGAACCGGTGCAGGCGCCGCGCCATCCGTACGGGGTCGAAGTCGCCCTTGAGCAGATGCTCGACGCGCTCCTGGGCGTTGGCGCCCGGCACGATCCCGGGCACGTACAGCACGAACTCGCAGCCGACACTGAGATGCACTCCCGCGCCCCGCCGCCGCAGCCGCTCGGCGAACCGGCCCGTCTCCGCGAGGTGGTCGAGGATCTCGCGTTCCGGTACGTCGCCCAGGGTCGGCTCCAGCCAGACGTTCAGACCGAGCTCCGCCGCCTCGGCCGCGGTGGCGGCGAGCCGTTCGACGCCGTCGCCGGTGACCTTGACGGAGTCGGCGTGCAGGTCGTGCGCGATGGCGCGCAGGTCGCGGCGCATGCGTCCGGGGCTCCACCCGGTGCTCGGCGTCTCCCCGTCCGTCACCTCGTACACCACACCCCGGTGTGTCAGCCCCGGCCGACGGCCCGTCGCCCCGGCCCGCCCGGCCGGCAGCACCACCGCGCCCCCGGCCCCCGCGGCCATCCCCATGAACCGTGCCCGAGTGATCCCCCGCATCGCGCCTCCCCGTGTCCGTCTTCCGGACTCCAGTCTGGGAAGCGGCCCTGGGCCCCGCAGTCCGCCGATGGTCTACGGAGGGCCGACAAAAGTATCGGCGGGACCCTCGATCGAACGTCACACCCCGGACACCACCTCGGCGATGCCGTACGCCAGGGCGACGAACGCGTCACGCCGAGGGTTCCGGCTTGCGGGCCAGGACGAACGCCTGCGGGGTGTTCTCGTGGGCGTCGGCCTCGCGGACGAGGCGGGCGACCTCCACCAGCCCCGCCTCGCGCAGCAGTTCGGCGACGCGCTCGGGTGGGAAGCGGTAGACGTCGAGGTCCAGGTCATGGCCGTACGCGTGGCCGAGGTGCACGCGCTCGTCGCCCACCTTGAAGGCGATCAGCAGATGACCGCCCGGTGCCAGGATCCGGTGGAACTCCCGGAAGAACAGCGGAAGTTCGTCCAACGGCGTGTGCACGGTGGAGTACCAGACGAGAGCCCCGGCGAGTGCGGCGTCCTCGATGTCGAGGTCCGCCATCGTGCCCACCTCGAAGCGGAGGTGCGGATGGCTGCGCCGGGCCACGGCGACCATCTGCGGCGACAGATCGACCCCGTACGCGTCCAGCCCGAGACCCTCGAGGTGGATCGTCACCCGCCCCGGCCCGCACCCGAGGTCCGCGACCTGTCCGCCCCCGCCGTCCCGCACCTTCTCCGCGAAGGCGGCGAGCATGGCCCGGTCGAAGGGCTTGTGCTCCAACTCGGCCTTGAGGAGCTCGCCGTAGTCGACGGCGACGGTGTCGTACGACGCCCTGGTGGCGTCCGGGCGGGAGGTCGAGGGGCGGGAGGTCGAGGGGTGAGAGGTCATGGCGAGGGAGGCTAGCCGAGGGGACTGACAGTCCTGAGGAGTTGTTGTTACGCGATATCGGCTTCCCCGGCCGTGCGGTCGGCGCGCAACAGCAGCTTCCCCGTGCTCGTCCGCGCCCCCATCAGCCGGTGCGCCTCCGCCGCGTCCGACAGGGCGAACTCCGCTGTCACCGGCAGGGACACCACCCCGTCGACCACTGTCCGGAAGGCGCGTTCGGTGAGGGCGCGCAGTTCGGCCGGGGCCGTCCGGGCCAGGGTGAGGATGGAGAAGCCGGAGACCGACAGGGCCAGGGGGTAGAGGTCGGGCTGGCCCACCTGCCACGGCTGCGCCCCGCTCGCGTTGCCGAAGGAGACCAGGCGGCCGAAGGGGGCGAGGGAGTCGAGGGAGGCCCGGAGGGTTTCGCCACCGACCGGGTCGAGGGCCAGGTCGACCCCGCGACCGTCCGTCGCCTCGCGCACCTCCTTCGCGAAGGAGGCGGAGGAGGTGACGAAGACCTCGTCATAACCGTGCTCCCGCGCGTACTCGGCCTTCGCCGCACCCGACACCACCCCGTAGACCGCCCCGGCCCCCGCCGCGCTCGCCAGTTGCCCGAGCACCGTGCCCACCCCACCCGCCGCGCCCTGCACGAGCACCCTCTCGCCGGGCTGGAGCCGGCCCACGGTGTGGATCAGGGCGTACGCGGTGGGCAGCACGGTGGGGAGGGTCGCGCCGGTGCGCAGGCCCACGCCGGGCGGCAGCGGGAAGACGGTCACCGCGTCGGCCACGACGACGTCCGCGTACGCGCCGCCCTGCGTCAGGGCCGCCACCTCCTGCCCCACGGCGAGGCCGGTGACCCCCGTGCCGAGGCCCCGGACACGGCCCGAGACCTCCAGACCGGGGACGAAGGGCAGGGCGGGCACGCGGTAGCCCTCGGACCGTGCCTTGAGGTCGGCGAAGTTCACACCGGTGTACGCCACGTCGATGCTCACCCGCCCCGGACCGGGCTCGGGCACCTCCGCCTCGACGACCCTCAGCACCTCGGGACCGCCGTACTCCTGGATCTCGACCGCGCGCATGGCACACCTCTCACGAGAACTCGTCGGCTCGACTGTTCAATGAAAACCGAACACTCGGGAGTGTATGGTTTTCATCGAACACTCGGCAAGGTGTGAAAGATCTGAGGGGAGTCGGCGTGGCGGAACGAGCGGGTCACAGAGCCGCCCCGGAGCACACCCATCCCGACGACGTGCCGGTCCAGGCCGCCCTCGCCGCCCTGGCCGACCCCGTACGCCTCACTCTCGTAAGGGAGTTGGCCGACTCGGCGGCGTGGGCGCGGAGTTGCGGCAGCTTCGATGTGCCCGTCGGCAAGGCGGCCCTCAGCCACCACTTCGCGGTGCTGCGCGGGGCGGGCCTGGTGGAGCAGCGTGACGAGGGCCCCAAGCGCGTCAACCGCCTACGGCGCGAGGAGTTCGAGGCCCGCTTCCCGGGACTTCTCGACCTGGTCCTGCGTGAGGACCCGGCGCCGTGAACCGATGGGTGGGGTACGCCGAACAGGCGTCGCCGCTGAGCACCACGGGCTGACCGCTCAGCCCGTGCGGGGCGTCCGCCGCAGCAGCGCGTACAGCGCCGCGCTCACCGCGAAGCCCACCAGGCAGGTGATGTCGCCGAAGGACGCCCAGTGCTTCGGCACCCAGCCCACGTACTTCTCCTGGTTGGAGAAGAGCGGAACCGAGACCGCCACACCGATCAACAGGGCGGTGATACCGGGCCAGTTGGTGAAGGCACGGTCGCCCAGGCGCCGGGCCGGCTCGTCGTCCGGCGTACGGGTCCGCAGCCACCGCTCCACCAGCACCACTCCGAGCCACGGCCCGATCCAGTACGCGATGACCAGCAGAAACGCCTCGTACGCATGCCCGGCGTCGGACAGCGACGCCCACGCCGCCGCCGTACCCGCCACGCCCGAGAGCACCACCAGCGCGCCGCGCCCCAGCCAGGCCGGCAGTCGCAGGCCGAGCGAGGTGATGGACATGGCGGAGGAGTAGACGTTCAGCGCGTTGGCCGAGACACCGCCCAGAATGATGGACAGCAGCACCAAGTCGCCAAGCCAGGACGGGAGATGGCCGGTGAATGCGGCCGTCGGGGTCGCGCTCCCGGGGGCCGCGATCGTCGCCGACGCCGCGCCGACGAGGGAGACGATCGCGACGGAGAGGAAGAGTCCGACGGCAGGGTAGAGGGCGGTCCTGAACTTGTTCGCCGTACGGGGGAGATAGCGCGAGTAGTCCGTGGCGTACGGGTTCCAGCCCGCCGCGTACCCCCACGCCGTGCTGAACGCCAGCAGGAAGCCGCCGATGCCGCCGCCCCCGCCCGAGGTGCCCAGGTCCGCGTGGTCGAACGTCCACACCCCCGCCACCAGGAACACCACCGCCAGCGCCGGGAACGCGTACTTCTCGAAGGCGTGCACGAAGTTGTGGCCGATGAAGCCGATGACGATCTCGACCGCCACCACCAGCAGCAGGGAGGGCAGGGGGCGCAGACCCGTCAGTGTGTTCAGCGCGAACGCGGCGCTCACGCTGTTCACGGCGAACCAGCCCACGCCCGCCACCAGGGCGTTCACCCCGGCCGGCAGCAGATTGCCCCGGTAGCCGAAGGAGAGGCGGCCGATCACCATCTGCGGGACGCCGAACCGGGGTCCGTCGAGGGACAGGACGCCCTGCGTCAGCGCGCCCAGCGCCGTGCCCAGCAGCAGTGCCGCGGCCGCCTGCCAGAAGTTCAGCCCGAAGAAGAGGACCGAGATCACGCCGATGTACACGGTCGCGAACTCGATGTTCGGGGAGGCCCAGGTCCACAGCAACTGGAGCGGACTGCCGTGGCGTTCGGTGTCGGGGATCGGTTCCGAACCCGCCGTCTCGACGGCGATGACTCTGTCGCCGTACTCGGGCGTGATCGGTGCGGTGGTGCCGGCGGGAGCGGTCGTCATGCACCGTAAGTGTCCGGGGCCCCGCCACCCCCGGCCAGAGGCGCACTGTCCGTTTCAGGAGGCTCGTCGGCGTACACCTTGTACGGGCGTCAGCTCTCGGACTCCTCGCCGGCCTCGCGCCGGCGCAGCTCCTCCTCGCGGCGCCGCAGGTCGGCCTCCCAGTCCTTCAGGAGCGTCTCGTCCTTGACGTTCTTGGAGGGGGCGGGCTCCGCCTTGAGGGAGTTCAGGAACTCGGGGTTGTCGTCGGGGGCGACGTACTGCGGGCGCCGGTCGCGGTGCCACTCGGAGGGCGTGACGCCTCGGGTCGGGCCCCGGCCGACCTTGCCCGCGACGAGCCAAGCGATCGGGCCGACGAGGACTTCTCCGAAGAGCAGGATGACGATCACCCACACCACCTTGGGCAGGCCGCGGACCTCTTCCTCCGGCGTGTTCAGGCAGTCGATGAACGAGTAGATCCACAGCGCCAGGACCAGCAGGAACGGCAGATACCTGAGCATGGTGGAACAGTCCCCCAGTGGACGGCGGCGGGGCGGTGTGGGGCCCCGGTGACGCGCACAGGGTAGCGGCTGACTTCAACGGGGGTATGACACTTTCCCCCGCCCCCACCGCCCCAGGAGCTCCGCCCGGCCCCAGAGCGGGGCTTCGCCCCGAGCCCCCGTGCGCCCGGCGGTTCCTCGGCCGCGGGCCGGTGGGGGCTGATCGCGCAGTTCCCCGCGCCCCCAAAAGCCTCGGCTCGTCCGGCGTTCAGGCCGCACCCCATCCACCCCGGCCCGCATCTTTCAGCCCGTCCGGCGTTTGAGGACGAGGGTGGAGTCCGATGCCCCACCCATCCCGTCCACCCACCCACCCGGGTCCGCACCCCCAGCCCGTCCGGCGTTTGAGGACGAGGCCGTTCAGGCCGATTGGGGGTCCGGGGGCGTAGACCCCGGCGGGGTGGAAGGGGCGGAGCCCCTGGGATGGGACGGGTAGGGGCGGCGGGGGCGAGAGGGGTGGTCCCGCCCACGGCGGTGGGGCGCACGTCGGTGCCGGGCGGCCCTCAGCGATACTTGGACGCATGGCTTACGACGATCTTCGATCCCTGCTGAGGGCGCTGGAGCGCGAGGGCGACCTCAAGCGCATCAAGGCCGAGGTGGACCCGTATCTGGAGGTCGGGGAGATCGTCGACCGGGTGCAGAAGGCGGGTGGACCGGGCCTGCTCTTCGAGAACGTGCGCGGATCCGCCATGCCGCTCGCCATGAACGTCTTCGGGACCGACCGGCGGCTGCTGAAGGCCCTCGGCCTGAAGTCGTACGGCGAGATCAGCGAGAAGATCGGCGGTCTGCTCAGGCCCGAGCTGCCCCACGGCTTCGTCGGCGTACGCGAGGCCTTCGGCAAGCTCGGCGCGATGACCCACGTACCGCCGAAGAAGGTCAAGTCCGACAACGCGCCCGTGCAGGAGGTCGTGCTGCGCGGCGAGGACGTCGACCTGGACGCTCTCCCCGCGCTCTTCACCTGGCCCCAGGACGGCGGCTCCTTCTTCAACCTCGGGCTCACCCACACCAAGGACCCCGAGAGCGGAATCCGCAACCTCGGGCTCTACCGCCTCCAACGCCACGACAAGCGCACCATCGGCATGCACTGGCAGATCCACAAGGACAGCCGCAACCACTACCAGGTCGCGGCGAGGAGGGGAGAGCGACTGCCGGTCGCGATCGCCTTCGGGTGCCCCCCCGCCGTGACGTACGCCTCCACCGCCCCGCTGCCCGGTGACATCGACGAGTACCTCTTCGCCGGGTTCATCCAGGGCAAGCGGATCGAGATGGTGGACTGCAAGACCGTTCCGCTGCAGGTCCCCGCGAACGCGGAGGTCGTGCTCGAAGGGTGGCTGGAGCCGGGGGAGATGCTCCCGGAGGGGCCCTTCGGCGACCACACCGGGTTCTACACGCCCCAGGAGCCCTTCCCGGCGCTGACCATCGACTGCGTGACCATGCGCAAGCGGCCGCTGCTCCAGTCGATCGTCGTGGGGCGGCCCCCGACCGAGGACGGCCCCCTCGGGCGGGCGACCGAGCGCTTCTTCCTCCCCCTGCTGAAGATCATCGTGCCGGACATCGTGGACTACCACCTCCCCGAGGCCGGCGGTTTCCACAACTGTGCGATCGTCGCGATCGACAAGAAGTACCCCAAGCACGCCCAGAAGGTGATGCACGCCGTCTGGGGGGCACACATGATGTCCCTCACGAAACTCATCGTGGTCGTGGACTCGGACTGTGACGTCCACGATCTGCACGAGGTCGCGTGGCGGGCCCTCGGCAACACCGACTACGCCCGCGACCTCACCGTCGTCGAAGGCCCCGTCGATCATCTCGACCACGCCTCCTACCAGCAGTTCTGGGGCGGCAAGGCGGGCATCGACGCGACGAGGAAGTGGCCCGAGGAGGGTTACACCCGGGACGGGGGATGGCCGGAAATGGTTCTCTCCGACCCGGAGACGGCGGCGACGGTCGACCGCCGCTGGAAGGAGTACGGCCTGTGAGGTCCATCAACAGCACAAGGGCGGGCGGCCGGTGACCAGCGCATCCGCCGCGCTCCCGCAGCAGCCGGGGCGCACCAAGGCCTTCCTCCGGCTCGTCATGATCGAGCACTCCGTCTTCGCGCTGCCCTTCGCCTACATCGCCGCGCTGACCGCGATGTTCGAGTGGGACAAGAACATCCACTGGGGCAGGCTGCTGCTCGTCACGATCGCGATGGTCGGGCTGCGCACGTTCGCGATGGCGGCGAACCGGATCATCGACCGCGAGATCGACGCCCGCAACCCGCGCACGGCCCACCGTGAGCTGGTCACCGGCGCGATGAGCGTGAAGCACGCGTGGACGGGCGCGCTGGTCGCGCTGGTCTTCTTCCTGGGCGCCGCGGCTCTCCTCAACCCCCTGTGCCTGGCCCTGGCCCCCATCGCCGTGATCCCGATGGTGGTGTACCCGTACGGCAAACGGTTCACGAACTTCCCGCAGGCCATCCTGGGTCTGGCCCAGGCGATGGGCCCGATCGGCGGCTGGCTGGCGATCTCCGGTGAGTGGTCGTGGGACGCCGCCATCCTGGGGCTCGCGGTCGGGATCTGGATCGGCGGCTTCGACCTGATCTACGCCTGCCAGGACGTCGAGACGGACCGCGAGATCGGGGTCATGTCGGTGCCGGCGCGCTTCGGCATCCCCGCCGCGATCTGGGGGGCGCGCGGCTGCCACGCCGTCACCACCGCCCTGTTCGCCTGGTACGCCGTCGCCACCGACGCGGGCGCGTTCTTCTGGCTGGGCCTGCTGATCGTCGCGGGCGCGTTCCTCTACGAGCACTCCATCGTGAAGCCGCACGACCTGTCCCGTCTGAACCGCGCCTTCTTCCAAGTCAACGGATTCATCGGCATCGCCCTGTTCGTGTGTGCCCTGCTCGATCTGCTGGTCCGCGGGCTCACGGTCTGAATCCCGACAGCCGCCGGATACCCTCGACATCATGAAGCCAGGACAGACGCAGCGGCGGCCTTGGATCGTGGGGGTGTCGGGTGCCTCCGGTACGCCGTACGCCGCCTCTGTGCTGCGGGCGCTCCTGGCGGCGGGGGAGAGCGTCGACCTGGTGGTCTCGCGCGCCTCCCGGCTCACGCTGCTCGACGAGACCGGCCTCTCCTTCCGGGACGCCCACTGGCGGGACGACCTGCGGGTGTGGCTGGCGCGTGGCGCGGACGGCAAGCCCGGCACCTTCGACGCCTTCGAGGGGCGCCTCGACGCCGTACGGCACTGGAGCGCCGGTGACCTGGCGGCGGGGCCGTCCTCGGGCTCGTACCCCTCGAAGGGCATGCTGATCGTGCCCGCCTCGACGGCCTGCGTGGCCGGAGTCGCCCTGGGGCTGTCGAAGGACCTGCTGCAACGCGCGGCGAGCGTGACGCTCAAGGAGGGGCGCAAGCTCGTCGTCGCCGTCCGCGAGACCCCGTTGAACGGGCAGACGCTGCGTCACCTGGTCTCCCTGGACGACGCGGGCGCCACCGTGCTGCCCGCCTCGCCGGCGTTCTACGCGGGTGCCACGCACATCCAGGACCTGGTGGACTTCGTCGCCGGGCGGGTGCTGGACGCGGCGGGCGTCGAACACGGGCTGTACCGCCGGTGGGAGGGCGAACTCGGCGGCGGTTCCCGAGCGACCTGAGCGGCCCGACCCGGCCCGCACGACCCGAGCACGCACGACCCGAGCACGCACGACCCGAGCACGCACGACCCGAGCACGCACGACCCGGCCCGCACGACCCGGCACGCACGACCGAGCACCACTGAGCAACATCGCACCACTCACGACTCACACACTTCAGCGGAAGGCTAGCGATCGCATGGACGCGGTGGACAGGCAGCTCATCCAGGCCCTGAGAGAGAACGGCCGGGCCTCCTACGCGGAGCTGGGGCGCCTCGTCGGTCTGTCGGGACCCAGCGTCACCGACCGCATCAACCGGCTGGAGGCGGCCGGGGTCATCACCGGCTACCGCGCCACCGTCGACTCCGCCTCGCTCGGTCTCGGCGTCACCGCCCTGATCGGCATCTCACTCTCCGACGCCGCGGACCACGAGGACGTGGCCCGGCGGCTGCGGGACCTCGGCGAGATCGAGGACTGCTGGTTCATCGCGGGCGACGACTCGTTCATGCTCAAGGTGCGGGCGAGTGATGTCGACGGGCTGGAGAAGACCATCCGGCGGCTCTCGGGGACGAAGGGCGTCTCCCGGACCCGTACGACGATCGTGCTCTCCACGAAGTGGGAGAACCGGGTCGGAGAGCTGCCCGAAGAGGGTTAGGGCACGAAGTGCCTGATGGGGCCCCTCCCGCCCGGAGGGTGGGGGAGTACGGTTTACGAAGGCTGTCTTAGGAAGAGGTAGTGGCATGGACGTCGGGCTCAAGCGCGAGCTGGAGCAGAAGGTTCGAGCCGGTGAGCGGCTGACCCGCGAGGACGGCATCGCGCTGTACGAGTCGGACGACCTGGCCTGGCTGGGCGGGCTCGCCCACGAGGTGCGCACGCGGAAGAACGGCGACGTCGTCCATTTCAACGTCAACCGCCACCTCAACATGACGAACGTGTGCACCGCGTCCTGCGCGTACTGCTCGTTCCAGCGCAAGCCGGGCGAGAAGGACGCGTACACGATGCGCATCGAGGAGGCCGTCCGCCTCGCCAAGGCGATGGAGAACGACAACCTCACCGAGCTGCACATCGTCAACGGCCTGCACCCGAACCTGCCGTGGCGCTACTACCCGCGGTCGCTGAGCGAGCTGAAGAAGGCACTCCCGAACGTCTCCCTGAAGGCCTTCACGGCGACGGAGATCCACCACTTCGAGACCATCTCGGGGCTGTCGGCGTCGGAGATCCTCGACGAGCTGATCGAGGCGGGCCTCGAGTCCCTGACCGGTGGCGGCGCGGAGATCTTCGACTGGGAGGTCCGCCAGCACATCGTCGACCACCGCACCCACTGGGAGGACTGGTCGCGCATCCACCGGCTCGCGCACGAGAAGGGTCTGAAGACCCCGTGCACGATGCTGTACGGGCACATCGAGGAGCCCCGCCACCGCGTCGACCACGTCCTCAGGCTCCGTGAGCTCCAGGACGAGACCGGCGGCTTCCAGGTCTTCATCCCGCTGCGCTACCAGCACGACTTCGTGGACATGAAGGACGGCAAGGTCCGCAACCGGCTCCAGGCGCGCACCCAGATGGCGACCGGCGCCGAGGCCCTGAAGACCTTCGCGGTCTCCCGTCTCCTCTTCGACAACGTGCCGCACGTCAAGGTCTTCTGGGTGATGCACGGCGTGCAGACCGCGCAGCTCGCCCTCCAGCACGGTGCCGACGACATGGACGGCTCGGTCGTCGAGTACAAGATCACGCACGACGCGGACAACTACGGCACGCCGAACAAGCTGACCCGCGAGGACCTGCTCGACCTGATCCGCGACGCGGGCTTCCAGCCGGTCGAGCGCAACACCCGTTACGAGATCATCCGCGAGTACGACGGCCCGGACCCGGCGCGCCGCGAGTCGCCGCAGCCGATGCGCGTCTGACGCCGCGCGGTCCGGTCGTACGCCCATGACGGCCCCGGTGCCGGTTCCCTCCCCACGGAGGGGGCCGGCATTTCGCTTCCGGTCGGTCTCCGCACCAGGATGCCAAGACCTTCGTCTACGCTCGGTGGCCGTGCCACTGACCTTCACCCTGTTCACCCGTGACGCGAAGCCGACCCACCCCCTGCCCGACCAGCTGCTCACCCTCTGGACGGATGTCACCAACGCGGGCGGTGCGGTCGGCTTCGTGCCGCCGGTGACCGCCGTCGACATACGCCCCCGCGCCGAGGCCCACCTCACCGCGATAGCCGAGGGCCGCACCCGGCTCCTCGCCGGATTCACCGCCGACGGCCGGCTCGCCGCCACCGCGTTCCTCGCCCTCAACGACCACCCCCTCATGCGTCACTGGGCCTGGCTGTACACCGTCATGGTCGATCCGGCCCTCCAGGGCCGCGGCTACGGCGCCGACCTGCTCCGCGGGGCCGAGGACCGGGCCCGCGCGCTCGGCCTGGAGGGACTGCGCCTCACCTGCCGGGGCGGGGAGGGGCTGGAACGCTTCTACGCCTCCTGTGGCTACAAGGAGATCGGCCGGGCGCCCGACGCGCTGCGTGTCGCGCCGGGCGACGACCGTGACGAGATCACGATGCTGCTGCCTCTGCCGCCTGGCGACTGAGGCCCCCCTGCACGAGGATCGGGCCGGGCGTGCTTCACTGGACGGTGCCCTTTGGGAACGTTCGAAACGGTTCGGAACGGAAGAGTGGATTGACATGGGCCGCTACACACTGATGCGCCTCGGCGTCTTCGCCGGCTGCCTCGTGGTCGTCTGGGGCCTTGTCTACTCGGGCCTCGCGCCGCGCGGCCTGGGTGACTCCAACTACATGTGGATCGTCCTGCTCGCGCTGGTGATCTCCGCGCCCATCAGTTTCGTGGTGCTGCGCAAGGAGCGCGACCGCGCCTCCGCCCAGGTCGTCGCGCGCGTGGATCGCATGAAGACCAACCTGGAGCATAACCGCAGCCAGGAGGACGGCGCGGACGACGCCGCCCGCGGCGGCGTGCAGGGCCAGACCTCCTGACCCTCCACGCGTTCACGTAACCACACGTCCGGGGATCCGCGGCTCGCGGTGCCTGGCCGACGGCGGCCGATCGTACGCTTGCCCGTATGGGTGCTGTGAAGAACAAGCGGATGCCGCGCGCGGTGCGTGAACAGCAGATGCTGGACGCCGCCGTGCGGACCTTCGGGCAGCGGGGGTACCGGTCGGCTTCGATGGACGAGATCGCCGATCTGGCGGGCGTGTCCAAGCCGTTGGTGTACCTGTACCTGAACTCCAAGGAAGACCTCTTCACCGCCTGCATCCGCCGTGAGGCGGCCGCGCTGACCGCGGCGGTGCGCGCGGGCGTCCAGTCCGGTCTGCCCGCCGACCGTCAACTCTGGGCAGGCCTACGGGCGTTCTTCACGCACACGGCGGAGAACCCGGACGGCTGGGCGGTCCTGCACCGTCAGGCGCGTACGCACGGCGAGCCGTTCGCGGCCGAGGTCGCGGCGATGCGCGAGGAACTCGTCGCGTTCGTCACCCAGTTGATCGTGGTCGCGGCGCGCGAGGCACACCGTGACCCGTCCCTGCCCGAGCGGGAGGTCGCCGGACTCGCCGAGGCCCTCGTCGGCGCCGCCGAGTCCCTCGCCGCCTGGGCCAACGCCACGCCGGGCGTCTCCGCCAAGCAGGCGGCGGCGACACTGATGAACTTCGCCTGGGCGGGCCTGGGCGACCTGATGGAGAACCGCCCGTGGACGCCCCCGCAGGACTGACCCTGACACCCTATGGGCGCCCTATGGGCCGTATGTCGCCCGCCAGATGCAGGCGCCCGGAGTCCGTGCCGCGGAGTTCGAAGGCGGGGCCGTCGGCGGCGTAGGTGACCGTGCCCGGCAGCAGAACGGGCGCCTTGAAGTCCGCACGTACGCGCACCGCGCCCTGCGGGCCGTGTTCGGCCAGGCAGCGGGCCACCGTCCACATGCCGTGCGCGATGGCGCGGGGAAAGCCGAACAGGCGGGCGGTGAGCGGGTGCAGGTGGATGGGGTTGCGGTCCCCCGAAGCGGCGCCGTACCGCCGCCCGATGTCACCGCCGAGCCGCCACTCGGCACGGACGGGAAGGGGACCGCCGCCGTCGGACTCCCGCGGGATCGTGGACGCCGCCTCCCCGCTCGTGCGGTGCCGGGCGAGATAGATACTCCGCGACTGCCACACCGGCTCGCCTTCGACCCTCGCCTCGGTCACGACGCAGGCCTGCGTCCCACGGCGATGGGGTTCCAACCCCGCTACGCGCGCGCCGAGTTCGTACGCGTCCGAGGCGGCCAGCGGCTGCCGCTGGGTGATCTCGATCGAGGTGTGGACGAGCCCGAGCAGCGGCAGGGGGAACGAGCGGCTCGCCATGATCCGCATGGCGAGTGGAAACCCGAGGACGTGCGGATACGTCACCGGCAGCGCGTCCGCCCCCGTGGCGAACCCGCAGACCCGCTCGTACGTGGCGAGCCGGGCGAGATCGATACGGACGTCCGGGAGCACGAGACGGGTCGGCGGGACGTGGGCGTCCGGGCGGGGCCGCCGCTTGAGGGGGGAGAACAGGGCACCCCGGGCCAGGAGCGGGGCGAGGGCCGGGGGAGCGGTGAGGGTGAGGGTGGTCATGGGATCCTTCCGGGAGGCTGTGGTGGGGTGGTTCGTCGGCTGCGGGCCGGTGGGGCTGAGCGGAGGGCTGCTTCGCCCTCGCCGACGCCGTCCGCCCCAGTGCCTCTAGGGGCGCGGGTAACTGCGCGACCAGCCCCCACCGGCCCGCAGCCACAAGGCCGCCCCATGGGGCCTGGGGCGGAGCCCCGGAGGGCCTGGGGTGGAGCCCCGGAGGGGTGGGACGGGCAGGGGCGGCGGGGGCGAAGAAACTCCTACGCCCCCAGCAGACTCTGGCCACACACCCGCACCACCTGCCCGTTCACGGCCCAGGACCCCGGCCCCGCGAGCCACGCGATCGTCTCGGCCACATCGACCGGCAACCCCCCTTGCCCGAGGGAGTTCATCCGACGCCCCGCCTCCCGAACGAACAACGGCACGGCCGCCGTCATCCTCGTCTCGATGAAGCCGGGCGCGACGGCGTTCACCGTCACCCCGTGCTCGTCCCACACCCGCGGAGCCAGCGCCCGTACGAACCCCACGACCCCCGCCTTACTGGCCGCGTAGTTGGTCTGTCCGACGTTCCCGGCGATCCCGGCGATCGACGCGGTGGCCACGATCCGCCCCCCACGCCGCACCACCCCGTCCCCCAACAGCGCATCCGTCGTCCGCAGCACACTCGCGAGATTCACGTCGAGCACCGACCCCCACCGCTCCGCGGGCATGTTGGCCAGCTTCCGGTCCCGTGTGATCCCGGCGTTGTGGACGAGAACGTCCAGCCCGTCGGGCAACGCCTCCCCGATCCGCGCCCCCGCGTCCGCGGAGGTGATGTCGAGCGCCAACGCCCGCGCCCCGTCCAGCCGCGCGGCGACCACGCCGAGCTCGGCCGCCGCGCCGGGCACGTCCAGACACACCACCCGCGCCCCGTCCCGCGCCAGGGTCTCGGCCACCGCCCGCCCGATCCCCCGCGCGGCCCCGGTGACGAGAGCGGTCCGCCCGGCGAGGGGCCGCGCCCAGTCCGCCGGGACGGACACCTCACCAGCACCGCCGTCACCACCACCGGCGTGACCGACCTCGATCACCTGCCCACTGACATACGCGGACCTGGGCGACAGCAGAAACCGGAACGTGGACTCGGCACCGGCCGCGGAACCCGCCGTCCCTGCCGCCGCCCCCACGATTCGCACCAACGTCACCGTCCGCCCCCGCCCGATCTCCTTCCCCAGAGACCGCACGAACCCCTCCAGCGCCTGCTGCGCCGCCGCCTGATGGTGATCGGCGGGGTCGAGCGCCGTGCCGAGCACCACCACCCGCCCACCGTCGGCGACCGACCGCACCACGGGATGCAGCGCCGCGTGCACCTCGGCGAGCGCCTCCACGTCGGCGACCCCGGTCGCGTCGAGCACGACCCCGGCCGGCCGCTCAGCCGTCGCCTCCGTGCGCACCTCGAGCCCCGTCCGGGCCAGTACGGCGGTCACGTCGTCCAGCGTCGGCTTCCCGGCCGTGAGGAGCAGCAACGTGCCTTCCAGGACGGGGCGTTCGGGTGACCAGCGCCGCAGCGCGGCCGGCTGGGGCAGCCCGAGCCGACGGGTCAGAAAGCGACCGGGTGCGGTCCCGGTGAAGCTCAGATAGCGGTCCGCCATTGTCCAACTCCCCGCTCGGACGTAAATTTACTCCAGAGTAAGGTTACCCAGGGTAAGGCTACGTGAAGGATCAGGAGCAGGTCGAGATGAGCCCCCGCAATCCACCGAGAACAAGCCCCACCGGAAGTCCGTCCGGGACGCGCCCCGTCGCTGTCGTCGGCGGCGCCCGCACCCCCTTCGCCCGCTCCGACGGCCCGTACGCCACCGCCTCCAACCAGGAGATGCTGACCGCGACGGTCGACGGCCTGGTCGAGCGGTTCGGGCTCGAAGAGCCGGGAGCGGTGGGCGAGTTGGTCGCCGGTGCCGTCCTCAAGCACAGCCGCGACTTCAACCTCGCCCGCGAGACCGTCCTCGGCTCGAAGCTCGACGCGCGCACCCCGGCGTACGACATCCAGCAGGCCTGCGGCACCGGCCTGCAAGCCGTCATCGCCGCCGCCAACAAGATCACGCTGGGCCAGACCGAGTGCGCGATCGCGGGCGGCGCCGACACCGCGAGCGACGCCCCGCTCGGGGTCAACGACGACCTGCGCCGCATCCTCCTGGAGCTGCGCCGCGCCAAGTCGCCCGGCGCCCGCCTCCGGGCCCTCGCCCGCGTCCGGCCCTCCCACCTCGTCCCCGACATCCCGCGCAACGCCGAGCCGCGCACGGGTCTGTCCATGGGGGAGCACGCCGCCGTGACGGCCCGCGCGTGGGGGGTGACCCGCGAGGCGCAGGACGAACTGGCGGCCACCAGCCATCAGCGGCTGGCGGCGGCGTACGAACGGGGCCTCTTCGACGACCTCGTCGTCCCGTTCCGCGGCCTGACCCGCGACCAGAACCTCCGCCCGGACTCGACGCCCACGAAACTGGCCGCGCTCAAGCCGGTGTTCGGTACCGAACAGCCCGACCCGACCATGACCGCGGGGAACTCGACACCGCTGACGGACGGCGCGGCCACGGTGCTCCTGGCGAGCGACGACTGGGCCGAGGCGCGGGGGCTGTCCCCGCTCGCCCACCTGACCGCGTACGAGACCGCCGCGGTCGACTTCGTCGAGGGTGACGTCGTCGGCGGCGAGGACGGCCTGCTGATGGCGCCGGCGTACGCCGTCCCCCGGCTCCTGGAACGCGCCGAACTCTCCCTGGAGGACTTCGACTTCATCGAGGTCCACGAGGCATTCGCCTCCCAGGTCCTCGCCACCCTGGCAGCCTGGGAGAAGGGCGGCCTGGGAACGGTCGACCGCTCCCGCCTCAACGTCGCGGGCTCCTCCCTCGCCACCGGCCACCCCTTCGCCGCCACCGGCGCCCGCATCGTGGCGACCCTGGCCACACTCCTGGCGGAACGCGACACCCCCGGCCGGGGCCTCATCTCGATCTGCGCGGCAGGCGGCCAGGGAGTCACGGCCATCCTGGAACGCCACTGACGCCGGCACCCTCCAATGCCGCCCGCCCCGGCGCTTCTAGGGGCGCGGGGCTGTACATATGCGGCTCCGCCGCGGGGCGCGACAAGCCCCCACACACCCGCACCCGAAGAACCCACCGCATACGAGGACCCCCCCGCACCCGAATCCCCGTACCGGAGGCAACTCGCACCCCGCCCGCCCCAGACACCCACAAACCCCACACCCCAAGCCCGTACGATCCCGGTCACCCCTGCCTTGTTGAAACTCGCATGAACCCCCCACGCCCCAGGCACGTATGAGGCTTTGCGCCCCCAACCCGCCTCATACCGACCGGGTCCTGGTAGCCAAGGAGCCGCCCCATGTCCAGCCAGCCCAGCCCGTACGACTCCCCACCCTCCCTCGTGGAGCCCGAGATCAAGCGGCTGGACGGGGTGGTGCGCGAGGTGTCCGTGCCGCCCCTCGTCGGTCAGGTGACCCACGGCTCGCTCGCGGACATCCCGTTCGACAACGCGACCGTGGCCCCGAACGCGGCGGTTCTCAGCAGGAAGAACGCCGACGGCGCCTGGGAGGACGTGACCGCCACCGAGTTCGCCGCGCAGGTGCTGGCGGTCGCGAAGGGCCTGATCGCCGAGGGCCTGGCCCCCGGCGACCGCATCGCGATCATGGCGCGGACGACGTACGAGTGGACGCTCCTGGACTTCGCGGCCTGGGCGGCGGGTCTGGTCACCGTCCCCGTCTACCCCACCTCCTCCACCTTCCAGGTCCGCTGGATCCTCCAGGACTCGGGAGCCGTCGCCCTCGCCACCGAAACGGTGGCGCAGGCGTCCGCGCTCGGCCCGGAACGCGACCGGATCCCCGACCTGCGGCACATGTGGGTCTTCGAGAAGGGACACCTGGAGCGGCTGGCCGAGCTGGGCCAGGGCATCCCGGACCAGGAGGTCGCCGTGCGCCGCGGGGTGCTCGGCCCCGACACGCTCGCCACCCTCATCTACACCTCGGGCACCACCGGCCGCCCCAAGGGCTGCGCACTCAGCCACGGCAACTTCTTCGCCGAGATCGACAACGCGATCGAACTGCTCTACCCGATCTTCAAGGCGAAGACCTCGGACGCCGCGTCGATGCTCCTCTTCCTCCCCCTCTCCCATGTCTTCGGGCGGATGGTCGCGGTCGCCTGTCTGCGCGCGCGGGTGCGCCTGGGCCATGCGCCGAGCCTGAGCACCGAGGACCTGCTCGCGGACCTCGCGAGCTTCAGACCCACCTTCCTGCTGGCCATCCCGTACGTCCTGGAGAAGGTGTTCAACACCGGCAGGGCCACGGCCGAGAAGATGGGCCGCGGGTCCTCCTTCGACCGCGCCGCGCGCATCGCGTGCAGCTACGGCGAGGCGGTCGAGGCCAAGCAGCACGGCACCGGGCCGGGTCCCTCGCGCTCCCTGCGCGCCGCCCGCGCCCTCTACGACCCCCTGGTCTACCGCCGTATCCGCAACGCGCTGGGCGGCAAGGTCCGCTACGCGATCTGCGGCGGTTCCCCGCTGGGCCGCCGTCTCGCCGCGTTCTACGCGGGCGCCGGCATCGAGATCTTCGAGGGGTACGGCCTGACGGAGACCACCGCCGCCGCGACCGTCACGCCCCCGCTCAAACCCCGGCTGGGCACGGTGGGCTGGCCGCTGCCCGGTACCCGGGTCCGGATAGCCGGGGACGGCGAGATCCTGCTGGGCGGCGAACAGATCTTCCGCGGCTACTGGGACCCGAACGCGGGCGGCGTCGTCGACGCGGCGCCGGACGGCTGGTTCGCGACCGGCGACATCGGCGAACTGGACGACGGGGGCTACCTCACCATCACGGGCCGCAAGAAGGAGATCCTGATCACCGCGGGCGGCAAGAGCGTGGCTCCCGCGCCTCTGGAGAACTGGCTCCGCTCGCATCCGCTGATCGCCCAGTGCATCGTTCTCGGCGACCGCCGCCCCTACGTCACCGTCCTGCTCACCCTCGACCAGGACGGCGTCACCCACTGGCGCCGGATGATCGGCAAGCACCCCGTCCCGCCGGAGCTCCTCATGGACGACCCGGAGCTGAACGTCATCCTCCAGCGCGCGATCGACGAGGCCAACAAACTCGTCTCCCGCCCCGAGTCCATCCGCCGCTTCGCCGTCCTCCCGGGTGACTTCACGGAGCTGGCGGGACATGTGACCCCCACCATGAAGCTGAAGCGGGCGGCGATCGAACGTGACTTCAGCAAGGAGATCGAGGAGCTGTACGTGCGGTAGGGCCGCTCCGGGCCGATCCGGACAAGGCAGGAGCCCCGCGACCGGCTGGCGCGGGGCTCCTTGGGTAATGCGATCCGTTCCGGATCAAAGCATTGGGCTCATGAAGCCCGCAGACTTAGATCGGGGTGACGTTCTCCGCCTGCGGGCCCTTCGGACCCTGCGTGACGTCGAAGGAAACCGACTGGTTCTCTTCGAGAGAGCGGAATCCGCTCGCGTTGATCGCGGAGTAGTGGACGAAGACGTCCGGGCCGCCGCCTTCCTGGGCGATGAAACCAAAGCCCTTTTCGGCGTTGAACCACTTCACGGTTCCGGTAGCCATAAGCCCTCCTTGGGCCCAAAGGGTTGCCCTGCTCCAGAACCTGCGATTGTGTAAACAACTGCATTCGTCTGAAAACGACGAGAGCCCGCGGTCACATGCTCCGCAGGCTCTGTACTGCAAGGGAAACCAAACTGCAACTTGCGGCGAGCCTAGCACGCAGGCAGCCGAAAGCAATAGGGGGCAAGATCACGTCACCCGGATGTTTGACCCGCATGGCGGATGGGTTGACGTGGGGGTGTCGACTCGCTGTCGCAAGGGTTGACACAAGAGGGCGGAAGGGTTTCGGAAACCACGCGGGGACCCTGGAGACTGCACGGTACTCCATGGGGTCTAGCCTCGCGATGTGGACAATTACCGCACCCGGCCGCGCGTCGGCCACATCCAGTTCCTGAACTGCCTGCCCCTCTACTGGGGGCTCGCGAGAACGGGCACGCTCCTCGACTTCGAGCTCACCAAGGACACCCCGGAGAAGCTCAGCGAGAAGCTGGTGCAGGGCGACCTCGACATCGGGCCCATCACGCTCGTCGAGTTCCTCAAGCACGCCGACGAGCTGGTCGCCTTCCCGGACATCGCGGTCGGCTGCGACGGTCCGGTGATGTCCTGTGTGATCGTCTCGCAGGTCCCGCTGGACCAGCTGGACGGCGCCAGGGTCGCCCTCGGCTCCACCTCCCGTACGTCCGTTCGGCTCGCGCAGCTGCTGCTGGCCGAGAGCGTGGGCGTCCAGCCGTCCTACTACACCTGCCCGCCCGACCTCAGCCTGATGATGCAGGAGGCCGACGCCGCCGTCCTCATCGGCGACGCGGCACTGCGGGCCAACCTCCTCGACGGGCCGAAGTTCGGTCTGGAGGTGCACGACCTCGGCACGCTGTGGAAGGAGTGGACGGGCCTGCCGTTCGTCTTCGCCGTGTGGGCGGCCCGCCGCGACTACCTGGAGCGCGAGCCCGTCGTCACCCGCAAGGTGCACGAGGCCTTCCTCGCCTCCCGGGACCTCTCGCTGGACGAGGTCTCCAAGGTCGCCGAGCAGGCGGCCCGCTGGGAGGCCTTCGACGAGCGGATCCTGGAGCGGTACTTCACCACGCTCGACTTCCGCTTCGGCGGCCCGCAGCTCGCGGCCGTACAGGAGTTCGCCCGACGGGTCGGCTCGACCACCGGCTTCCCGACGGACGTGAAGGTCGAACTGCTGACTCCCTGACATCGCGCGGACGTCTCCCTGGGATCGCGGGGGATGTTCCGAACCCGCGGGGGCGTTGGGGACCCCGCGGGGGCGTACGGAACTACCCTGCTGGGCAGTGCGTCCGTGCGTACGGGGGAGGTGGGAGCGCCATGCAGCCGCTCGGAGTGGATGAACCCACGGTCGTGGGGCCCTACCGGCTGCTCGGCCGGCTGGGCTCCGGCGGCATGGGGCGGGTGTACCTGGGCCGCAGCGCGGGCGGGCGGACGGTCGCGGTCAAGATCGTGCACCCGCACTTCGCGCTCGACGAGGAGTTCCGCGCCCGCTTCCGCCGCGAGGTCGAGGCCGCGCGGCGGGTGGGCGGCGCGTGGACGGCCCCGGTCCTCGACGCGGACCCGGAGGCGTCCGTGCCGTGGGTCGCGACCGGCTACGCGGCCGGTCCCTCGCTCGCGGCGGCGGTCGCGGACGCGGGCGGTCCGCTTCCGGCGCATTCGGTACGGGTGCTGGGCGCGGGCCTGGCCGAGGCGCTCACGGCGGTCCACGCGCTGGGCCTGGTCCACCGTGACGTCAAGCCCTCCAACGTCCTGCTCACCCTAGACGGCCCCCTCCTCATCGACTTCGGCATCGCCCGGGCCACCGACGGCACCGCCTCGCTCACCTCGACGGGCGTCTCCGTCGGCTCCCCCGGCTACATGTCCCCCGAGCAGATCCTCGGCAAGGGGGTCACGGGCGCGGCGGACGTCTTCTCCCTGGGCGCGGTGCTGGTGTACGCGGCGACGGGCGAGTCCCCGTTCCCCGGCGACTCCTCGGCCGCCCTCCTCTACAAGGTGGTGCACGAGGAACCCCGGCTCGGCTCCCTGGAGGGGGAGCTGCGGGAACTCGTGGCCGCCTGCCTCGCCAAGGACCCGGCCGGACGGCCGACCCCGGGGGAGGTGGCCGGGCGGCTGGCCCCCGAGGGGGCGGCCCGGCTGGTGACCGCCGGCTGGCTGCCGGGGCCCCTGGTGGAGCAGGTCAGCCGCAGCGCGGTGCAGCTGCTGAACCTGGAAGCGGCGGAGGTGACGCCGTCCGGGCCGGTGGGCTTCAGCAGCCCTTCGGTGGGCACGGACTCCGGGGCCGGGGCGCCGCCACCCGACGGGGTGTTCGGGCCGCCGCCGACCATGCCGCCGTACGCCATGCCGACGTACGTACCGGGACAGCGCGATGTCCAGGACGCGGTCCCGGCGCCGACGGTCCACCCGAGCACGCCCGCGGCCCGCTCCGACCACCCCGGCAAGCTCTCCGTCAGCATGGCCGCGACCTCCGCCCCCGGTGCGAACGGTCGTGGCCGCAGGGTGAGTTGCACGCTCGCGCTGGCCGTCGCGGGTGCGCTGGCCGCGGTGACCGTGGGCTCGGTGTTCATGTTCCACCTGCTCCCGGGCGGCGGCGGTGACAACTCGGCTTCCAGCGGCCCCGATTCCGCGGCCAGCCCCCCGGCGGCGACACCGAGCGCCGCCGGATCGGCCGGCGCGACGCTCGCCTCCGTGCCCGCGCACTACCTCGGCACCTGGTCGGGCGACGCCTACGCGCTGAGCGGCAAGCTGCCCGCGGGCACGTTCCGGGTCACCCTCCACCAGGCCGCCGTGGGCAAGGAGTTGGGCACGTTCCGCTCGACCGACCTGATCGGCGGCGTCTGTGACGACGTACTCGTCCTGAAGAAGGTCACGGACGAACAGCTCACCGCGACGAGCACCGCCAAGACGTCCAACCCCAGCACCTGCACGACGGGCAGCCACGAGGTACGGCTGATCCCCGCCGGTGGCGACCTCAAGTACGAGACGGACAACCCGGACGCGGGCGATCCGGTGGCACGCATGTCGAAGGCCGAGTAGCCGTGGACCTCGAACTCTGGTCCATCCGGCCACTGTGGCTGACCGTCCTCGCCGCCCTCTGGGGCGCGGCGGCGGGACTGCTGGTACCGCGGGCCGCCTACCGGTTCGCGGTGGAACCGGACGAGGCGTGGCGGACCCGGTGCCCCGACGGACACGCCCTCACCGGCGCCGCGGCCGGCTGGCTCGGCCTCGCCCGCTGCGCCGACTGCGCCCAGTACCTTCGTACGTCGTGGTCGGCGCCCGGAGACGCGGGGCGCGCGCCCGGTGTTGCGGGGCCGGTGGCCGGTGATGCGGGGCCGGTGCCCGGTGTTGCGGGGCGGGTGCCGGGCGATGCCCCGACGGCGTACCGCTACGGCCCCGGCACCCCCCTCGTCGCCCTCACCACCGCGGGGGCCTGCGCCGGTCTCGCCCTCGCCACCGGCGCCCGCCCCGAACTGGCCGTCTGGCTGCTGCTCGCGCCGCTCGGCGTGCTGCTCGCGGTCGTGGACTTCCGGGTGCAGCGCCTGCCGGACGTCCTGACCCTGCCGCTCGCGGGCCTGGCGCTCGTACTGCTGGGCCTGATGGCCCTCGTACCGGAGCACGCGGGGCAGTGGCCGACCGCGCTGTTCGGGTCGCTCGTGCTGGGCGGCGCGTACTTCCTCCTCTTCCTCGTCAACCCGAACGGCATGGGCTTCGGGGATGTGAAGCTCGCGCTGGGAATCGGGGCCGTGCTCGGCTGGTACGGATGGGGGACCGTGGTGCTCGGGACCTTCGCCGGGTTCCTGTTCGGCGGCCTGTACGGGCTGGGGCTGGTGCTGATGCGACGCGCGGGGCGCAAGACGTCCATCCCCTTCGGACCGTTCCTGATCGCGGGGGCGTACATCGGGCTGCTGATCGGGGCGTACGCGGCCTGACGTCGGGCCACGGGCGGGGCTGGCGTAGGCTGACCAAGTCCGTCCAGAACCCTTACGAAAGGGACGCTCCCGGTGACCGAGAAGGCCGACCTCACGTCTTTTGATGTCACAGCCGTCCTCGACCGTGCTGCCGCGGGCGGGCGCATCACCCCCGAAGAGGCGCTCGTCCTCTACCGCGACGCCCCGCTGCACGCCCTGGGCGCCGCCGCGGACGCGGTACGCCGCCGCCGGTACGCGGGGACCGAGCACATCGCCACGTACATCATCGAGCGCAACATCAACTACACGAACGTGTGCGTCACGGCGTGCAAGTTCTGCGCCTTCTACGCGGCTCCCAAGGACACGGACAAGGGCTGGACGCGCGACCTCGACGACATCCTGCGCCGCTGCGCGGAGACCGTCGAACTCGGCGGTACGCAGATCATGTTCCAGGGCGGACACCACCCGGACTACGGCGTCGAGTACTACGAGAAGCACTTCGCCGCGATCAAGGCCGCCTACCCGCAGCTGGTCATCCACTCCCTCGGCGCGTCCGAGGTCGAGCACATGGCCCGCATCTCCAAGGTGAGTGTGGAGGAGGCCATCCAGCGGATCCACACCGCCGGCCTCGACTCCTTCGCGGGCGCCGGCGCCGAACTCCTCCCGGCCCGCCCCCGCAAGGCGATCGCCCCCCTCAAGGAGTCCGGCGAGCGCTGGCTGGAGATCATGGAGACCGCGCACGGGCTGGGCGTCGAGTCGACGTCCACCATGCTCATGGGCACCGGCGAGACCAACGCCGAACGCATCGAGCACCTGCGGATGATCCGTGACGTACAGGACCGCACGGGCGGCTTCCGCGCCTTCATCCCGTACACCTACCAGCCCGAGAACAACCACCTGAAGGGCCGCACGCAGGCGACGCTCTTCGAGTACCTGCGGATGATCGCGATCGCCCGGCTGTTCATGGACAACATCGCCCACATCCAGGGCTCCTGGCTGACCACCGGCAAGGAGGTCGGCCAGCTCTCCCTGCACTACGGCGCGGACGACCTCGGCTCGATCATGCTGGAGGAGAACGTCGTCTCCTCGGCGGGCGCCAAGCACCGCTCCAACCGCATGGAGATCATCGACCTGATCCGCAAGGCCGGCCGCGTGCCCGCCCAGCGGGCCACGACGTACGAGCACATCGTCGTCCACGACGACCCGGCGAACGACCCGGTCGACGAGCGCGTCATGTCCCACATCTCGTCCACCGCGATCGAGGGCGGCACGGCACACCCCGAGCTGAAGCTGCTCGCCTCCAACTAGCCCCGCCGTGCTGACGATCCACACCGCCGACGAGCTGCGCATCAGCCGGGACGCGGACCCGCTGAAGGACGGCGCGGTCGCCGTGGAGGGCGACCGGGTCGCGGGCACCGGGCCGCTGGACGTGCTGCTGGAGCGCTTTCCGGGGGCGCGGGTCCGCAGCTGGCCCGGGGTCCTGGGGCCGGCGCGCGTCCATGAGGGCCCACTGCCCGAGGCGCCGTCCCCCAGGGAGCGGCTGCACGCCGTCCTGAAGTCGGGCGCCACCGCCGTACTGCAGCAGTACGCCGACACCCCCGACCTCCGCGCGGCGGCCTCCCGTAACGAGGTCGCCGTACTCCCGCGCACGCGAGAGACCGCGATCGTCGACGCGGGACGTGCCGACCTCGCGGTCTTCGATGCGGACGGAGCATGCATCGCGACGGTGTGCGCGGGCCGCCTGGTACACAGACGCCGCTGAACTTCTTCACCCCGGACCGGGCAGCGCCCTTCTTTGAGGGGCGCGGGGCTGTGTATATATGCGGCTCCGCCGCGGGGCGCGCTCAGCCCCCACCGGTCCGCACCCGACGAACTCACCCGGCGAACGCCTCCGCAAACGCCCCCGAACTCTGCGAAACCCCACTGCAATTGGTGGCCGCATTGTCCGAAGAAGCGTCATCACTCGAACACTGCTGATCCCGGAACGTCGACCACATCGACACCCAAGCGATCTTCTTCGACTCGGCAAACGCACGGACCTGCGCCGCGTCCGAGAGGCTGAACGTCTCATTGGCCACGTCGTTGTCCCCGATCATCGAGGTCAACGCGAGCCCCTGCCAGGCGCCCGCACTCGACAGTCCGAAAACATCCTGCAGTTGATCATGGGTCGCCTTGGCGGACGTCTCGGCGTAGTCGCCCATGTCCCCGGAGTACGAACTCCCGTAATTCATCGTCATGATGTTGACCGTGGAGACCGTCACGGAGTTGTCGTTGGCGGACTCCAGCAGCGCCAGACTGTCCGAGTCCAGCCCGGACGGCATGACCGGCAGCGTGAAGGACACCTTGAGGTCACCGCGCTCCTTCTGAAGCAGCGCGATCGCCTTGGACCGCAGCGCGACCGACGCGGAGTCGGTCAGCGCGTCCCCCTCGATGTCGAAGTCGGCCTGGGTGGACCCGGCGGCGTCGAGCGCCGCCCCGTACGCCGCCGCGAGCGCGCTCGCGCTGCCGCAGACCTCCGCCAGCTCCTTGCCGGACGCCCCGCCGAACGAGACGCGCACACGCGCGCCGGACTCCTTCAGCGCCGAGATCCGGGACTTCACGGCGGCCTTGCCGATGGCGTCCGTGCCGTTCCACTTGGCCGTGCAGTTGGTGCCGTCGGAGATCACGAAAGCCAGGTTGTACGTGGTCGGAGACCCTGCCGAGTCCGTCGCGGAGGCCTCCGTGGCGCTCACGTAGGGCGCGTACGAGGTGCTGGACGAGGTGCTGGAGGAGGTGCTGGAGGAGGACGCGCTCCCGGAGGGCGCCGCACTCGTCCGCGGGGCCCGGGAGGTCTGCGCGGGCGCCGTGTCCATGGCGCCCGTACCACCGGAAGAGCACCCCGCCGCCGCCAGAGCAAACAGGCAGGTGAGCCCGGCAGCCGGCCTCAGATAACCCCTCATTGCGTATGCACCCGCTCTCGTGATTTCTGTCTCAGGACCGAAACAAAGTGCGATTCGGGAGTTCCAAGGTGGCACATCCGAGGGTGATTACCGAATACAGGAAGCGCATGGGTGACCCATGAGTAGCGGTACGCGAATCGGGCAAGCCGGGCCGCGAATCGGTACACAAGGTAAATATGTATCGACGCTGAACTGCGCAGATGTTCAAGGAATCTCTCAGGGAATGGACAGCT
Organism: Streptomyces sp. NPDC090798; assembly: GCF_044768965.1. NCBI lineage: Bacteria > Bacillati > Actinomycetota > Actinomycetes > Kitasatosporales > Streptomycetaceae > Streptomyces > Streptomyces sp. NPDC090798. The sequence goes on from NZ_JBIVXA010000011.1 coordinate 108,099, forward strand.
TGGGCCAAGTTTCATGGGCGCCTCACATGAGAACCAGAGAATTGGCCACATAAAGGAGCCCTAATATCCGGGGAATGCAATCCGAGTCAGCCATCGAAAACCACAGTCAAGGGCGCGGCCGCCGCCGCAAACGCGGCAGCGCGTCCGAAGACGGTCCCGTGTTCGTTGACAACTCCGGGCGCAGAGCACGTCTGCTGCGCAGGTTCGGCATGCTCGTCGGCGCCGTCTGCTTCGGTTACGCGGTCGTCCTCGGGATGGCCTTCATGGGCTGGGGCACCTCGCTGACCCCGTCCTCGCTCCTCCCGTTCAGCGGCGGCCAGGCCGGCTCCGCACCCGGGGGCAACCTTCGGCCGCAGGGCGGCGTGGCCCCCACCGGCAGGCCGACCGGCACCCCGCCGGCGCGCCTGCGCACGGGCACGGCCCCCTCCTCGGCCACCTCCCCGGCCTCGGCCTCCTCCCCGGCCTCGGCCGCATCCGCGTCCGCTTCCACCGGCGCCAACTGACCGGAACGGACCCACCTCCATGACTTCGACGACGCCTCCACGCGGCCGCCGGCGCGCCCCCACCAAGATGGAGCGGGCGGCCGGCAAGGCCGCGGCGCTGCAGAAACCGCGCGTGATCCTCGCCCTGCTGCTCCTGCTGGGGCTCACCAGCGTGATGCTGCTCGACGGCTATCTGCGTTCCGAGATCGGCAACGACGCGCGGGTGCGCGACGGCGCGGCCTACGACAAGGTGCCGCAGAAGATCCTCGACGGCGGTCCGCTCCTGACGTTCACGGGCGGCACGGCCAAGACCCAGTCCGTCCCGAAGAAGACCATCGTGCTCACCTTCGACGACGGTCCGACCCCGGCCTGGACTCCCCAGATCCTCAAGGTGCTCGAAGACAACGGCGTCGAGGCCACCTTCTTCATGGTCGGCTCGATGGTCTCCCGCTATCCGAGCGTCGTGAAGGACCTCGTGGACCAGGGCAACGAGGTCGGCATCCACACCTTCACCCATGTCGACCTCTCCTACCAGGGCACGGGACGGCTCCAGCGCGAGCTGAAGCAGACCCAGCTCGCGCTCGCGGGTGCGGCGGGGATCACGACGACGCTGTTCCGGGCCCCGTACTCCTCGGAGATCGACGCCGTCGACAACTACAGCTGGCCCGTCTACAAGGAGATCGGCAACCTCGGCTACACCAGCGTCTTCGTCGACACCGACAGCGACGACTGGAAGAAGCCGGGCGTCTCGAAGATCGTCCAGTGGGCCACGCCGAAGAACGACAAGGGCGCCGTCGTCCTCATGCACGACGCGGGCGGCGACCGCTCTCAGACGGTCAAGGCGCTCGACACGTACATCAAGAAGATGAAGGCGAAGGGCTACTCCTTCACCACCGTCAGCGGCGCGATGGCGAAGCTGAACAGGGCGTCGAACGGGGCCGGGCGCACGGGCACCACCGGTTCCGGTTCCGGACAGGCCGTTGAGGCCGGGGTCGGACAGACCGGTGCGGGTGCGGGTGCGGGTGCCGGTACCGGTGCGGGTGCGGGTGCCGGTGCCGGTGTCGGCGCTCAGGGCGAGCAGCCGGGCGGCACGCAGTCCGCGCCCGGATCCAGCTCCGCCAGGAAGGGGAACATCGAGCAGTCCGGTCAGCAGCAGGCCACCGGTGCCACCCTCTACGAGGGCAAGGCCCTCATCTACGCGGTCGCGGTCGCCGAATGGGTCCTGCCGCTGCTCTCCTGGCTGCTGCTGGTCGTCGGCATCTCCGTCATGGGCCGCTTCGGGATGATGCTGATCCTCGCCCGCCGCCACTACAGACAGCGCAACAGGAAGCGCGGCAAGGGCGGCAAGTTCAGCTGGGGGCCGACGGTCACCAGGCCGGTGACGGTGATCGTGCCCGCGTACAACGAGAAGGAGTGCATCGCCAACACGCTCCACTCGCTGGCGCAGAGCACCCATCCGATCGAGATCATCGTCGTCGACGACGGCTCCACGGACGGCACCAAGGAGATCGCCGAGTCGCTGGGCCTGCCCAACGTCCGGGTCATCCGCCAGGAGAACGCGGGCAAACCGGCCGCCCTCAACAACGGCGTCCGCAATGCCAGTTACGACATCGTCGTGATGATGGACGGCGACACCGTCTTCGAGCCGGACGCCGTGCACCAGCTCGTCCAGCCCTTCGCGGACCCGGGCATCGGCGCGGTCGCGGGCAACGCCAAGGTCGGCAACCGCAACACCGTCATCGGCGCCTGGCAGCACATCGAGTACGTGATGGGCTTCAACCTCGACCGCCGCATGTACGACCTGCTGCGTTGCATGCCCACCATCCCGGGCGCGATCGGCGCGTTCCGCCGCGACGCGGTCCTCGAGGTCGGCGGCATGAGCGAGGACACGCTCGCCGAGGACACCGACATCACCATCGCGATGCACCGCGCGGGCTGGCGGGTCGTCTACCAGGAGCACGCCAAGGCCTGGACGGAGGCGCCGAGTTCGCTGAAGCAGCTGTGGTCGCAGCGCTACCGCTGGTCGTACGGCACCATGCAGGCGCTGTGGAAGCACCGCAAGTCCCTGACGGACAAGGGCCCGTCGGGTCGCTTCGGCCGCATGGGCATGCCGCTCGTCGTGATCTTCCAGATCGTCACGCCGGTCCTCGCTCCGCTCATCGACGTGTTCACCGTCTACTCGATGATCTTCGTGGACTTCTGGGCCTCACTGCTGGCCTGGCTGGCGGTGCTGGTCGTCCAACTCGTCTGCGCCGCCTACGCGTTCCGGCTCGACCGCGAGAAGTACCGCTACCTCGCGATGCTGCCGCTGCAGCAGCTCGCGTACCGCCAGATGATGTACCTCGTCCTGATCCACTCCTCCGTGACCGCCCTGACCGGCGGTCGCCTCCGCTGGCAGAAGCTCAAGCGCACGGGTGAGGTCGGGACCCCGGCAGGAGTGAGCTGACATGAGCTGGGGCTCGGAACAACAGAGGTACCAGGGATATGAGGGGTACCAGGGCCAGCAGGGATATGACTATGGGTACGGGCAGCAGCCCGATCCCTACGGGCAGGGCCGGCAGCCTCAGGCCCCCCAGCAGTACGGCTACGGCCAGGGGTACGTCGACCACGGCCAGGTGTACGTCACCGAGACGGCACCCCTGCCGGTGATCGAGCCGGAGCCCGCGGCGGACACTGTCGTCCCGACCGAGCCCGGCCCTGACGCCGGAGAGCCCGAAAGCCCCGCTGCCGACCCGGCGCCGAAGGCCAGAGGCACCGGACGCGACCGCTACTTCGACGCGCTGCGCGCCGTCGCGCTGGTCCGTGTCGTGGCGTACCACACCTTCGGCTGGGCCTGGGCAGGCCTGGTCTTCCCGTCGATGGGCGTGATGTTCGCGCTCGCCGGCTCGCTCATGGCCAAGTCCCTGGAACGCCCCGCGCTCAAGGTGGTCAAGAGCCGGATGCGACGGCTGCTGCCGCCCTTCTGGTTCTGGGGCTTCTTCGTCGTGGTGGCGATGCTGATCCACGACTGGATGCCGGGCTGGCAGATCGTCTTCTGGATCGTGCCGGTCGGCGACCCGCCGGGCAACCAGTGGGGCATCCAGGCCTGGGAGATCCTCTGGTACCTGCGGACGTACCTCTGGTTCGTCCTGATGTCCCCGCTGCTCCTGAAGGTCTTCCGCAAGGCCCCCCTCCCGGTCCTGCTTCTCTCCCTCGCCCCGATCCTGGTCTTCCAGTACGCCTGGCAGCCGCCGGACAACCGCTTCGGCAGCGGCCTGACGGACTTCGCCACCTTCCTGTTCTGCTGGCTGGTCGGCTTCGCGCACCGCGAGGGCGTGCTCCAGCGGCTGAAGCCTGCCCTGGTGATCCTGGCGTCGCTCGCCCTCCTGGCGTACGGCGGCTGGTACGCCTTCGCGCACCAGGCGGAGTTCGGCACGTACGACCTGGACGAGGTCCCCGTAGCGCAGACCTTCTGGTCGGCCGGCTTCGTGACGCTGCTGATGTACTTCAAGGCGTACTGCAACGTCGACTTCGCCTGGCTCGCCCGCTTCAAGCGGCTCGACCGGATCGTGACGATCTTCAACGGGCGGGCGGTGACGATCTACCTCTGGCACGAGATCGCCCTCGTGCTCGCGGTCCCGCTGATCGACCAGTTCTGGAAGGTGCCCGCCTTCGAGAAGTGGCTGCCGCTGGAGAGCCAGTGGTTCATGTTCGGCATCGGCTGGGTGCTGATCTGGATCGCCATCCCGCTGGTCGGCTGGGTCGAGGACGTGGCCGCCAAGAAGAAGCCGAAGCTGCTCCCCTGAGGAAGGCTGCGTGAGACCGGCGTACGGGCCGGGCGCCGCGAAGTCGCCCGGTCCGTGCTGCCACAATGGGGGAGTGACCCGCGCATCCCTGGACAAGCAGCCGCACGAAGTCGCCTCGATGTTCGACGACGTGGCGGAACGGTACGACCTGACGAACGACGTGCTGTCGCTCGGCCAGGACCGGGTGTGGCGCAGGGAGGTCGCGAAGGCGGTCGACGCGCGCCCCGCGCAGAAGATCCTGGACCTGGCGGCCGGCACGGCGACCTCGTCCCTCCCCTTCGCCCGCGCCGGCGCGTACGTCGTGCCCTGCGACTTCTCCCTCGGCATGCTGCGGGTCGGCAAGAAGAACCACCCCTGGCTGCCGCTGACCGCGGGCGACGCGACGAAGCTGCCCTTCAAGGACGACACCTTCGACGCGGTGACGATCTCCTTCGGCCTGCGCAACGTCCAGGACACCGACACGGCGCTGAGCGAGCTGTACCGGGTGACCAAGCCCGGCGGCCGGGTCGTGATCTGCGAGTTCTCGCACCCCACCTGGGCACCGTTCCGCACGGTCTACACCGAGTACCTGATGCGCGCGCTGCCGCCGGTCGCCCGTGCCGTGTCCTCCAACCCCGACGCGTACGTCTACCTCGCCGAGTCCATCCGCGCCTGGCCGAACCAGCCCGAGCTCGCCGAGAAGCTGCGCAAGGCCGGCTGGTCGAAGGTGGCCTGGCGGAACCTGACGGGCGGCGTGGTGGCCCTGCACCGGGGCTTCAAGGCCGCCTGACGCGTCCTGCGGGCAGGCGCCTGCGCCGTCCCTCGGGCAAGCGCCGCCTGGCGCCTCCTCCGGGCGAGCTGCCGCTCTCGGTTCCGCAGAGCGGCTGTCTCAGCTGAGCACTTCGAACGGGTCACCGGGCTCGTCGAGCTCACGGCGCATACCGCCCGACGGCGGACCGGGCAGCCGCGGCTCCCGCACACCCGCGCCGCCCTCCGCGTCACCGAGGTCGAACCACACGGTGACCACGGCCCCGCGCGGCACCTCGGAGCCGGGCGGCGGATATTGGCGTACGACGTAGTCGACGACGGTGAGATGGAAGTCGGGCCGGTCGGGCGCGGCGAGCAGCACACCTCGCGCATCGGCCGTCTCGCGCGCGTCCACGGCCATCAGGCCGATGAGCCGCGGCACGCGCACTTCGGGTGTCTTGGGTGTCAGGCGCACGGACGTCACCCCCAGCGGTACCGGAAGGGTAAGCCAGGGCCCGGCCCTTCCGGAAGCCGTCGGGTGGCTGCCGGAGACCGTGCGGCGGCCTTCCGGAAGCCGTCAGAGGGCGAGGCGGTAGCAGTGCGCGGGCTCGGCCGTCGTGGGACGGGTGAAGACCTCCGCCAGTTCCATGCCGACGCGTCGGGTCACGGCGATGGAGCGCTCGTTGCCGGGTCTGACCATGGCGACGACGCCCCGGACGCCCGCCGCGCGCACCCGCTCCAGGGTGGTGAGCGCGGCGGCGGTGACGTACCCCTTGCCCCAGTGCGCCCTGCCGAGCCGCCACCCGATCTCGATCTCACCCCTCGGCCCCCACTCGCGCGGCCACGGCTGCGCCCCGGTGAACCCCAGCACCTCACCCTCCGCGTCGACCATGGTCCACAGACAGAAACCGAGTTCGGCGTCGTGCCGGCGCTGGCGCGCGGTGAGCTCCTCGTACACCGACAGTTCGGCCGCCTTCCCACCGTGGAACTCCATGACCTCGGGGTCGGCGAAGATCCGGTGCCAGGCGAACGCGTCCTCGTCGGTGGGGACACGCAGCCGTACGTCGGGGAGAGCTCGGTTCACGGGGCAGCCCTTCAGCCAGGTGATCAGTACCGCTGCATAGACTGCCCATGTCCAGTGCCCGTCAGCACGCAGATTTCGAGTCTTGGGGAGACCCCGCCGTGACCGAGCCCCAACCCCTCTCCGAAAACACCGCAGATGTGATCGTCGTCGGGGCTGGACCAGCCGGTTCCACGACCGCGTACTACCTGGCGAAGGCCGGACTCGACGTCCTGCTCCTGGAGAAGACCGCGTTCCCGCGGGAGAAGGTCTGCGGTGACGGCCTGACCCCGCGCGCCACCAAGCAGCTCGTCTCCATGGGGATCGACATCTCCGAAGAGGCCGGCTGGCTGCGGAACAAGGGCCTGCGCATCATCGGCGGCGGTGTCCGCCTTCAGCTGGATTGGCCGGATCTCGCCTCCTACCCGGACTACGGACTCGTCCGCAAGCGCGACGACTTCGACGAGCAGCTGGCCCGGCAGGCGCAGAAGGCGGGCGCGCGGCTGTACGAGCGCTGCAACGTCGGCGCCCCCATCATCGACGACCGCACCGGCCGCATCACGGGCGTGCACGCGAAGCTGGGCGACGCGGGGGAGAAGCGCGAGGTCACCTTCCACGCGCCGCTGGTCGTCGCCGCCGACGGCAACTCCACCCGCCTGTCCCTGGCGATGGGCCTGCACCGCCGCGAGGACCGCCCGATGGGTGTCGCGGTCCGTACGTACTTCACGTCCCCGCGCCACGAGGACGACTACCTGGAGTCCTGGCTGGAGCTGTGGGACCGCCGGGGCGCCGAGGACCGTCTGCTGCCCGGCTACGGCTGGATCTTCGGCATGGGCGACGGCACCTCGAACGTCGGCCTCGGCGTGCTCAACACCTCCGACTCCTTCAAGGAGCTGGACTGGCGCGAGGTCCTGAAGGCCTGGTGCGCCTCCATGCCGGAGGACTGGGGCTACACACAGGAGAACATGACCGGCCCGATCCGCGGCGCCGCCCTTCCCATGGCCTTCAACCGCCAACCGCACTACACCAAGGGTCTGCTGCTGGTCGGCGACGCCGGCGGCCTGGTCAACCCCTTCAACGGCGAGGGCATCGCCTACGCCATGGAGTCCGGCCAGATCGCCGCGGACGTCATCGTGCAGGCCCACGCCCGCTCGACGCCTGCCCAGCGCGAACTGGCCCTCCAGCGCTACCCCCGTGTCCTCAAGGACACCTACGGCGGCTACTACACCCTCGGCCGCGCCTTCGTGAAGCTCATCGGCAACCCGAAGGTCATGAAGATCGCGGCTCAGCGCGGCCTGACCCACCCGCTCCTGATGAAGTTCACCCTCAAGATGCTCGCGAACCTCACGGACCCGACCGGCGGCGACGCGATGGACCGCATCATCAACGGCCTCTCGAAGGTGGCACCGAAGGCCTGACGCCGGCGCGGGGGGCGCCCGGGGGCCTCCGGGGGCGTCCCGGAGGGCGTCCGGGGGCGGTCCCGCCCCGGGGCAGTACGACGAGGCCGCCACCCACTCGGGTGGCGGCCTTCACGCCGTATGACTCACAAGGTCCCGCGACTCAGAGAACGCGCACCGCGCCCGTGGCCGGGTAGCCCGAAAGGTCCTGAATCACCACACCCTTGGAGGGGTTGGCCGCGTCCAGGTACTGACCGTTACCTATGTACACACCCACGTGGTACGCCGAACCGGCCGAACCCCAGTACAGGATGTCGCCGGCCTGGATGTTGGACAGCGAGACCGGCGTACCGGACGTCGACTGGTCCTGCGAGACGCGCGGCAGGTCGACACCGACCTGCCTGAACGCGGCCTGCACGAGGCCGGAGCAGTCCCACGCGTTGGGGCCCGTACCGCCCATCACGTACGCGTCGCCGACCTGAGCCTTGAGGAAGGCGAGGACGGTGGCGACACTGCCGCTGGCCGGGGCGGAGAAGGTCGAACTCGAGGAGCCCGCGGAGCTGGACAGGATGGTCCGCGTGGACGACCGAGAGGCGGCCTGGGCGGCCGCGGCCTTGCGGGCGTCCTCGGCCTTCTTCTTGGCCTCGGCCTTCTTCTTGGCGTCCGCGAGGTCCGCCTTGGCCTGCTTCGCGGCCTTTGCGGCAGCCGCGTCGCGCTCGGCCTGCAGCTCGTAGTTCGCAGCGGCCTGCTGCGTGGCGTCCGCGGACTGCGCCAGCTGAGTGGCCAGGTCGGCCGTCAGGGTGGGCAGTTCGAGGGTCTGGGTCACAGGCTCGGCGGCGTTCGCCGAACCAGCCGCACCGGCCACGGCCAAGGTGCTGAGAACGCCACCGGCAACTCCGGCGCGCATCGCTAGCGTCGACGCGTTGCGGCGGGGCTTCCGGTGGTTGCGTATGTGAGCGGTGTGGGACATGGGTACAACCGGTATCAGGGACTCCCTCATACCTTCAAGAAACGTGTGGTGCGCCACAGTTGTTCAATCCGCGGCCGAATCCGGGGCGCGTCACTCTTTATTGACGCCGTAACGGGCATTCTGGACAGAGATGATCAAGGCTGTGATCATGCTCTTTCCGTATTACGCCCGAATTGCCCTCTGCCTACCATTGGTTGCAGCCTGTGGCCAAGGCCGGCTTATCCGACCCATAGGTCGATGTGACACAGGTCACGGAACGGTCACCGGGGCGGCGGCGTCCCGCGCGTATCTCTCGACTGCCCCCGCTCGTGAATGTATGCACGCGCCGATGCCCGTCCACATCCGTCCACACCTCTCCCTCTGATGTGTGAACGCGCTCCTCTATCAAGCCCCTGCGTCCAGCACCAATTTGCATGCATCGGAAGTCTCTTGATAGTGAGACACCGCCTTGGACCTGTGGTGACGAGCGGAAATGTCACATCTGGTGATCGCACGGACGCTTCGCGTATGAAGATCACCGCTCATCCGACTTCATGATCCTTCGTCAGGTGGTGGAGATCACAAAGCTTGTGCAATACCCCGTGTCGCAGATCACAGACCGGCGGGCATAAGATGCGAGGCAGTTGGGCTTGTGACCTGCTTCACATGTACGCGATCTTCGTCGGGACACACGGGGTTCGTGGGACGGGTGGGGCGGAAGTGCTTGCCTGACGCAACCGCCAGCAGTCAGTGCCGACTGAGAGGAGCGAGGAGCGTGAACGCGTATGCGCCGATCCTCGTACTGGGAGCCCTCGGGGCAGGCTTTGCGATCTTCTCCGTGGTCATGGCCACGCTTATCGGTCCAAAGCGATACAACCGGGCCAAGCTCGAGGCCTACGAGTGCGGTATCGAGCCGACCCCCACGCCGGCCGGCGGCGGGCGCTTCCCCATCAAGTACTACCTGACGGCGATGCTCTTCATCGTCTTCGACATCGAGATCGTCTTCCTCTACCCCTGGGCCGTCACCTTCGACGCCCTGGGTGTTTTCGGGCTCGTGGAGATGCTGCTCTTCGTGCTCACCGTCTTCGTCGCGTACGCGTACGTATGGCGGCGCGGCGGCCTGGAATGGGACTGAGGGGCCTTTAAGACATGGGACTCGAAGAAAAGCTGCCGAGCGGATTCCTGCTGACCACCGTCGAGCAGGCCGCGGGCTGGGTGCGCAAGGCGTCCGTCTTCCCCGCCACGTTCGGACTCGCCTGCTGCGCCATCGAGATGATGACGACCGGCGCGGGCCGCTACGACCTCGCGCGCTTCGGCATGGAGGTCTTCCGCGGCTCACCGCGTCAGGCCGACCTCATGATCGTCGCCGGCCGCGTCAGTCAGAAGATGGCGCCGGTGCTGCGGCAGGTCTATGACCAGATGCCCAACCCCAAGTGGGTGATCTCCATGGGGGTCTGTGCCTCATCGGGCGGAATGTTCAACAACTACGCCATTGTGCAGGGCGTCGACCATATCGTCCCGGTCGACATCTATTTGCCCGGCTGTCCGCCGCGGCCCGAGATGCTGATCGACGCGATCCTCAAGCTCCACCAGAAGATCCAGACCTCCAAGCTCGGCGTGAACGCCGAGGAAGCGGCCCGCGAGGCGGAGGAAGCGGCGCTCAAGGCGCTCCCCACCATCGAGATGAAGGGCCTGCTGCGGTGAGTGACGCGAACGGCAACGGGGTGAACCCCGAGAAGGACCTCGGCGCCTCCAACCTCCCCGGCCAGCGTGGCGAGGGCGGCGAGGAGATCCGCGTCCAGCGCGGCATGTTCGGCGCCAACAACGGCGGCGACACCACCGGCTACGGAGGCCTGGTCCGCTCCGTCCGGCTCCCCGGCCCGGCCACCCGGCCCTACGGCGGCTGGTTCGACGAGGTCGCCGACGAGCTGGAAGGCGCCCTGGAGGAACAGGGGCTCGTCCCCGACAACGCCATCGAGAAGACGATCGTCGACCGCGACGAGCTCACCTTCCACATCGAACGCGAGTACCTGGTGCGGGTCGCCCAGACCCTCCGCGACGACCCGGCCCTCCGCTTCGAACTGTGCACGGGCGTGAGCGCGGTGCACTACCCGAGCGACAAGGGCCGCGAGCTGCACGCCGTCTACCACCTGCGCTCGATCACCCACAACCGGCTGATCCGCCTCGAAGTCAGCGCCCCCGACGCCGACCCGCACGTCCCCTCGCTCGTCTCCGTCTACCCGACGAACGACTGGCACGAGCGCGAGACGTACGACTTCTTCGGCCTGATCTTCGACGGCCACCCGGCACTGACGCGGATCATGATGCCGGACGACTGGCAGGGCCACCCGCAGCGCAAGGACTACCCCCTCGGTGGCATCCCCATCGAGTACAAGGGCGCCCAGATCCCTGCTCCGGACCAGCGGAGGTCGTACTCATGAGCACGCAGACCCCTTCTTCCGGCGCGTCCGCCGCGGCGGCGCGGGAGACGACCGAGGGCACCGTATATACGGTCACGGGTGGCGACTGGGACGAGATCGCCCAGTCCGCGGCGAAGTCCGACGACGAGCGCATCATCGTCAACATGGGCCCGCAGCACCCGTCCACCCACGGGGTGCTCCGGCTCATCCTGGAGATCGACGGCGAGACGGTCACCGAGGCCCGGTGCGGCATCGGCTACCTCCACACCGGCATCGAGAAGAACCTCGAGTTCCGCACGTGGACCCAGGGCACCACGTTCGTGACGCGCATGGACTATCTGACGCCGTTCTTCAACGAGACGGCCTACTGTCTCGCCGTCGAGAAGCTCCTCGGCATCGAGGACCAGATCCCCGACCGCGCCACGATCATCCGCGTCCTCCTGATGGAGCTGAACCGACTCTCCTCCCACCTGGTGTGCATCGCCACCGGAGGCATGGAACTCGGCGCCACCACGATCATGATCTACGGCTTCCGTGATCGTGAACTCATTCTCGACATCTACGAGCTGATCACCGGCCTGCGGATGAACCACGCGTACATCCGCCCCGGCGGACTCGCCCAGGACCTGCCGCCCGGCGCGGTGGACCAGATCCGCGAGTTCGTGAAGAAGATGCACAAGAACCTTCCCGAGTACGACAAGCTCGCCACCGGGAACCCCATCTTCAAGGCCCGTATGCAGGACGTCGGCTACCTCGACCTGGCCGGCTGCATGGCCCTCGGCGCCACCGGCCCGATCCTGCGCTCCGCGGGCCTGCCGCACGACCTGCGCAAGGCCCAGCCGTACTGCGGCTACGAGACGTACGACTTCGAGATCCCGACCGCCGACACCTGCGACTCCTACGGGCGCTTCCTGATCCGCCTGGAGGAAATGCGCCAGTCGCTGCACATCGTCGAGCAGTGCCTGGACCGGCTGCAGCCCGGCCCGGTCATGGTCGCCGACAAGAAGATCGCCTGGCCCGCCCAGCTCGCACTGGGCCCCGACGGTCTCGGCAACTCCCTCGACCACATCAAGAAGATCATGGGCACCTCCATGGAGGCCCTGATCCACCACTTCAAGCTGGTGACCGAGGGCTTCCGCGTCCCGCCGGGACAGGCGTACGCGGCGGTCGAGTCGCCCAAGGGCGAGCTCGGGGTGCACGCCGTGTCCGACGGAGGCACCCGCCCCTACCGGGTCCACTTCCGTGACCCGTCCTTCACCAATCTGCAGGCCATGGCGGCGATGTGCGAGGGCGGCCAGGTCGCCGACGTCATCGTCGCCGTCGCGTCCATCGACCCCGTGATGGGAGGCGTCGACCGGTGACCACCACCCCCGAGGGCGTCAGCCTGGGCATGCCCCAACTGCCCGCGCCCGACTATCCGGACGACGTTCGGGCCCGGCTCGAAGCGGACGCGCGCGAGATCGTCGCCCGCTACCCGGACTCCCGTTCGGCGCTCCTTCCGTTGCTGCATCTCGTGCAGTCGGAGGAGGGCCACGTCACGCGCACGGGGCAGCGGTTCTGCGCGGACGTACTGAACCTGACCACGGCCGAGGTCACCGCCGTCGCGACCTTCTACTCGATGTACCGGCGCAAGGCGAGCGGTGACTACCAGGTGGGTGTGTGCACCAACACCCTGTGCGCGGTCATGGGCGGCGACGCGATCTTCGAGGCCCTGCAGGACCACCTGGGCGTCGGCAACGGCGAGACCACCGACGACGGCAAGGTCACGCTGGAGCACATCGAGTGCAACGCGGCCTGCGACTTCGCACCGGTCGTGATGGTCAACTGGGAGTTCTTCGACAACCAGACCGTGGCCTCCGCGAAGCGCCTCGTCGACGACCTGCGCACGGGAGTACAGGTCGCACCCACCCGCGGCGCCCCCTTGTGCACCTTCAAGGACACCGCGCGGATCCTGGCGGGCTTCCCCGACGAGCGCGAGGGAGCCGTGGAGGCGGGCGGCAGCGCGGGCCCCGCCTCACTGATCGGCCTCCGCCTGGCCAAGGGGGAGAGCGTCCACGCGCGCGTGGTCCACCCCCGGGGCGGTGGGGCACCGCAGGACCAGTCGCCGGCCGAGCACCTGAGCTCGCACGACGCGCCGCAGGACACATCGGCCTCTGATCCGTCGCACCCGGCGGGTCCCGCAGCCGAGGAGGGGGAGTGATGACGTTGGCACCCGAGATCGACGAGACCAGCCCGGAGAAGCTGCTCGCACCCGTGCTGTCGGCCTTCTGGGACGAGGAGAAGTCCTGGACGCTCGACGTCTACCGGAGGCACGAGGGGTACGAGGGGCTGCGCAAGGCGCTGGCCATGTCGCCGGACGACCTGATCGCGTACGTCAAGGACTCCGGGCTGCGCGGCCGGGGCGGCGCGGGATTCCCCACCGGAATGAAGTGGCAGTTCATTCCTCAGGGTGATGGCAAACCTCACTATCTAGTTGTCAACGCCGACGAATCGGAGCCGGGAACCTGCAAGGACATCCCGCTCCTCTTCGCGAACCCGCATAGCCTCATCGAGGGCATTGTGATCGCGTGTTATGCCATCCGGTCTTCGCATGCGTTCATCTATCTCCGCGGTGAAGTCGTCCCCGTATTGCGGCGGTTGCACGAGGCCGTGCGAGAGGCCTACGCGGCGGGCTACCTGGGCGAGAACATCCTGGGCAGCGGACTCGACCTCAAGCTCACCGTGCACGCGGGCGCGGGCGCGTACATCTGCGGTGAGGAGACCGCACTGCTCGACTCGCTCGAAGGCCGCCGTGGTCAACCGCGGCTCCGTCCCCCCTTCCCAGCCGTCGCGGGCCTCTATGCGTGCCCGACTGTGGTGAATAACGTCGAGTCGATCGCGTCAGTTCCCGCAATCCTCCGAAAAGGCAAGGAATGGTTCAGGTCGATGGGTAGCGAGAAGTCCCCGGGCTTCACGCTCTACTCGCTCAGCGGCCACGTCGCCAGCCCCGGCCAGTACGAGGCCCCGCTCGGCATCACCCTCCGTCAACTCCTCGAGATGAGCGGCGGGATGCGCCCCGGCCACCGGTTGAAGTTCTGGACGCCGGGCGGCTCCTCCACCCCGATGTTCACCGACGAGCACCTCGACGTCCCTCTTGATTACGAAGGAGTGGGTGCCGCGGGTTCCATGCTCGGCACAAAAGCACTCCAGTGCTTCGACGAGACGACCTGCGTCGTGCGGGCGGTCACCCGGTGGACCGAGTTCTACGCCCACGAGTCCTGCGGCAAGTGCACACCCTGCCGCGAAGGGACGTACTGGCTCGTGCAGTTGCTGCGCGACATCGAGGCGGGCAAGGGCGTCATGTCGGACCTCGACAAACTCAACGACATCGCCGACAACATCAACGGCAAGTCGTTCTGCGCCCTCGGCGACGGCGCGGCCTCGCCGATCTTCTCCTCGCTCAAGTACTTCCGCGAGGAGTACGAGGAGCACATCACGGGCCGCGGCTGCCCCTTTGACCCGGCCAAGTCCACCGCTTGGGCCGACCGCACGGAGGTGAACGCATGACGGTGACCACCAGCGCTCCCTCGGGAGGGGGAGAGGCGGCGGTTCCGCCGGAGGATCTCGTCTCGCTGACGATCGACGGAGCCGAGATCAGCGTGCCCAAGGGCACCCTGGTCATCCGGGCCGCCGAACAGCTCGGCATCGAGATCCCCCGATTCTGCGACCATCCGCTGCTCGACCCGGCCGGCGCCTGCCGCCAGTGCATCGTCGAGGTCGAGGGCCAGCGCAAGCCCATGGCGTCCTGCACGATCACGTGTACGGACGGAATGGTGGTGAAGACTCACCTCACCTCGCCCGCAGCCGAAAAGGCCCAGCACGGTGTGATGGAGCTGCTGCTCATCAACCACCCGCTGGACTGCCCCGTCTGCGACAAGGGCGGCGAGTGCCCGCTGCAGAACCAGGCGATGTCGCACGGCAACGCCGAATCCCGCTTCGAGGGCAAGAAGCGGACCTACGAGAAGCCGGTCCCGATCTCCACGCAGGTGCTGCTCGACCGCGAGCGGTGCGTGCTGTGCGCCCGCTGCACCCGCTTCTCCAACCAGATCGCGGGCGATCCGATGATCGAGCTGATCGAGCGGGGCGCGCTCCAGCAGGTCGGCACCGGCGAGGGCGACCCGTTCGAGTCGTACTTCTCCGGGAACACCATCCAGATCTGCCCGGTGGGCGCGCTGACCTCGGCGGCGTATCGCTTCCGCTCGCGTCCGTTCGACCTCGTCTCCTCGCACTCGGTGTGCGAGCACTGCGCGGGCGGCTGCGCGACCCGCACCGACCACCGGCGCGGCAAGGTCATGCGGCGCCTGGCCTCCCCCGACCCCGAGGTCAACGAGGAGTGGCTCTGCGACAAGGGGCGGTTCGGGTTCCGGTACGCGCAGCAGCGGGACCGGCTCGAGACGCCCCTCGTACGGGGTGAGTCGGGTGAACTGGAGCCCGCCTCCTGGCCCGAGGCCCTGGAGGCGGCGGCTCGGGGCCTGTCGGCGGCACGCGGCCGGACCGGCGTCCTGACCGGTGGCCGCCTCACCGTCGAGGACGCCTACGCCTACAGCAAGTTCGCGCGCGTGGCCCTCGACACGAACGACATCGACTTCCGCGCGCGCGTGCACAGCGCCGAGGAGGCCGACTTCCTGGCCTCCCGGGTCGCCGGACACGGACGGGATCTCGACGGTACGGGCCTCACGTACACCTCTTTGGAGAAGGCGCCCGCCGTCCTGCTCGTCGGTTTCGAGTCCGAGGAGGAGGCGCCCGGAGTCTTCCTGCGGCTGCGCAAGGCCTGGCGCGGACACGGACAGAAGACCTTCTCGCTCGCCACGTACGCGACACGCGGCCTGGACAAGGCGGGCGGCACGCTGCTGCCCGCCGCGCCCGGTACCGAGACCGAGTGGCTGGACGCCCTCGCGAGCGGCGTCGGTCTGGAGGGCGACGGTGCCAGGGCCGCCGAGGCGCTGCACACCGAGGGTGCGGTGATCGTCGTCGGCGAGCGGCTCGCGGGCGTGGCGGGCGGGCTCACCGCCGCCGTACGGGCCGCGTCCGCGACCGGCGCCACACTGGTGTGGATCCCGCGCCGGGCCGGGGAGCGCGGCGCGATCGAGGCGGGCGCGCTGCCGTCGCTGCTGCCGGGCGGACGTCCGGCCACCGACCCGCGAGCGCGGGAGGAGGTCGCGGCCGCCTGGGGTGTCTCCGAGCTCCCGCATCGCTACGGGCGCGACACCGGTCAGATCGTCGAAGCCGCCGTCGGCGGGGAGCTGCGGGCCCTGGTGGTGGCGGGCGTGGAGGTCGCCGACCTTCCCGACCCGGCACGCGCGCGTGCGGCCCTTTCCGAAGTCGGCTTCCTGGTGTCGCTCGAACTGCGGCCCGGTGAGGTCACCGAGCACGCGGATGTCGTCCTCCCGGTGGCCGCGGTCGCCGAGAAGGCGGGCACCTTCCTGAACTGGGAGGGCAGGGTGCGCTTCTTCGAGGCCGCGCTCAAGCCCGACCAGATGACCCGCCGCCTGGCGCCCACCGACGCGCGCGTCCTGCAGATGCTCGCCGACGCCATGGACGTACACCTGGGTCTGCCGGATCTGCGCACCGCGCGCGGGGAGCTGGACCGGCTCGGTCCCTGGGGCGGCCTGCGGGCCACCGGGCCCGTGGAGATCGCGGCATCGCTGCCGCGTCCCGCCGCGGGGGAGGCCGTGCTCGCGGGCCACCGGCTGCTGCTCGACCAGGGCCGCCTCCAGGAGGGCGACGACGCGCTCGCCGGGACCCGGCATGCCGCACGCGCGCGTGTGTCGGCCGCCACGGCCGCCGAGGCGGGCGTCAAGGAAGGCGACCTCCTCGCGGTCACCAGCAGCGCCGGAACCGTCGAACTCCCGCTGGAGATCACCGAGATGCCCGACCGCGTGGTCTGGCTCCCGCTGAACTCCACCGGAGGGGGCGTCGCCTCCGACACGGGGGCGCTGCCCGGCGCACTCGTCCGCATCGGCCCGGCGACGCTCGCCACCGAGGCCCCCAAGGAGGTGGAGGCATGACGCCGTACCTCGCCGCTGAAGACCTCTCCATGTTCGGCCGCGACCCCTGGTGGCTGGTCGTCGTCAAGGCGGTCTTCTGCTTCGCCTTCCTGATGGTGACCGTGCTCTTCTCCATCGTGTGGGAGCGCAAGGTCGTCGCCTGGATGCAGCTGCGCATCGGACCCAACCGGCACGGCCCCTGGGGCATGCTCCAGTCGCTCGCCGACGGCGTCAAACTGATGCTCAAGGAAGACCTCGTCGTCAAACGCGCGGACAAGGTGGTCTACATCCTCGCGCCGATCGTCGCGGCCATCCCGGCCTTCATGGCGATCGCGGTGATCCCCTTCGGGCCCGCCGGCAACGAGATCTCGATCTTCGGCCACCGCACCACGATGCAGCTCACGGACCTGCCGATCGCGATGCTCTACATCCTCGCAGTCGCCTCGGTGGGCATCTACGGGATCGTGCTCGCGGGTTGGAGTTCTGGATCCACCTACCCGCTGCTGGGCGGTCTGCGATCCTGCGCGCAGATGATCTCGTACGAGATCGCCATGGGCGCCTCTTTCGCCTCGGTGTTCCTCTACTCCGGGTCGATGTCGACCTCGACGATCGTCGAACAGCAACACGACCGCTGGTACATCATCCTGCTGCCGGTCTCGTTCCTGATCTACGTCATCACGATGGTCGGCGAGACCAACCGCGCCCCCTTCGACATGCCGGAGTCCGAGGGCGACCTCGTCGGCGGTTTCAACACCGAGTACTCGTCCATCAAGTTCGCGCTGTTCATGCTCGCCGAGTACGTGAACATGGTGACGGTCTCGGCCGTGTCGACCACGCTCTTCCTGGGCGGCTGGCGGGCCCCGTGGCCCATCAGCACCTTCTGGGAGGGGGCCAACCACGGCTGGTGGCCGATGCTCTGGTTCGTGGTGAAGGTGCAGTTGCTGCTGTTCTTCTTCATCTGGCTGCGCGGCACGCTGCCGCGCGTCCGCTACGACCAGCTGATGAAGCTCGGCTGGAAGGTCCTCATCCCGGTCTCCGTGGTCTGGCTGATGCTCGTCGCGACCGTGCGGACCCTCAGGAACGAGAACTACGACTTCGCCGACATCGCCCTGTACGTCGGCGGCGGTGTCCTCGTCCTGCTGCTGCTCTCGTTCGCCGCGGACATCTTCCGCGACAAGCAGGGTGCCCAGGAAGCGCCCGCCGAGCCCGCCGCCTTCGACCCGATGGCCGGTGGATTCCCGGTGCCGCCACTGCCGGGACAGGAGCTGCCACCCGTGCCCCGGCGCCGCCCGCGCCGCGAGCGCGAGTTGATTGTCAGTGGTGGGACCGATACTGCGAGTGACGGATCGAATGGCGGAACTCGTGACGGAAAGGAGGGGTCCGATGGCTGAGGAGCCGAAGGAGACCAAGCCCGGTTTCCAGAACCCCGTCGCAGGCTTCGGCGTGACCTTCAAGGCCATGTTCAAGAAGCGCCTGACGGAGCAGTACCCGGAGCAGCAGAAGACCACCGCCCCGCGGTTCCACGGCCGGCACCAGCTGAACCGCCACCCGGACGGTCTGGAGAAGTGCGTCGGCTGCGAGCTGTGTGCCTGGGCCTGCCCCGCGGACGCCATCTATGTGGAGGGCGCGGACAACACCGACGAGGAGCGCTACTCGCCGGGCGAGCGGTACGGCCGCGTCTACCAGATCAACTACGCCCGCTGCATCCTGTGCGGCCTGTGCATCGAGGCGTGCCCCACTCGCGCGCTCACGATGACGAACGAGTTCGAGCTCGCCGACTCCAGCCGCGCCAACCTCATCTACACCAAGGAGCAGCTGCTCGCCGGGCTCGATGAGGGCATGGTCGACACACCGCACTCGATCTTCCCCGGCATGGACGAGCAGGACTACTACCAGGGTCTGGTGACCGAGGCGGCGCCGGGCACGGAGCGCCAAGTCGCCGTCTCCAAGGGCGAGAAGCCCACGGAAGAGGGGGTGGGGGCATGAGCGCGCAGCTCGCCGCCTACTCCACCTCCACCGGAGAGGCCTTCCAGTTCTGGGTCCTCGGCACGGTCGCCGTGATCGGCGCCCTGTGCACCGTCTTCATGAAGAAGGCCGTGCACAGCGCGCTCTGTCTCGCCGGCACCATGATCATCCTGGCGGTGTTCTACCTCGCCAACGGCGCCTACTTCCTGGGCGTCGTGCAGATCGTCGTCTACACCGGCGCGATCATGATGCTGTTCCTCTTCGTGGTCATGCTCGTCGGTGTCACCGCGGCGGACTCCCTGAAAGAGACCATCAAGGGGCAGCGCTGGCTGGCCCTGGTGTGCGGACTCGGCTTCGGCGTCCTGCTGATCGCGGGCATCGGCAACGCGTCCCTGAAGGACTTCAACGGCCTGGGCAAGGCCAACGCCAACGGGAACGTGCAGGGCCTCGCCGCCCTCATCTTCACGAAGTACGTGTTCGCCTTCGAAATCACCGGCGCCCTGCTCATCACGGCCGCCGTCGGCGCCATGGTGCTCACGCACCGCGAGCGCACCGAGCGAGCCAAGACCCAGCGCGAGCTGTCCGAGCAGCGCGTACGGGAGGGCAAGCACGTACCGCCGCTGCCGGCCCCCGGTGTCTACGCCCGGCACAACGCGGTGGACATCGCGGGCCTCCTTCCGGACGGCACCCCGTCCGAGCTGACCGTCAGCAAGACGCTGCGGGACCGCGGCCAGATCCGTGACGTGTCCCCCGAGGCGCTGAGCGATCTGAAGGCGCTGGAGCAGCGAGCCGAAGAACGCCTGGAGCGCACGAAGACGGAGGAGGCGTCCAAGTGAACCCGGTCAACTACCTCTATCTCGCCGCCCTGTTGTTCACGATCGGCGCCACCGGTGTGCTGATCAGACGCAACGCGATCGTGGTGTTCATGTGCGTCGAGCTCATGCTCAACGCCTGCAACCTCGCGTTCGTCGTCTTCTCCCGCCTGCACGGCAATCTCGACGGCCAGATCATCGCCTTCTTCACGATGGTCGTCGCCGCCGCGGAGGTCGTGGTCGGGCTCGCGATCATCGTGTCGCTCTTCCGTTCCCGCCACTCGGCCTCGGTCGACGACGCCAGCCTGATGAAGCTGTAAGGGGTCGCTGAATCGTGGAGAACCTGATTGCGCTGCTGGTAGCGGCGCCTCTGCTCGGAGCGGCCGTACTGCTGTGCGGCGGTCGGCGGCTCGATGCCGTCGGCCACTGGATCGGCACGGCGCTCGCGGCCGCGTCCTTCGTGATCGGCGCGATCCTCTTCGCCGACATGCTGGGCAAGAGCGCGGACCACCGGGCCATGAGCCAGTACCTGTTCAGCTGGGTCCCCGTCGGGGGCTTCCAGGCGGACGTCTCCTTCCAGCTCGACCAGCTGTCGATGACGTTCGTCCTGCTGATCACCGGCGTCGGCTCCCTGATCCACCTGTACTCGATCGGTTACATGGAGCACGACGAGCGGCGCCGCCGCTTCTTCGGCTACCTGAACCTGTTCCTCGCGGCGATGCTTTTGCTCGTCCTCGCGGACAACTACCTGCTGCTGTACGTCGGCTGGGAGGGCGTCGGTCTCGCCTCGTACCTGCTGATCGGCTTCTGGCAGCACAAGCCCAGCGCCGCCACCGCCGCGAAGAAGGCCTTCCTGGTCAACCGAGTCGGCGACATGGGCCTGTCGATCGCCATCATGCTGATGTTCACCACCTTCGGGTCCTTCGCCTTCGGGCCGGTGCTCGGTACCGAGGGGCACCCGGGGCTCGTCGGTGGCGCGAGCGAGGGCAAGCTCACCGCCGTCGCCCTCATGCTGCTGCTCGCCGCCTGCGGCAAGTCCGCCCAGGTGCCGCTGCAGTCCTGGCTCGGGGACGCGATGGAGGGCCCGACCCCGGTCTCGGCCCTCATCCACGCCGCGACCATGGTGACCGCGGGTGTCTACCTGATCGTCCGCTCCGCCGCGATCTTCAACGCGGCGCCCGACGCCCAGCTCGTCGTCACCGTGGTCGGCGCCGTCACGCTCCTGTTCGGTGCGATCGTCGGTTGCGCGAAGGACGACATCAAGAAGGCGCTCGCCGGTTCGACGATGTCGCAGATCGGCTACATGGTGCTGGCCGCGGGCCTCGGCCCCATCGGTTACGTCTTCGCGATCATGCACCTGGTGACGCACGGCTTCTTCAAGGCCGGACTGTTCCTCGGTGCCGGCTCGGTCATGCACGGCATGAACGACGAGGTCGACATGCGCAAGTACGGCGGCCTGCGCACGTACATGCCGATCACCTTCGTCACCTTCGGACTCGGCTACCTCGCCATCATCGGCTTCCCGGGCCTGTCCGGCTTCTTCTCCAAGGACAAGATCATCGAGGCGGCCTTCGCCAAGGGCGGCACCGAGGGCTGGATCCTCGGCGGCGCGGCCCTGCTGGGCGCGGCCATCACGGCGTACTACATGACCCGCGTGATGATCATGACCTTCTTCGGGGAAAAGCGCTGGCAGCCGGACGCCGAAGGCCATGAGCCGCACCCGCACGAGTCCCCGAGGTCCATGACGATCCCCATGATCGTGCTGGCCTTCGGATCGGTCTTCGCGGGCGGTTTCTTCAGCATCGGCGACCGCTTCCTCAACTGGCTCGAGCCGGTCACCGGGCACTCGGAGGGCAACTCGCCCGTCAGCGCCCTCACGGTCACGCTGGCCACCATGGTGCTGCTCGTCGTCGGCGCCGGAATCGCGTACGCCCAGTACGGGCGCAGCCCCGTCCCGGTCGTCGCCCCGCGCGGTTCCCTGCTCACCCGGGCCGCCCGGCGCGACCTGCTCCAGGACGACTTCAACCACGTCGTGCTGGTGCGCGGCGGGGAGCACCTCACACGCTCCCTGGTGTACGTCGACCACACCCTGGTCGACGGGGTCGTCAACGGCACCGCGGCCTCCATGGGCGGCCTCTCCGGGCGGCTGCGCAAGTTGCAGAACGGCTATGCGCGCAGTTACGCGGTCTCGATGTTCGGCGGTGCGGCGATCCTCGTCGCCGCGACCCTGCTGATGAGGGCGGTCTGATACCGATGTCCTTTCCTCTGCTGACAGCGACGGCGGCGCTCCCGGCGATCGGGGCGATCGCCACGGCCGCCGTGCCGGCCGCGCAACGCGTCGCCGCCAAGTGGCTGGCGCTGCTCGTCTCGCTCGCTACGCTCGTCCTGGCCGCGATCGTGCTCGTACGCTTCGATCCCGGCGGCGACCGCTACCAGCTCACCGAATCCCACGCCTGGATCAAGGACTTCGGGGTGCGCTACGAGCTGGGCGTGGACGGCATCGGGGTGGCGCTCGTCGCGCTGACCGCGCTGCTGATCCCGTTCGTGATCCTGGCGGGCTGGCACGACGCCGACCCGCAGGAGACGGGGAACAGGCGCTGGCGGCCGACCCAGGGCTTCTTCGCCCTGATCCTGGCCGTCGAGGCGATGGTGATCATCTCCTTCGAGGCCACCGACGTCTTCCTCTTCTACATCTTCTTCGAAGCCATGCTGATCCCGATGTACTTCCTCATCGGCGGCTTCGGGGACCGTGCCCACGAGCACGGGGACGACGCGGCGGCGACCCAACGCTCTTACGCCGCGGTGAAGTTCCTCCTTTACAACCTGGTCGGCGGTCTGATCATGCTGGCCGCCGTCATCGGCCTCTACGTAGTGGCCGGAAACTTCTCGCTCCAGGAGATCGTGCAGGCCCGCGCCAACGGCTCGCTGCACATGGCGACCAGCACGGAGCGGTGGCTGTTCCTCGGCTTCTTCTTCGCGTTCGCGGTGAAGGCGCCGCTGTGGCCGCTGCACACCTGGCTGCCCAACGCCATGGGAGAGGCCACGGCGCCGGTCGCGGTACTGATCACGGCGGTGGTCGACAAGGTCGGCACCTTCGCGATGCTCCGCTACTGCCTCCAGCTCTTCCCGGAGGCGAGCAAGTGGGCGACGCCGGTCATCCTCGTCCTCGCCCTCATCAGCATCATCTACGGGGCGCTGCTCGCGGTCGGCCAGCGGGACATCAAGCGGCTGGTGGCGTACGCGTCGATCTCGCACTTCGGGTTCATCATCCTGGGCATCTTCGCGATGACCAGCCAGGGCCAGTCGGGCGCGACGCTCTACATGGTCAACCACGGGATCTCGACCGCCGCCCTGATGCTGGTGGCGGGCTTCCTGATCTCGCGGCGCGGTTCGCGTCTGATCGCCGACTACGGAGGGGTGCAGAAAGTCGCCCCGGTGCTCGCGGGCACCTTCCTGATCGGCGGCCTCGCGACCCTCTCGCTCCCCGGGCTCGCGCCCTTCGTGAGTGAATTCCTGGTCCTGGTGGGCGCGTTCGAGCGCTACCCGGCCGTCGGCATCGTCGCCACCTTCGGCATCGTCCTCGCCGCGCTCTACACACTCGTCCTCTATCAGCGGACGATGACGGGCCCGGTGAAGGCGGAGGTCGCCAAGATGCCCGACCTCAGGGTGCGTGAGCTCCTGGTGGTCGCCCCGCTGATCGCCCTGCTGATCTTCCTGGGCGTCTATCCGAAGCCGGTCACCGACATCGTCAACCCGGCGGTCCAGCAGACCATGTCCGACGTCCATAAGACGGACCCCAAGCCCGAGGTGGAGGCGGCCAAGTGAGCACAGCAGCTGTCCACAGCCTGTGGACAACCGCGGCCGGACCGATCTCCAAGATCGACGCGCCGAAGATCGAATACGGGCAATTGTCGCCCACCCTGATCGTGATCGGGGCGGCGCTCGTAGGGGTGCTCGTCGAGGCCTTCGTGCCGCGCAAGGCCCGCTACTACGCGCAGGTGTTCCTGTCCGTCGTCGCGCTCGCCGCCGCCTTCGCCGCGGTGATCGCACTGGCGGCGGGCGGATACGGCACCACGAAGGCGCACATCGCGGCCATGGGCGCGATCGCCGTCGACGGACCTTCCCTGTTCCTGCAGGGCACGATCCTGCTGGCGGGCATCCTCGGTGTCTTCACCTTCGCCGAGCGACGGCTCGACCCGGAGGCGCACGGCAACCGCGTCGACTCGTTCGCCGCGCAGGCCGCCTCCGTGCCCGGCAGCGACAGCGAGAAGGCCGCGGTGAAGGCCGGGTTCACCACCACCGAGGTGTTCCCGCTGCTGCTCTTCGCGATCGGCGGCATGCTGGTCTTCCCGTCGGCCAACGACCTGCTGACACTGTTCATCGCGCTGGAAGTCTTCTCGCTGCCCCTCTATCTGCTGTGCGCCGTGGCCCGCCGCAAGCGGCTCATGTCGCAGGAGGCCGCGGTCAAGTACTTCCTGCTCGGCGCCTTCGCCTCCGCGTTCACCCTCTTCGGCATCGCCCTGCTCTACGGCTACGCGGGCTCCGTGTCGTACGCGAAGATCGCGCAGGTCGTGGACGGCACGATCCCGAACGTCGACCCGGCGCTCGCCGGCACCATGGGCAACGACGTGCTGCTGCTCATCGGCGCCGCGATGGTCGTCATGGGCCTGCTCTTCAAGGTCGGCGCGGTGCCGTTCCACATGTGGACCCCCGACGTCTACCAGGGCGCGCCGACACCGGTCACCGGCTTCATGGCCGCGGCGACGAAGGTGGCCGCCTTCGGGGCGCTGCTGCGACTGCTGTACGTCGTCCTGCCGGGGCTGCGCTGGGACTGGCGGCCGGTCATGTGGGCCGTCGCGATCGTCACCATGCTGGGCGGTGCGATCGTCGCGATCACCCAGACCGACATCAAGCGGCTCCTGGCGTACTCGTCCATCGCGCACGCCGGATTCATCCTCGCGGGCGTCATCGCGACCTCGCCGGACGGCGTCTCGTCGGTCCTCTTCTACCTGGGCGCGTACTCGTTCGTGACGATCGGGGCCTTCGCGGTCGTGACCCTGGTCAGGGACGCGGGTGGCGAGGCCACGCACCTGTCCAAGTGGGCGGGCCTCGGACGCCGCTCACCGCTGGTCGCGGCCGTCTTCGCGGTCTTCCTGCTGGCGTTCGCGGGTATCCCGCTGACCTCCGGCTTCGCCGGGAAGTTCGCCGTCTTCAAGGCGGCGGCGGAGGGCGGCGCGGGCGCGCTGGTCGTGGTCGGTGTGATCTCGTCGGCGATCGCGGCGTTCTTCTACATCCGTGTGATCGTGCTCATGTTCTTCAGCGAGCCCCGGCCGGAGGGACCGACGGTCGCCGTGCCCTCGCCGCTGACCATGACGGCGATCGGGTTCGGCGTGGCGGTCACGCTGGTGCTCGGTGTGGCGCCGCAGTACTTCCTGAACCTGGCGAGCCAGGCGGGAGTCTTCGTCCGCTGAACCACGCACGGGCCGGGCCCCGCTTCCTCCTCGTGAGGGAGCGGGGCCCGAGCTGTGATCAGCGCATCGCGTGTCCGGTCTGAGCCGCCTGGCCCGGACGGACCGGGCACGTGCGTTCCCGGCTGGAGAGGCGTCGCCATGTGAGTGGGGCCAGCGGATTGAACGCGCGCAGGGCGCGCCGTGCGGGGGAGCGAGGCCGGCCGGACGCGAGTGCGTAGGGAAGCCGATCGGTCGCAGCCTGTGGATAACTCTCGGGCTGTCGGCGCGGACCCCTATCGTGGACGCAGTGGTCGAGGCGCGACGTACGGGGGACAGGACGATGGGCGGGACGGGTGTGATGACCGAAGCGGACGCGACGGAGACGCTGGGAGAGAGCGAGGCGCTGGCCACGCTCCACCGGGTCTTCGGGTACGACGCCTTCCGCGGCGAGCAGGAAGCGATCATCGAGCACGTGGTGGCGGGCGGTGACGCCGTCGTCCTGATGCCGACGGGTGGCGGCAAGTCGCTCTGCTACCAGATTCCGGCCCTGGTCAGACCGGGTACGGGAGTCGTGGTCTCCCCCCTCATCGCGCTGATGCAGGATCAGGTGGACGCGTTGCGCGCGCTGGGCGTGCGCGCCGGGTTCATGAACTCCACGCAGGACTTCGACGAGCGGCGCGTGGTGGAGGCCGAGTTCCTGTCAGGGGAGCTCGACGTGCTCTACCTCGCTCCGGAGCGGCTGCGCCTGGAGACCACGCTGGACCTGCTGTCACGCGGGAAGATCTCCGTCTTCGCGATCGACGAGGCGCACTGCGTGGCCCAGTGGGGCCACGACTTCCGCCCCGACTATCTGGCGCTCTCACTGCTCGGCGAGCGCTGGCCGGACGTCCCGCGCATCGCGCTCACGGCCACGGCCACCCGCGCGACGCACAAGGAGATCACCCAGCGCCTGGCCATGCCGACCGCCCGCCACTTCGAGGCGAGCTTCGACCGTCCCAACATCCAGTACCGGATCGTCCCGAAGGCCGACCCCAAGAAGCAGCTGCTGTCCTTCCTGCGCGACGAGCACGCGGGCGACGCGGGCATCGTGTACTGCCTCTCGCGCAACTCGGTCGAGAAGACGGCCGAGTTCCTCTCCCGCAACGGCGTCGAGGCGGTGCCGTACCACGCGGGTCTGGACGCGGGCACCCGCGCCACCCACCAGTCGCGCTTCCTGCGCGAAGAGGGCCTGGTCGTGGTCGCCACCATCGCCTTCGGCATGGGTATCGACAAGCCGGACGTGCGGTTCGTCGCCCACCTCGACCTGCCCAAGTCGGTCGAGGGCTACTACCAGGAGACGGGACGCGCGGGCCGTGACGGACTGCCCTCCACGGCATGGATGGCCTACGGGCTTCAGGACGTCGTCCAGCAGCGCAAGATGATCCAGGGCTCGGAGGGCGACGAGGCGTTCCGCCGCCGGGCCGCCGCTCACCTGGACTCGATGCTGGCCCTGTGCGAGACGGTCCAGTGCCGGCGCTCCCAGCTCCTCGCCTACTTCGGCCAGGACCCGCACACCCCGGCATGCGGCAACTGCGACACGTGCCTCGCACCGCCCGAGACCTCGGACGGCACGGTCGTGGCACAGAAGCTGCTGTCCACGGTGGTACGGCTGCAGCGCGAGCGCGGCCAGAAGTTCGGCGCCGGTCAGATCATCGACATCCTGCTGGGGCGGCGCACCGCCAAGGTGATCCAGTTCGATCACGACCAGCTGTCCGTGTTCGGCATCGGTGAGGAGCTCGCCGAGTCCGAATGGCGCGGCGTGGCGAGGCAGTTGCTGGCGCAAGGCCTGCTCGCGGTCGAGGGCGAGTACGGGACGCTGGTGCTGACCGAGGAGAGCGGGACGGTGCTGCGGCGCGAGCGCGAGGTGCCGCTCCGCAAGGAGCCGCCGAAGCCCACCGTCTCCCGCTCGTCGTCCTCCTCGTCCTCGCGGGGCGATCGCAAGGCCAAGGCCGCCGCGGCCGACCTGCCCCAGGAGCTCGTCCCCGCCTTCGAGGCCCTGCGCTCCTGGCGCGCCGAGCAGGCCAAGGAACAAGGCGTCCCGGCGTACGTCATCTTCCACGACGCCACGCTCCGGGAGATCGCCACGGTGTGGCCCACCTCGGTCGAAGGCCTCGGCGGCATCAGCGGGGTGGGCGAGAAGAAGCTCGCGACGTACGGAGAGGGCGTGATCGGAGTGCTCGCCTCCCTGAGCGGCGGCGCCCCCGCAGCAGCGCCGGCTCCCGCGGCCGCTGAGGCACCGGACCCGGACTGGCCCGAGATGGACGCGGAACCGGAGCCGGAGGACTGGATATAGGGCGCCCCGGCCCCCTGCCCGACCCTGTGGTCACAGGGCCCGTGACGCGTACGCCCTGACATCCGCGTCGGAGTCCGCCGTGGCCGTGGCCAGGGCCGCGCGGGCGCCCTCGTCGATCGCGGAGTGCCGTACGAGGGCCAGGACCGCCGCCTTGCGGACGTCGGCGTTCGGGTCTTCCAGGGCCCGGGCGAGCGCCGGGACGGCGACCGCGGCCGCCGCGGCGGACAGGGCGGTCGCGGCGCCGGAGCGCACCTGCCAGGCGGGGTCGGCCTGGACGGCGACGGCACGCGCGGCCAGGGACGCCGGGCAGCCGGTGACGGCCAGCGTCGCGAAGGACGCTGCCCGGACCAGGGCGTCCGGGTCGGTCGTGAGCCGGTCGAGGGTGCCCTCGACGAGCCTGCCCGGGGTCACGTTGGCGAGGGCCTTGGCCACCGTGACGCGGACCTCGCGGGACGAGTCGGCCGCGGCCCGGCTCAGGGGCTCCGCGGCGTCGACGGAGACCAGCGCGCGCACGGCCTCGACGCGGACGGCGGTTTCGGGATCGGCGAGGGCGTCCGCGAACAGATCCGCGTCGCCCAGGCGCAGCGCGCGCAGGACGTCCAGGGCGGCGGCGCGTACGACGGGATCGTCCTCGGTGAGGGCGGCGGCGAGGCCCTCGCGCAGGTCCGGCTCGGCCGGCAGGGTCTCCACCAGCTCACGCAGCGAGGCCGCGGCGGTGGCCCGTACGTCGCCGTGCGGGTCCCGGAGTGCGGCGGCGAGGGCGGGTCCGGTACCGGGCGGCACGGTCTCGGTGAGGACGTCGACGGCCGAGCGTCGGACAGCGGGGGACGGGTCGTCCAAGTAGGGCAGCACTGCGGTGAGTTGGGGCTCCTGTTCCGTGAGGGCGAGGAGTTCGAGGAGGCGGGGCGAGGTGCAGGCGCCGGTGTGGTCGAGTCCCCTGCCGTCGGGATCGCTGGCAGGGACCGGGACGGAAGGGGGCACCGAGGCCACCGGCGCGGCGTCCCGTGCCCCCGCCGTGGCGACCCCCTCCGGGTGGACCTCGCCGAGGTGTCGGGAGGGACCGCCCGTCGGGGCGAAATCGGGAACCGGGACGAGATAGGGGGCCACGGGACGGGCCGTGAACTCCATGGAGCCGGAGGGGGACTTGTGCAGGTCGAGGTGGTGGAACCAGGAGGCGTCGTCGCGCGCAGGATGGTCCGTGCGGTCGTGGTACAGGCCCCAGCGGGACTCCGTGCGGGCCAGGGAGGCGCGGGCCGCCATCTCCGCGCAGTCGCGGATGAACGTGACCTCGGCGCACCGCATCAGCTCGTGCGGAGTGCGGGCACCCATCTCCGCGATGTCCGTGCGCATCCGCTCGAACGCCTCCAGGGCGAGGGAGAGCCGGGCGCCGGACTTTGGCGGCGCCACGTAGTCGTTCACGAAGCGGCGGAGTTTGTACTCGACCTGGGACTGCGGGGGCCCGTCCGGATGGTGCAGCGGGCGGTAGATCAGTTCGTGCGCGTCGCTCAGCTGATCCTGCGGCAACTCGCCCTCGTAGGGCTTGTACTGGGCGGCGTCCGCTCCCGCGAGGTCGCCGAAGACGAACGCGCCGATCATGTAGTTGTGGGGGACACAGGCCAGGTCCCCGGCGGCGTACAGGCGCGGCACGGTCGTACGGGCGTGGTCGTCGACCCGTACGCCCGAAGCGGAGTGGCCGCCGCACAGGCCGATCTCGGAGATGTGCATCTCGATGTCATGGGTGCGGTAGTCGTGCCCGCGACCGGCGTGGAAGGTACCGCGCGTGGGGCGTTCGGTGGTGTGCAGAATGGACTCGAGGGCGCTGATCGACTCCTCGGGGAGATGGCTGAGCTTGAGGTACACCGGGCCCCGGTCCGAGGCGATCTCGGCGGCGAACTCGGCCATCATCTGGCCCGACCAGTAGTCGGAGTCGACGAAGCGTTCGCCGTGCCGGTTGACCTGGTAGCCGCCGAAGGGGTTGGCGACGTAGGCGCAGGCGGGACCGTTGTAGTCCTTGATCAGCGGATTGATCTGGAAGCACTCGATGCCGGTGAGTTCGGCGCCGGCGTGGTAGGCCATGGCGTAGCCGTCACCGGCGTTGGTGGGGTTCTCGTACGTGCCGTAGAGATAGCCGGAGGCGGGCAGGCCGAGGCGGCCGCAGGCGCCGGTCGCGAGGATCACCGCCCCGGCACGTACGGAGACGAACCGCCCTGTGCGGGTGTTGAAGCCCGCGGCACCCACCGCACGCCCCTTCGCCGTGAGGACCCGTACCGGCATCACCCGGTTCTCGATGCGGATGCGCTCGCGCATCTCGCGGCGCCGCAACTGCCGGTAGAGGACCTTCTTGACGTCCTTGCCCTCGGGCATCGGCAGCACGTACGAGCCGGAGCGATGCACCTGGCGGACGGCGTACTCACCGTGCTCGTCCTTCTCGAACTTCACGCCGTACGACTCCAGGCGCCGCACCATCGCGAAGCCGCGGGTCGCGGTCTGGCGGACGGTGGACTGGTCGACGATGCCGTCGTTGGCGCGGGTGATCTCGGCGACGTAGTCGTCGGGTTCGGCGCGGCCGGGGATGACCGCGTTGTTGACGCCGTCCATGCCCATGGCGAGAGCGCCGGAGTGGCGGACGTGCGCCTTCTCCAGGAGGAGGACGTCGGCCCCGTGCTCGGCGGCGGTGAGTGCCGCCATGGTGCCGGCCGTGCCGCCGCCGATGACGAGGACGTCGCAGGACAGCTCTTCGGCGTCCGCGAGCGCGGGGATCTCCACGAGGGTGTCCACGGGGGTGTCCACGAGGTTGCCTTTCAGGTACTGAGGGACGTGAGGACCTCGCGGCGCAGGGCGAGCCGCGCCGGGTCGTCGAGTGCGGATCGCTCACGCGGACGCGGTACTTCACGTACGGAGAGAAGCCGGCCGGGGCTGCCGGGACCGCCGTCGTCGGCCGGGTGCCCGGAGCCGAGGAGTGCGACCCGGTCGCCCAGGAACAGCGCCTCGTCCACGTCATGGGTGACGAAGACGACGGTCGCTCCGGTGCCGTGCAGTACCTCGACGAGGAGGTCCTGCATGCCGGCGCGGGTCTGGGCGTCGAGGGCACCGAAGGGTTCGTCCATGAGGACGGCGCGGGGTGCTCCGGCGAGGGCGCGGGCGAGCTGGACGCGCTGGCGCTGGCCGCCGGAGACGCGGTGCGGCAACTGCCGTTCCCGGTCGGCGAGTCCGACGCGGGCGAGCCAGACCGAGGCCTGCGCGCGCCGCTCGGTGCGGGACGAGCCCTTGATGGCCAGCGGAAGTTCGACGTTGGCGCGCAGGGTGCGCCAGGGAAGAAGGGCGTCCTCCTGGAAGACGAGCGCCCGGTCGGCACCGGGGCCCACCAGGGGGCGACCGTCCTGGGCGAGGGTTCCGGCGAGTACGGGCAGCAACCCGGCGAGGGTGCGCAGGAAGGTCGACTTCCCGCAGCCGGAGGGGCCGACGACGGTGAGGATCTCGCCGGGAGTGATGTCCAGGTCGACGCCTTCGAGGACGGGGGCGCCGGGACGGCCGAGCGAGGCGCGTGTGAGGGCCAGCCGGGTGCCGCGCGCGGCGACGGGCGTTCCGGTCTCAGACGAGGTGCTCATCGCGCACCCCCTCCTCCCGGACAGGCTCCGGGACGGACGAGATTGGGCCGGGGGCCTTGCGCAGGCGCACCCCGGCGACGTACTCGGTGCGTGGCAGCCAGCGGGTGAGCCACCGCCCCACGCGCTCGACGGCGGTGGAGGTGACCCAGCCCAGCACACCGATCGTGACCATGCCGACGAAGACACCGGGATAGTCGACGACGGTGTAGTCCTGCCAGGTGCGGTAGCCGACGCCGTACTGGCCGGAGATCATCTCGGCGGAGATCACACAGATCCACGAGACGCCGATGCCGACCGAGAGACCGCCGAAGATCCCGGGGAGGGCGCCGGGCAGGACGACCGAGCCGAGGACCCGCCATCGGCCGCCGCCCATGGTGCGCACCGCCTCCTCCCACACGGGGGCCAGGGCCCGAACCGCGTGCCGGGTGGAGACCAGGACCGGGAAGAAGGCGGCGGCGCAGGTGATGAAGACGATGCCCTGTTCGTTGTCGGGGAAGAGGAGGATCGCCACGGGGACGAGCGCGATCGCGGGGATCGGCCTGACCACCTCCACCAGCGGGCCGAGCAGGTCCTCGGCGAGGCGCGAGCGGGCGACGAGCACGCCCGTGGCCACCCCCAGGACGGCCGCCAGCAGGAAGCCGGTGAGGATCCGGGTGAGGCTGTCGGTGAGGTCCGTCCAGTAGTCGTGGCCGCCGAGGCGGTCACCGAAGGCACGGGCCACGTCGGCGACGGTGGGGAACTGCGAGAAGCGCAGCCAGAGGTCGACGTTCAGGCTGGTCAGCAGCTGCCAGGCGGTCAGGGCCGCGGCGAGCGACGCGGCCCTGACGAGATACCGGGTCATGACGCCCGCTCCAGCGCCGAGACGTACGAGATCGTGCGCGCGCCCTGGTGGGCGGCGAGGTACGCCTGGGCGGTCGCCGCCGTGACGAAGGGGCGCAGGTCGCCGCCGTCGGCCACCCACACCGCCCGGTCGGCGAACCACAGAGTGCCGGTCGCGGCGTCGGGGACGTACGCGGCGCGGACGGTGTCGCGGTGGGAGGACACGTAGTGGAGGAGAGAGGAGGGGGAGGTGAAGGTGCGGGTCGAGGAGGCGCCCTTGGGCCACACCTCGCTCGCGGCCGGTGGAGGTGACGCGGCGAGCTGATCGGTGTACGCGGTCGGGCCGAGGGCGCGCTTCACGTACTGGTCGTCGACGAAGGCGTCCACGTCGACGTCGCCCACGAGCCTCGCCGACTTCAGGACGGAGACGTCCTTCTTCAGCGCGGAGATCAGCTGGGGCTTGAGGGCCGGGTCGAAGGTGGCGACGCCGTGAGCGCCGTTGTAGAGGTAGACGACCTCAGCGGGCAGATCGGTCGCCTTCGCGACCTTCTGGGCGGCGGCCAGGGGCTGGTCGTGCAGGTAGGCCGTCGCCTCCGACTGGGCCCTGAGGAAGGCCTCCAGCACGGCCGGGCGCTTCTTCGCGAAGTCCTCGCGTGCGGTGACGCCGTGGAAGGTCGGCAGATCGAGTGCGGCGCCGTCGTACAGGGCCTTGGCCTTGCCCTGGAAGGCGAGCAGGCCGGGCCAGGCGACGAACTGCGAGAGCGCGTCGGTGCTGCCCGCGGCGAGGGCCGAAGCGCCCACCGCGGGCTGCTGGTTGAGTTTCTGGATGCCCTTGTCCGGGTCGATTCCGGCGCGCCGCAGGGCGCGTACGAGGGTGCCGTCGGCCGCCGAACCGATGCTGGTCGACACCTTCTTGCCGCGCAGGTCGCCGAGGGTGGCGAGCTTCGAGTCCGGTGCCGTGACGATGGTGTTGAGGCCGCCTCGGAGGTTGTAGCCGGTGACGGATACGAGGCGGGTGGGGCGGCCGAGCTGTTTGCCGCGGGCCGCGTTGATCAGCAGCGGGAAGTCGCCCATCGAGCCGATGTCGATCTTCCCGGCGGTCATCTGGGCGGTGATCGGTGCGCCGGTCGCGTAGTCCTGCCAGTTCACCTTGTACGTCGTGCCGTCTCCGAGGGCGCTGAGCTCCTTCTCGAAGTAGCCGAGGGAACGAAGCAGGGTTCCCGCCGTGACGGTGTTGATGGTCTTGGACTGGTAGCCGACCGTGATGGTGACCGTGGAGCCGGCGCTGGTCGTGGCGCCGCTGCCGCAGGCGGTGAGAGGAAGTACGAGGGCGGCCGTGGCGAGGGCGGTGAGTGCCTTGGTTTTCATGGGAGTCCGGTCCTCTCACCGGAGGAGGTAGGGCATGTTGACCGTGACGGCCCCGGTGGGGCAGCGGGCCGCGCAGGGGCCGCAGTACCAGCACTCGTCGACGTGCATGTACGCCTTGCCGTTGCTCTCGTCGATGGCGAGGGAGTCCAGCGGGCACATGTCCACGCAGAGCGTGCAGCCGTCGATGCACTTCGACTCGTCGATGGTCACGGGCACGTCGGCCCGCTGGGGCGCCAAGGGCATGGCTGTCTCCAGAAAAGTCGTGCGTGGGATGAACCGGAAGGGCCCTTCGAAACGATGAAGGGGTGAAGGGGCGTGGTGGTGCAGGGGCGGTGCGGTGAGGAAGGGAGAGGAAGGGAGGTGACGGCGACGTGGTGAAGAGAGGCGTCAGAGCACGCGGCGAAGCCGGCCGCTCATCGTGATGCGGTCGCCGCGGAAGCGGATGAACTCCAGGTCCACGGGGCGGCCGTCGGCGAGGTGAGTGAGCCGCTCCAGCATGAGGACGGCCGCACCGCGGGGCGCTTGCAGGACGGCCGCCGAGTGCGCGTCGGAGTTGACCGCCTCCAGGGTGATCTCGGCGTGCCCCAGCGGCTGGCCGGCGATGGCTTCCAGGAGACGGAAGACATCGGTGTTCTCCAGGTCGGCGCCGAGCAGAGCGGTGCCCAGGTCGAGCGGGATGTAGGTGAGGTCGAGGGAGAGGGGGAGTCCGTCGAGGCGGCGGAGTCGTTCGATGTAGAGGACGTCGGCGCCGGGGGCGATACGGAGGCGGTCGGCCACGGGGGTGGGCGCGGCCACGGGGCCGACCGTGCGGACCTCGTTGGTGACGTGGCCGTGTTCGCGCAGGGTCTCCGCGAGTCCCATCAGCCGGTCGAGTCCGTGCGGGTACTTCTGGGCGACGACGACCGTGCCGACGCCGGGGAGGCGGTCCACCAGGCCTTCCGCGCGGAGCAGGCCGAGGGCCTGGCGGACGGTGTTGCGCGAGGTGCGGTAGTCGGTGCCGAGGGCGGCTTCGTGCGGCAGGGTGCCGTCCGGGAAGCCGCCGGTCAGCACCTGGTGGCGGAGCAGGTCGGCGAGTTGCCTCGCCCGGTCCGCGCGCAGCCGACGCCGGTGGGCGGCGACGGTGGTCGCGCCGGGGCCGGCGTGCTCTCGGATGCGTTCGGTGGGCATGCGACGGACCATACCGACGGGGTGCGGGTGGTGGTGTTGCCGGAGTGTTGCGCCACCTGCCGACGGTGAGAGCCGGGGGTTGGCCTGCGGTTTTGGTCGGGAGGAGGGGAGATCTGCCACCCGTGGCGGCGCGGTGTGGGGGCGGGGGTGGTGGCGCGGGGCGCGGGGGCGTGGGGCCGGCGGGGTAGGGTTTTCGCCCCCGCCGCCCCTACCCGTCCCATCCCAGGGGCTCCGCCCCTTCGACCCCCTGGGGACTTCCCTCCCCGGGGGACCACCACGGGGCTTCGCCCCCGTACCCCGCCGGGGCTGCGTGCTCGGGGCATCGCGGGTCTGCTGCCTCCGCATCCCGGGGCCGTGTGCCCTCGGGACGTCGCGGGGCTTCGCCCCCGTACCCCGCCGGGGTTTGCGGTCCCCGGACCATTCCGGGCCGGAGTCAGGAGGGGTTGGGTGCCGGGGTGATGCGGCCCGTCACTTCGCCCAGCCCCACCCGCGTGCCGCCGGGGCCCGGGGCCCAGGCCGTCAGGGTGACCTCGTCGCCGTCCTCCAGGAAGGCCCGCTTGCCGTCGGGGAGGTCGAGGGTGTCGCGGCCGTTCCAGGTGAGTTCCAGGAGGGAGCCGCGCTCGTGCTCGGAGGGGCCGCTGACCGTTCCCGAACCGTACAGGTCGCCGGTGCGCAGGGAGGCTCCGTTGACCGTCATGTGGGCCAGTTGCTGGGCGGCCGTCCAGTACATGGTGGAGAAGGGGGGTTCGGAGACGACGTGGCCGTTGACGGCGACGGAGATACGGAGGTCGTAGCCGCCGGGCTCGTCCTCGGTGTCGTCCAGGTAGGGGAGGAGGGGGTGCGTGCGGGCCGGGGGTGCGACCCGTGCGTCGTCCAGTGCGTCGAGCGGGGTGATCCAGGCCGATACCGAGGTGGCGAAGGACTTGCCGAGGAAGGGGCCGAGAGGGACGTACTCCCAGGCCTGGATGTCGCGCGCCGACCAGTCGTTGAGGAGGCAGAGGCCGAAGACGTGGTCGCGGAACGAGGAGAGGGGGACGGGCGTGCCCCTGGTCGAGGGTGCGCCGACCACGAAGCCGACCTCCGCCTCGATGTCGAGCCGGACGGAGGGGCCGAAGACGGGGGCGGTGTCGGAAGGAGCCTTGCGCTGGCCCGAGGGGCGGACCACCTCCGTGCCCGACACCACGACCGTGCCGGAGCGGCCGTGGTAACCGATCGGCAGGTGCTTCCAGTTGGGGGTGAGGGAGTCGGTGGCGTCGGGGCGGAAGATCTGTCCGACGTTCCGGGCATGGTTCTCGGAGGCGTAGAAGTCGACGTAGTCCGCGACCTCGAAGGGGAGGTGCAGGGTCACCTCGGAGAGGGGGTGCAGGAAGGCTGCGATGGTCTCCCGGTGGGCGGGGACCGTCACCCAGGCGGTGAGTGCGCGGCGTACGTCGGACCAGGCCGTGCGGCCGGCGGCGAGCAGCGGGTTCAGGGTGGGCTGCGCGAGCAGTTCGGCGTACGGGGAGCCGAGTGCCCGGGCGGTCGCTCCCGCGTCGAGGACGTGGTCGCCGAGCCGGACGCCGACGCTCCGCTCGGACGCTCCGGCCCGGGAGAAGACGCCGTAGGGGAGGTTGTGCGGGCCGAAGGGATCGCCCTCGGGGACGTCGAAGGGGGGCATCGGGTGGTGCCTCGCTTTCGTGGTCGTGCGCGCTGTGTGATCCGTGTGACTGTCTTGCCGTGTGATCCGCGCGGTGCAGGTGTGGGTGTTTCACGTGTTCCGGGTGGTCGCGGCACAGGTTACGGGGGAGTGACGTGCTGTGGCAGTGCCCAGAGAGTCGCCGTGAGTCGCCGCGAGTTGTCCCGAGTCGCAGGGGCGGTACCCGAGGAGTTGCCTCGACAGTGCCTAAAGAGTTCGCAATGTCCGAATAGGCCTTGTCGGACGCGGTAATTCCGGCTTAGCGTCCTTTGGGGACATGGACGGGGTGGGTCCGGTCCGTAGGGGGGGACACGTGGGGGGACCCGTGGCCAGGAGTGTCGGTGGCGTGCCGGTCGACGCCGATCGGAACGTTCCGGGCCTGATCGTGAAGTTTGGCGACTATCCGCTGCACCACGGCGGTGTGGGCGCCATCCGGAGTCTGGGCCGCCTCGGCATACCCATGTACGCGATCACCGAGGACCGTTACACGCCTGCCGCGGCCTCACGCTATCTGCGCCGTGCCTTCGTCTGGCCGACGACTGGGACGGAGGAGCCGGAGCGTCTCGTCGAGGGGCTGCTGCGGATCGGGGCCCGCATCGGGCGGCCGACGGTGCTCGTCCCGACGGACGAGGAGGCGGCCGTCCTGATCGCCGAGCACCAGGAGGAGTTGGGGGAGCGGTTCCTCTTTCCCCGGGTGGACGCCAAACTGCCCCGGCGCCTCGCCAGCAAGCAGGGCCTGCACGAACTCTGTGCGGAACACGGCATCCCCAGTCCGGCGGCGGCCTTTCCACAGTCGTACGACGAGATCGTGGCGTTCGCCGAGAGCGCCCGGTTTCCGATCGTCGCCAAGAACCGTGAGGCGTTCGTACGCCGCAGTCAGCCGGCGGTGAACGGGACGACGAGGATCCCGACCCGGGAGGGACTGCTGTCACTCGCCCGGGACTGGGGCGATCAGCCGGGCGTGATCCTCCAGGAGTACCTGCCCAGGGAGGAGGCGGAGGACTGGATCGTGCACGCCTACTTCGACGCGGACTCGACGCCGCTCGCGATGTTCACGGGTGTGAAGGTCCGCTCCTGGCCGCCGCACGCGGGAATGACGGCGAACGCGTACGTCGTCGACAATCCTGAACTCGCCGACCTCGCCGCGCGTTTCATCAAACAGATCGGCTTCAGCGGCGTCATCGACCTCGACCTGCGCTTCGACCGGCGCGACGGACAGTACAAACTCCTCGACTTCAACCCCCGGATGGGCGCGCAGTTCCGGCTCTTCGAGAACGAGTCGGGGATCGACGTCGTCCGTGCCATGCACCTCGACCTGACCGGGCGCACCGTTCCCGAAGGGGAACAGCGGGCCGGTCACCGGTACATCGTGGAGAACATCGACCTGCCGGCCCTGCTCGCCTACCGGCGCAGTGGCTACACGACCCCGCACGCGCCGGCTCGCGCGAGCGGTACGGAGCTGGCCTGGCTCGCGGGTGACGACCTGCGGCCGTTCTTCACGATGCTCGCGCGCTTCGTGCGGCCGGGCGCGAAGCATCTGTATCAGCTGTGGCGGACCAACCGCCGTGGCAGCAGTACCAGTACGACCGCGAAGTGACGAAAGTACGTCCTGGGGAGGGACTTCGTGATTCATCCGGTAGCAGTCATCGGTGCCGGTCCGTTCGGCCTGTCCACCGCCGCTCATCTGCGGGCGCGCGGCGTACCGGTGCGCGTGTTCGGCGAGCCCATGGTGAGCTGGCGTGACCACATGCCCGAGGGGATGCTCCTCAAGTCGACCCCGGCCGCGTCCAGCCTCGACGCCCCGCAGCCCGGCCACACGATCGCCGACTACTGCGACGCGGCGGGGATCCGCCGGCTCGTCACGGACGAGGACATCATTCCGGTCGAGACGTTCATCGCGTACGGCGAGTGGTTCCAGCAGAAGCTGGTGCCCGAGCTGGAGCGGGTGCGGGTCGTGTCCGTCGACCGCCGGGGCGGCGAGGGCTTCGAACTCAAGCTGGACTCGGGGGAGTCGTTCACGGCGCGGGCGGTCGTCGTGGCCACGGGACTGTACGGACTCGCTCATCTGCCGCCCGAGCTCGGCGGCGCGGCGGCGGACGGACCCACACCCACCGGCCCCGTCTCGCACAGCTCCCAGCACCACGACCTCGCCCGGTTCTCCGGCAAGGAACTGATCGTCGTCGGCGCGGGCCAGTCCGCGCTGGAGACGGCGGCGCTCGCGGCGGAGGCGGGCGCGCGGGTGCGGGTGGTGTCCCGGGGGCGGGGCAGGGTCGCCTTCGGCGCGCCGCCCTGGAAGCAGCCGAGGCTGCGTCCCGAGTCGCCCTTCGGACGCGCCTGGTCCCTGTGGGCGCTCAGCTACTACCCGCACCCCTACCGCTATCTGCCCGCCGAGGCCCGGCACCACCTGGTCCGCCGGGTGCTCGGTCCCCTCGGGGCGTGGTGGCTGCGCGACCGCTTCGAGGGCAAGGTCGAGGTCAGCGAGGTCTCCGGGATCGTTCGCGCCGATGTCTCCGACGGGCGTCCGGTCCTCTCCGTGCGGACCCCGGGCGGCCGGGCCGAGGAGCTCTCCGCCGACCATGTCATCGCTGCGACCGGCTATCGCGTCGACATCGCCGCGATGGACTTCCTGGGACACGAGTTGCGTACGGCGCTCGCGGTGAGCCGCGGCACTCCCAAGCTCGGTGCCGGGTACCGCTCCTCGGTGCCCGGGCTGTACTTCACGGGGTTGCCGGCGGCGGCTTCGTACGGGCCGGTGATGCGCTTCGTGTGCGGTACGGAGTTCGCTTCGCCGCGGCTGGCCAAGCACTTGGCGGGCGCGCACGGGTGAGGTGGCGGGGTCCGTAGGGCCGGAGGGGACGGTGGCTGGTGGGCCACACGGCGGGTCGGGTCCAACCCGCCGTGTCGGAGCTCGTGTTGGGTTCAGACGGCCACAGTCACCGCAGCCGCGTCATCCTCTGGAGTGACATTCCGCTCGGAGTCTTTTCGTACCGCCCGCTTCGGTGGGCGGCGCGGAAGTGCACTTTGTACGCCCGGTACGCCCCGTACGGTGAACGGCGTTGCTGACGGGATACCGGACGTCGTCCGGTTCACGCCGGGCCGATGAGTCGTTCGATCCGTATTCTTCGGATCATGGCCGCTCCGACTGCATATTCACTTATCGCCACTGACCTGGACGGAACGCTGCTCCGCGGCGACGACACCCTCTCCGACCGGTCCCGGGCCGCGTTGGCGAGGGTGGCCGAGGCGGGCGCCCGGCACCTGGTCGTGACGGGGCGCCCGGCGCCGAGAGTTCGACCGCTGCTCGACGAACTCGGCGGCGCGGGACTGGCGGTGTGCGGGCAGGGGGCGCAGCTGTACGACGCGGCGGCGGACCGCCTGCTGTGGTCGGTGACCCTGGACAGGGAACTCGCCGAGACCGCGCTCGGCAAGATCGAGGCGGAGGTCGGGCTGCTCTACGCCGCGGTGGACCAGGACGGCGTGGACGGGCTGACGCTCATCGAGCCGGGATACGTGATGCCGCATCCGACGCTTCCGGCGGTACGGGTGCACCGCCGCGACGACCTGTGGACGGAGCCGATCAGCAAGGTGTTGCTCCGTCACCCGTCGCTGTCCGACGACGAGTTGGCCTCGGCGGCCCGGGGTGTGGTGGGCTCGCTGGCCACCGTCACCATGTCGGGGCCCGGGACCGTCGAACTCCAGCCATGCGGCGTGACCAAGGCGACCGGTCTGGCACTCGCCGCCGCTCACCTCGGTCTCACTCCCGCCGCCACCATCGCCTTCGGTGACATGCCCAACGACATCCCCATGTTCGACTGGGCCGCGCAGGGGGTCGCCATGGCCAACGCCCATCCGGAGCTGAAGGCGATGGCCGACGAGGTGACGCTGTCGAACGAGGACGACGGGATCGCGGTGGTGCTGGAGCGGTTGTTCCCGGGCCGGTCGGACCGGTTCCGGGAGTCCGGAGAGCCGCGTGGGTCCCGGCAGCCGTCCGAGTCTCTTCGACCCCATCAGCCCCGTCAGCCCCGGCAGTCGTACCAGCCCTACCGGCCCAACCAGCCCCACCAGTCCTATCAGTAGGGCCCGTTGACGTTGTCGATCGAGCCGTACTTCGCCGCCGCGTAGTTACAGGCCGCCGTGATGTTCGCGACCGGGTCGTAGGGGTTCATCGACGTGCCCGGCACGTGGTAGGCCTTGAACGTCGGGTCGATGACCTGGAGGAGGCCCTTGGAAGGTATGCCGGCCTTTGCGTTGGAGTCCCAGTTGTTGATGGCCAGGGGGTTTCCGGAGGACTCGCGCATGACGTTGCGGTGGATGCCGTTGTAGGTGCCGGGGATCTTGGCGCGGGCCATGATGTCCAGCGAGTGCTTGATCCATCCGTCGAGGTTGTTCGCGTACGTCTTCGCAGGGGCCTTGGCGGTGGGCGCCGGGGTCGCCTTGGTGGTGCTTTTGATGGTTCTGGTGCCCACGGTCAGCGTGAGGCCCGGGCGGAGCGTCGTCGGGTCGGGGCCGATGACCGCGCGGTTGGCGGCGTACAGCTTCGCCGCGCCGCCGCTCGTGGGGTTCTTCTGCGCGATCTTGGCCAGGGTGTCGCCCGCGACCACCTTGTACGTGATGAGCTGGACGTCGGTGGTGGTGGCGGCCTGTGCGCAGGTCGCGCTCATGATCGGAAGGGCGAGCGCGACTCCGCCCATTCCCGCGGCGAGGATGCCCCGAGTGAGGATGCTGCGGGTCTTGAAGCTGTGGCGTTTGCCTCGTGCGGACATGGCGAATTCCTCTCCGGTGCCTGCGAGGTGAGCTGTCGGGTTCGGGCGGGAGCTGCCCGGCCGCACGGTGTGTGCGACTTCACCCCTAGCCGTTCCGGTGTCCGGATCGGCGGCTTACCTGGGTCCCCCGCTCCTGCCGTGCGTGTGTGGGTGGCTGGGTTATTCCGGTCGGCGGCAGGATTGGGCGGTCCGTCCGGATCGACGTGAACGTATGCGAGAGCACATGTCCGGAACAAGCCCTCATTTCCCGGTGTAGATCGCTTTCACCTGGCAAAAATGAGGGGGAAAATGCCCGATTAATCCGGAACGTGACGCTCAACTTGCCTTATGCAAAGGGGAAGTCGTCAAGATGGGATAAAGAGTCCACCCCGCATGCGCGTGACCCAATTCACGCGACCAAGTAGAAATAAAGCGGCACTGGCGGCAAAACGGACATCAGGAGTCGAGCGTCCAGGCCGATGAGCCCGCGGGCGGAGCCGGGCGTACCTCCCACACGGACAGGTCCGTGTCGGGGTCGTCGTCGGGGAGCCGGCCCGCGTTGGGCTTGAAGTAGAGGCCGTAGGCCCAGTATTCGGGGAGTTCGTGGCACATCAGGTCCGGATAAGGCCCGAACTCCTGCCCCGCGTAAGCCCTGTTGATCCTCGCCACCGCTTCGGCCCGGGGGATCCCGAAGCGTGTGACCATCTCGTCGGCCATCTCGCGGAAGTACGCGAGCATCCCCTCGTCCAGGGCCATCAGGAACTCACCGGTCCGCGCCATGCTCCTCAGGGTTGCCCATGGCGCCGTCGGGACTCCAGTCCGCCGTCCGGGGGATTCTCCTCTCCCACGTCCGATGGAAGACCACCTCGTCGCCGTCCTTGCAGATCAGCTCGTTCGAGGTGATGAACTCCCGGGCGTCGCAGCTGAGTTCGGAGCGTGTCTCGACCCGGGCGTCCCAAGGCAGCTCCGGCCGGTGCAGACGGATCGACCTCGTCGAGCGGATACGGGCGGAGAGCGGGTCCGACTCGCCGATGGTGTACGTGTCCAGGGCTTCCTCCGTGCATTCGAGGCCGTCCGGGTGGACACGGGTGCCGTCCCGGCGGGGGTCGACCTCCGAACGCCACTCGCCCCTCGCCACGTCACGGGCGACCAGGCGTTCGGGGCGGGGTTCGTCGAGGGTGGCGGGGGACGTCACTCCCAGGGGTTCGGACTGCTCCGGCTCCTCGAAGGTGATCCCCGGGTCGGACTCCCGCGCTCGCACCGGAAGTTCGAGGCAGCTGCCCGCCGGGTCCAGGATGAATCCCGCCGCCGAACCCGGCTGGGGCCAGATCCACGGCCAGTAGGCGGAGGACAGGGAGAGCCGGATGCGATGGCCGGGCGGGAACGCGTAGCCGATGGCGGTCAGGTCGAAAACCACGTCCTCCGTAGAGCCCGGATTCCAGGAGACCGCCTGGTCGGGGCCATAGCGCGCTGACAGGTTCAGAGCACCCCGGGTCACCAGCGTCGAGGAACCGTCGGCAGCGACGTCGCAGACCCGGGCGATCACCTGGCCCCAGGGGGAGCGGGACGTCAGACGCAGGCGGACCCTGGGGCGCCCCAGGACCCAGGTCTCCCCCGGAACCTCGAACTCGAAGCAGGCCGACCTCGCGTCCTCCTCCCGCTGGTTCGGCGGCAGGTCGGCGTCGTTCCCGACGGGGCGGAAACGGCCCGCGTCCACACCCGTGTGCTGAGGGGAGCGCACCAGCACCGGTGCGCCCCGCAGCGCGTACGCGATCGGGGTCACGGAGGGGGAGGGCCAGGCCGCGTCGCCCACCCAGCGACCGGGGAGGGACGGGTACGTCGTCGCCGGCGGGTGTGCGGCCATGACGTAGGAGCGCAGGAGGGGCTGCGCCATCACGTCGCGGTTGTTCACGACGGGGTCCGGATCGTTGTCCTCGCCGGGGTCCGGAGCGACGGTCGCGCCGGGGTCCGGACGGGCGGTCGCGCCGGGGCCCCGATCAGCGGTCCCGGCGGGGCTGGGGTTGTTGATCACACCGGGGTCGGGATTGCCGGTCACACCGAGGTCGGGATTGCCGATCACGTCTGGATCGGGCTCGGGGACCGTATCGGCCGGCCTGAGCCAGTGGTCCCACCACCTCAGCGTCTCCTGGAGGAAGCCGATCGCCGGGCCCGGCGGCAGGCCCCGGTCCGGGTACTGGTGGCACCAGGGGCCGATCAGGCCGCGCACGCGGTCGGCGGGAAGGCTCTCGACCAGCCGCAGCACCGTGTCGCGGTACGGGTCGTGCCAGCCGCCCACCGCAAGCACGGCGGCCCGGATCCCTCCGTATCCCCCGTCCTCGCGCACGCCGGCGTGGCGCCAGTACGCGTCCCGGGTCGGGTGGGACAGCCACGTATGGATGAACGGCTCCACCGTCTCCAGACGCTTCACCCACATGTCGCGCCACATCACCTGGCCCACGTGCGCCGGATCCGGCGGACGGGCGACATCGGCGAGTGCCGTGGCCGCCCGGGCGTGCGTCTCGACGGCGAGGACGGAACCTCCCATGCGGTGCCCGTCGTTGTCATAGGGATCATCGCTCGAGCAGACCGTGACGATCGCCTTGAGCGGTTCGGGCGCGAGGGCCGCGATCCGGAGGGAGGTGAAGCCGCCCCGGGAGATGCCGAACATGCCCACCGCGCCGCTGCACCAGGGCTGGTCCGCCAGCCAGTGGATCACTTCCACCCCATCGGCCCGCTCGACCTCCCCGTACGGGTCCGTCGGCACCCCCTCCGAGTTGC
The DNA here is from genome assembly GCF_044768965.1 of Streptomyces sp. NPDC090798. Taxonomy (NCBI): domain Bacteria; kingdom Bacillati; phylum Actinomycetota; class Actinomycetes; order Kitasatosporales; family Streptomycetaceae; genus Streptomyces; species Streptomyces sp. NPDC090798. The sequence continues at coordinate 151,660 of NZ_JBIVXA010000011.1, forward strand.
CGTGACCGCGGGCATCCACCCGGACGGAGGCGTAGCCGTGGCCCGCGTACCAGGGGTGGCGCTGCCAGTCGCGTGGCGCGGTCCGGTCGGTGAGCCGGCCTGGGAGATATTCGAGGAGCGCGGGGACGGGCGTGTCGGTCAGCGGGCGCCACACGCGCGCGTGCAGGCGGGTGCCGTCCGGGAGAGGGATCCACAGATCCTCGTGAGTCGTCTCATGAGAGAAGGACGTACGGATGTGCATGCTCATCACGGTGTGCTTGGTGTGCTTGGTGTGCTTGGTGTTCTCAGTGTCTTCAGTGGCCTGTGGCACGTCCGGTCAGTCAATACGTCTGATATCGGGCTGTATCGACCGATCAAGAACATACCGCTCGTGATCCCGTACCGCCCGGCTGTGGGACTGTCTGCCGCCCGGGGGACATCGGGTGGCGGGGAGAGGGAAGTCGGGAGGAAGTCGGCAGTGGGGACGGTGGGCGCTCGTGGTGATCGAAACGTGACCGGATACGCTGACTTGAGTGATGGCAGCGACACATCGACAAACCGTGTCATCGACCGAATGATCGACCGAGTTCGCCATGTGATCGTCAGCAGACAGGAGAACCTCTCGTGACCGTCGTCGGGCCGTTCGGGCTGAGCGTGCGGGATCAGGCTCTCGAAGCCGATATCCAGGCCGGATTGACGGCTGTGGAGGAGGGCCTGCTCGAAGTCACCAAGAGCGAGGTCCCCTTCATCACAGAGGCCGCGCAGCACCTGCTGCGCGCCGGCGGGAAGCGGTTCCGTCCGCTGCTCGTGATGCTCGCCGCGCAGTTCGGTGACCCCTACGCGCCGGGTGTCGTGCCCTCGGCCGTGGTCGTCGAACTGACCCATCTCGCCACTCTGTACCACGACGACGTGATGGACGAGGCCGACGCGCGGCGCGGCGTGCCCAGCGCGAACACCCGCTGGGGCAACTCGCTCGCCGTGCTCACCGGCGACTTCCTCTTCGCGCGCGCGTCCCACACCCTGGCCGACCTCGGGCCCGAGGCCGTCCGTGTCCAGGCCGAGGCGTTCGAGCGGCTCGTCACCGGACAGATCCTGGAGACGGCGGGGCCGCGCGACGGGCGCGACCCGGTCGACCACTATCTCGACGTACTCAGCGGCAAGACCGGCTCGCTGGTCGCCGTGGCGTGCCGGTTCGGTGCGATGATGTCGGGCGCCGACGAGACGGTCGTGGACGTGCTGACGCAGTACGGGGAGCGGCTGGGCGTCGCCTTCCAGCTCGCGGACGACGTGCTGGACATCGCCTCCGACTCGCACGAGTCCGGGAAGACGCCGGGTACGGACCTGCGCGAGGGCATCGCCACGCTGCCGGTGCTGCGGCTGCGTGAGCGGGCGGAGCGGCTCGGTCTCGCCGAGGACATCGCGCTGTGCGAGCTGCTCGACTCCGACCTCACGGACGACGACCGGCACGCGGAGGCGCTGGCCCTGCTGCGGGCGCATCCCGCGCTGGAGCAGGCCCGCCGTGACACCGTGCGGTACGCGGAGGAGGCCCGCGCCGCGCTCGTTCCGCTCCCCGAGTGCGATGCGAAGGCCGCGCTCGTGGAGCTGGTGGACGCGGTGGTGCACCGGGCCGGATAGGTGCCCGGAGCGCGCCACTGGCGTACGGACGGAGCGAGCTACTGGCGTACGGCCTCCCCGGTACTGGCGTACACCCTTCCTGTTGTGACGCACGTCACATTGTTGGATTGAGTCCAGGGTAGGAATCGGTCCGTACTCCCGTACAGAAGCTGACGCAGGGGGCGTCAGCTGCATTACGGGGAGAAAAAAGAATCATGGAATCGAACGCCACGTTCAATGCCATGTCGGACACGCGTCGCAAGGGCCTTGTCCTGGCCGGTGTCGCGGTGCTGGCCGCGGCCGGTGTCGCCGCCGCCGTCGTCCCGGCGGTCGCAGCCGGTGGGGGTCACCACGGTGACCACAGCGGCATGAACCACTCGACGCCCGGCGACCGGACCATCGTCGCGCAGAGCGGAGTCGTCGGCGGCAGCGGCGGCACCATCCTCGCCACCAGCCTCCGCGGCGCCAACGAGGTGCCCGTCCAGGGCGGCCCCGCCGTCGGCGACAAGGACGGCGCGGCACTGGAGTTCATCAAGGTCAGGGGGGACAAGGTGTCCGTCGCCGTGACCTGGCGCGGTACCGGCAGGCCGACCATGCTCCACATCCACCAGGGCGCCAAGGGCGCCAACGGCGGCGTCAAGATCGACTTCACCGGGCTGCTCGACAGGATCAAGGGTCACCACGTGGTCGGCACCGTGAAGGTGAAGGACGCCGCCCTGCTGGAGCGGTTGAAGAACGACCCGGGTGCGTTCTACGCCAATCTGCACACCGCCGAGTTCCCGGGCGGGGCCGTCCGCGGCCAGCTCCACAAGGTCACCGGTTCCTTCGACTTCCGCGACGCCCTGGACAACTTCCAGGCGTCCGTGGTCAAGGGCAAGCAGATCTACGAGTGCAAGCCCGCCGAGGGCGGTGGCTACGCCTTCGCGCAGCGTGACGTCGCGGCGCTGCTCGGTGGCGGCATCGCGCACACGTTCGTGAAGCCCAGCTCCGGTACGCCGCAGTGGGTCGCGCCCGACCGCAGCGCGGTCACCGGAGCGGTGATCTCCAAGATTCCGAACGGCGACAAGAACATCGCCGAGCTGGACCTCAAGGCCACCCAGTCCGGCAAACACCGCGGTCTGCTGGCCGACACGCAGGAGATCCTGCGGCTCAACACCGTGGGCGGCGTCGCCCCGGCCGGGTCCTGCTCGCCGGGCGCGATCATGGGCGTGCCCTATCAGGCGGACTACGTGTTCGTGCAGCGCTGACGGGTACCGAGGCCCAGTGAGGCTCAGGCGGTGGTTTCCCAACCCCTACGGGTCGGGGGAGCCACCGCCTCCTCACGTCATACCGCAGGACTACGTGGAGTTGAGTCCGGGGTCTGACGCTTCTTGTCGGCCGATTTGGTCAGATTGAGAACACCACTCCTCACCGGTTCGGGTGAGAATGGCGGCTACAGGGGTGGAGAAGTGAGGACGGTAGGCCGCCGCCGACGACGGAGGTAAGGCACACATGGCACCGTACGAATCCGACAGGACCGCCGGGGCGGAAGGACTGCCCGACGAGGCCGACGACGTCCGCGCCGGCCGGCGCAAGGCGGCTCGTTACGTCGTTCCGGTCGCAGTGGTGGGGGTGGCGGCCGCGACCATCGGGCTCGTCCCGGCGCTCGCCGACTCCGGCGACCCCAGCCTGCCGAAGATCACCGCAGAGCAGCTCATAGAGAAGATCGCCAAGTCGGACGTCCAGCAGTTGTCCGGCACGGTCAAGGTCAGCACCGATCTCGGACTGCCCAGCCTGGGCGGCCTGGAGAGCGGCATGCTGTCCGGCGCCACCAAGGGGTCGGGCGACTCGTCCGCCGACCCGCAGTCCAAGCTCCTGGAGCTGGCCTCCGGCACGCACACGGTGCGCGTCGCGGCCGACGGCCCGGACAAGGCCAAGGTCTCCGTCCTGGAGAACGCCGCCGAGTACAGCGTCATCCACAACGGCAACGACGTATGGGCGTACGACAGCAAGTCGAACGAGGTGTACCACTCGACGGCCCCCGCGGCCGAAAAGGGCAAGGAGAAGGCGCCGAAGGACGTCCCGACGACGCCCAAGGAGCTCGCCGACGAGGCCCTGAAGTCGGTCGACGACACGACCTCCGTGACGGTCGACGGCACGGCGCAGGTCGCGGGCCGTGACGCCTACAAGCTGCTCATCAAGCCGAAGCAGTCCGGCTCCACGGTCGGCGCGATCACCGTCGCGGTGGACGCGAAGACCGGGGTGCCGCTGAAGTTCACGCTGGTCCCGAAGAGCGGCGGCGCGGCCGTCGTGGACGCCGGTTTCACCCAGGTCACCTTCGCCAAGCCGGCCGCCTCGACCTTCGACTTCACCCCGCCGAAGGGTGCGAAGGTCACCGAGGGCAAGGATGGCAAGGACCCCAAGGACACCAAGGCCCCGGAGTCCGCTCCGACCCGCGGCGATCTCGGCAAGGGGCTCGAGGGTCCGAAGACCATCGGCAAGGGCTGGAGCACCATCGCCGAGTTCGACACGGGCGGCCAGGGCTTGCCCTCCGGCGCGTCGTCCCAGGGCGGCAACGTCTCCGGGTTCCTGAACTCCCTCGGCGACCACGTCAAGGGCAAGTTCGGCTCGGGCACGGTCTTCTCGACCCGACTGGTCAACGCGCTGATCACGGACGACGGCAAGGTGTACGCCGGTGCGGTCACCAAGGACGCGCTGGTGAAGGCGGCCAACGCGGCCCACTGAGACGCGTACGGCCGGAACTGACGGACGGAACTGACGTACAGAACTGACGTACAGAACCGACCACCGTACGGACGAAGCCGAAACGAGGGAGTCCATGGAGGAGCGGTCCGCCGAGGGTACGGACCCGCCTGCGGCGGGCACCGCCACCGCGTCCGCCGAGGGCGCGGTCATCGCCACCCATGCGCTCACCAAGCGCTTCCGGGGCGGACAGCTCGCCGTGGACGGCCTCGATCTGACCGTCCCGGCGGGCAGCGTCTTCGGCTTCCTCGGGCCCAACGGCTCGGGCAAGACCACCACCATCCGCATGCTGATGGGCCTGATCGAGCCGACCTCGGGCACGGCGCGGGTGCTGGGGCAGCCCATGCCCCGTGCCACCCGCGCCGTGCTCCCGCACGTGGGCGCCCTCATCGAGGGCCCCGCGCTGTACGGCTTCCTCTCCGGCCGCGACAACCTCCTCCGGTACGACGCCGCCGACCCGACCGCCGACCCGCGCACCCGGCGTACCCGCGTCGAGGCCGCCCTCGAGCGGGTCGGACTCACCGCGGCCGCGGGCAAGAAGGCGAAGGCGTACTCGCTCGGCATGAAGCAGCGCCTCGGGCTCGCGGCCGCGCTGCTCCAGCCCCGCCGCCTGCTCGTCCTGGACGAGCCGACCAACGGCCTCGACCCGCAGGGCATGCGCGAGATCCGTTCCCTGGTGCGGGAGCTGGCCTCGGACGGCACGACCGTCTTTCTCTCCTCGCACCTGCTCGACGAGATCGAGCAGGTGTGCACGCACGCCGCCGTGATGGCACAGGGGCGGCTGATCACCCAGGGCCCGGTGGCGGAGCTCGCGGCGGGGGCGCGGGGGCGGCTGGTCGTGACCACCCCGGACCCCGGGGACGCGGCGCGCGTACTGAAGGAACAGGGAGTCGCGGATCTGGTCGTGACGGAGACGGGCGTGTGGGCCGAACCCCCGGACCGCGAACTCGCCGAACTGAACGCCGCGTTGGTCACGGCGGGCGTCCGCGTCCGTGGCTTCGGCGTCGAACGGGCCTCACTGGAGGACGCGTTCGTGGCGCTGACGGGGGAGGGGTTCGATGTCGCGGGCTGAGGCCGAGGCCGAGTTGGTACGCGTCCAGGACACGGCGATACGGAAACCGAGCCCCCTGTGGACCTTCGGACTCTTCCGCAGCGAGCTCCTCACCACCTTCCGGCGCTGGCGGACCATCGCGCTGCTCGCCGTGCTCGCGGCCGTGCCGATCCTCATCGGCATCGCGATCAAGATCGAGACGCGCGACGGCTCGACGGCGGGCGGTGGTGGCGGCGAAGGACCGGCGTTCATCTCGCAGATCACCAACAACGGCCTGTTCCTGGTGTTCACGGCGCTTGCCGCGACCCTCCCCTTCTTCCTGCCGATGGCCATCGGCGTCATCGCGGGCGACGCGATCGCGGGTGAGGCGAACGCGGGGACCCTGCGCTACCTGCTGGTCGCGCCCGCCGGCCGTACCCGCCTGCTGCTCACCAAGTACGCGACCACCATGACGTTCTGCCTGGTCGCGACCCTGGTGGTGGCGCTCTCGGCGCTCGCGGTCGGCGCACTGCTCTTCCCCCTGGGCGAGCTGACGACGATCTCCGGGACCCGGATCAGCTTCACCGAGGGGCTCGGGCGAGCGCTCCTCATCGCGCTGGTCGTCGCCGCGTCACTGATCGGCGTCGCGGCCCTCGGCCTGTTCGTCTCGACACTGACCAACAGCGGCATCGCGGCGATGGCGACGACGGTCGGCCTTGTCATCACGATCCAGATCCTGGACCAGATCCCCCAGCTGCACGCCCTCCAGCCGTACTTCTTCTCCCACTACTGGCTGTCCTTCGCCGACCTCATGCGCGACCCGGTGTACTGGGACGACCTGGTCCGCAATCTCGGACTCCAGGGCCTGTACGCGGCGGTGTTCGGCTCGGCGGCGTGGGCGCGGTTCACGGCGAAGGACATCACCGCGTAGTCGCCAGGCCCTGCGTTTCGCGCCTCTCGGGCGTGTCGTCGGTGTCGTGCGTCTCGTAGGGGTAGCGGGCGGGTGGCGCCTCCTGTGCGAAGAACGTCTTCGCACGCGCCAGCGCGGCCGTGTCCTTCAGTACGTCACCGGGCTTGCTGCCGTTGCCGAGCAGGACCCCGCCGAAACGCATGCCCAGGTACGCGGCCGAGTGGTTGAGAGTGCCGATCAGCGGGTCGGCGACCTCTTCCTCCTCGTGCGCCAGCGCGGTGACGCCCCACAGGGTGCGCCCCGCCATCCTGGCCTTGAAGTCGACGCCGGGAGTGCGCAGCCAGCCCGACCAGTAGTCCAGGTAGCGCTTCGTGAGGCCGGACACCGAGTACCAGTACAACGGCGAGGCGATCACGATGTCGGTGGCCGCCAGGGTGGCGTCGAGCAGCAGCGCCGGGTTGCTCCCCGCGGCCGGGTGTACGTGGTCGCTGTCGCGCCGCAGGTCCACGAAGTCGGGCAGCGGGTGCTCGGCGAGGCTCAGCCAGCGCTGCTCGACATCCGCGGGCAGCTGTTCGGCGGCCCGGCGGGCCAGCAGCTCGGTGTTGCCGTCGGGGCGGCTGCTGCCGAGCAGGAACAGGAAATGACGGTTCATGGGTCCCCCAGGGTGCGTGTGCGACGGGTCGCTGAACGCCACGACCACAACTGCATGCGTGCACAATATATGCACACGCATGCGAAGTCCATGTCGGTCGCCGGGTCGCCGGGATGCAGGGACGCCGGGACGCCCGGATGGCGGATGCTGGGCGTCGGCTGTCGGCTGCGGGGTCCTGTCGGGGTCCTGTCGGGGTCCTGCCGGGGTTCAGGGCAGACGCGCGGCCCCCGTCAGGCGGGCCAGCGCGGCCGTTTCGCGGGGCGGCGCCGAGGCGAGGTCACCGAGGCGCCACGCCGGGATCCACGGCACCTGATACACGTCGATCATCGAATCGATCACCTTGACGCGCTGGGCGAGAGGGCGGGGGAGCCGTCCGGGCGCGTCCGCGACCAGCACCACGGCGTCGAGGTCGAGCCCCGGGGGCGCCTCGCCCCGGCGGAAGGTCTCCAGGGTGTGCGAGACGGCGTCCAGTCCCGCCGCGTGCGTACGCCCCACGAGGAGCACAGACCCCGGTTCTCCCAGGTCGGGCCGGGGCCAGTTCCGCCCGGCGTCATGGCCGCCGAAGACCGCGGCGAGCGTGGTGGTGCCTGCGCCGCCGTGCGTCGCGACCCAGGCGAACCGCCGGGGGCCGACGGCGAGGTGGCCCGGTTCGCCCCCGGCGGGTTCGGGCCACTGAACGGGTTCCGCCGTGTCGGCGACTGGCCCGCGGAGCCAGATCTCGGGCCCGTGCGCCCCCTGCCGCATACTCCCCTGCATCACCTGACCACTCTCCTCGGTCGTCGGTCGTCAGCCATCGGTCATCACTCGTCGGTCAACGGTCATCCGTCATCGGTCGCCATCAACCGTCGTACTTGTTGTCGGCCACTCTTACGAGCCTGTGACGCCGTAGTGACGCATGCAGCGGTGGTGAGCCGAGAGACTTGACTGTATGTACCTGACCGGATCTTGAGGCAAGGTCGACGCATGGAAGTACGACCCGAGTGAGGGAATCGATGTCTCGACTCAGCCGCGGACAGAAGCGGGAATCCAAGCGGCAGCGCTCGGCGGTCGGCCCCGGTGCCGGCCCGCTGGAGGTGTGGGTCCCCGTGCCCGCGGGGGAAAGCGGGGGCGGTGCCACGGTCGGCGGTGTGCCGGTCGTCGTGGTGCCCGGCGAGAGCGTCCAGGCCGCCGTCCTGAACCACCTCCACGGACTCGCCCTCGCCGCCGGTCACTCCGTCCTCGTCACCATCCACGACGAACGGATCGGCTTCGTCGTACCGCTGGAGGTGTACGGGGACGGGTCGAGCCGGTACACGGGCGAGCCGGTACGGATCGGGCCGCCGGCCGAGGTACCCGGGGTGCCCGCATCCCCTCCCGCGGTGCCCGCATCCCCTCCCGCGGTGCCCGCATCCCCTCCCGCGGCGCCTCCCGCGGTGCCCGCGGCCCCTCCCGCGGCGCCGCCGGTGCCGGAGCCTCAGCCCCTGCCCCTGCCCGCGGCGACGCATGTGCTGCGGGCGCTGCCGGAGCCGACGGGGGACGCCACCCCCGGTGTCGCGGTGGCTCCGACGGGAGAGTTCGGCCCGCCGCCCGTGGGGCTGAGTCCTGAGCGTCCGGCCCCCGCGATGGGGGCCATGTCCCTCATGGACCCCGAGCCGGAGCCGGAACCGAAGCCCACTCCCGCGCGGGGCTTCGACGCTGTCGCCGAGTCGGTGCTGGCGCCGGTTCAGGAGACGGAGGGCGCGGCGTTCCTCATGGAGCCCGTGGCGCGGATCAACGAGGCCGTGAAGATGGGCCGGATCGAAGAGGCCACGGGGATGGCGGAGCGGGTCGGCGCGGACGCGTCGCGGTCGCTGGGCCCCGAGCACCCGGAGGTGCTGCGGCTGCGTGAGCTGACCTCGTACATCGCCTACTTGGCCGGTGACCCGCTCCGCGCGTTCCATCTGTCCCTCGACCTCGCGCGGGTCCGCAGGCGGCACCAGGACGCGGACGCCGCGTACGGCAACGTACAGAGCGCCGCCGCGGCCTGGCGTGCCGTCCGCGACCCCGTGCAGGGGCTGAACCTGGGGCAGGACCTGATCACGCTGTGGACCGAACTCGTGGCCGACGGCGGCCCCGCCGCCGACGACCTCGAACAGCTCGAGTCGGCCCGCACCCGCATGACCCGCCTCGCGGAGCGGGCCCGGGCCCGCTCCCTGGCGGACAACCCGTACACACCCTAGGAGGGCTGGGAGGACGAGGAGCCCCAGGAGCCCCAGGGACCCCAGGAGTCCTAGGAGGACAGCGTCCACACGGCGTACGCCAGCGCGTCCGCGTTCCGGTTCAGCGCCGTGTCGTCGATGTTGGACGCCGTGTCGCAGGAGGCGTGGTAGCAGCGGTCGAAGGCCTGGCCGGAGGTGCCGCCCCACTTGGCTGCCTGGGCGGCCGTCTTGATATAGTCGGCGCCGCTGAAGAGACCGCCGACCGGTATGCCCACGTTCTTGAAGGGGGAGTGGTCCGAGCGGCCGTCTCCCTCGGTCTCCGGCTCCGTGGCGATGCCGACGCCCGCGAAGTAGTCCTTGAAGGTCTTCTCGATCGTGGGGTCGTCGTCGTAGACGAAGTAGCCGGGGTTCGGTGAGCCGATCATGTCGAAGTTCAGATAGTCGCCGATCTTCGCCCGGTTCGCGGAGGACAGGCTGTTCACGTAGTACTTCGAGCCGACCATCCCCAGCTCCTCCGCGCCCCACCAGGCGAACCGCAGGTGCTTGGTGGGCTGGTACTGGGCCCGGGAGACGGCGAGCGCGGTCTCCAGGATCGCGGCGGACCCGGATCCGTTGTCGTTGATGCCGGGCCCCGCGGTCACGCTGTCGAGATGGGAGCCCGCCATGACGACCTTGTTGGCGTCGCCGCCGGGCCAGTCGGCGATCAGGTTGTACCCGGTGCGGCCGGAGGACGTGAACTGCTGGAGGGTCGTGGTGAATCCGGCCGCGTCCAGCTTCGCCTTCACATAGTCGATGGAGGCCTTGTAGCCGGTGCGGCCGTGTGCGCGGTTGCCGCCGTTGGCGGTGGCGATGGACTGCAGCTGTGCGAGATGGGCCTTGACGTTGGCCACGGGGATGTCGGGTGCGGCGGCCGCGGCGGTGGGGGCGGGCGCCGCGCCGGCTATCGCGCCGGTGGTGAGGAGCGTGACGGCCGCGACGACGACGGCGCCGGTGGCACGCCCGGGAACGGAGAGCTTCATGTGGGGGGCTCCGGATTCCTTATGGGAATGAGGTGCCTGATGGTGTTTCTGAGGCTGATGTTCCGTCAAGAGCGCAATCCGGTCAGGCTGGTTCGCATAGCGAACCCGGGCCACCGGGGTGGGCGACGCTCATGCCACGCAGAACTCGTTCCCCTCCGGGTCGGCCATCACCACCCACTCGCCGGCCGGTTCCTTCACGTGCCGCAGCACGTCCGCGCCCAGCCCCTCCAGCCGGGCGACCTCGTCCGCGCGTCGGCCCTCGCCCGGGTGCAGGTCGAGATGGAGCCGGTTCTTGACGGTCTTCGGCTCAGGGACGCGCTGGAAGAGCAGGCGCCGCCCGAGCCCGATGCCGCGCTCCTTGTCGTACGGGTCGTCCGGATGCCGTACGGCGATCAGGTCCCGGAAGGCCGGGCGGCCGTGGAAGTCGACGGTGGCCTCGGCCGGCAGGGCGCCGAGGTCCAGCAGTCGTTCGACGAGCGCGCTGTTGTCCTCGATCTCGTAACCGAGGGCGGCGGCCCAGAAGTCGGCTTGGGCGTGCGGGTCGGTGGCGTCGATGACCAGCTTCCAGTGCATGGGCGTAGGCGTCATGCAGCCACTCATAGTGGTTGCGTGACTGAGCGCGCAACGGATTGGCGCAGGTGCCCCTTGAACACCGGACACGCCGAGGCTTTCAGGGGCGCGGGGCAGGGGCGGCGGGGGCGAAACCCTCTACGGCTTGGCGTCCACGGCGGCGGCATCCCGCACGCCGGCAACGGCATTTCCGACGGCATCTCCGGGGGCCCCGGCCTTGAGCGCCCGAGCCGCCCGCCGCGCGGTCCGCAGCGCGTCGAAGGTGAGCAGCGACAACGCGAGCCAGACCAGCGCGAACCCGGCCCACCGCTCCGGCGGCATGGCCTCGTGGAAGTAGAGGATGCCGAGCAGGAACTGGAACACCGGGGCGAGGTACTGCAACAGCCCCAGCGTGGACAACGGCACCCGTATCGCGGCCGCGCCGAAACAGACCAGCGGAAGCGCGGTCACCACGCCCGTCGCCGCGAGCAACGTCGCATGCCCCGCGCCCTCCGTGCCGAAGGTCGCGCCCCCGCTCGAACCCAGCCACAGCAGATAGGCGAGCGCGGGCAGGAACTGGATGGCCGTCTCGGCGGCGAGCGACTCGATCCCGCCGAGGTTGACCTTCTTCTTCACCAGCCCGTACGTGGCGAAGGAGAAGGCGAGGGTGAGGGAGATCCACGGCGGCCGGCCGTACCCGATGGTGAGGACGAGCACCGCGCAGAAGCCGACACCGACCGCCGCCCACTGCACGGGGCGCAGCCGTTCCTTCAGCAGCAGGACGCCCATGGCGATGGTGACGAGCGGGTTGATGAAGTAGCCGAGGGACGCCTCGACGACGTGCTCGCTGTTCACGGCCCAGATGTAGACGCCCCAGTTGACCGTGATCACGGCCGCCGCGACGCTGATCAGCGCCAGCTTGCGCGGCTGTCGCAGCAGCTCGCCGAGCCAGGCCCAACGCCGCATCACCAGCAGGGCGACGCCGACCACGGCGAGGGACCACACCATCCGGTGGGCGAGGATCTCCAGGGCCCCGGCCGGCTTCAACAGCGGCCAGAAGAGGGGAACGAGCCCCCACATGCCGTACGCGGCGAAGCCGTTCAACAGCCCGATGCGCTGCTCGGCCTTGGATATCTGGGGACCCGTCGAGCCGACGGGGCCACTGGAAGCCATGGAGCCGGTCGCGCCTATCGAATTCTTCGCCTGCTGCACGGCCGTCGGCCCTCCCTCTCGCACAGCTGCTCCCGCGCAGCCTCCAAGAAGGTAGCGCCGAGCACCCCCGCCTGTCATGCCCGTATCGCTATACGGTCATGACAGGCGGGGGTTCGGAGGGCGACGGTGCCGGGGCCCCGAGGGGGAGTCAGCCCTTCAGCGCCGCCGCGATCGACTCGGCGACCGGCGTGGTCGGGCGGCCGGTCAGCCGGGACAGGTCACCGCTGGTGCCCGCGAGCTCGCCCTTCTCGATGGACGCGTCGACGCCCGCCAGGATCGCGGCGAGGGGGCCGGGCAGTCCGGCGCCGGTCAGGATGCCGGTGAGCACCTCGACGGAGACGGCGTTGTAGACGATCTCCTTGCCGGACCGCTCGGCCACCAGGGCGGCGTACTCCGCGAAGCTCCACGCGGTGTCGCCGCTCAGTTCGTACGTCTTGTTCTCGTGGCCCTCGCCGGTCAGTACGGCCACGGCGGCGGCCGCGTAGTCGGCGCGGGTGGCGGAGGCGACCTTGCCGTCGCCGGCGGCCTGGGTGACGGCGCCGTGCTCGAGGACCGGGGCGAGGTTCTCGGTGTAGTTCTCGTTGTACCAGCCGTTGCGCAGCAGGGCGTAGGGCACACCCGACTCCAGGATCGCCTTCTCGGTGCCCTTGTGGTCGTCGGCGAGGGCGGCGGTGAGGGTGCCCGGCGCGCTGGTGTACGCGAAGAGCGCGACCCCGGCGGCCTTGGCGGCGTCCAGGACGACCTGGTGCTGGTTGACGCGGCCCTTGTCGAACTCGTTGCCGGAGATGAGCAGCACCTTGTCACCGGCGGCGAAGAGGGTTCCGAAGGACCCGGGCTCGTTGTAGTCGGCGACCGCGATCTTCACACCGCGGGCCGCGAAGCCCGCGGCCTTCTCCGCGTCGCGGACGACTGCGGTGATCTGGTCGGCCGGAACCTTCTCCAGCAGTCCCTCGATGACGTGGCGGCCGAGGTGTCCGGTGGCTCCGGTGACGACGATGCTCATGACTTGGCTCCTTGTGGGGTAGGTCTGACGCTAACCCTAGGATGTGCGCTAACTCTGCGAAAGTACCCACTTTGAAGTAAGGTACTGGCATGGGAGTAAGTGCCAAGATGCCCACCGACACTCCGGCCGCGTCCAAGCTTGTTGCCGTCTCCAAGATTGCGACGGTCTCCAAGCCCGCGGCCGTCTCCAAGTACGACACCGGCGAGGCGATGTGCCCGTACCGCCTCGTCCTGGAGCACGTCACCAGCCGCTGGGGCGTGCTCGTACTGATCGAGCTCCTCGACCGCCCCTACCGCTTCAGCGAGCTGCGCCGGGCGATCGGCCGGGTCAGCGAGAAGATGCTCACCCAGACCCTCCAGACCCTGGAGCGCGACGGTCTTGTCCACCGTGACGCGAAGCCCGTGATCCCGCCCCGCGTCGACTACTCGCTCACCGAACTGGGCCGCGAGGCCGCCGAGCAGGTGCGCGCGCTCGCCGGCTGGACCGAGGACCGGATGGACGACGTCGAGAAGTCCCGCCTGGCATACGACGAGGCCCGGGCGTCAGCCACCCGGGCCTCTGGAACATCTTGAACGCCTCGAATAACGCCTCGAGCAACGCCTCGAACGGTCGGCTCGCTCAGCCGACGACCGTCCAGGTGTCCCCGCCCGCGAGGAGCGTGGCGAGATCGCCCTTGCCGTTCTGTTCGATGGCCGTGTCGAGCTGGTCGGCCATCTGGGTGTCGTAGACCGGCCGCTCCACGGAGCGCAGGACGCCGATCGGGGTGTGGTGCAGGGTGTCCGGGTCGGCCAGCCGGGAGAGCGCGAAGGCCGTGGTCGGGGACGCGGAGTGGGCGTCGTGGACCAGGATCTGTGCCTCGTTCTCCGGGGTGACGGTGACGACCTTCAGGTCACCGGTCAGCTGATCCCGTACGACACCCTTGGCGCGGTCCGCGCCGAAGCGGATCTGCTGCCCGTGTTCGAGGCGGATCACCGCCTCCTCGGCCTGCTGCTTGTCCTTGAGAGCCTCGAAGGCGCCGTCGTTGAAGATGTTGCAGTTCTGGTAGATCTCCACCAGCGCCGTGCCCGGGTGGGCGGCGGCCTGCCGCAGTACGCCGGTGAGGTGCTGGCGGTCGGAGTCCACGGTCCGGGCCACGAAGGACGCCTCCGCGCCGATGGCCAGGGACACCGGGTTGAAGGGCGCGTCCAGCGAGCCCATCGGCGTCGACTTGGTGATCTTGCCGACTTCGGAGGTCGGCGAGTACTGCCCCTTGGTGAGGCCGTAGATCCGGTTGTTGAACAGCAGGATCTTCAGGTTCACGTTGCGGCGCAGCGCGTGGATCAGATGGTTGCCGCCGATGGAGAGGGCGTCCCCGTCACCGGTCACCACCCACACGCTCAGGTCACGCCTGCTGGAGGCGAGGCCCGTCGCGATGGCGGGCGCGCGGCCGTGGATGGAGTGCATACCGTACGTGTTCATGTAGTACGGGAAGCGGGACGAGCAGCCGATGCCCGACACGAAGACGATGTTCTCCTTGGCGAGGCCGAGCTCGGGCATGAAGCCCTGTACGGCGGCCAGGACCGCGTAGTCACCGCAACCGGGGCACCAGCGCACTTCCTGATCGGACTTGAAGTCCTTCATGGACTGCCTGGCCTCGGCCTTGGGCACCAGGGTGAGGGCCTCGATCGTGTCCGCGCTTCCTGTGGACGTCTCAGCCATCGATGGCCTCCTTGAGCGCCGTGGCGAGCTGTTCGGCCTTGAACGGCATGCCGTTGACCTGGTTGTAGGAGTGCGCGTCGACCAGGTACTTCGCCCGGACGAGCGTGGCGAGCTGGCCGAGGTTCATCTCGGGGATCACCACCTTCTCGTAACGCCCCAGCACCGCGCCGAGATTCCGGGGGAAGGGGTTGATGTGGCGCAGATGGGCCTGCGCGATGTTCTCCCCGGCCGTCCGCAGCCGCCGTACCGCCGCGGTGATGGGTCCGTACGTCGAACCCCAGCCCAGCACCAGGGTGTTGGCCTCGCCGGAGGGGTCGTCGACCTCGATGTCCGGGACGTCGATGCCGTCGATCTTCGCCTGGCGGGTGCGGACCATGAAGTCGTGGTTGGCGGGGTCGTAGGAGATGTTGCCCGTGCCGTCCTGCTTCTCGATGCCGCCGATGCGGTGCTCGAGCCCCGGTGTGCCCGGGATCGCCCAGGGGCGGGCCAGGGTCCCCGGGTCGCGCTTGTACGGCCAGAACACCTCGGTGCCGTCGTCCAGGGTGTGGTTCGGACCCTGTGCGAACTGCACCTGCAGGTCCGGGAGTTCGTCGACCTCCGGGATCCGCCACGGCTCGGAGCCGTTGGCCAGGTAGCCGTCGGAGAGGAGGAGGACGGGGGTGCGGTAGGTGAGGGCGATCCGGGCCGCCTCCAGGGCGGCGTCGAAACAGTCGGCCGGTGTGCACGGGGCGACCACCGGGACCGGGGCCTCTCCGTTGCGCCCGTACATCGCCTGGAGCAGGTCCGCCTGCTCCGTCTTCGTCGGCAGACCCGTGGACGGGCCGCCGCGCTGGATGTCGATGACCAGCAGTGGCAGTTCGAGGGAGACCGCGAGCCCGATGGTCTCCGACTTCAGCGCCACACCCGGCCCGGAGGTGGTGGTGACGGCGAGGGAGCCGCCGAAGGCCGCGCCCAGGGCCGCGCCGATGCCCGCGATCTCGTCCTCGGCCTGGAAGGTGCGCACGCCGAAGTTCTTGTGCCTGCTGAGCTCGTGCAGGATGTCTGAGGCGGGGGTGATCGGGTAAGAGCCCAGGTAGAGGGGCAGGTCCGCCTGTTTGGAGGCGGCGATCAGGCCGTACGACAGGGCCAGGTTCCCGGAGATGTTGCGGTAGGTGCCGGTCGGGAAGGTCTTGGCGGCCGGAGCGACCTCGTACGAGACCGCGAAGTCCTCCGTCGTCTCACCGAAGTTCCAGCCCGCCCGGAACGCGGCGATGTTGGCGGCGGCGATCTCGGGCTTCTTCGCGAACTTGGTCTGCAGGAACTTCTCCGTGCCCTCGGTGGGCCGGTGATACATCCACGACAGAAGCCCCAGCGCGAACATGTTCTTGCTGCGCTCGGCCTCCTTGCGGGACAGCTCGAACTCCTTGAGCGCCTCGACCGTCATCGTCGTCAGCGGGACCGGATGGACGGCGTACCCGTCCAGCGAACCGTCCTCCAGCGGGCTGGCCGCGTAACCGACCTTCGCCATCGCCCGCTTCGTGAACTCGTCCGTGTTGACGATGATCTCCGCGCCGCGCGGCACATCACCGATGTTCGCCTTGAGCGCCGCCGGATTCATGGCCACCAGCACATTCGGCGCGTCACCGGGTGTGAGGATGTCATGGTCCGCGAAATGCAGCTGAAATGAAGAAACGCCCGGCAGGGTGCCTGCGGGCGCTCGGATTTCGGCGGGGAAGTTCGGCAGCGTCGAAAGATCGTTGCCGAAGGACGCCGTCTCGGAGGTGAAGCGGTCGCCGGTGAGTTGCATTCCATCACCGGAGTCGCCCGCGAACCGGATGATCACCCGGTCGAGCCGGCGTGTTTCCTTCGCCCCCGCCGGTTTGCGCTGTTCTCCTACGACGGCTTCGTCGGCGTGCTCCGCTGGGCTACTGACCTGGCTGGTCACTTAACTGGACCTCCTTCGAGGCGGCTGTCTGGGAGTGGCCTTCCCGCAGGCCCTCCCAGGATCAACCCTACGTCTGTAAGGGTCGCCTTCCCCCGGCCGTTCGCATGATGGACACCATTTTGAGACGGTTCGACGCCCTGATTTGTCATGACTTACTCGCCCCCGACGCTCCTCTGGAAGACGCTTCTACCTCATCCTTTGGTTCTCGTGCCGGTCTCGCGCCGCTCTGGTGCCGTGTCGGGCGTCCCTGTCACCCGGGGGCGCTTCCGTTCTGCTGACCCAGTGTCAGTCCCTCAGGAGTTCAGATAGGTGAGGACCGCGAGAACACGCCGGTGATCGCCGTCGCTCGGGGAAAGTCCGAGTTTCAGGAAGATATTGCTGACGTGCTTCTCGACCGCTCCGTCACTCACCACGAGCTGCCGCGCGATCGCCGAGTTGGTGCGTCCCTCGGCCATAAGTCCTAGGACCTCCCGCTCCCGCGGGGTGAGCCCGGCCAGCACGTCCTGCTTACGGCTGCGCCCGAGCAGCTGCGCGACCACTTCCGGGTCCAGCGCGGTACCCCCCTGGGCCACCCGCACCACCGCGTCCACGAACTCGCGCACCTCCGCGACGCGGTCCTTGAGCAGGTAGCCGACGCCACGGCTCGAACCGGCCAGCAGTTCGGTGGCGTAGCGCTCCTCCACGTACTGCGACAGCACCAGCACCCCCACCCCCGGGTGCTGCTTGCGCAGCTGCACGGCCGCCTTCACGCCCTCGTCGGTGTGCGTCGGCGGCATCCGTACGTCGGCGACCACGACGTCCGGCAGCGAGTCCTGGGCCGCCAGGTCGGTGATGGTCTTGATCAGCGCGTCGCCGTCTCCGACACCGGCCACGACGTCGTGCCCGCGGTCGGTCAACAACCGGGTCAGGCCCTCCCTGAGCAGCACTGAATCCTCGGCGATGACCACCCGCACCCTGTCCTCCACGATTCTCGGCCCCCCACACCATTCCCCGACCCACGCCGGCCGCGTCCCCGCTCATACATCAGCCCACAGCATCCCAGCATTCGAACCGCCCTGTGCCGGGGCAAGGGGAATCAAGGGAAATCAAGGGAAATCAGGGGGTGGGGGGAGGGGGAATACGGGGGGCGCACTTTTGGCTCCGGGTGGGGTTCAGGGGGGCGGGGATTTCGGGCTGGTGGGGGGAGGAGGGGGCGGCGGTGCCCCTGGGGGCGCACTCGTGCCGCCTCGTAAAGGTTCTTTGGTGGGGCGTAGGGGCAGGGCAGTGGGATTCGGGGAGCCCCCGGGGTGCGGGGGCGCGCGCGGGCTCGCGAGGGCGGGGTCTCGCGGGGTTGCGGCCGTGGTCCGCTGGGGTGCAGGGGCGGAGCCCCGCCGGGGGGGTGGGGGCGGAGCCCCCGGGATGGGACGGGTAGGGGCGGCGGGGGCGAGAAACACCCCACCCCACGCCCCCCGCTCACCCCCGCCAGGGCAACTCCGCAGTAATCCGACTGGGCCCACCCACAGGAGAGTCCACCACCAGAACCCCGTCCACCGCATCGAGCCGCTCCGCCAGCCCCGCAAGCCCGGAACCACCGGAAACATCGGCCCCACCCACACCATCGTCGACAACCTGAACCATCAACCGGTTATCGACCCGCCACACATCGACCATCGCCCGCGTCGCCCGCGCATGCTTACTGATGTTCTGCAGCAGCTCGGAGACGGTGAAGTACGCGATCCCCTCGATCGCCGGCGCCGGCCGAGCGGGAAGATCCACATCCACCTGCACCGGCACGGTGCACCGCGAGGCCACGGAAGACAGTGCCGCATCCAGCCCACGATCGGTCAGCACGGCCGGATGAATCCCACGCGCCAGATCCCGCAGCTCCTGCAACGCCGTCTTCACCTCACCGTGCGCCTCGTCCACCATCCGCGCCGCGGCCCGCGGATCCTCGGTGAGCTTCTCCTTGGCAAGCCCGAGCCCCATCGCGAGATTGACGAGCCGCGCCTGCGCCCCGTCGTGCAGATCCCGCTCGATGCGCCGCAGGTCCGCCGCGGCCGTGTCGACCACGACCCCCCGGTCCGACTCCAGCTCGACCACCCGGCTCGCCAGCCGCGACGGCCCGAGCAGCCCCGCCACCATCACCCGGTCCACCGTGGTCAGCGCCCGCACGATCCACGGCGTGGCCATCGTGATCAGCAGCCCCAGCAGCGCGGTGACGGTGATCTCGAAGGGGTTGTCCAGGTAGATGCGGTGCGCGCCGTCGCCGTAGAGCTGGAGGCCGCCCTGCCCGCCGTACACCGGGAAGAGCCAGAACCACAGCGGATACGTCAGCATCGCCCAGCCGTACACCCAGAAGCTCAACGCCACCACGAACGAGAACACCGACCACGGGAACTGCACCACCGAGTACAACAGATGCCGCCACGCCGAACCGCTCTTGAGGATCGCACCCATCCACGCCATCGCCCCGTGCTTGCGCACCCGCAGGGGCTCCGGCGCGGCCACCTCGATCCCGAGCAACCCACGCGCCCGCGCCCGCTCCAGCGCGCCGAACCCGAGGATGCCGGCGAGGGCCGCGGCGAGCACCGGGATCCCCAGGAAGGTGATCAGCAGCCCCATGCCGAGCGAGAACATCGTGACGGCGAACGTGAACATGAGGATGCCGACCGGCAGGCCCGACATCACATAACCGAACTCGCGCCAGCTGCGCGCCTCGATCGGCGCCCGCAGCGGTGCCGGGAGACGGTGCCGCCGCTCCTCGGCGCCCGCCTCGTGGAATCCGGGCCCGCTCGGGTACCCGTACCCCTGTCCGTACTCCGTCGCCATCGGTGTCGTCCGTTCTACTCGTCCTGCTCGTCGGCTCGTACTCCCACCCTGCTGTCCCCGGCCCTTCCCGACCATGGAGCGGGTCGGCGTCTTGGGACGGGGGTTTTCCCTACCCCGGAGCCCGACGCCCGCCCGGAAAACGCGGGGGCCGCGCCTGTAGGAAACCGGGCAGAGGCCGCGCCCGTACGGAAACGACGCAGATGCCTCAGACGTACGGAAATCACACACAGGCACCTCAGCCGTACGGAAACCGCACATACATCTCAGTCATGCGCAGACCCCGCACCGACCGCCCCGCCAAGACCCACCGACCGCCCCGCCAAGACCCACCGACCGCCCCGCCAAGACCCCCCGGCCAAGGCCCGTCCGCCGGTCCCGCCCGTCCCACTCGCCCCGTCAGCCCCGTCAGCCCCGTCGGCCCCGTCAGCCCCGTCAGCCCCGCCCGTCCCCCCGGTCCCGCCAAGGCAGCTCCGCCGTGATGGTGGTCGGCCCGCCGGGCGGCGAGTCGACGACGAACAGCCCGTCCACCGCGCCCAGCCGGTCCGCGAGCCCCGCCATCCCCGTACCGCCGTCGAGGGCGGCCCCACCGCGCCCGTTGTCCTGGACCTGTATGAGCAGCCGCTCGTCCGACCGCCACACGTCGACGGACGCGGAGCGCGCCCCGCTGTGCTTGCTGACGTTCTGCAACAGCTCGGACACGGTGAAGTAGGCGATGCCCTCGATGGCGGCGGCCGGTCGCGTCGGGAGGTCGGCCGTCACCTTCACCGGCACGGTGCAGCGCGAGGCGACCGACGACAGCGCCGCGTCGAGGCCCCGGTCGGTGAGGACCGCGGGATGGATGCCACGGGCCAGATCGCGCAGCTCCTGCAGGGCCAGCTTCACCTCGCCGTGCGCCTCGTCGACCATGGCCGCGACGGTCTCGTCGGCCTGGCCCTCGAGGAGCTTCTCCTTGGCGAGCCCGAGCCCCATCGCGAGGTTGACGAGCCGCGCCTGCGCCCCGTCGTGCAGATCCCGCTCGATGCGCCGCAGGTCCGCCGCGGCCGTGTCGACCACGACCCCCCGGTCCGACTCCAGCTCGGCGATGCGCCGCTCCAACTCGTCCGAGGGCGACAGCAGCCCGCGCACCATGGCCCGGTCCACGTTCGTCAGCCCCCGAGCGAGGAACGGCAGCACCGGCCACAGCAGGAACAACGACGTCAGCGTGACCGTGAACGTGACGATGCCCCACGGCAGCCGGATGAAGTCGTACAGCGCCGTCCGCCAGGCCACCGGGTCCCGCAGGCTCGACCACAGCCAGGGGAAGAAACCCGTCCCGCGCACCGGCATCGGACTCGGCTCGTCGATCCGCACGCCGAGCAGCTTGCGCGCCCGCGCCCGCTCCATCCGGCCCAGCAGCCGCGTGCCCCGCAGCCCGCCCGCGAGCAGCGGCAGCCCGATCACCGTCACGGCCAGCCCCGCGCCCGTGGAGATGAGCGTCACGACGTACACGAAGCCGAAGATCGAGGCCGGCAGATTGGCGAGGAGGTGCGCGATCTCCTTCCACGTCTGCCGGCTGAGGGCGAAACGTGGGGGAGGCAGCCGGTCACTGTCGGCCGACTTGTCGGGTACATCCGGTGCGCCCGGTATATCCAGGGCTCGCGGCGTGTCCGACGGGCCGACGGGGCCGACAGGGCCGACAGGGCCGACAGGGATGATGCGTTCGGTCATATTCGCTAGCCTGCCCGGCGGCGAGCCGCCGCGCCATGAGGTCGACCGCCACGATCCACTGGGGAAAACCCCACCCCTTGAGGTGAAAGCGATCGCCGCCGCGCGGTGTACCTGGATGTGCTCGCGAGGTGAAATGGGAAGTGACCGCGAGGTGCGGACGGGAATCCGGTGACACGTGAGCCGGGCGAGTCCGGGAACCCGGCGACGGGCGAGGCGGACGAGTCCGTGACATGTCCCCGATAGCCAATGCGTGACGGGCTGCTTACCGTCTCTTTAGCAGGCCCTAGACTCCCGTCCGTACAGATCGTCGAACGGGGCGCATCACAGCGTGCGCGACGGGGCGCGCGCCGGGCGCAACGAGGTCAGGGAGTGAGGGGCTGACGTGCCGGAACCGACCGTTGTCACGGCAACCGGGGCCGTCGTCGCGGCGGGCTACTTCCAGTCGTACTCGGTCGTCGGACTGCTCGCCGTCGTCGGCGTGCTCTTCGTCGCCGTCGCCTTCGGGGCGGGCCGTCTGCTGCGGCCGGTGGTCCCGACCCCCGAGAAACTCCTGACGTACGAGTGCGGCGTCGACCCCGTCGGCGAGGGCTGGGCCCACACCCAGGTCCGCTACTACGTCTACGCCTTCCTCTACGTCATCTTCGCCGTCGACTCGATCTTCCTCTTCCCCTGGGCGACCGTCTTCGCCGCGCCCGGCTACGGCGCGGCCACCCTCGTGGAGATGTTCATCTTCCTCGGCTTCCTGGCCGTGGGCCTGCTGTACGCATACAAGAAGGGCGTCCTGACATGGACGTGACCCCCTCGGACGTGACCCCCTCGACGACCTCCGAGCCGGCGCCGCCGCCCGAGTCCATGCTTCCCGAGCCGGTGCTGCTTCCCGAGCCGAAGCGGCTCGGCGTGCTCTCCCGGCTGGCTCCGGAGCCGATGAAGGTGGTCCTGAACTGGGGCCGCCGCTACTCGCTCTGGGTCTTCAACTTCGGTCTCGCCTGCTGCGCGATCGAGTTCATCGCCGCGTCGATGGCCCGGCACGACTTCATCCGGCTCGGCGTGATCCCGTTCGCGCCGGGTCCGCGCCAGGCCGACCTGATGGTCGTCTCCGGCACGGTCACGGACAAGATGGCCCCGGCCGTCAAGCGCCTCTACGAGCAGATGCCCGAGCCGAAGTACGTCATCTCCTTCGGCGCGTGCTCCAACTGCGGCGGCCCATACTGGGACTCCTACTCCGTCACCAAGGGCGTCGACCAGATCATCCCGGTGGACGTCTACGTCCCCGGGTGCCCGCCCCGCCCCGAGGCGCTGCTCCAGGGCATCCTCAAGCTCCAGGAGAAGATCGCCCGGGAGTCGCTGGGGGAGCGCTACAGCTCCTCGCCGCGTCCGTCGGCCGCCGCCCTCCAGAGCGACCTGGTGCGTCCGCCCGCCGTGGGGGAGGACCGATGACCGTCGGCTGGCTCCCCGCCCCCGTCGAGGAACTCTTCGGCCCGGAGGCCACGGCCGAGGAGTCGTACGAGGTCCTGACGGTCGACGTACCGCCGACTGCCTGGCTCTCCGCCCTGGAGACCGCGCGCGACTCGCTGGGCTGCACCTACTTCGACTGGCTGAGCGCCGTCGACGAACCCGGCACGGGCTTCCGCGTCGCCGCGCACGTGGTGGCCCTGTCCCCCGTACGCCGCCTCCTCGTCCGTACGACCGTCCCGCACGAGGCACCCGTCCTGGCGACGGCGGTCTCCGTGTACGCCGGCGCCGGCTGGCACGAGCGCGAGACCCACGAAATGTTCGGCGTCACCTTCGAGGGCCACCCGGGCCTCGCCCCCCTTCTTCTCCCCGAGGGCTTCGAAGGCCACCCCCTCCGCAAGGACTTCGTCCTCGCCGCCCGCGTCGCCAAGGCCTGGCCCGGGGCGAAGGAGCCGGGGGAGTCCGATCACGGTGGCCCCAAGCGCCGCCAGATGCTTCCGCCCGGCGTCCCCGACCCCAACGAATGGGGTCCCCTGAAGGGCCAGCTCGCCCCGGCCCCCGCCCGCCCGGCGCGCGGAGCGGCCCGAGCCGCCGGCGACCGCCCGGTGCGGCGGGCCCGCACGGCGGGCGAGGGCTCGGCAAGCCAGGCCACCACCACCGGCGGCACGGGGACCGGTCCCGCCGCCGGTGCCACCACTGCCGCCACTGCCGGTGCGCAGGCCCCGACGCCACCGCGCCGGGCGCGCAGCGCGAGCCAGGGCTCGGCCAGCCAGCAGACCGAGGCCCCGGCCACCGACCAGCAGGCGACCACGACAGCCCCCGGCGCCCCTGGGGTCGCCGAGCCGACGCCTCCCGCCGGCCCCCGCCGTGCGCGCAGCGCGAGCCAGGGCTCGGCGACACAAAGGACGCAGGCCACCGAGCCGCCCGCTCCCACCGAACCAACACCCTCCACCGAACCAACGCCCCCCGCGGGGCCGACAGTTCCCGCCGAGCCGCCCGCTGCCGCCGTACCAGCAAGGCCCGCGGCGCCGCGCAGCTCCGACGCCCCTTGGCACCACGCCCGCCCCGCGTTCGACGAGCCGAAGCAGGAGCCGAAGCAGGAGCCGGCGCAGGAGTCGGCGCCGGAGTCCGGTTCGGAGCCGGGGGCCACCCCGGAGCCCGCAGCCGCCCCGAGGCCCGCCCCCGAGGCCACCGCGAAACCCCCCGCATCCCCCGACTCGGACTCGGAACTGGACTCCGACTCGGACCCCGGCTCCACCCCCACCCCCGAAGACCCCACCCCCGAAGACCCCACCCCCAGAAACCCAACCGGAGGCACGCAGTGAACGACGCTCTCGACGTCGCCCTACGCCTCCTGGTCGTCTTCGTCGTGTTCCTGACGTTCCCCCTGATCGTCGGTCAGACCGAGCACAAGGTGATGGCCCACATGCAGGGCCGCCTCGGCCCGATGTACGCCGGCGGCTTCCACGGCTGGGCCCAACTCGTCGCGGACGGCGTGAAGTTCGCACAGAAGGAAGACATCGTCCCCACGGGTGCGGACCGCCGTATCTTCCAGCTCGCCCCCGCCGTCGCCCTCCTCCCGTACCTGCTCGTCCTCCTCGCCATCCCGATCGGCCCGGGCGAGGGCGCCGTCGGCCAGGTCGTCGACGCGGGCATCTTCTTCGTTCTCGCCGTGATGGGCGTGGGCGTCCTCGGCTCGCTCATGGCGGGCTGGGCCTCGGCGAACAAGTTCTCCCTCCTCGGCGGCCTGCGCACCGCCGCGCAGCTCCTCGCGTACGAACTCCCGATGCTGCTGACCGCCGCCTCCGTCGCGATGGCGGCCGGCACGGTCTCCCTGCCCGGCATCGTCGCCGCCTTCGAGTGGTGGTGGGTGCCCTGGCAGATCGTCGGCGCGGTCGTCTTCTTCGTGGCGGGCCTCGCCGAACTCCAGCGGCCGCCCTTCGACATGCCCGTCGCCGACTCGGAGATCATCTTCGGCGCGTACACCGAGTACACCGGCCTGCGCTTCGCGCTCTTCCTCCTCGCCGAGTACGCCGGAATCGTCGTCCTGTGCGGTCTGACCACCGTCCTCTTCCTGGGCGGCTGGCACGGCCCGTGGGGTGCCGACGGCCTCGGCTGGGTCTGGACCCTGCTGAAGACGGCCCTCCTCGCCTTCGTCGTGATCTGGCTGCGCGTCACCTACCCCCGCCTGCGCGAGGACCAGCTCCAGAAACTCTCCTGGACCCTCCTCGTTCCCCTCTCTCTCGCCCAGATCGCCCTCACCGGCATCGTCAAGGTGGTGATCTCGTAACCATGGCCGAGCCTCTCCCGCCCACCCGTCCCCGCATTCCTGGCTCCGGACTCGCCAAGGGCCTGGCCGTCACCCTCCGCACGATGACGAAGAAGACCGTCACCGCGCAGTACCCGGACGCCCAGCCCGAACTCCCGCCCCGCTCCCGCGGCGTCATCGGCCTGTTCGAGGAGAACTGCACGGTCTGCATGCTGTGCGCCCGCGAGTGCCCGGACTGGTGCATCTACATCGACTCCCACAAGGAGACGGTCCCGCCGGCCGCCCCCGGTGGCCGCGAGCGCAGCCGCAACGTCCTCGACCGCTTCGCCATCGACTTCTCCCTGTGCATGTACTGCGGTATCTGCATCGAGGTCTGTCCTTTCGACGCGCTGTTCTGGTCCCCGGAGTTCGAGTACGCGGAGACCGACATCCACGAACTCACCCACGAGCGCGACAAGCTCCGCGAGTGGATGTGGACGGTTCCGGCCCCGCCCGCCCTCGACCCCGGCGCCGAGGAACCGAAGGAACTGGCCGCCGCCCGCAAAACCGCCGACAAGCTCGCCGCCGAGGCAGCCACAGCAGCCGAGGCAGCCGAACTCACGGCGCAGACAGCCGAACAGCCTGCCCAGCCCGAACCCCCGGCCAGCGGCACGACTACGACCACGGACGCGACCGCGGGCACGACCACGGGCACGGGCAGAGGTACGACCGCGGGCACGACCCCGGTCACGCCCGAGCCCTCCAAGCCCTCCGACCCGCAGGACGGTGCGTCGTGAGCCTCGCAGCAGCCACGGCCGCCGCGGCGCGGGCCACGGCCACCGCCGCCGCAAGCCACGGCTTCCTCTCCCCGACGGGCGTCGAGATCGCCTTCCTCCTCGTCGGCCTGGTCACCTTCGGCGCCGCGATCGTCACCGTCACCACCAAGCAGCTGGTGCACGCCGCCCTGTGGCTGGTGATGACGCTCGGCGGCCTCGCCGTCGAGTACCTCCTGCTCACGGCCGAGTTCATCGCCTGGGTGCAGGTCCTCATCTACGTCGGTTCCGTCGTCGTCCTCCTCCTGTTCGGTCTGATGCTCACCAAGGCGCCGATCGGCCGCTCCCCGGACGCCGACTCCGGCAACCGCTGGGCCGCCCTCACAGTTGCCGTCGCCGCGGCCGCCGCCCTCGTCTGGGTGGTCGTGGACGCCTTCCGCACCACCTGGGTCGACCTGAAGGGCCCCGCCGCCGGCTCCACCGACGTCACCGGAGCGAGCCTCTTCCAGAACTGGGTCCTCCCCTTCGAGGCCCTCTCCGTCCTCCTCCTCGCCGCCCTGGTCGGCGCGATCGTCCTCTCCCGCAAGGCGAAGGCGGACGCGACCACCACAACGGACGCCGGCACCCCCACGGGTGACCAGAGCCGCCGCAGCGAGAAGGAAGGGACCCGCTGATGCACCTCGCCTATCCCGCCGTGCTCTCCGCCCTCCTCTTCTGCACGGGCCTGTACGGAGTCCTCGCGCGCCGCAACGCGATCCTGGTCCTGATGTCCGTCGAGCTCATGCTCAACGCCGTCAACCTGAACCTCGTCGCCTTCGACGTCTGGCTCTCCAGGACCGCCCGGGACACGCTCCACTCCGGCCAGGCCCTGACCCTGTTCACCATCGCCATCGCGGCCGCCGAGATCGGCATCGGTCTGGCGATCGTCCTCGCCGTCTACCGGGGCCGCGGCACCTCGGACATCGACAAGCTCCGCGACGCCGCCGAGGGCCCCGCCCCGGACGGCTCCCACGGCGACGGCACCGAAGAAGCCCCCGTCACGGGAGACGAGAAGGCTGAGGCCACCGCGTGACCACGACCACCCTCGCCGTCCTCGTCCCCCTCCTTCCGTTCCTGGGCGCCGCAGCCGGACTCCTCCTCGGCCGCACGGCCCCCGGCTACGTCCGCCCCCTCGCGGTACTCCCGTCCCTCGCCTCGCTCGTCCTCGCCGTACTGGTCGCCGTGCGCCAGGGCGGCGGCCTGGCCATCAACGCGGCCACCGAACTGACGCCCACCGGCTCGGTCCCGATCGAACTCGCCCTGCACATCGACGGCTTCGCCGCCCTCGTCGCCGTACTCGTCGGCGTCGTCGCCTCCTGCGTGCAGATCTACTCGACGGGCTACCTGCGCAACGACCCGCGCTACCTCTCGTACGCCGCTCTCGTCTCCCTCTTCACCTCCGCGATGCTGCTCGTCGTCTACTCCGGCGACCTGATCGTGCTCCTGGTCGGCTGGGAGGTCATGGGCATCTGCTCGTACTTCCTGGTCGGCCACTACTGGGAGACCCCCGAGGCCCGCGCCGCCTCGATCAAGGCCTTCCTGGTCACCAAACTCGGCGACGTCCCCTTCCTCATCGGTCTGTTCGCCCTCGGCACCGACGCCGGGTCCTTCCGCATCACCACGGTCCTCGGCACCGTCGCGAGCGGCGGACTGCACCATCCGACGCTGATCGCCCTGCTGCTCCTCGCCGGCGTGGCGGGCAAGTCGGCGCTGTTCCCGCTGCACACCTGGCTGCCCGACGCGATGGCGGGCCCGACACCCGTCTCTGCCCTGATCCACGCCGCGACGATGGTCGCCGCCGGTATCTACTTCGTCGCCCGGCTCCTCCCCGTCTTCCAGGCCTCCTCGGCCGCGATGGTGGTCCTCGCCGTCATGGCCGCCGTCACGATGGCGGGCTCGGCACTCGCCGCACTCGCCCAGGACGACATCAAGCGTGTCCTCGCGTACTCGACGATCGGCCAGCTCGGCTACATGGCCGGCGCCCTCGCCGTCGGCGACCGCGGTGCCGCCGTCTTCCACCTCCTGTCCCACGGCGCCTTCAAGGCGCTGCTGTTCCTCGCCGCCGGCGTGATCATCCACGCCTCTGGCACCAACTCGCTGGCCGTCATGTCCCGCATGACGGGCCTGCGATCCCGCGTCCCCGACGCCTACTGGACGATGACCGTGGCGCTGCTCGCGCTCGCCGCGATCCCGCCGTTCAGCGGCTTCTTCTCCAAGGAGGCCGTCCTCGGCGCAGCCGAGCACGTCGCCACCGGCCACACCGAGCACGCCCCCGGCTCCGCGGGCTGGATCGTCCTCGTCGCCGGCCTGGTCACCGCCGTGCTCACCGCCGCGTACGCGACCCGGCTGTGGCTGCTGGCCTTCCACGGCCGGGGCGTCGAGGCCCCCGACCACGGCAAGGAGCCGCGCAGCATGACCGTCGTGCTGTGGGTGCTCGCCGTCCCTTCTCTCGCCTTCGGGCTCGCGTACGGCCCACTGCCCGAATGGTTCGACGGCCGCGACCTCACACCGGTCCTCACCACCTCCGTCCTCGGCACGGGGCTCGCTCTGGTCGGCGGGATCATCACCTACGGCGCCTGGCGGCACACCACCGCGCTGGCTCCCCGCGTGCCGATGGGTGCGGTCGCGGCCCACCCCGACGCCGAGCCCGCGCTGGTCGAGGCGGAGGCGATCGCCAGCCACGCACCCGCGTTCGGAGACGTGGCCTACGCCCCCGACCCGGCGGACCCCGGACGGCTGCTGCTCGGCCCGCTGCACCGGCACGCGGCCGTCGGATTCCACCTCGACGCCGTGTACCACGTGCTGTTCGTCCGCCCCGTCCAGGCCGGAGCCACACTCGTCCGGTTCCTCGACCGCGAGGTCGTCGACACCTACGTACGCGGCGCCGCCGCCCTACCCCGCCTGCTCGGCGCCGCCGTACGGCGCGCGCAGACCGGCAATGTGCAGACCTATGTGAGCGCGCTGCTCGCCGGCACCGTCGTCCTGGTGGTCGCCGCCCTCCTCGTCGCCACGGGAGCGTGAGCAGGCGTGATCGATATCAGTGAATCCGTGATGCAGATTCTTCTCGCGTTGATCGTCGTCGGGCCGCTCATCGGCGCCGCCGCCGCTCTCCTGCCCGCGCCGCCCGGACTGAAGGGGAAGTCGCCGGACCAGGCGGTGCTGCGGCACGGCGTGATCGTCACCGGCGTGGTGCTCATCGCCGCGATCGTCCTCGCGCTCGGCTTCGACCACGACCACCCGTCGAAGATGCAGGCCACGACGGACATCAGTTGGATCCCCGCGCTCGACGTGCGGATCCACCTCGGCATCGACGGCATTTCCCTCCCCCTTCTGGTCCTGACCGCGCTGCTGACCTTCCTCTGCGCGCTCTACAGCTACTTCAAGATGCCCGCGGGGCCGACCCCGAAGGCCTTCGTCGCACTGCTGCTCGTCCTCGAGTCCGGCACCCTCGCGACCTTCGCCGTCCTCGATCTGCTGCTGTTCTTCCTCGCGTTCGAGATCGTGCTCATCCCGATGTACTTCCTCATCGCCCGGTGGGGCGGTGCGCAGCGCCAGGCCGCGGCCTGGAAGTTCATCCTCTTCACACTGCTCGGTTCGGTCGTCATGCTGCTGGGCCTGCTCCTGATCGGAATCAAGGCGGGCACATTCGACATGGTGGCACTCGCCACTGACAACGGCCGGTCGCTGACCACATCCGTGCAGGTCATCGCCGTTTTGGCGATCGGAATCGGGCTCGCGGTCAAGACGCCGATGTGGCCGCTGCACAGCTGGCTGCCGGACGCCCACACCGCCGCGCCCACCGTCGGCTCGGTCCTGTTGGCCGGTGTCATGCTGAAGATGGGTACGTACGGGTTCGTCCGGATTCTGCTGCCGATCGCGCCGGACGGGATGCACACCTTCGCCCCCTATCTCGCCGCCTTCGCCGTGGTCGGGATCATCTACGGATCCCTGGCCTGCCTGGCTCTCGCTAAGCAGGGCGCGAAGGGCGATCTCAAGCGGCTCATCGCGTACTCGTCCGTCGGCCACATGGGATTCGTCCTGCTCGGCATCGCGACGATGACCCCGACCGGCGTGAACGGCGCACTGTTCGCCAACATCGCCCACGGCCTCATCACCGGCCTTCTCTTCTTCCTCGTCGGGGCGCTGAAGGACCGCACGGGCACCACCGACCTCGACGCCCTCGCCGAGGAGACCGGCGCCGCGCTCTACGGCAAGGCTCCGCGTCTCGGCGGCCTCCTCGCCTTCGCCGCCGTCGCCTCGCTCGGGCTCCCGGGCCTCGCAGGGTTCTGGGGCGAGATGCTGGCCCTGTTCGGCGCGTTCAAACCCGCCGCCGACCTCAGCCGTCCCGCGTATCTGACGTTCATGGCCATCGCCGCCTTCGGAACGCTGCTCACGGCCGCGTACATGCTCGTCGTCGTACGCCGTGTGTGCATGGGCGAGACCCCGCGGCAGGAGGCGCCGAAGCTCGCCGACGTCCAGAGCTACGAGTTCGCGGCCTGGACACCGCTCGTCGCCCTCACCGTCGTCGCCGGTCTGTGGCCCAAGGCCCTCCTCGGCCTGACCGACCCGGCCGTACAACAGCTCCTCGCAGGAGGCACCCGATGAGCTCCCTGGTCCAGTCCGTCGACTGGCTCGCGATCGCGCCGCCCACCCTCGCCGCGGTCGTCGGACTCGTCGTGCTCGTCGCCGACCTCTTCATCGGAGAGGAGAAGAAGGCGGTACTCGGCTGGGTGTCGGTGGTGGGGCTCGCCGCGTCCGCGCTCATGCTGCTGCCTCTTCTGGACGGCGACCGCGCCACCTTCTGTCTCACCGGCGACGCGCACGCCTGTAGCTACACGGCGGACCGCTTCACCCTCGTCATCCAGCTCCTTGTCCTCGGCGGCGCGCTCCTGGCAGCACTGCTGTCGGTCACGGCCCTGAAGGACGCCAACAAGGAACTCCCCGAGGGGGAGTTCTGGTTCCTGCTGCTTTCCTCGGCCGCGGGCGCCGCCCTGCTGCCCGCCTCCCGCGACCTCGCGACGCTCATCGTCGCCCTCGAAGTCGCCTCACTGCCCGCCTTCGCACTCGTCGGCATCAAACGCGGCGACAAGAAGTCCTCCGAGGCGGCCCTGAAGTTCTTCCTGTCCTCCGTCACCGCGACCGCCGTGAGCCTCATGGGCGTCAGCTTCGTCTACGCGACGACCGGCACCCTCTACCTCACCCAGATCGCGGACAAGATCCAGCACGTCGAGGGACAGTTCCACACCCTCGCCCAGGCGGGAGTCGTCCTCACCCTCGTCGGTTTCGCCTTCAAGACGGCCGCCGTGCCCTTCCACTTCTGGGTGCCCGACACCTACGTAGGGGCGCCTTTGCCGGTCGCCGCCTACTTGTCGGTCGTCGGCAAGGCGGTCGGCTTCTCCGGCCTGATCCTCGTCACCGTCGTCGCCTTCCCTTCGTACGCGGACGTCTGGGGCCCCGCGCTCGCCGCGCTGGCCGCCCTCACCATGACCGTCGGCAACGTCGGCGCCCTGCGCCAGCAGGCCACGCGCGCGTACAGCGCGGTCCGACTGCTCGCCTGGTCCTCCGTCGGCCAGGCCGGCTACCTCCTGGTCCCGATCGCCTCCGCCGCCTACTCCAAGGACACCGGGAAGGCCGTCGGCTCCACCGTCGCGTACGCCCTGATGTACGCCGTGGTGAACCTGGGCGCCTTCGCCGTGGCCGCGCTCGTCGCCCGTACGTGCCCCCTGAACCGCATCAGCGACTACCGAGGCCTGTACGCGAGGAGCCCCCTGTCCGCGCTGATGCTCGGCTTCTTCCTGCTGTGCCTCGCGGGGCTGCCGCCGGGCATCATCGGCCTCTTCGCGAAGGTCACCGTCTTCTCGGCGGCCGTCGACGCCGGGCTCGGCTGGCTGGCCGTGGTCATGGCCGTGAACGTCGTGATCGCGCTCTTCTACTACCTCCAGTGGACGACCCTGCTCTTCCGCGCCCCCGAGGGCGAGCCCGAGCAACACCGCGTCCCGGCCCCACTGACCGCCGCGATCGCTCTGACGGCCGTCCTGGGCATCGCCCTCTCCGGAGCACCCCAGCTGGTCCTGCGCTTCTCGGCCACCGGCCTGTTCTGACACCGTCACCCGCACGGCGTAGGCGCGCCACCGCCCGCACAAGGGAACTAGTGCTCCCCGCCTGGCGTTGACCAGTACGGGAGGGTCCACTGAAGAGTGGACGCAAGGCATCAGCAAGCAAAGGGTTCCCCTGCCGCACCACTTGGAGGGCGTACCGTGCACCGCCGGCACAACGGGCTCAGGACCGCCGTACTCCTCGGGGGACTGTCCGCACTCATCATCGTCATCGGCAGCTTCTTCGGGCGTACCGGCCTCGTCGTCGCGCTGTTCATCGCGATCGGGACGAACGCGTACGCGTACTGGAACAGCGACAAACTGGCTCTACGCGCGATGCGCGCCCGCCCGGTGAGCGAATTCGAGGCCCCGGCCCTGTACCGCATCGTCCGGGAGCTCTCGACCCAGGCCCGCCAGCCCATGCCGCGCCTGTACATCTCACCGACGGAAGCGCCGAACGCGTTCGCTACGGGGCGCAACCCGCGCAACGCGGCGGTGTGCTGCACCGAAGGAATCCTGCGCATCCTGGACGAACGCGAGTTGCGCGGCGTCCTCGGCCACGAGCTCAGCCACGTCTACAACCGCGACATCCTGATCTCGTCGGTCGCGGGCGCCCTCGCCTCCGTGATCATGTTCCTGGTGAATTTCGCCTGGCTGATCCCGATCGGCCGTTCGAACGACGACGAGGGTCCCGGCATCCTCGGCATGCTGTTGATCATGATCCTGGGTCCGCTCGCCGCGTCCCTCATCCAGCTGGCCATCAGCCGCTCCAGGGAGTACGAGGCGGACGCGTCCGGCGCCCAGCTCACCGGCGACCCCCTCGCCCTCGCCAGTGCCCTGCGCAAGCTCGACGCGGGCACCAAACAACTGCCGCTGCCCCCTGAGCCGCGCATCGAGACCGCGAGCCACATGATGATCGCCAACCCCTTCCGCCCGGGCCAGGGAATGTCGAAGATGTTCTCCACGCACCCGCCGATGGCGGAGCGCATCGCCCGGCTCGAGCAGATGGCAGGTCGCCAGCAATGAAGACAATCCTGAACGTCATTTGGCTCGTCCTGAGCGGCTTCTGGCTGTTCCTCGGCTACTTGGCCGCCGGCTTGCTGTTGTGCATCACCATCATCGGCATCCCCTTTGGCATCGCGGCCTTCCGTATCGGCGTCTACGCCCTGTGGCCCTTCGGCTATACGACGGTGGAGCGCCGCGACGCGGGCGCTCCCTCCTGCGTCGGCAACGTCCTGTGGCTGGTCCTCGCGGGCTGGTGGCTCGCCCTCGCCCACATCGTGACCGGCATCCTCCTGTGCATCACGATCATCGGCATCCCGTTCGGCATCGCCAACTTCAAGCTCATCCCGGTCTCGTTGCTCCCGCTGGGCCGCGAAATCGTCCGCACGGACGAGCCGTTCGCCACACGCTGACGGGGCGTCGCGGACCCTCGACGCCACCCACACCCCGGTCGGGGAGGAATGGCCACTGGAGTACGTACGGGTCCTCGGTGACCGCCCGTGCGCGCTCGACCCGACGCTGCGCGACATCACCGTCGAGGCGTCGGCGGTCCCGGAGACCCGGCCGAACACCCCCAACGGCCGTTACTGTCCGCGGGACACCGGCTTCTGGGCGCGGACGGCGAGCTGTGGGGTCACTGCAGGGACCTCGGCCACGTCCCCGGCGATTTTCTCGAACCGGCCCAGCCGCCGGTGCGCCTGCTCGGCTGCTTCGCGCGCGGATCCCTGTGTGACGCGCTCGAAGCGGGCGACGAGGATCTGGGACACGCTCGCGTGCTGCGCCTCAACCGGGTCGGCTGGACGGTCGGCTCCGTGCTCGAGGCGAGATCATCGCGTGGATCCCCTCCGCGCACGGCCGGGCCCTGGTCGATCTCACCCTCGATCCCTGGTCGCGGCGGCTTCCCAGAGCAGCCCGCGAGGCCTGGACGTGTGGTGGCACCAACGCCAGTCCGAGCCGAACAGCTGGGCCCGATGCAGTCCACAGGGGCGCGAGTTCTGGCTCGACCGGGCCCGGGGAAGAACGAACCCGTACGGGCCCGGCCCAGAGCCCGGCTCCACCTACCATCTCGACGGCCGCCACGTCACCGACGCGCCAGCTTCCCACCGCGCGCTGGGAGGGGCGGTGAACGGCCCCGGCGGCTACTTCGGCCACGACCTGAGCGCCGCCGCCGACTGCCTGCGAGGCGGCTACGGCGCCGAGCGGCCTTCACTCTTGTCCGGCACGACGCCGACGTCGCCCGCACCTGCCTCGGCGTGACACCGTGCCGCGACCGCAGGCCCCGACATTCGAGGAACTGGCTTTCCTCACCGAGAACACCGTCGACGTACGCATCGTCTGATGTCTGATGGGTTATCCACAGGCCGCCCGATTGTCAGTGGCGCGCTGCATCATGAACCCATGACCGAAATCGAGCAGTTGCTGGCACGGGTCGGTACGGAGGCCCGCAACACCCGCCCATGGGGCTGGCCTTCGCTCCCCGAGCCCGTGGACGCGACGGCGGTCACCCGCGCCGAAGCCGTCCTGGGCTTCACCCTGCCGCCACTGCTCGCGGCGCTCTACCTGCGGATAGGGGACGGCGGCTTTGGTCCGGAGTACGGCCTGTTGCCGCTGCTCGAAGGCTCCCCGTCCGGCGAGCCCGCCGCCGTCCCGCAGTACCTCGCCCACCGGGAGAGCGGCCGCCAGGACCCGGACTGGCCCTGGCCGGAGGGGGTCCTGCCGATATCCCACTGGGGCTGCGGGATGTACGCGTGCGTGGACTGCCGCAGCCCCCGGGGCACGGTCCTGCTCTTCGAGCCGAACGCCGACGAGGCCGACCACGCCTGGTACGTGGACGCACCCGACCTGGAGGCGTGGCTGGACACCTGGCTGGAGGGCTCCGGCTGGTACGAGGAGTCCAACGACGACACGGACTTGGCCCCGTGGCCCGACTTCCGCATACGCACGGCGGCGGCACAGGCCTCGTAGCGACCCGCCCGCCACCGAGGCCCTGCCGGTGGCTACCGCGAGCCCGCCCGTACCCTCACGCCGTACGCCGCCGCACCCACCCCCAGCACAGCCGCGCCCACGACGACCGAAACCGCCGGCAGCGCGACCGCCAGGGTCACGCACCCGAAGACTCCCAGCACCGGCACCACCCGCGCCGCCGGAGCGGGACTCAGCGTCCAGGCGGACGCGTTGGCCACGGCGTAGTACGCCAGTACACCGAAGGAGGAGAACCCGATCGCGTCCCGCAGGTCCACCGTCGCGGCCAGCGCGGCGACCACCGCGCCCACGGCCAGCTCCGCCCGGTGCGGTACCTGGAAACGCGGATGTACGGCGGCCAGGGCGCCCGGCAGATGACGGTCGCGGGCCATGGCCAGCGTCGTCCGTGAGACGCCCAGGATCAGGGCGAGGAGCGAGCCGAGCGCGGCCACGGCCGCACCCACCCGTACCACCGGCACGAGCCCCGGCACACCGGCCGCCCGCACGGCGTCGGCCAGCGGCGCCGAGGCGCGCCCGAGCCCGTCCGGCCCCAGCACCGAAAGGACCGCCACCGCGACCGCCGCGTACACCACGAGCGCGATACCCAGGGCCGTCGGGATCGCGCGCGGAATGGTGCGCGCCGGATCCCGTACCTCCTCACCGAGCGTCGCGATCCGCGCGTATCCGGCGAACGCGAAGAACAGCAGCCCCGCCGCCTGAAGCACCCCGCCCGCGCCACCGGAGACCCCGACCTCCAGCCGCCCGGCGTCGGAGGCGTCCGAGCCGAGACACACGACCACCACGGAAGCGAGGACCGCGAGGACCACCGAAACGATCACCCGGGTCAGCCAGGCGGACTTCTGCGTGCCGCCGTAGGTGACCGCGGTGAGGACCACCACGGCCCCGACCGCCACCGCGTGCGCCTGCCCCGGCCAGACGTACGCGCCCACGGTGAGCGCCATCGCCGCACAGGAGGCCGTCTTCCCGACGACGAACGACCAGCCGGCCAGATACCCCCAGAAGGCGCCGAGACGCTCACGCCCGTACACATATGTGCCACCGGAGGCTGGATAGAGAGCGGCCAGCCGTGCCGAGGACATCGCGTTGCAGTACGCGACCACGGCCGCGACCGCGAGCCCGAGGAGCAGACCGGACCCTGCCGCCCGTGCCGCGGGGCCCAACGCCGCGAAGATCCCGGCACCCACCATCGACCCGAGCCCGATGACCACGGCGTCCCCGACGCCCAGGGTGCGCCGCAACTCGGATCCGGACTTTGTCATGGGCGGCACCCTACTGATCGCTGCAACCGACCGCCGCCGACCAGGCGTCCTTCCCGACGACGCGCCAGGAACACCGGCACGACCACCGGCTGCTCGAACTCGAAGGCATGACACAGCAGGTCCGGAGCAGGATCACAGCACAGGCACAGCGCGGAGAGGCAGGTTCAGGGCATGGGCATCATCAGCTGGATCATTCTGGGACTGTTGGCCGGAGCCATAGCCAAATTCCTGCTGCCGGGCCGTGACCCGGGCGGCTTCATCGGTACGACCATCATCGGCATCGCGGGCGCCTTCATCGGCGGCTGGATCTCCGCACGCTGGCTGGACCACCCGATCGCCAAGCAGTTCTACGACGGGGCCACGTGGGCCGCCGCGATCGGCGGCTCGCTCGTGCTGCTCATCCTCTACCGCATCCTGTTCGGCGACTCGCGCCGTTGAGCGCGCGCCCCGAGGCCGCAGCCAGCAGGCGAGAAGGGCGGGCACCCTCGGGTGCCCACCCTTCCTCGTAGGCGCAACTTTTCTCGTACGCGCAAAGAACCACCAGCCGAAGCCGGTTGGCGGCCGACGGCTACCGGTAGTTCACGTACTGCAGCGCGAAGTCGAAGTCCTTGCCCTTGAGCAGCGCCTGCACGGCCTGCAGGTCGTCACGGCTCTTCGAGCTGACGCGCAGCTCGTCGCCCTGCACCTGCGCCTTCACGCCCTTCGGGCCCTCGTCGCGAATGATCTTCGCCACCTTCTTCGCGTTCTCCTGGGAGATGCCCTCCTCGATGGACGCGAAGATCTTGTACTCCTTGCCGGAGAGCTGGGGCTCTCCCGCGTCCAGCGCCTTCAGCGAGATACCGCGCTTGACCAGCTTGGTCTCGAACACATCGAGGATGGCCTTGACCCGCTCCTCGGAGTTCGCCTCCATCAGGATCTTCTCGCCGGACCAGGAGATGGAGGCGCCCACGTTCTTGAAGTCGTAGCGCTGTGAGATCTCCTTGGCGGCCTGGTTGAGGGCGTTGTCGACCTCCTGCCGCTCGACCTTCGAGACGATGTCGAAACTGGAGTCGGCCATGTCCTGTGGCTCCTTGTATCGGGGTGCGTAGGGGCGGCCGTCGAGCCCGGCGTAGGTCCCCGGCCGCATCCGCATAAGCCTAGCCACCCCCTCCCCACCAAGCGCAGATCAATCGGGTGGCGAAGCACCCCCGAGCATCAGGTATCGTTTACGTCGTTGCCAGGGAGCACCGCCGAAAAGCGGTCCTCAAGGCAGCAACCCCGGCGGTGTGCCCGAGCGGCCAAAGGGAGCAGACTGTAAATCTGCCGGCTCAGCCTTCCCAGGTTCGAATCCTGGCGCCGCCACATGAAGGTAGACCCCCTCCGATCTGCGGAAACGTAGATCGGAGGGGGTCTCTTCGTTTTCGAACGTGATCTTTCGATCGGAATCGAAACTGGGTGACTTGTCTCACCCCGTCTCGCCCGGATCCCACTCCTGATCAGCCTGCGTCCCCCAGGCGTCCCCCGGGGGACGGACGACCGCTCACTCCGGCTCGTTCCACTCGCGCAGGGCAGCGTCTATCCGCCGGTTGGCTCGCTCCTGGGTCTGCGCGAGCACCTTCGCGTAGACCCTGAACAGCACCGCGATCGTGTGACCTGCTCGCCGGGCGCATTCCATCGGGTCCACGCCGGAGCTCAGCCAGAAGGAGACCCCGGCATGACGCAGGTCGTAGGGCCGCCGCGCGAGCAGGGAAGCGGCCTCAGCCTCGGTGAGCACCTTTTCCCGAGCCTTTGCCCAGACCTCCCCATACCCGGTCTCTTGCAGCAGGCCCCCGCGGCTTGTCCGAAACAGCCGTCCGTCGGGAGCCGTGCCGTGGGTGGCGATGTGCTGCCGGAGCTGCCGGACGAAGTGGGGAGGGATCGGCACGGGTCGCGAGTCCTTCTCGGCCCTGGCCTTCAGGTGCCGGGCCTGGTGCGCCTTCCCGTCATCCGTCCAGCTCCGGCCGGCCCGCACTACGCCCTGCCGTAGGGTCAGAGTGCCCCAACCCTTCTCTGGCAAGTGGCACTGCGTCGCCCGGAGCGCTGAGGCCTCAGCCGGCCGCATCGAGGCGTAGTAGAGGCACCCGAAGAACGCCTCAAGATGCTCACCGCGAGCCCCCTGTGCGCGCACCCCGGCAAGAAGTGCCCGAACCTGCCGAGGGTTGGCGACGCTTTCGGGGTCGACCTCTTCCGCCGACTTCGGGGCGGTCCACTTCACCGTCGTGAGCGGGTTGACCGGTGTCACGAAGTACTGCTCTTCCACGGCGAACCCGAGGACGTCGCTGAGGCAGGCACGCTTGCGCTTCACCGTACGGGCCGCAGCCGTTTTGCCATCGAGCTTCAACGCCAGGGCGTCGAGCGCGAGTCGGACGGTTGCGGGATCTTCGAGGGCGGCGATGGGTACCGAGTTCCTGGCCATCCAGTGGAGTGCGCGTTCAACGTCCTCCGGCGGCTCTTCGGTCCAGCGATTCCGGTTGTAGGCCCACCCGTAGAGAGCCCGCCGCAGGAGATGGGTCTCCGGCATGCCTGCTCGGCTCCTAACGAGAGCAGGCGTGATGGTGGCCAACGCGTCCGCGTAGTTGCGCCGGGACTTCGCGGGCGCCGCGGTCCACTTCCGGTCGATGTAGGCGCGGGTGTGCTCGTACCAGGTCACTGCGCCTTGCTTCGCGCGGAGTTCGGAGAAGGGGAGGCCCGTCTCTTCGTCGAATTGCTCGCCCCGCCGCACGGCGGACATCAGCTCGGAGCGCCTGCCGTCGGCTTGTGCTTTGAGTTGGTAGCTCTTGGAGTGCTTGCGCTCGCCGACCAGCCAGCGCAGCCGGTAGGGCTTCGGCCGGTCCCTGCGTACTTCGAGTGAGTAGAGGCGTACGTCGTAGGTGAGTGCCACGGGTCTCCCATAGAGAAGGGCCCGCCGTGTGGCGGGCCCTTGGTTGATTCACGAGGTTTGCTCAGGCTGCGGCGCGCTCATCGCAGCGCTCCCACCACGCGTCCAGGTCAGCGCGGTTGACGCGGAGTTGGCCGTTGGGGAGCTTCTGGAGACGGGGGGCCTGGCCGCGGGCGCGCATGCGGTAGAAGGCGGCGCGGCTCATCTTGATCTCTGCGAGGACTTCGGCGAGCTTGAGTTTCTCGGGGCGGGCCACGGTGGGGACTCCTTCTCAGATCCTGCGGAAACCGGGAATCCGCTGACAGAACTGACAGAACCTCGCCGCTAGGCCGCTGACCTGCGGTTTCGATGGGTTCGTGATCTTTGACAGAACTGAATTAAAACCTGACAGAACCTCGGCGGGCGGGGTTCTGTCACAGAGCCCCGACGGTGGGGTCGGAGGTTCTGTCGAGTTTTAACTAGGTTCTGTCAAAACCGCGATCATGGCTGTTTGCACTGGTCAGCGGCCTGCGCGGGGGGTTCTGTCAGTTGTGTCAGCGCTCTGGGGGTTGTGTCAGACGCCCCGGGCGATACGAGGGTGGGTTTCGTAGCGGGGCGAGGGCGGCCGGCCACCGCGGCCGGTGCGCGGGGGCGGGGGCTGCTGCCGGATCCACCCGTGCTCTTCGAGCAGGACCAGGGCGGGGTCCAGGTCGCTGATGGCGGGGAAGTCCGCCCGCCGCAGCATGCGGAAGAGCTCCCGCTTGGTGCACTGAGTGAGCTTGCCTGTGACGAGTTGTGCGAGGACGGTGAGGGCGGCGTCGTGGGCGGGGTCGGCGCTCATGGTGTCGAACACGTCCAGGGCGTGCGCGGTGAAGTAGTCGCCCAGGGTGGTGGCGGCGGCCATGGTGGCGGCGTCGATGGGCTTGTGCCATCCGTCCTCGGGGTGGGTGGCCAGGTGCAGCAGTCCAGCGATGCGGGCCACGGCTCCGTCGCGTTTGGAGGCCCATTTCACGATCGGGGCGTAGCTTCCGTCCGGCCCGAGCCGGGACTCGGTGACCTTCTGGAAGGCGAGCAGGACCGCGTCCGCCTCGGGGGTGAGCTGGAGCAGGGCGGGGTCGGTCCAGCCGGCCAGGGCCAGCGTCAGACCGCCCAGCCGCGCGGCGTAGGTGGCGGCCACCTGCTCGTCGAGCAGGTCCGGCGAGAGGTTGCGCCGTCCGACGAGGGAGAGGGGTTTGGAGTACAGGAAGCGGGCGAGCAGGCCGCGGCCGTCGGCCCCGTCGATGCGGGAGAGCGCGTCGAGGACTTCAGGTTGGACGGCCAGGCCGATGGTGACGGCGGGGGTGTCGATGTGCTGGGCTTCGCGGCCCTGCCGGTTGACGCGGATCATGTCGCCTGCGTGGCCCTTGAGGAACATCCCCATGTTGGGCTTGCCGCTGTAGCGGCCGGCGATGATGTCGAACAGCTCGCCCTCGGCACTCAGGCAGGCAATCCGCCCGCCCTGCTGGTCCAGCAGAGTTCCGATGTTCTCCGGGGTCACGTCGTCCGCCACGAGCTGCGGCACGGCGGGAACGCTCATCTCGTCCACGGCTTGGGCGAGTTGGACGGCTTCGGCGGTGAGCGCGTCGCGCTGGTCCGGTTCGGCGCCTGCGGCCTTTCCTGCGGCCTTGTCGGCTGCGGACTTGGCCAGGCGGATGGTTGTCTCCGCCTCCGCCCGCACGGGCCCTGAGAGTTCAATCAGGGCCTTTTCTGCGGCGAGCAGGGGGCGGACCATGAGGTCGAATACGGCGCTCTTGCGGTTGCCGGGGTCCAGGGCCACGGCGGTGTAGACGTTGACGGGCTCGCGCCAGTGGCCGCGTACGCACACTTTGACGCGTCCGCCTGCTGCGGTGGCGATCACGGCGAGGGCGAGGCATCCGGCGAGGTCGGCGGGGGTCTGGGTCTCCTCGGCCACGCCGCGGACCATGTTGCCCAGCCACGGCGGCAGCGCTTCCACGGGGAACGGCGGCAGGGGCGGGCGCGTCTTGAGGGGGACCGGTTCGTCCCAGATCGGTCCGGCGATGTCCTCGGCGGTCAGGTCGAACCCTTCCCACAGGTCCGGGCTCACCTCGTTCGTGCTCATGCGTGGATCCCTCCTTCCGTCGGGTGCGGGTGAGAACCCAAGGCTTTTCGGACGCCCTGACGGGCGGCGTCTTTCGCGCCCACGGCCGTCCGGGGTCCGGTCGGAGTGGCGGCCATGCCGTTGGTGACGGCGCGTTCCGCATACGTCTCGGGGACGCCGACCGAGACGGCCGCGGCGATGATCTGCTCGCCGATGGCTTCCAGGCCGCACGGTCCGGGGCACTGCGCGTGCTGCCTGGCCAGGAACTGGGCCACGCCGAACGCCTGCGATCCGGCGCCCGATTCGGTGCGGGAGAGCACCATGGCTACACCGCGGTCCAGGCCGGTGCGGACGTAGCGCTCGGTGTGACGGCATCCGGTGGCCACGGCCGCATCCCACACGGCGCGCTCCGGGGAGGAAGAGACCACCCTCCCCGGGGCGGGGGTGGTCTCTTCCCTCACAAGCAGCGCGCGGACGGCCGGCGGCAGAGGCTGCATCGTGCCGGTGCCGGGACCGAGCCAACGGGCGTACTGCATGCGGGACTTGACGTCGACACCGGGCAATACGGCGTTGGCCGACTGCATGGCCCCGAGGTAGATCCAGTGCTCCCCGCGGGTGGTGGGGACGGTCCTGGTAGGCGGCAGGGTCTGACGCGCCCATGCGACGGCGGCGGCGTCGTCGAGGTCGACGACGGTCAGCCCGGCGCCGCCGGGGTGGTAGGCGATGGCTTGGGCCTCGCGCCATGCCGGGGCCCAAGCGGGGGAGGTGAGGACGCGGGGGTCGGTCGTGGCGGCGGCCCAGGCGTGGCACACGGCGGGGCACTGGCAGGGGCCTGCACTCTTCATGTTCGGCCGCCCGCCGCACGCGCCCTTTGCGCAGGTGCGGCAGTTGCCAAACGGCACCTTCCCCGCCCGCAGGGGCAGCGGCGGAACGCCGGCCGTGGCCAGTTCCAGGGCGATCCGGAGAAGCTCGTTCATGCGCGGCCCTGTGCGCGGGCTCGCCGGATGTCGGCGGGGTGGGTCATGCTGGAGACCTCCACAGGTCAGTTGATGGGCAGGTGGACA
Source organism: Streptomyces sp. NPDC090798 (assembly GCF_044768965.1). NCBI lineage: Bacteria > Bacillati > Actinomycetota > Actinomycetes > Kitasatosporales > Streptomycetaceae > Streptomyces > Streptomyces sp. NPDC090798. The sequence continues at coordinate 193,572 of NZ_JBIVXA010000011.1, forward strand.
AGGGCGGCCCCGCGTTCTTTGGCGAGAGGTGGGGGCCGCCCTTGGCGTAGCTAGGCGCCCTTGCCGCGGGCGAGTTTCAACGTGATGCCGCCGGCTCCGATGGGTCCGGCGGCGCTGCCGATGACGGTGGCGGTGTGCGCGGCGACGTCCATCAGCCAGCACAGGGCGGCGACTACACCCCATGTGCCGAGGGCCGTGGCACCGGCGATCGCGAACGGGATGAGCAGCCGCTGCCAGGGGAAGGCGGGCGGGGTGTCGTTGATGACGAACACGACGGGCTGTCCGGTCGCCTGGGCGCGCTGGAAGACGTCGGCGGGGATGTGCGGGGCTATCTGGCCGGGCGGGGTGTGCTGGCTCATTTCTGGCTCCCTCGGGGTGTGCCGCGGGCCCGCGCCAGAGGTGGCGCGGGCCCGTGCGGTGGGGTGGGTTTGCTTGTCGCGTTGCTTGTCGTCTCTCTTGTCGTGCTGCTTGTCGCTTGTCTTGTCTTGTCGCTTGTCGCCTCCCAGGTCACAAGCCGTTTTTGGGGCTTGGGGCCCCGGCAGGTGGCATGTGGTGGAGCGGGGGCGACAAGCGACAAGTGATCAGTCGTCGGATGCGTGGGAGCGGTGGATGTAGCGGGCTTTGGTGCCCTCCCCGACGCGGACGGCGGTGCCGTCCTGCATCCACGTTTTCAGCCAGCCGACGACGGTCTGACGGGTCGTGCCGTACGCGTCGGCGAGCGCGCGGGCGATCGCGGATGCTCCGGTGCCTTCGGGTCCGGCGGCGATCAGCGCGGCGAGGGCGGCCTGTTGCGCGGGGCTGTCCTGCTCGCTCCGCAGCGCCGACAGGTTCAGTCCGGCCGGCCGGTCCGGCCCATCAACCTGCTCGGGGCTGTGGGGCTCCGGGGTGGTGCCGAACTGCGCGTCGATCTCCTGACGGAACCGGCGCGCCAACGCATCCTCCGGCGATTCCGCCTGCTCGCCCAGCGCGGACAGACGCAGCGCCCCCGGAACGTCCGGCGACACCTCCCCGGCGCCGTCCGCCGCGATCTGGTCGCGCATCCATGCGGTGCGGTCGGCATCCCAGCGCCGCGCGTAGGCGGGCCCGGCGGCCTTGGCGGACACCACATCGAGCATGGGGTGGCGGTCGGAGGTGGCGGCGATGATGTCCCGGATCTGGTTCGGGAGGATCCGCCACGCCTTGAACAACGCGGCCGGCGACTCCGGTGTTCCCATGAACCCGGCGCCCTTGTGCGGGGCTTGGTCCACGCGCAGGCCGCGGGTGCCGGGGAACATCTTGCTCAGGTCCATGCCCTCGGTCTCGCCTCCGGTGAGGGCGACGCGGACCTTTGCTTCCCGGCGGATCATGAGGTTGCTCAGCACGCTGCCGGTGGCCCCGAGCGCGGTGAGTACGGTCCGTACGCCCATGGCGCGGGCGATCCGGATGACTTCCAGGATCTTTTCCCCGAGCTTGCGGATCTGCCGGTCGGGGCTGGCCAGGATCTCCGCGCCCTCATCGATCACCAGCATGATCTGCGGAATCTTCGCGCTGATCGGCAGCAGGTCCGTGTTGGCCTTGGACAGGACGTCCTGGTAGCCCATCTTGCGCTGCTTGGCCACGCGCACGGCCGCATCCAGCATCGTCATGGCTTCCTCGAACGTTCCGGCGAGCCAGTCGATACCGGGCCGTACGGGCTTGCCGTCCTCCCGCACGATCTGGCCGTTCAGCGCGGGCAGCACCCACGGCAGGCCGGCCGATCCGGCGTTCAGGTCGATCACCCACGTCAGGACGTCCTCGGCGCGGGCGAACCCGGCGAGGATCGCGTGCACCATGTTCGTCTTTCCCGATCCGGTCGGGCCGACGATCAGGGCGCACTGCTCGCGCAGGTAGGCGAGGATCTGTGACGCGTTGGTGCGGTAGCCCCACGGAATGCCCGTGTGCAGGGACAGCGGGCTGTAGTCGGCGGGGTAGGTGCGCTCCTGCTCCAGGACATTGACCGTGGTCACGTCGATGATGACGCGGCCCTGATGGATGCCGGGGGACGCGGTGGCGGTGCAGCCGTGCGGCAGCCGCGCGTCCGCAGACAACCGCGGCGAATCGGCAGCGATCTTGCTCCAGGTGGCGCCGCCCGGCGGGAGTTCCGCGTCGATGGAGAACCCGGTACCGGTCTCCCACACCTCCACTCCCAGCACGCGCACGGTGATGGCACACACGCGCTGGATGCGGTCGACCCATTCCGCGGCGACCGCCCGCCGCTCCGCGGACAACTCCGCGGCGATCTGGCGGTGTTCCACCGCGAGCGCTTCCTCCTCGCGCGCCTCCTCGAACAGCGCGGAAGACCGGGCGGCGGCGCCGATACCCACGCCGATGGTGGCGAGGGATCCGAGGGCGGCCCAGGTGAGCGGGCCGTGGGTCATGGCCCACGTGGTCCAGCCGGCCCCGACGAGCCAGGAGGCGGCGCGGGTGGCGAGGGTGCGGCCGGCATGGCGGACCCGTAGGCCGACAACGGTGTGACCGAGCGCGCCGGCCGCGCCGACTGCCAGGGCCCATCCGGGCGGCATGGCGGTGGCGGCGCCGGTGGTGGCGAGGGCGAAGGCTCCGGTGGTGGCGGACAGGGCGCCGGTCACGGGTCCGTGACCAGCCGCCCAGTCCAGCACCGGACCACTGCGCGCCTGCTCCTTTTTGGCGGTGGCGGTGGCGCTCATCTCAGACGTTCCAGCCCTTCTCTGCCTCGGTGCCGTTGCGGGGGTCCTCGTGCCGGGCGATGTCTTGCGCGTGGACCTGCCGGAACATCGGCCCCATGTCCTCGGCGACCGCGACGGCGCTCATCAGGGCGCCGAAGATGTCGCTGAAGCCTTCCGCGACCTGCTTCTCCAGCGGGAACTCCGAGTCGGAGCGCTCCGCAAGGATCTTCATGATGTTCGCGATGCAGGTCAGCGCGGTCGGCAGGTTTTCGACCATGGCGAGGATCTCCATGCAGCCGTCCGGCTCGTAGGTGTTGGCCGCGGCCATCATGTCGATGGCGTGGTCTTCGAACCTGAATCCGGTAATCAGGGACACGTTCTCTCCTTCACTCACAGGGGCGTTCGTGCTGGTGGGGACCTGCTGCGCGGGCCTCTCGACACCGTCCGCGATGCCCTCGGTGCCGTCCTGGACGGCTTCGGCATCCGCCGCAGCCTCCCGCTCGGTCAGCTCCTCGCGGATCGCGTCGTCTCGGACGTTGCGCTGCTCGCGGGCGGTCTGCCATAGGCGCCGGTACAGGCGCCGGCCGGGGTGGATCAGCCACGGCAGCTTCAACTTGCGGCCGATCGGACTGGTCAGGAAGCCGAGCAGGCCCACCGGGAGGGCGAGCAGGGAGGCGAGCAGGCGGCGCCCGTGGAAGCGGGCCGCGGAACGCCAGAGCGCGCTGCGGGCCGCCTTCCTCGCGGGTGCCTTGCGCACCGCGCCGCGCTGGGCGTCGACCGTGGCGCGGGCCTTGCCGTCCCGCCGGGCGCGGTTCTTGGCGATCGCCGCATCCCGCACGACACGGGCCTTACGCGCCGTGCCCCCGAGCATCCGCCCGGCCAGACCTCCCCGGCGCCCGGCACGGCTGGTGAAACCGGCGCGGTCGGTGGCCTTGGCGTGGCGGCGGGCATCGGCGACCGCGCGGCGGGCGGCGGTGGTCTGCGCCCGCTGTCCGGCCCGCGAGCCGGCCGCAGCCTGCTGCGCCGCACGCAGCGCCCGCACTTGGCCAGCCCGGCCCGCAGCCTTACCCGCCGGACCGGTGGTGCGCTTGGGCGAGCCCGCGGCGCCGGCCCCGCGGGTCTTCCCGCCTGCCGTGGTGCCGGCCCGGCGGGAGGCCAGGCCGGTACTGCGGTGCTGGCCGGGCGCCCGGCCCGCCCGGCCACCAGAGCGGGAGGCGGGCGAGCGCTTACCGGCCCTGCTCGCGCCTGCTCCCGCAGCGCGCAGACCAGCCATGCGGCCTGCGGTGCGAGCCGCGGCGCGCCGCGGCTCGCGGCGTGCGCTGGGTGTGCGGGAACGGGTGGCGGCGACCGTGCCGAGGACAACGGCCCCGGTAGCGGCGACCATGGCGGCGATCGGACCGCCCGCGAGGGATGCAGCGGCGACCATGCCCACGGTCGTGTTCGCACCCGACAGGGCCAGGGGCACTACCGGCCAGCCACCGGGCGTGTGGTCCACCTTCGCCGCGACGGAGGTGGGGGCGGGCGGAGTGTTGGGCGGCGGGGGCGGTGCGGTCGGGGCAGCCTCGACGGCTACCGGTTCTGTGCTGAGTTCCGTCATGCTGGAGTGCTCCGTCTCGGATGCGGGATGGGAGTGCCGGCGCGGCCCTTTGGCCTGCAAGCGGTGGGTCGCGCCGGGCTGAGCTAGAACGCGTCCGGCTCGAGCGAGAAGAACAGGACGGTGAAGTCGCCGTGGCCCAGCTCGTCCGCGGCGATGGCTCGGATCTCCTGGTAGGCCTGGGAGCGGGAGAACAGGGCGGGGTCGAAGGTGGCGACCGAGGAGACGGTCAGCTGCTCGCCGGTGCGGGTCTGGACGGTCAGGATGTAGTGGAAGCCGACGGCCTTGCCGGCATCGACGCTGGGCGGGGTGCTCACAGAGCGACTCCTCACGAGGTGACGGATGTTCAGGCAGCGCACTGTTCGTCGGGGTAGGCGCAGGGAACGCACATGCCGAGCGAGGTGGGGATGACGTATCCGGCGTCCGTGCTGCACTTGGGGCAGGTGCGGCGGGCCGTGTTGGCCTTGGCCAGCGCCGCCCACTTCGCCGGGGTCATGGGCCGCACCTTCTTGGCGCGGTCGATGCGGTAGAGGTAGGCGGTCTGCGGGCCGCGCCGGTAGCGCGGGCGCAGGACCTGCGCGGCTATCGGCTGACCGCCGGGACGTAACCCGCGGGCACGGAGCTGACGGCGGGTCGCGTAGCCGTCAGGGGCCAGACGCCACGGGTAGGTGGGAATGCCGAACCGGGCGCCGTTGGGGTCGAAGCACTTGGCGAACGCGAGCGACACGACCGTCCCCCGCTCAGCCGGCGATCGCGGTGGGGAAGTCGGTCAGGTGCGGCTCGCGCGCCTTGACTCGACCGCGTGCCGTGCGGGCCGTCGACTCCGACGCGCCCAGTCCCGCGGCTGTCATCGCCTGGGTCATGCGGGTGGTGCTGGGCTGGGTGAAGTCGGTGCCGTACAGGGCCCGGACCAACTGATCGACCCGGTTCGGGTAGACCACGGGCGTGCACAGGTCGACGGCCGTCGACGACACGGTGACGGGGGCCGCTTCCACGGCGGCGGGCGTCGACGCGGGCTCGACGTCCGGCACGGCCGCCGGGAGTTCCGGCACCTGCTCCGCACCGCCGGCAGGCTCCATGGACGACGGTGCCGTGGGACGGTCGACGCTGATCGTGACGGGCGTCGACGGTGCTTCGACGCCCGGCGGTGGGGTGCCGACGCCCGTCGACGCGCGGCGGGCGAGGTAAGCGTGCACCTGCCGCATCAGCGCGCCGAACGCCAGCAACGCGGCCACCGGAGGAACCGCGGCCACCACGTAGTTGAGGGCGTCCGCATCTTGGCCGACGCCGGCGACGTTCAGTCCGATGGAGGCGCCGTCACCTGCGGTGACCAGGCCGATTGCCCACCAGTCGACCCGGTGGGCGAGCGAGGCACGCAGGATCAACAGCTCACCGATCACGATGAACAGATCCACCGTGGCCGGCCAGGCCCACGAACGGGCCACCGCTTCCGCCATGCCGTGCGCGGCGGCGACTTCCTGCAAGTGCTCGTACGACAGCCAAAACGCCACCGCAGTGAGCACCACCGTCAGCACGCTCGCCAGGGCGGTGATCGCACGCTCCACACCGACGGGCGTCAACGGCGCCTCGACGCCCGTCGACCGCGCGTCGACGCCGGCCGCGGCGCTCATGCCGCACCCGCTTCCACCGTCACCGGGGCGGCGACGTCGCCGTAGCCGATCAGCTCCAGTTCGGCGCCCGCGTAGGCGGCCGTCGAGCGTAGGACGCGCGTCCGGCCGTCGCTCTGCACGCGGTAGTTCACGTTCTCGGGAGCGATGGCCAGCGCCTCGCGCCATGCTTCGAACCCGGGCAGGCCCGAGTGGAGCGAGAGTTCCAACCGGTCCGGGTAGATGGGCGAAATGCTCACGGTCGGTGCCGGCAGGTCCCCGAAGTCGACCGCCAGCAGCCGCAGCACGCGCAGCGGCACGGCCAGGTCGTCCAGCGTCAGGTTCTCGCTCACGCCGCCACCGCCGTAACCGCCGCGTTGCGCCGCACCGTCCGGCGCGCCGACGTGCGGCGCGGCCGGCGAGCCGCGGCCCGCGCGTCCTTCAAGGGGCTGGTCCGCAGCAGCGACTCCGCGTATGCCGCGGCCTCCCGGTCCGACTCCCGGAGCTCCGCGAGGACCTCGCGGGCCACGGCCAGCCGCACCGCCCGCTCCTCGGCGGACTCCACGGCCGGACCGGTGAACAGCTCCAGGTCGATACCGAACGCCAGCTCCGCGAACTCCTTCGCGGTAACGGCTTCATGACCAGCAACGATGCACTTCATGGGTCGTGTCTCCTTAGTCGGTGGGACGGCCCGAACAGCCCCTCGGAGTTGCCGCTCCGGGGGGCGCCGTTGTTGTTTGGTCTGCTCGGCCGAGCAGCCACGGCCCCCGACGCCCGGCAGAAGGGGCGTCAGGGACCGTGAGCACTCGGGCTCACATCGGCCCATCGACCGCCCGTGTGAAGGCGGCTGGGTCGGCACTCTGTTGAGTTCTTCGCAACGAGGTATCCGGGCCGTGCTCTCCGGGCGTTGCTTATGCAGTACCTGTTTTACAGGTACTGCATGGGGCTCCGTCAAGTGCAGCGACGGAACTTCCTTGGCTTCGCGCCGGGACTTCTTGGCGCACCATCAGAATCGGTGCAGGTCAGGGGAGTTGGTGACCCCATGCGTGGACAGCTCGCGCCGATCTGGCTACCGTCAAGAGCTCCCTAGAAGTCCCATCGGGAGTGCAGATGTCCAATGAGCGTTTGCGGTCCGCTCTCCTGGCGCGAGGCATGAGCGTCCAGGACTTGGCGGAAGCGATCGAGGTCAACCCGAAGACTGTCGAGCGCTGGATCACTCAGGGGAAAGCGCCGTACCGGCGCCATCAGTACGCGACAGCCTCAGCGCTCAAGGTCGACGTGACCACGCTGTGGGAGGACAGTCGCACCGTCGACAGCGCGATGGATCTGAGCAAGGCTGAGATCGTCGCGGTCTACCCGCATCGGCACACGGTGCCCGCTGGACTCTGGCGCGAGATCTACGCGCGGGCGGAGAACCACCTAGATGTGCTCGTCTACTCCGGGCTGTTCCTGTCTGAAGATCCCGTGTTTCACGACCTCTTGAAGGCGAAGGTGGCTGGGACCACGCAGGTGCGAATCCTGCTTGGGAACCCCGGCTGTGAAGCGGTCCGGCAACGTGGCATAGACGAAGGGCACCGGATCATGGACGGCAAGATTCGCAATGCCCTACTGAACTATCGCCCACTCTTCGAGAGCCACCCAGACATCGGTTTCCGGCTGCACGATTCGACGCTCTACAACTCCATCTATCGCTCTGATGACGAAATGCTCGTGAACCCTCACGTCTACGGCATCGGCGCCTACTTGGCCCCTGTTCTCCATCTGCGTCGCATGCCGGGCGGCGGCCTGTTCGACACGTACGCGAATAGCATCGAACAGACTTGGGGCGGCGCTCGCCCCATCACGGACCACGACATCACCGGAGCTTGAACATGGGACGCATCGACTACCTGCACGACCCCGAAGCCCCGCCGGCCAATTCGGTCGTTCCCTCGGTGGTGGCGTTCGTTCAGAACGATGCGGGAGAGGTGCTGATGATCCAGCGGTCCGACAACGGCCGTTGGGCGCTGCCTGGCGGTGGGCACGACGTGGGGGAGTCCATCAGCGATACCGTCGTGCGCGAGGTCTGGGAAGAGACCGGAATCAAGGCCGAGGTCGTCGACATGTCCGGGATCTACACCGACCCGGGGCACGTGATGCGGTACGACGACGGCGAAGTTCGCCAGCAGTTCAGCATTTGCTTCCGTGCACGGCCGGTCGGCGGTGAGGTACGTACGAGCAACGAGACGACACAGGTCCGCTGGGTTGCCCCCGCGGACCTGTCGACGCTGGACGTGCACCCCACCATGCGGCTCCGGATCGAGCACGCGATGGACCGTATGCGGACGGCTCCCTACATCGGCTGACGCTTGGCGGCAGCGACCCGTTCGAGGACGCGGGCCGTGCTCGCGAGGATCTCGGGTTCGGCGCGGCGGATGAACGTACCGATCAGGCTGTCCGGGCCGTAGCGTCCGGTGATTTCGTTGATCCGGTCCACGGGATTCGTTGGCGTGCCGTCCGGCGTGGTGTTCATGTCGCAGTAGCAGAGAGCGTCATTGAGGTGCGCGCTCTCGCGGGGGAACTCGCCCTCCAACTCCTCACGGAAGCCTCGCGCCTCCGCCTCCATCCATGCGCAGGAGTGGTGCGCCACCAGGTGCACAACCCTCTGGTCGGCGTCGGCCACGTCCCGGAGGTAGCGGGCGCCATCGAGCGGATGGAATCCCGTCTTGGCGAGGTCTGGCGAGTAGCCGATGTCATGGAGCACCGCAGCCGCTTCGAGTAGCTCGGCGTCCGCGCCGACGATCGAAGCGATCGTGCGTGCTCGCTCAGCGACTCCCAGGGAGTGCTTCCAGCGACGCGGCAGCGGCTCCGAGAGCAGCGATTCGGCGAGTGGGTAAGCCCACTCCGTCAGTCTCGTCAAAGCTAGGAACGCCCCTCTCGATTCGGCAGGGCTCGCACCGTCCGCACTTTCCCCTGCCCTCCTTCAGACAGCCATCCTGCGGCTTCCAGTTTCTCCAGTGCCTTGGTCACCGTCGGGCGTGAGGCGCTGAATCTCTCGCACAGCGTGGAGGCACTCGGGAAGGCTGCCCCTACCTCCAGACCGTCATCCGCGATCACGTCAGCGATCCGGTCCGCTAGCGGTCGACGGTCAATCCGCTGACCCGCCCGGACCACGCGCCAGCGTCCGCCCGGCACCTGTTCTGCCATGCCCTCCTTCTCAAGGACGCCGAAAGCCCGGAGCGCGACACCGCGAGAGACGCCGTGGTCGCGCACGAGGTCTGCGGCAGACGGCAGCTCCACCATCTTCGGGTCGGACTCGATCTGAGCCTTCACCGCGTCCGCGATCTTCTGGAAGGTCCCGCGCGGGCTCGCCTGCTGCGCCACTCGCTCTCCCTCTCTGTCTGCCCGTCGTCGGGCTCAAGCCTCGCACGTTGGGCAAGCCGCTGGAACGCCCCACGAGGGCCATCCTTGACGTCAGGGGCGGTCTCATCGCCGTCTCAATCGCCGCTCGGTTCGGGGCAGTCCGCTGACGTCCACCGAAGTCCGGCGGATTCCCTGATCAGCGTTGCGAGTCGCACGATGGGCGTCACCGGACCAAGATTGGACAACTCGTAATGTGAAGAGGTCAGTTCTTCGGAGCTTCTTTTATCGATTGCCCTTTCCCTTTCGCCTCACGTTTGGCGGTGGCTGCGACCCTATTCTCGCATTCTTGGATCCGTTTCTGGATAAGCGGAGATTCCGCTAGTCGTTCGGGCAGCGTAGTGGTGGAGGTTAGGTGAGCCGCCGCAAACATTCCATCTGAGCCACCCTCGATGCTCCACAGGTGTGCCCGATCCAGGTTTGTCTCCACGAAGTGTGCGCCATTTATGCGTGCCCCACTAAGGTTTGCGCCTCGCATGTCGGCTCTAGTGAGGTCTGTGCCTGAAAGGTCGGCCCCTGACAGGAGGGTTTGAATCAGTACAGCGCCGTACAGTTGTGCACTTGACAGGTTTGCCTGGGAAAGGTCTGCGCGGGAAAGATCGGCGCGAGTCAATAGCGCCTCACACATGCGCGCTCCGCCCAGCTTTGCGTTCTTCAGATTGGCTTCTTCGAGTTCTGCTCCAGCTAGATTAGCCTCGGCCAAGTAGGCCTCGGACAGATCCGCTCCCCGGAGATCCGTAGCAGCAAGATTCGCCCTGAAAAGGTTGACTCGGGGGAGGTTTGCGCCTCGCAGATCGATCTCAAAGGGCTCGGTACGGGCAGGGCGGCGCCCTAGAACAGTCAGCGCCGCCTGTACGTCATCTCTGACAGCTCCCCGACGGTAGGAGTTGTAGGCCGCGGATTCCACCTTGACCAGATTCTGGAATGACTGCTCTCGAATAAAGGCTGCCAGCACTTCAATTACCAGGGCGTGATCTTTTTCCGAGTCGTGCATGATCCTTTCGAGTGAGTAAATCCCGCCTAGGCGCTGCGTAATATTTTCCGAGGACAGTAGCTTGATTGCTTCTACGTAGCGTTCGGTTACCTGGCCTTCGCGAGTAAGATCGGCCTGCTCTCGATCCTTCTCGCGCGTGTGCGCGAACAATTTCTCGGTGTGTTGATGGTTTTTGTGCGTGTAGTAAAGGCCGAGTCCCGCGATCACTCCTGCTCCAAAAGCCACGAGCATCGTGCGGAAGCCTGTGATCACGACTCCGTCGGCGGGTTGAAGATCCTTTTTGCGGAGGTGGGCGCCGTCGATCCACCACGGGCCGCGCCACAGAAGAAGCGCGAACCCGACGACCCCGAGGGCGAGGATGACGGCGAGCGCGGTTTGTCTCGCCCTGGTCTTCATATCCAGCATGATGCCGAACTGTTCCGAGGGGGCCATCGCTAATTCCCTCATTCTGAGCAGAATCTGAGGTGAGCCAGGGGGGAAGGCAGGGACCGCAGGGCGCGGCGTGCCACATCGTGCGGTCAGGCACGGTCGATGACGGCTTGCCGCAGCCGAGATGCCTGGCCGACCGGGGAGCCCGCCATTCCTGGCGTGACCTGCGTACCTTTCCCGTCCCGCACCAGCAGGCTTACAAGGCAATGAGCCGACAGCATCGAGTTCGTGCTCAAGGGCGTGGTCACAGGCCGATATTGCTGTGATCGATGTCAGTGCCCAGCCGTAGCCTTCCGTCATGCGCAGAGGAGCGATCACACACGAGTCCGTAGTCAAGGCCCTTGCTGAGCATGATGAGTTGGGGCGCGAGACGTTCCTGCTGAGGTATGGCTTCGGCGAGGCCCGTTCGTACGTCCTGCTGTACGAAGGGCGGGAGTACGACTCCAAGGCGATCGCCGGAGTGGCGCACAAGTGGGACCAGGGGCGGGCTCTGACTGCCGGCGAGTTCAGCGGTGGCAGGGACCACGCGGTCGCCTGGCTGAAGCGACTTGGCTTCCAGGTCAAGGCAGTGAAGAACCCTGACTGGGCACGCGATGAAATCATCCTCGCCTGCCACCTGGTCATGACGAACGGCTGGAAGGGGCTGGACGTCCAGGACAGCCGGGTCATCGAGCTGTCCGCCCTGCTCCAGCTGCTGCCCATCCACGCTGAAGCCGACCGCAATGAGAAGTTCCGCAACCCCAACGGCGTGGCCCGCAAGACGTTCGACATCGCCACCCGGCACCCCGACTACCGCGGCAAGCCCACAAACGGCGGCGCGCTCGACGTAGAAGTCCTCAACGAGTTCCTCGCCCGTCCGGACCAGATGACCGAGGCGGCGCATCTCATCCGGCAGGGCATCGCCACAGGCGAGTTCCAGGATCTCGCCCTCGCGGACGACGAGGAGCTTGACGACGACTTCAGTGCCCCCGAAGGGCGCCTGCTTCTGCGCCGGCACCGGGCGCGGGAACGGAACAAGGGCCTGCGGAAGAAGAAGGTTGACTCTGTCCTGCGGAAGGGCGGAAGCCTGGCCTGTGAGGCGTGCGGGTTCGACTTCGAGGAGGTCTACGGCGATCGCGGCGCCGGGTACGTCGAGTGCCACCATGTCGTGCCTCTGCATGAGGCAGGCGAAGGCCGGACGAAACTCAGCGATCTGGCCCTCATCTGCGCCAACTGCCACCGCATGATCCACCGCCGCGCTCCCTGGCCTACCCCCGAAGAACTGCGGGCCACCATCGAGCAGCGCCGATCGGCGGGGCGGCGTGACTCCGTACCCATCGTGCGGCAGCGCGGTGCGGCTGCAGAACATGCCTCGGCTCCGGAGCGCTGATCCCCCACACGTCCCCCAGGAGCCGTCCTGGGGGACGAGATGGCTGCTCAGAGGGTGCGGAGCCAGCCCGCTGTAAATCTGCCGGCTCAGCCTTCCCAGGTTCGAATCCTGGCGCCGCCACACGACCGAAAGGGTCTGTGATCAGCAGCAATGCTGATCACGGGCCCTTTCGTCGTTCCGGAGGCGTGCGGCGTCGACCTGGCCGCCCGATGTACTTCCGCGGCAGCGCTCGGGTGTCCGCGACCTCTGGTCGAGTTCATCGACGTGGACGAGATCGACATCCAGCTCCAGCTCCAGCTCCGGCCCGGCGTGCCTCGACGGGGCACCGTCCGCCATGGGGGCGAGCGCCTGCCTTGGTCACTGAGTGTGTGCCTCGTCCCGGGTGCGGCATTCGCCGGTCGGCGAAAGCGAGTTCGGCGGTAGGAGTGCGTTCCTCCACCATCAGCCTTGACGTGGCCGCGCCACAGTCCTACTGTCGCGACACCAAGTGTTCATGTTGACATATGAAGTTCATGCACATGAACACTCCCTGCTGAGAAATACGCGCGCCCGCCAACCGAGTCCACCGAGCCGACAGGAAGGCACCCCCCATGCGCATGCGTACGCTGCTCACCTCCCTGGCCACCGCCACCGCCGTCACCGGCGGCCTGGCCCTTGCGGCTCCGGCCGCGCCGGCCAGTTCACTTTCCGCCGCCGCGGCCGTTGCCGGCACGCCCAGCGGCCAGCGCGGTACCAACGTCGTTTCCTCACCCATGGCGGACCCGTCCGTCGCGCCCGGTGGGAATTTCGACCTGTCGGTATGGCAGCTTCAGGAGCCGGTGGGCTCCCCCGGCTCACCGACGACGATCCCGTCCTCCCGGCTTCAGGGGGCCAACGGGTTCCAGGACTCGTACTTCTACACGGACACCCGTGACGGCGCGATGACCTTCTGGGCACCGGAGAAGGGCGTCACCACACCGAACTCGAACTACGCCCGCTCGGAACTGCGGGAGATGAACCGCAACGGCACCGCCGCCAACTGGTCGCTCAGCGGCACGCATCAACTGAAGGCGACGCTGCGGGTCGTGTCCGTCACATCGAACGTCTGTGTAGGACAGATCCACCTCGGCACAGGAGGCTCGTCCACCAAGCCGCTGCTGGAGCTGTACTACCGGGCGAGCGGTGACATCGTCCTCGGCACGGAGAACTCGCCCTCCGGAGGGCAGACACTGCACACCGTCGGCCACGTATCGGTCGGCAAGACATGGAACTACACGATCGCAGTCTCGGGCGGACACACCATCGACCTGACGGTCAACGGGAGCACCACGCACTACGCCATCCCGTCGTCGTTCGACGCCTACAAGCAGTACTTCAAGGCCGGCTCGTACAACCAGTCGTCCTCCGACAGCACCACCAAGGGTGCTCGGGTCGCCTTCTACGGCCTCACCGTCTCCCACGGTTGAGCGAACCTCGACGCACAGGTTCAAATCCCACACCCACCGGCAGGTGGACGGCCTCTGACCGGGTGAAACGGTCAGAGGCCGTGATGTTGCCGGAGCAGGTTTCCCCTACTGCTCGTAAGGGTTGAAGCACTTGAGCGCGGCCCAGCCGTAGATGACCTTGTGGTCCTTGCGCACCACCTTGCCGTAGATCCAGGCCTTGTCCACCTTGATGTCCTTGTAGCCCTTGTAGTCCACCTTCGTGCCGTTCATGAGGTCGCCCTTGTAAGCGACGCCAGTGACCTTCGCGCTGGTGTTGGACTTCGCTCGTATGTTGACCGAGCTGCACGTGGCCTTCAGCTTCCAGGTGGAAGCGGCCGACGCGGACTCGGCACTCAGTCCGAGTGCCCCTATCGCGAGGGCGGAAGCGCTCAGAACCGCCACCAGTGACTTCTTCAACATTGCCGTGCTCCATATCGACTATCGGCTTCGGCTGTCCACGGAAAGGGCAGCCGACCGTGTCGGGCTGCCTGCGTGGACAGACGCGACTGTCTAGTAAACCCGCGAGAACAGGCCGGATTTCGACGGGTCGTCGACGATCCTTCGACAGATCGTCGACGGCCTGACTCCTGCTCTGCTGGGTCAGGTCCCGTGACAGAAAAGGTAGTTGGTGATGGGCGCGCGTCAGGAGGGCGGGGTCTCACGGCAGCGTCCGGGCCTGGGGGGGGAAACTTGAGGGGTCGTAGGCAGCGGCTTGTCACGCAGCGTCGGGCTCCCTCGCCCTAGGCCCTGTCGTCACATTCCCTCCCCCAGCCTGCGGCCGGGAGGTGCCCCCCAGCCCCGCGACGCCATGCACGCACTCTCGCCGCACCGGGCACAGACCCAAGTGCGTCCGGTACGAGGAGGCTGCTGCCCGCCGGGCAGACTGATCTCATGTCATCGCGTCGTAGGAACTGCCCCGAGTGCCGCCGGGAGATCGCCGTCGTCGCGGGACGGTTCGCCCGGCATGACCCGCCCGGTGCGCGGGGGAGCGGGGAGCTGGTCTCGTGTCCCGGGTCGCGTCGGCCGGCGCAGCTGGGGGCGGCGCAGCCGACGTTGGACGGGTACTCCGTGCCCGGGTTCCCCGGGCAGCTTCCGTTGTTCTGAGCGGGCCGGCGGTGGCTCGGTCCGGCCGGTTTCTAGTTCCCCGCGACCGATTTGACCGCCACCGAAATCGGCGTCGAGCCGCTGATCACCTCCAGGGTCAGCCCGGCCGTCGCGGAAGTCTCCACCAGCTCCGCCAGGACTGCGGCGACGTCGTCCCGTGGGATCGTTCCGGGGCCGGTCGAGGCCTCCAGGCGTACGAGGCCGGTGCCGGCGGCGTTGATCAGCGATCCGGGGCGCAGGATCGTCCAGTCCAGGGACGTGCGACTGCGTACGTATTCGTCGGCCTCGCCCTTGGCGCGCAGATACAGGTCGAAGACGTCGTCGCCCGGGTGTGCCGGGTCCGCGCCCATGGACGACACGACGACGTGGCGCCGTACGCCCGCTCGCTCCGCGGCGTCGGCGAACAGGACGGCGGCGCCCTTGTCCACCGTCTCCTTGCGGGCCGGACCGCTGCCCGGGCCCGCGCCCGCTGCGAAGACGGCCGCGTCCGCGCCCTGCAGATGGGCGGCGACCTGCTCCACCGAAGCCGACTCCAGATCGCAGAGGACCGGCTCCGCACCAGCCGCCCGCAGATCGTCGCCCTGCTCGGCGCGGCGGATGATCCCCGCGACCTCGTCACCGCGCGCGGCGAGCAGTCGCTCCAGCCGCAACGCGATCTGACCATGACCTCCAGCGATGACAATGCGCATGTTTCCGACCGTACGCCCGGATGGACCCGTTCGCCGCACGACCCTGTGGACAACTCAGGGGTCTCTTGAGTTGTCCACAGGCGCGCGCGGCGGCGGAGGCCGTCATGCACTCGGCGCGCGTGGTGAACAGGGGGCGCACTGAGGGTGGTTGCGGCTGTGCGTGCACAACGTGCGGGGTGGTGGACGGAAGTTGTGGCTAGGAAGGCTCTCCGCGTCCCTGCCGGGGCAGGTCCAGCCCCGCCGCTGCCGCCGAGTTGCAGTACTCCCGTACCGCGCTGGTCCGCGCCACCACGCGCCCCCGGTGCACCACGATCCGGCTGTACGCGAGCGACAGCGCCCCTGCCAGCCGGTTCCCGCGCACCGCGAGCAACTCGGCCGGGAAGCCGGCTTCCACGCGTACCTCGGGCAGTCCGAGGGCGGCCCGCGCGCCGGAGCTCACGGCGTCGTACGCGTCCTCGGGGCGCAGACCGTGCCGTGAGGCCAGCAGGTACGCGGCCTCCAGGGGGTCGCCGCGGCCCACCGGGTTCGCTACGTCCCGGAGGGCGCCGCTGCCCGCGGCGATCCGTACCCCGGCCGCCCGAAGCATCCGTACCGGCGCCGTTCCGCGCCGGTCCACGCCCCCGCAGCGGCCCTGCGGCAGGCACACCACGGTCACGCCCGCCGCG
Organism: Streptomyces sp. NPDC090798; assembly: GCF_044768965.1. Lineage (NCBI taxonomy): Bacteria > Bacillati > Actinomycetota > Actinomycetes > Kitasatosporales > Streptomycetaceae > Streptomyces > Streptomyces sp. NPDC090798. Next base: position 209,548 of record NZ_JBIVXA010000011.1, read on the forward strand.
GCGAGTTGGTCGGCCGCCCGGGAGGCCACCTCGGACGGCAGCCGGCCGAGGCCGCCGCACGGGCCGAGCGTCACTCCGGACCGCAGGCCGCCCGCCATCGCCGCGAGCCGGGCGAGCCGGGCGGGGTCGGGGGCGTCCGTGTGCAGGTCGACCGGGCAGCCGTGTTCCGAGGCGAGTTCCAGGACCGCCTCCACGTACCCCGTCGGATCCGGGTCGGCGTCCGGGCAGCCGCCCACCACCGAAGCGCCCATTTTCACGGCGTCCCGCAGTATCGCGAGCCCGTCGGCACCGGCGACCCCGGTGAGCAACCGCGGCATCGCCACCGCCGTCAGCTCGGCCAGCCCGCGCAGTGCCCGCCGCGCCTGGAGCACCGCCGCCAGCGCGTCGAGGCCCTGTACGTCGCCGACGCGCACGTGCGAGCGCAACGCCGTCGCCCCGTGCCCGAGTTGCAGCAACGCGGCCTCGGTGGCGCGGCGCTGAACCTCCTGGGTGTCGTACGACAGGGGGCCGTCGCCGTCGGCCGTCAGGGCCGTGTCGCCGTGTGCGTGGGGCTCGGCGGGGGCCGGCAGGAGCAGGTAGCCGTCGAGGTCCACCTTCGCGGCGCGCGAGCCGGAGGCGGGCGTCGCCAGGCTCCCGGCGGTGCCGACCGCCTCGATACGCCCGCCGCCCAGCCGCACGTCCACAGTCCGGCCGTCGGTGAGCCGCGCCGCGCGCAGCAGCAGGGTGGCGGTGTCGGTCTGTCCCGACGAGGAGGGGGGTGGCTGCGGCTGGCTGTCGGGCATCGCGCTCCTGGGGCTCGGGGGCGGCTGCTGGGAGGGGCGACTGGGGAGGTGGGCGCTTCGGCGGTGGGGGTGTGGGGTGGCGGGGCGGGAGGTGGCGCGGGCGGAGAGGCGGGGCGAGGTCGTGGGCAGTGAGGGACAAGATCACGCAGCGTGAGTCGAGCCTAGGGTGGCGAGCCCTTTTCGTCCGGGAGGAGCGCAATAGTCGTACCGGTGTGGTCCGTGCACGGACAGAAAGCGGGAGATGAGAGCCGGACACGCGAGTCGGGGCGGCCGGACGGAGTCGCTGGTCGGCCGGGTGGGGAGGCCGGGACCGGAGGCTGTTGACCGGGTGGTGTGACCGGTCATTCGTGGGGTGGGAGCGGCCGGAGTCGCGGTCGTGACGCACCGTTCGTGAGGGGCCGCGGGAGCGGCTGGGAACGGCCCGGAACAGGCCGGGGCGGGAGCCGCGAAACGGATTTGGGCGATCGGCGGGCGAGCGTGTAATGTCTTCATCGCTCGCCCCAATAGCTCAGTCGGTAGAGCGTCTCCATGGTAAGGAGAAGGTCTACGGTTCGATTCCGTATTGGGGCTCTGGTGTGAGAGGTTCCCGTCGCAAGGCGGGGGCCAATCGCATCACAGCGGTGTAGCTCAGTCGGTAGAGCAAGCGGCTCATAATCGCTGTGTCACCGGTTCAAGTCCGGTCACCGCTACAGACAGTAGCCGATTGTGGGGTCGGTCCTTCGATCGGCTACTCTTCTATGCGTTAATGTCCCATCCGTTCGTCAAGGAGCACTCCTGTGGCTGCCACCGACGTCCGCCCGAAGATCACGCTGGCCTGCGTGGAGTGCAAGGAGCGGAACTACATCACCAAGAAGAACCGGCGTAACGACCCGGACCGACTGGAGATGAAGAAGCACTGCCCGCGTTGCAACGCGCACACCGCGCACCGCGAAACGCGATAAATCAGGCTCGTACACGAGGCCGTCCCCAGTAACGGGGGCGGCCTCGCGTCGTTCACCGGCGGAGTGCGACGTGCGAGTGGTCGTCGAGCAGTCACCGACAGTCCTCGTACGGGCACCGGTCCGAGAATCGCTGCACCGGCTGAAAACCAGGAGGTACCGAGCCCATGGCGCTCGACCAGTCCTTCGTGGGGCGGTCCTACCCGCCCACCGACCCCTATGAGGTCGGTCGGGAGAAGATCCGCGAGTTCGCGGAGGCCGTGGGGGACACCAACCCGGCGTACACGGACCCCGATGCCGCCAAGGCGCTCGGGCACTCCGATGTGATCGCCCCGCCGACCTTTGTGTTCGCGATCACCTTCAAGGCCGCGGGGCAGGTCGTCCAGGACCCCCAACTTGGTCTCGACTACAGCCGCGTGGTGCATGGTGACCAGAAGTTCGCCTACACCCGCCCGGTGCGCGCGGGCGACCGGCTCACGGTCACCTCGACCATCGAGGCGATCAAGTCCATGGCGGGCAACGACATCGTGGACATCCGTGGTGAGGTCCATGACGAGGCGGGCGAGCACGTGGTGACGGCCGTCACCAAGCTCGTGGCGCGCGCGGCGGAGGAGGGCTGACCATGACGGCGAAGATCGCGTATGACGACGTCGAGGTCGGTGCCGAGCTGCCGGCCCAGGCCTTCCCTGTGACACGCGCCACACTCGTGCAGTACGCGGGTGCCTCCGGGGACTTCAACCCCATCCACTGGAACGAGAAGTTCGCGGTCGAGGTCGGTCTCCCCGACGTCATCGCGCACGGCATGTTCACCATGGCCGAGGCGATTCGCGTCGTCACCGACTGGGTCGGCGACCCGGGTGCGGTCGTCGAGTATGGCGTCCGCTTCACCAAGCCCGTCGTCGTCCCCAACGACGACAAGGGAGCGACCATCGAGGTCAGCGGCAAGGTCGCGGCCAAGCTGGACGACAACACCGTCCGCGTCGACCTCACCGCGATGAGCGCGGGGCAGAAGGTCCTGGGCATGTCGCGAGCGGTCGTTCGACTGGCCTGAGGGCCGTCATCGGGAGCGATGGGTGAGCGAGTAAGCGAGGTAAGGGGCGTCGGCCATTGTCGGCGCCCCTTACGTGCGCCCTGGCCCGCGCCTGGCCGTGGCTGGCCGCGTCCGGCCGTACCTGGTTCGTCCGTCTGCGGAGGTGCCGGTGGCCTGTCGTCTGTGGTTCGTCTGCGGAGGTGCCGGTGGTCCGTCTGTGGTCCGTCTGCGGAGGTGCCGGTGGTCTCTCGTCTGCGGTAGCGGTTGTCTGCGGCGCGTGGTGGGGCCGCGCCGGTACGTCGAGCCCGTCGCCGCCGGATCGGACGCGGGGCCGGGCAAGCGAGCCGCTGCTCGATCCGAACGTAAGCGACGGGCTGCGACGTACCGGCACGGCCCCTTCCGTGCGTGCGTGGCTGTCCGGCCGTGGGGCATGCGCGTCATTCGAAGCCGCTGCCGCTTGACTAAGTTAGTGATTGGGCACTAACTTAGTCGTATGGTCAGGATGAGCGCAGACGAGAGGCGCGAGAGCGTCATCCGCGCGGCGATCGCGGAGTTCGCCCGGGGTGGGTACTACGGCACGTCCACCGAGGCGATCGCCAAGCGCGTGGGTGTCTCGCAGCCGTACCTCTTCCGGCTCTTCCCCGACAAGCGGGCGATGTTCCTCGCGGCGGCCCAACGCTGCATGGAGGACACCATCCGCGCCTTCGAGGAGGCCGCGAAGGGTCTGGAGGGCGAAGACGCCCTGCATTCCATGGCGAACGCGTACACGAAGAGCATCGCGGAGCACCCGGAGCAACTGCTGATGCAGATGCAGATGTACGTCGCGACCGCGGCCGCGGAGCAGGCCGGTGAGCGCGAGCTCGGTGAGGCCGTACGGGCCGACTGGATGCGGCTGTGGGAGACCGTCCACCTGCCGCTCGGCGCCGACCCGAACGAGACGACGGGCTTCATGGCGTACGGGATGCTCATCAACTGCCTGGTGGCCATGGGTTTTCCGCCCGAGCACAGGGTCTGGGAAGGGCTCTATCCGTCGGCGCGGCTCACTGGCCGGCTGGAGAAGTAGGCAGGGGAAGCGGGTGGGGGAGGCGGATGTCGGCGCCTTTTTCTGGTCGCGAAAGTTAGTCAGCAATAACTAATTACAGGGAACGATCGCCCTTAGGGGGAGCGATGTCACAGCAGACAGCACGTCGCGGGGGAGCCACCTGGGCCCTCATCATCACCAGCGCCGCCGGATTCATGGCGGCTCTCGACAATCTCGTCGTCACCACCGCACTGCCCTCCATCCGCAGGGATCTCGGCGGAGCGCTGGACGACCTGGAATGGACCGTGAGCGCCTACACGCTCACTTTCGCCGTCCTGCTGATGTTCGGTGCGGCGCTCGGCGACCGGTTCGGCCGCCGTCGGCTCTTCCTCGTCGGCCTCTCCGTCTTCACCGGCGCCTCGGCGGCCGCCGCCATGGCGCCCGGCCTCGACTCGCTGATCGCCGCCCGGGCGGTCCAGGGCGTCGGCGCGGCGATCATGATGCCGCTCACGCTCACCCTGCTGACGGCCGCGGTGCCGGTCGCCAAGCGCGGCATGGCCTACGGGATCTGGGGCGCCGTGAACGGACTCGCGGTCGCCTCCGGGCCCCTCATCGGCGGCAGCCTCACCGAACACGTGTCCTGGCACTGGATCTTCTGGCTGAACGTGCCGCTGGGCCTCGCCCTTCTGCCCCTCGCCCGACTGCGGCTGGCCGAGTCCCACGGCACTGGCGCCCCGCTCGACATCACCGGCACCCTGCTCGTCAGCGGCGGTCTCTTCGGGATCGTGTACGGCCTGGTCCGCGGGCCCGCCGAGGGCTGGACCAGCCCGATCGTCCTGACCGGTCTGCTCGCGGGCGCCGCGCTGCTCACCGGCTTCGTCTTCCACGGCATCCGTGCCAAGAACCCGATGCTGCCGATGCGGCTCTTCCGCTCCCGTGCCTTCGCCGGGATCAACGCCGCGAGCCTGCTGATGTTCCTCGGGATGTTCGGCTCGATCTTCCTGCTCAGCCAGTACATGCAGGGCGTCCTCGGCTACTCGCCCACCCAGGCCGGCCTGCGGATGCTGCCCTGGACCGGGATGCCGATGCTCGTCGCGCCGATCGCCGGGTACCTCTCCGACCGCATCGGCGGGCGTCCCGTGGTCGCCACCGGGCTCTTTCTGCAGGCCGCCGGGCTCGCGTACTACGCCTCCGTGGTCGCCGCCCACGCGTCGTACGCCGCCCAGCTGCCCGCCCTGATCGTCAGCGGCATCGGAATGTCCCTCTACTTCGCCCCGGCCTCCAACCTGGTCATGTCCAGCGTCCGTCCGCAGGAGCAGGGCATCGCCTCCGGTGCCAACAACGCGCTGCGTGAGGTGGGTGGCGCGCTCGGTATCGCGGTGATGTCCTCGATCTTCTCCGCACAGGGCGGTTACGGGACCGCGCAGACCTTCGTGGACGGTCTGCGGCCCGCGCTCGTGGTGGGCTCCGCGATGGTCGCCCTGGCGGGTGTCGCGGCGCTGCTCATCCCGACGGCGCGGCGTGCGGCTCAGATCCGGGTCGTCGCCTCCGAGTCGCCCCAGGGGCAGGATCCGGCCCAGGCGCCGGTTCTGGAAACCGCCTCGCGCTGAGGCGATGGAATCCGCCTCGCAGTGAGTGGCTCGCAGTGAGTGGGAGGGCAACCGCTCGCCGATAGAGGGTCCAGGATCCAAACCCTTGAGTGGTCCATCTCGTGCACCCACAGAAGCGGCCCCGCCTCGACCGGCGGGGCCCTTCTCGTACTCTTGAGCCCGTGCAGGAACTCAACGACGCCCCGCTCGCCCCGCTGACCACCTTCCGGCTGGGGGGTCCCGCGACCCGGCTGATCACCGCCACGACCGACGCCGAGGTGATCGCCGCCGTCCGAGAGGCCGACGACACCGGTACGTCGCTGCTGATCATCGGCGGCGGATCGAACCTGGTCATCGGCGACAAGGGCTTCGCCGGGACCGCCCTGCGCATCGCGACCGCCGGCTTCGCCCTCGACGGTACGAGGCTGGAGCTGGCGGCGGGCGAGGTGTGGACCGACGCGGTCGCCCGCACCGTCGAGGCCGGGCTCGCCGGCGTCGAGTGCCTCGCCGGGATCCCCGGATCCGCCGGTGCGACCCCGATCCAGAACGTGGGCGCGTACGGCCAGGAAGTGTCGTCCACCATCACCGAAGTGATCGCGTACGACCGCAGGGCGCGCGAGACGGTCACCCTGCCCAACGCCGACTGCGCCTTCTCGTACCGCCACAGTCGCTTCAAGGCCGACCCCGAGCGGTATGTCGTGCTGCGCGTCAGGTTCGAGCTGGAGGACGCGGACGGGCTGTCGGCGCCGATCAAGTACGCCGAGACGGCACGCTCCCTCGGAGTCGGGCCCGGCGACCGGGTGCCGCTCGCCACCGCCCGCGAGACCGTCCTGAAGCTGCGCTCCGGCAAAGGCATGGTGCTCGACCCCGAGGACCACGACACCTGGTCGGCCGGGTCGTTCTTCACCAACCCGATCCTCACGGACGAGGAGTTCGCCGCGTTCCACGCGCGCGTGACGGAGCGGCTGGGCAGCGAGGTCGTGCCGCCCGCGTACCCGGCGGGCGAGGGTCACACCAAGACCTCCGCGGCCTGGCTGATCGACAAGTCCGGCTTCCCCAAGGGCTACGGCTCCGGACCCGCCCGGATCTCCACCAAGCACACGCTGGCCCTCACCAACCGGGGCCTGGCCACCACCGAGGACCTCCTCGCACTGGCCCGCGAGGTCGTCGCCGGCGTCCACGACGCCTTCGGGATCACCCTGGTCAACGAGCCGGTGACGGTGGGCGTGGAGCTCTAGAGCCCCAGACGGAGCACTGGGTGGAGCTCTGGAGGGCGACCCCGCACGCACGGCCGGCCGCCCGGCGGAGGACTAGTACGCGACTCCGACGCCCTGCTTCACCGTCCCGGGGTCGTTGGTCATCGCCAGCATCGCGTGCGCCACGTCGGCGCGCCCGATGAAGCGGCCCTTGAGCGGGAAGCCCCCGACGACCGTCCGGTACGAGCGGGTCACCGGCTTGTTCTGCAGCCGCGGCGGGCGCACGACCGTCCAGTCGGTCGCGCTCCGGGCCAGTTCGCCCTCCATGGCCGCCAGGTCGGCGTAGACGTCCTTCAGGATCAGGGAGACCAGACCCCGCGCGGCGCGGTCGGCGAACGCCGCGCCCTCGGGGTCGGGACCGACCGGCCCCGCGCTCACCACCAGCAGCCGGCGCACCCCCTCGGCCTCCATGGCGCCCAGCACCGTACGGGTCAGCCGGGTCGCGATCCCGGCGTCCTTGCGGGTGCGGGCGCCGAGCCCGGAGAGGACGGCGTCCCGGCCCGCGACCGCGGGGCGCAGCGCCTCCGGGTCCGTGAGGTCCGCGCGGAACACCTCCAGGCCCGCACCTGTCACGGTCAGCCGCATCGGATCCCGTACGACCGCCGTGACCTGGTGGCCGCAGTCCAGCGCCTGCCGGACGATCTCCTGGCCGATGCCTCCTGTGGCACCGAGGACGGTGAGTTCCATGGCGTGCTCCCCCTGGGTCAATCAGGTGGGTGAGTATTCACTCACCTCTGCTTGCTCCTAGGGTGGGTAAGTACTCACCCACCCGTCAAGGCCGAACAGGGGTGAACATGGAATCCTTGGGGCCCATGCAGCAGAAACCGGCCCGGATCCGCCTCCTCGACGCGGCGCACGAGCTCATGCTCACCATCGGCCTCGCCCGCGCCACGACCAAGGAGATCGCCAAGGCCGCGGGCTGCTCGGAGGCGGCGCTTTACAAGTACTTCCCCAGCAAGGAGGAGCTGTTCGTCAGCGTGCTCAAGGAGCGCCTGCCCCAGCTGACCCCGCTGCTGGCCGGCCTCGCGGCCGAGCCGGGCCGGGGCACCCTCCTGGAGAACCTCACCGAGATCGCCCGCCAGGCGGCCCTCTTCTATGAGCAGAGTTTTCCGATCGCAGCCTCCTTGTACGCGGAAACGCAGCTCAAGCGCCGGCACGAGGAGTCGATGCGCTCCATGGGATCGGGCCCCCACATGCCCATCCGCGGCCTCGACGCCTACCTCCGCGCCGAACAGGACGCGGGCCGGGTCCGCGCCGGTGTCGACACCTACGCGGCCGCCTCGCTCCTGCTGGGCGCCTGCGCCCAGCGCGCCTTCGCCTACGACTCCACGGAGGAGGGCAGGCCGCCGCCCGTGGACGAGTTCGCCCCGTCGATCGCCCGCACGCTGCTGGGCGGAATCTCCGTTGCGGACGAGCCCTCGTGACGGTCACCCTGGCCCGATGAGACAAGCCCCCGCGGCCGTGCGGCACTCCCCGTGCGGCTGAGCGTCACGGAGTTCACGCCGCGCGTCGGCCCCCGCGCCTACCGGGTCGTCCAGCCGCGTCCGCCGCTGCGGCACACCACGCTCAGCGACCCCTTCGAAGGCTGGGGCTACCTCGTGGGCGACCACGACGGACTCGCCCGCCTCGCCGCGCTCTTCTCGTTCGCCGCGTTCTCCCGGCACACGATCGTGTACGCCCCGCTGCGGCGGAGCCTCCCCAGGGCCTACGCGCCCGGGGTGCCGGTCGACCTCGTCCTCGCCCACCGGTCGCCGGGCCTGCGGGCCTCCGTCTGGCCCGAGCTGCGCCGCCGGCTGCGGGAGGGCACCCCGCTCACCGTGCGCACCGACGAGGAGCGCACCGCCGCCCACGCGGCCGCCTGGGCGGCGCGCTGGGAGCAGCGCTGGGACCGCCTCGACGCGCGGGACCGGATCCATCCGGTCGTACACGCGGGGACGCTCCTCCTCCTCGGCGCCCGAGACACCTTCGCCTCGGCCGCCACGCACCTGGAGGCGGCGGCCGGGTTCGGGCCGCGTGGGAAGCGGGCCGCCAAGGGGCATGACGTGCTCGTCGCCTCCCTCACCCCGCATCTGCCGCTGTCCCCAGGCCGTCACGTCGAGCTGGACATCGGGTTCCAGGCGTATCCGCCGTACACCCACTTCAGGCGACCGGGGCGGCCAGCCAGTCGTCGATGCCCGACAGCAGCTTCTCCTTGACGTCCTTGGGGGCCGCCGTGGCCCGCACCGACTGACGTGCCAGCTCGGCCAGTTCCGCGTCCGTGAAGCCGTGGTGGTGGCGTGCCAGCTCGTACTGGGCGGCGAGCCGGGAGCCGAACAGCAGGGGGTCGTCGGCGCCGAGGGCCATCGGGACGCCGGCTTCGAAGAGGGTGCGCAGGGGGACGTCCTCGGCCTTCTCGTAGACCCCCAGGGCGACGTTCGACGCCGGGCACACCTCGCAGGTGATGCCCCGGTCCGCGAGCCGCTTCAGCAGCCGCGGGTCCTCGGCGGCGCGCACACCGTGTCCGATCCGGGTGGCGTGCAGGTCGTCCAGGCAGTCGCGGACCGACGCCGGGCCGGTCAGCTCGCCGCCGTGCGGCGCGGACAGCAGCCCGCCGTCCCGCGCGATCGCGAAGGCCCGGTCGAAGTCCCGCGCCATACCCCGCCGCTCGTCGTTGGAGAGCCCGAAGCCGACGACGCCCCGGTCCGCGTAGCGCACGGCGAGCCGGGCCAGGGTGCGGGCGTCCAGCGGGTGCTTCATGCGGTTCGCGGCCACCAGGACGCGCATGCCGAGCCCGGTCTCCCGCGCGGCCGAGTCCACCGCGTCCAGGATGATCTCCAGAGCCGGGATGAGTCCGCCCAGCCGGGGCGCGTACGAGGTCGGGTCGACCTGGATCTCCAGCCAGCCGGAGCCGTCCCTCAGATCCTCCTCGGCGGCCTCGCGCACCAGCCGCTGAATGTCCTCGGGCTCTCTGAGGCAGGATCGGGCCGCGTCGTACAGCCGCTGGAAGCGGAACCAGCCGCGCTCGTCGGTCGCCCGTAGCCTGGGCGGTTCGCCGCTGGTCAGGGCGTCGGTGAGGGCTTCGGGCAGGCGGACACCGTACTTGTCGGCCAGCTCCAGCACGGTGGTGGGCCGCATCGAACCGGTGAAGTGCAGGTGCAGATGGGCTTTCGGCAGTTCAGAGAGATCACGTACGCGCTCCATTCCAGGATCCTGCCGTACGTTCCCGCCGTGTCGGTAGCGCTTTCCTCGTTAGTGGTCTTGCTCGCACGAAGAAGCGGGCCGTCTCCCCGGAGGGAAACGGCCCGCACACACGCGTGGAGCGCGAAAACGTCAGTCCTGTGCCTCGGACAGGAGCTTCTGGATCCGGCTGACGCCCTCGACGAGATCCTCGTCACCCAGGGCGTACGACAGGCGCAGGTACCCCGGGGTGCCGAAGGCCTCACCCGGGACGACCGCGACCTCGGCCTCCTCCAGGATGAGCGCGGCCAGCTCGACCGTGTCCTGGGGGCGCTTGCCGCGGATCTCCTTGCCGACGAGGGCCTTGACCGAGGGGTACGCGTAGAAGGCGCCCTCGGGCTCGGGGCAGAGCACGCCGTCGATCTCGTTGAGCATCCGCACGATGGTCTTGCGGCGGCGGTCGAAGGCCTCGCGCATCTCGGCGACGGCCGTCAGATCGCCGGAGACGGCGGCGAGGGCGGCGACCTGGGCGACGTTGGACACGTTCGAGGTGGCGTGCGACTGGAGGTTGGTCGCGGCCTTGATGACGTCCTTCGGGCCGATGACCCAGCCCACGCGCCAGCCGGTCATGGCGTACGTCTTCGCGACGCCGTTCACGACGATGCACTTGTCGGCGAGCTCGGGGACGACCACCGGGAGGGAGTGGAATTGCGCGTCCCCGTAGACCAGGTGCTCGTAGATCTCGTCCGTCAGGACCCACAGGCCCTTCTCGGCGGCCCAGCGGCCGATCTCCTCGATCTGCTCGCGGCTGTAGACCGCGCCCGTCGGGTTGGACGGGGAGACGAAGAGCAGCACCTTGGTGTTCTCGGTGCGGGCGGCCTCCAGCTGCTCGACCGAGACGCGGTAGCCGGTGGTCTCGTCGGCGACGACCTCGACCGGGACACCGCCGGCGAGACGGATCGACTCCGGGTACGTCGTCCAGTACGGCGCCGGGACGATGACCTCGTCGCCCGGGTCGAGGATCGCGGCGAAGGCCTCGTAGATCGCCTGCTTGCCGCCGTTGGTGACCAGGACCTGGGCGGCCTCCACCTCGTAGCCGGAGTCGCGCAGGGTCTTCGCGGCGATCGCGGCCTTCAGCTCGGGCAGGCCGCCGGCCGGCGTGTAGCGGTGGTACTTCGGGTTGGAGCAGGCCTCGATGGCGGCCTGGACGATGTAGTCCGGGGTCGGGAAGTCGGGCTCACCGGCGCCGAAGCCGATCACCGGGCGCCCGGCGGCCTTCAGGGCCTTGGCCTTGGCGTCCACGGCGAGGGTGGCGGACTCGGAGATCGCGCCGACTCGGGCGGAGACCCGGCGCTCGGTGGGAGGGGTTGCAGCGCTCATGGGACCCATCGTTTCAGACTGGAAACTCCCCCGGCACGCGGGTTTCACAGACTGAACAACAAGAGAACAACCGTCCGGATCCGGACCCCTCGCCGGTCGATCTTCGGCGGACAAAGCCCGTACGGACACTTTCTGTTCGACGACCGGCCCCGGACCACGTACACTCTCACCTCGTTGGCCTTCACCGGTCGCACTCATCCGATGCACACCGAGCATCCGGGTGGATGCGGTACGTTGGGGGAAACAAAGGGTCGTAGCTCAATTGGTAGAGCACTGGTCTCCAAAACCAGCGGTTGGGGGTTCAAGTCCCTCCGGCCCTGCTACACACACCTTCGCCAGGATGTGTGCGCATGTACGTACTGCAATGCACCGCCGTGCGGCTCAACCGGGCGCGGCACGGCCACGACCCGGAATCAGGTGAGGACGAGTGACGGACGCCGTGGGCTCCATCGACATGCCTGATGCCGAGGCGCCCGAGTCTCAGAAGAAGGCCCGCAAGGGCGGTAAGCGTGCCAAGAAGGGCCCGCTGAAGCGCCTTGCCACTTTCTACCGCCAGATCGTCGCGGAGCTCCGCAAGGTCGTCTGGCCGACTCGCAATCAGTTGACGACGTACACCACAGTGGTGATTGTCTTCGTCGTCATCATGATTGGCCTGGTGACCGTGATTGACTATGGGCTCAACCACGCCGCCAAGTACGTCTTCGGCTGAGCCGAGAGCGAAGGGCGCCGTCACCGGCGCCCCTTTCGCGTGTTCCACCCCCATGTATCCAGGAAGAAGCAGCCACCGTGTCTGACCCGAACCTGAACGATGCCAGCGAGTCGGTCGAGTCCGTTGACGACGAGCTCGACATCGTCGAGGGCGCGGACGTCGTGGACGAGTTCGAGGCTGCCGATGCCGCCGCCGGCGAGCCCGCCGAGGAAGCGGCCCTGCACGTCGAGGACGAGTCCGGTGAGGACGTCGAGGACGAGGACGTTCCCGACGAGGCCCTTGCCGTAGACGCCGAGGAAGGCGACGAGGAAGAGGCCGAAGAAGAGGCCGAGCCCGTCGACCCCGTCACCGCACTGCGCGAGGAGCTGCGCACGCTCCCCGGCGAGTGGTACGTCATCCACACGTACGCCGGTTACGAGAACCGCGTGAAGACCAACCTCGAGCAGCGTGCCGTCTCGCTGAACGTCGAGGACTTCATCTTCCAGGCCGAGGTGCCGCAGGAAGAGGTCGCGCAGATCAAGAACGGCGAGCGCAAGACGATCAAGCAGAACAAGCTCCCGGGCTACGTCCTGGTCCGCATGGACCTGACGAACGAGTCCTGGGGTGTCGTCCGCAACACTCCCGGTGTCACCGGCTTCGTGGGCAACGCCTACGACCCGTACCCGCTGACGCTGGACGAGATCGTCAAGATGCTCGCCCCGGAGGCCGAGGAGAAGGCCGCCCGTGAGGCCGCCGAGGCCGAGGGCAAGCCCGCTCCGCAGCGCAAGGTCGAGGTCCAGGTGCTGGACTTCGAGGTCGGCGACTCGGTCACCGTCACGGACGGCCCGTTCGCCACGCTGCAGGCGACCATCAACGAGATCAACGCCGACTCCAAGAAGGTCAAGGGCCTGGTGGAGATCTTCGGTCGCGAGACCCCGGTCGAGCTCTCGTTCGACCAGATCCAGAAGAACTAGCACCTTCTGGACGTACGTCTTCCGAACAGGTCAGACGGGCTCACGCAGCCCGTCTGACCTGCTCGGTTTTTGGCCGCGCATGGATACCCGTTATCGTTGTGCGGTATGCCTCCATCCGGATGAACCGGGCGGAAGCTGAAAACTCTCACTAGGACCCGGAGAGAGCACATGCCTCCCAAGAAGAAGAAGGTCACGGGGCTTATCAAGCTCCAGATCCAGGCCGGCGCCGCCAACCCGGCTCCGCCGGTCGGCCCGGCGCTGGGCCAGCACGGCGTCAACATCATGGAGTTCTGCAAGGCCTACAACGCCGCGACCGAGTCGCAGCGCGGTTGGGTCATCCCGGTGGAGATCACGGTCTACGAAGACCGCTCCTTCACCTTCATCACCAAGACTCCGCCGGCCGCCAAGATGATCCTCAAGGCCGCGGGTGTCGAGAAGGGCTCCGGCGAGCCGCACAAGACCAAGGTCGCCAAGATCACCCAGGCGCAGGTCCGCGAGATCGCCACCACGAAGATGCCCGACCTCAACGCCAACGACCTGGACGCCGCGTCGAAGATCATCGCCGGCACCGCCCGTTCCATGGGCATCACGGTCGAGGGCTGACACCCACCTTCGTAGGAATCATGCGGCGCGAGCCGCACGTGGCAGGGCCTGCTCGGTCCGTACCACGACTCCTCAGAACACATCAGGAGCAGTAGTGAGCAAGCGCAGCAAGTCTCTCCGCGCTGCGGACGCCAAGATCGACCGGGAGAAGCTCTACGCCCCGCTCGAGGCCGTCCGTCTCGCCAAGGAGACCTCCACGAGCAAGTTCGACGGCACCGTCGAGGTCGCCTTCCGCCTGGGTGTAGACCCGCGCAAGGCCGACCAGATGGTCCGCGGCACCGTGAACCTCCCGCACGGCACCGGTAAGACCGCCCGGGTCCTGGTCTTCGCGACCGGTGACCGTGCCGAGGCCGCACTCGCCGCGGGCGCCGACATCGTCGGCTCCGACGAGCTCATCGACGAGGTGTCGAAGGGCCGTCTGGACTTCGACGCCGTCGTCGCCACCCCGGACCTCATGGGCAAGGTCGGCCGTCTGGGCCGTGTCCTCGGCCCGCGTGGTCTGATGCCGAACCCGAAGACGGGCACCGTGACCCCGGACGTGGCCAAGGCCGTGACCGAGATCAAGGGCGGCAAGATCGAGTTCCGCGTCGACAAGCACTCGAACCTGCACTTCATCATCGGCAAGACCTCCTTCGACGAGGCCAAGCTGGTGGAGAACTACGGCGCCGCGCTGGACGAGATCCTTCGTCTGAAGCCGTCCGCCGCCAAGGGTCGCTACATCAAGAAGGCCGCGATCAGCACCACGATCGGCCCCGGCGTTCCGGTCGACCCGAACCGCACCCGCAACCTCCTCGTCGAGGAGGACCCGGCCGCCGTCTGAGCCTTCCGCTCACCCCGGTGACCGCGTCGCATACGCGTTCTTGACACGGGCCCCGCAACCTTTCGAGGTGCGGGGCCCGTCCCCATTCCCGGATACGTGTGTCAGTGGGCTGCGTTAGCGTGCAGCTCTCAGGATTCGCATAGGGGTGGGACGAATGAAGAGCACGCGCGTGCGCCAAGTGACCCTTTCGATCGCGCTGGTGAGCGCGCTGGCGGGGGTGGCAGCCTGTTCCTCGGGCTCCTCCGGGGGCTCAGGCAAGGACGACAAGGCGGGCCAGGGCACGACTCACGTCAGCCCCATAGCGGCGCTCCAGTCCGCCGAGAAGTCCACCGACGGCGCGGACTCCGCAAAGGTCGAGTCCACGACGAGCCTGGGCGCGCTGATGTCCATGAAGTCGGACGGCTCCATGGGCTGGGGCAACGGCCTCACCGGTGACATGACGATCACGTACACCGGCGGCACGATGGCCGAGGCGATGCGCAAGACGGGCAGCACCTCCATGCAGGCTCGCTATCTGTCCGACGCCTACTACGCCAAGATGGGCGAGGTGTTCGCCAAGCAGACGGGCGGCAAGCACTGGATCAGGTACGCGTACGACGACCTGGCGAAGCTGGCGGGCGGCTCCGGCGCGTTCCTGAAGGACCAGATGCAGAACAGCTCGCCGAACCAGTCGGTGAAGCTCCTGCTGGCCTCCGGTGATGTGAAGAAGGTCGGCGGCGAAACGGTCCGCGGCGAGAAGACCACGCACTACGCGGGCACGGTGAACGTCTCGGACCTCGCGGCCAAGAGCTCCCACCTCACCGCGAGCCAACTCGCCGACCTGAAGAAGCAGTTCACCCAGGCCGGCATCACGACGGAGGACGTCGACATCTGGGTCAACGGCAAGGATCTGCTCGTCAAGGCGGTCTCCAAGGGTCAGCTGTCGAGCGGCACGATGTCCTCCACGACGTACTACAGCGACTACGGAGTGAAGGTCTCCGCCGTGCAACCCCCGGCGAGCGACACCACCGACTTCAAGGACCTGCTGAAGACGCAGGGCCTGACGCCGGGCAGCGCCGACACTTCGAGCGGGTCGTCGGACACCACGAGCTGAGGCTCCGGGCGCCTGGAGGGCCAGGCGCCAAGAAGCTCAAGTACCAAGAAGCTCAAGTACCAAGAACTCAAGTACCAAGAAACTCAAAAGAAATCACGAGACCGCTGGAACCTCCCTGGGCTACGCTGCGCGCAGTCTGTGTATCGCTCATGTGTTCCCTGGGGGGATCCTGATGTTTTCTGTGCGTGACTCCGTACGGCGCGGTGCGACGGGGGCCGCACTCGCGGCCCTGGTCCTCGGAGGGGGCGCCGTCGCCTGTGCGAAGGGCGACGAGTCGCCCAAGATGACGCCCGCGGCGGCCGTGGCCAAGGCGGCGAAGAACAGCGAGGCCATCACCTCGCTCAGCTACCGGATGACCGGCAAGGTCCCGGAGGCGGGCCGCGTGCAGGCCCAGGCGTCGATGAGCATGAAGCCGCTGGCCATGAGCATGAAGATGACCGCCCTCGACCAGGGCGCCGACGGCAAGGTGGAGATCCGGGTCGTCGACGGGGCGATGTACCTGGGCGGGGGCGCGGCCGCCGCCAAGGAGATGGACGGCAAGAGCTGGATGAAGTTCGACATCTCCGGGATGGCCAAGGGCGCCGGCGGCTCCCCGGGCGTCGACGCGAGCAAGCTCTCCGACCAGGCCAGTCAGGACCCGTCCCAGGAGTCCACCTACCTGACCGGCTCCAAGGACGTGAAGAAGGTCGGCACGGAGAAGATCGACGGCGTCCAGACCACCCACTACAAGGGCACGGTCACCCTCGACGAACTGCGCGCCGAGCTCAAGAAGAAGGACAAGGCGACGCGCGACAAGCGCGAGAAGAGCCTGAAGCAGTACGAGCAGCTGGGCGCCGACAAGCTCACGATGGACATGTGGGTCGGGCCGGACGACCACACCAAGCAGGTCCGGGTGCGCGCCGCCTCCGACAAGGGCCCGCTCGACATGACCATGGTCTTCCTCGACTACAACAAGCCGGTGACGGTGACGGCCCCGCCCGCCAAGGACACCGTCGACCTCGCGCAGCTGATGAAGGACGCCCAGAAGGGCTGATCCGTCCCCGGACAGCCGCTGAGCCGAGGCGCTGTAGAGCGCTGGGCCGAGGCGCTGTCGAGCGGATTTGCTTGACAGCGACCCCGTCACGTACTGTTCCCCAGAAGCCAAAGACCGCTGGTCGTTGCCTTGTCCTCGCAAGAGGGCAGGGTGGCCGAAGGATCCGCTGAAACTGCGGACGACCCGCGTAGGTGACCGTGGATGTGCTCCCGGAGTTCGCTTGCCCAGCTTGCGGACATACCGGTCGAGCTACGCCCCGTGCGCCTGCGCCGGGGCGTTTCGTTTTGCCCAGCCCCTTCTGAGCGGTCCTCATCACCCGGAAGGAGGCCGACGCTCTATGGCAAGGCCCGACAAGGCTGCCGCGGTAGCCGAGCTCGCGGACCAGTTCCGCAGCTCGAACGCCGCTGTGCTGACCGAGTACCGGGGTCTCACCGTGGCGCAGCTCAAGACGCTGCGCCGTTCGCTCGGTGAAGACGCCCAGTACGCCGTGGTGAAGAACACGCTGACCAAGATTGCGGCCAACGAGGCCGGGATCTCCACGCTCGACGACCTGTTCAACGGTCCGACGGCGGTCGCGTTCATCACCGGTGACCCGGTGGTGTCCGCGAAGGGTCTTCGTGACTTCGCCAAGGACAACCCCAACCTCGTCATCAAGGGCGGTGTCCTTGACGGCAAGGCGCTGTCCGCCGACGAGATCAAGAAGCTTGCGGACCTCGAGTCCCGCGAGGTTCTGCTCGCCAAGCTGGCGGGTGCCTTCAAGGGCAAGCAGACTCAGGCTGCCCAGCTCTTCCAGGCGCTCCCCTCGAAGCTCGTCCGCACCGTGGACGCTCTTCGTGCCAAGCAGGCCGAGCAGGGCGGTGCCGAGTAATTCGGCTCGCGCATTGACCGCCGTCTGGGCAGTTCCGCCTAGGCAGTGGTCGCAGCGGGCCGAAAGTACGCCCGCCTCACATGTACATCCGGCACCAGCCGAATAAGTGGAAGGATCGCCCATCATGGCGAAGCTCAGCCAGGAAGACCTGCTCGCGCAGTTCGAGGACATGACCCTCATCGAGCTCTCCGAGTTCGTGAAGGCGTTCGAGGAGAAGTTCGACGTCACCGCCGCCGCCGCGGTCGCCGTTGCCGGTCCGGCCGGCCCCGCCGCCGCCGCTGAGGCCGTCGAGGAGCAGGACGAGTTCGACGTCATCCTCACGGGTGCCGGCGACAAGAAGATCCAGGTCATCAAGGTCGTGCGTGAGCTGACCTCCCTGGGTCTGAAGGAGGCCAAGGACCTCGTGGACGGCGCCCCGAAGCCCGTTCTCGAGAAGGTCGCCAAGGAGGCCGCCGAGAAGGCTGCCGAGTCCCTCAAGGGCGCCGGCGCCTCCGTCGAGGTCAAGTAGTCCCACGGGCCCGCCGAGGGCCCCTCGCGAGCTGATACAGGTCCACTAGTGAGCCTGTAACGCTGACGCACTGAAGAGCGATCACCCAACTGGGTGGTCGCTCTTCGGCGTTCCCGGGGGTCCGGTGGCGGCTGCCTTGCACTGTCGGTGGCGACGAGTATGGTGATCTTCGTTGTTGCCTCCGGCCGAGCCCGTGACGGGCTGCAAGACGGGCTGCAAGACAGGTTGCACGTGACGATCGCGGCACTTGCTTAGGGCATGGGGGGCCTTGACGAACCGCACGCAGCGCGCAATTCTCAGGACGCGTCGTCACAACGATCCGGATCCGAGGCATGGATCGGTGGCGAAGAGGGCAGTATCGATGTGCATTGAGGGCGTGGCTTGCCGCAGGTGTTGAGAACAACGATGGTCTCAAAAAACCGGGACTGGACATCAGTGGGCCTAGTGGCTACACTGACCCTTTGCGCTGCCTGTTAGCTGCCTCCTGCCCGTCACCAGGGGCATGCCCTCGCGTGAGCACCGATGACTAGATCATCCCTGACCTGGCCTTTTGGCTGAATCGGGAACGGACTGTCTCTGTGCCCACAGTGGGGGGCCGGTACGCGCGTAGTGAGTCCGAGCCCTCGGAAGGACCCCCTCTTGGCCGCCTCGCGCACTGCCTCGACCGCGAATACGAACAACGGCGCCAGCACCGCCCCGCTGCGCATCTCCTTTGCAAAGATCAAGGAGCCCCTCGAGGTTCCGAACCTTCTTGCGCTGCAAACCGAGAGCTTCGACTGGCTGCTCGGCAACGACGCGTGGAAGGCTCGTGTCGAGGCGGCTCTGGACAACGGACAGGACGTCCCCACGAAGTCCGGTCTGGAGGAGATCTTCGAGGAGATCTCCCCGATCGAGGACTTCTCCGGGTCGATGTCCCTGACGTTCCGGGACCACCGCTTCGAGCCTCCGAAGAATTCCATCGACGAGTGCAAGGACCGCGACTTCACGTACGCGGCCCCGCTCTTCGTCACCGCCGAGTTCACCAACAACGAGACCGGCGAGATCAAGTCCCAGACGGTCTTCATGGGCGACTTCCCGCTCATGACCAACAAGGGCACCTTCGTCATCAACGGCACCGAGCGTGTCGTGGTGTCGCAGCTGGTCCGCTCGCCGGGCGTCTACTTCGACTCCTCGATCGACAAGACGTCCGACAAGGACATCTTCTCCGCGAAGGTCATCCCGTCCCGGGGTGCCTGGCTGGAGATGGAGATCGACAAGCGCGACATGGTCGGTGTCCGCATCGACCGCAAGCGCAAGCAGTCCGTCACCGTTCTCCTGAAGGCTCTCGGTTGGACGACCGAGCAGATCCTCGAGGAGTTCGGCGAGTACGAGTCCATGCGCGCCACCCTGGAGAAGGACCACACCCAGGGCCAGGACGACGCGCTGCTCGACATCTACCGCAAGCTGCGTCCGGGCGAGCCCCCGACCCGCGAGGCCGCGCAGACGCTTCTTGAGAACCTCTACTTCAACCCGAAGCGCTACGACCTCGCGAAGGTCGGCCGCTACAAGGTCAACAAGAAGCTGGGCGGCGAGGCCCCGCTGGACGCCGGGATCCTGACCGTCGAGGACATCATCTCGACGATCAAGTACCTGGTGAAGCTGCACGCCGGTGAGACCGAGACCGTTGGGGACAACGGCACTCAGATCGTCGTCGAGACGGACGACATCGACCACTTCGGCAACCGTCGTCTGCGCAACGTCGGCGAGCTCATCCAGAACCAGGTCCGCACGGGTCTGGCTCGTATGGAGCGCGTCGTCCGCGAGCGCATGACGACTCAGGACGTCGAGGCGATCACGCCGCAGACCCTGATCAACATCCGGCCGGTCGTCGCCTCCATCAAGGAGTTCTTCGGCACCAGCCAGCTGTCGCAGTTCATGGACCAGAACAACCCGCTGTCGGGTCTCACCCACAAGCGCCGTCTGTCGGCGCTTGGCCCGGGTGGTCTCTCCCGTGAGCGGGCCGGCTTCGAAGTCCGTGACGTGCACCCCTCGCACTACGGCCGCATGTGCCCGATCGAGACCCCTGAAGGCCCGAACATCGGTCTGATCGGCTCGCTCGCCTCCTACGGCCGGGTCAACGCGTTCGGTTTCGTCGAGACGCCGTACCGCAAGGTCACCGGCGGTGTCGTCACCGACGAGGTCGACTACCTCACGGCCGACGAAGAGGACCGATTCGTCATCGCGCAGGCCAACGCGCCGCTGACGGACGAGCTCCGCTTCGAGGAGTCCCGCGTCCTGGTCCGCCGTCGTGGCGGAGAGGTCGACTACGTCCCCGGTGAGGACGTCGACTACATGGACGTCTCGCCGCGCCAGATGGTGTCGGTCGCGACCGCCATGATCCCGTTCCTCGAGCACGACGACGCCAACCGTGCCCTCATGGGCGCGAACATGATGCGCCAGGCCGTGCCGCTGATCAAGTCCGAGGCGCCGCTGGTCGGCACCGGCATGGAGTACCGCTGTGCGGTCGACGCCGGTGACGTACTGAAGTCGGAGAAGGACGGTGTGGTCCAGGAGGTCTCCGCGGACTACGTCACCACCGCCAACGACGACGGCACGTACACCACGTACCGCCTTCACAAGTTCTCCCGCTCGAACCAGGGCACCTCCGTCAACCAGAAGGTTGTCGTGGACGAGGGCGCCCGGGTCATCGCCGGTCAGGTTCTGGCCGACGGCCCGGCGACCGAGAACGGCGAGATGGCGCTCGGCAAGAACCTGCTCGTGGCGTTCATGCCGTGGGAGGGTCACAACTACGAGGACGCGATCATCCTGTCGCAGCGCCTCGTGCAGGACGACGTCCTCTCCTCGATCCACATCGAGGAGCACGAGGTCGACGCCCGTGACACCAAGCTCGGCCCCGAGGAGATCACCCGGGACATCCCGAACGTCTCCGAGGAGGTCCTCGCCGACCTCGACGAGCGCGGCATCATCCGCATCGGTGCCGAGGTCGTCGCCGGCGACATCCTGGTCGGCAAGGTCACGCCCAAGGGTGAGACCGAGCTGACCCCGGAGGAGCGCCTGCTGCGCGCGATCTTCGGTGAGAAGGCGCGCGAGGTGCGCGACACCTCGCTGAAGGTGCCGCACGGCGAGATCGGCAAGGTCATCGGCGTCCGCGTCTTCGACCGTGAAGAGGGCGACGAGCTGCCGCCGGGCGTGAACCAGCTGGTTCGTGTCTACGTGGCGCAGAAGCGCAAGATCACGGACGGTGACAAGCTCGCCGGCCGGCACGGCAACAAGGGTGTCATCTCCAAGATCCTGCCGATCGAGGACATGCCGTTCCTGGAGGACGGCACCCCGGTCGACATCATCCTCAACCCGCTCGGTGTCCCGTCCCGAATGAACCCGGGACAGGTCCTGGAGATCCACCTCGGCTGGCTCGCCAGCCGCGGCTGGGACGTCTCCGGTCTCGCCGACGACTGGGCACAGCGCCTCCAGGCCATCGAGGCCGACGTGGTCGCCCCCGGTACCAACGTCGCCACCCCCGTCTTCGACGGTGCGCGTGAGGACGAGCTGGCCGGTCTGCTCAACCACACGATCCCGAACCGCGACGGCGAGCGCATGGTGCTTCCGTCCGGCAAGGCGCCGTTGTTCGACGGCCGCTCCGGCGAGCCGTTCCCGGAGCCGATCTCGGTCGGCTACATGTACATCCTCAAGCTCCACCACCTGGTCGACGACAAGCTGCACGCCCGCTCGACCGGTCCGTACTCGATGATCACCCAGCAGCCGCTGGGTGGTAAGGCCCAGTTCGGTGGCCAGCGCTTCGGTGAGATGGAGGTGTGGGCGCTGGAGGCATACGGCGCCGCTTACGCCCTCCAGGAGCTGCTGACCATCAAGTCCGACGACGTGACCGGCCGCGTGAAGGTCTACGAGGCCATCGTCAAGGGCGAGAACATCCCCGAGCCCGGCATCCCCGAGTCCTTCAAGGTGCTCATCAAGGAGATGCAGTCTCTCTGCCTCAACGTGGAGGTGCTGTCCAGCGACGGTATGTCCATCGAAATGCGTGACACCGACGAGGACGTCTTCCGCGCGGCGGAGGAGCTCGGCATCGACCTGTCCCGGCGCGAGCCGAGCAGCGTCGAAGAGGTCTGACGGGAGTTCGGCGGGCCTTTGAACGCCCTTGGAAAAGGTGCAGAAGGCCCGCCGGCCCCAGGACCCCCGTTTCAGACCCCAAGACTTACAACCCTGAGAGGGATTGACGCATAGTGCTCGACGTCAACTTCTTCGATGAGCTCCGGATCGGTCTGGCCACCGCTGACGACATCCGTCAGTGGAGCCACGGCGAGGTCAAGAAGCCCGAGACCATCAACTACCGCACCCTCAAGCCCGAAAAGGACGGACTCTTCTGCGAGAAGATCTTCGGTCCGACCCGGGACTGGGAGTGCTACTGCGGTAAGTACAAGCGTGTCCGCTTCAAGGGCATCATCTGTGAGCGCTGCGGCGTCGAGGTCACTCGCGCCAAGGTGCGTCGTGAGCGGATGGGCCACATCGAGCTTGCCGCTCCCGTCACCCACATCTGGTACTTCAAGGGCGTTCCGTCGCGTCTGGGCTACCTGCTCGACCTCGCCCCGAAGGACCTCGAGAAGGTCATCTACTTCGCGGCCTACATGATCACGTTCGTCGACGAGGAGCGCCGCACCCGCGACCTGCCCTCGCTGGAGGCGCATGTCTCCGTCGAGCGTCAGCAGGTCGAGAACCGTCGCGACGCCGACCTCGAGGCCCGCGCCAAGAAGCTCGAGAGCGACCTGGCCGAGCTCGAGGCCGAGGGTGCCAAGGCCGACGTGCGCCGCAAGGTGCGCGAGGGTGCCGAGCGTGAGATGAAGCAGCTGCGTGACCGTTCGCAGCGCGAGATCGACCGTCTCGACGAGGTGTGGACCCGCTTCAAGAACCTCAAGGTCCAGGACCTTGAGGGCGACGAGCTCCTCTACCGCGAGCTGCGTGACCGCTTCGGCACGTACTTCGACGGTTCGATGGGTGCCGCGGCGCTGCAGAAGCGCCTGGAGTCCTTCGACCTCGACGAGGAGGCCGAGCGCCTCCGCGAGATCATCCGCACCGGCAAGGGCCAGAAGAAGACCCGTGCGCTCAAGCGCCTCAAGGTCGTCTCCGCGTTCCTGCAGACCAGCAACAGCCCCAAGGGCATGGTGCTCGACTGCGTGCCGGTCATCCCGCCGGACCTGCGTCCGATGGTGCAGCTGGACGGTGGCCGCTTCGCGACCTCCGACCTGAACGACCTGTACCGCCGCGTGATCAACCGCAACAACCGTCTGAAGCGACTCCTTGACCTCGGTGCTCCCGAGATCATCGTGAACAACGAGAAGCGCATGCTTCAGGAGGCCGTGGACGCGCTCTTCGACAACGGCCGTCGTGGTCGCCCGGTCACGGGCCCCGGCAACCGTCCGCTGAAGTCCCTCAGCGACATGCTGAAGGGTAAGCAGGGTCGATTCCGTCAGAACCTGCTCGGCAAGCGTGTGGACTACTCCGCGCGTTCCGTGATCGTCGTCGGTCCGCAGCTGAAGCTGCACCAGTGTGGTCTGCCCAAGGCCATGGCGCTGGAGCTCTTCAAGCCGTTCGTGATGAAGCGCCTGGTCGACCTGAACCACGCGCAGAACATCAAGAGCGCCAAGCGGATGGTCGAGCGCGGCCGCACGGTCGTGTACGACGTCCTGGAAGAGGTCATCGCGGAGCACCCGGTTCTGCTGAACCGTGCGCCCACGCTGCACCGCCTCGGCATCCAGGCCTTCGAGCCGCAGCTGGTCGAGGGCAAGGCCATCCAGATCCACCCGCTCGTCTGCACCGCGTTCAACGCGGACTTCGACGGTGACCAGATGGCCGTCCACCTGCCGCTCTCCGCGGAGGCGCAGGCCGAGGCCCGCATCCTGATGCTGTCCTCGAACAACATCCTCAAGCCCGCCGACGGCCGCCCGGTCACGATGCCGACCCAGGACATGGTCCTCGGTCTGTTCTTCCTGACCACGGACGGCGAGCTGCGCGACGTCAAGGGCGAGGGCCGTGCCTTCGGCTCGACCGCCGAGGCGACGATGGCGTTCGACGCCGGGGAGCTCGCGCTCCAGTCGGCCGTCGACATCCGCTTCCCGGTGGGCACCATCCCGCCGCGCGGCTGGACCCCGCCGGCGCAGGAGGAGGGCGAGCCCGAGTGGCAGCAGGGTGACACCTTCCGCCTCCGTACGACTCTGGGCCGTGCGCTCTTCAACGAGCTGCTGCCCGAGGACTACCCGTTCGTCGACTACTCGGTGGGCAAGAAGCAGCTCTCCGAGATCGTCAACGACCTGGCCGAGCGCTACCCCAAGGTCATCGTGGCGGCGACGCTCGACAACCTGAAGGCGGCGGGCTTCTACTGGGCGACCCGTTCCGGCGTCACCGTGGCCATCTCCGACGTCGTCGTTCCCGAGGCGAAGAAGGAGATCGTCAAGGGCTACGAGGCGCAGGACGAGAAGGTCCAGAAGCAGTACGAGCGCGGTCTGATCACCAAGGAAGAGCGCACTCAGGAGCTCATCGCGATCTGGACCAAGGCGACCAACGAGGTTGCCGAGGCGATGAACGCGAACTTCCCGAAGACGAACCCCATCTTCATGATGGTTGACTCGGGTGCCCGAGGAAACATGATGCAGATGCGTCAGATCGCCGGTATGCGCGGTCTGGTGTCGAACGCCAAGAACGAGACGATCCCGCGTCCGATCAAGGCCTCCTTCCGTGAGGGCCTGTCGGTGCTGGAGTACTTCATCTCGACGCACGGTGCTCGTAAGGGTCTGGCGGACACGGCTCTGCGTACCGCCGACTCGGGTTACCTCACCCGTCGTCTGGTCGACGTCTCCCAGGACGTCATCATCCGCGAGGAGGACTGCGGCACCGACCGTGGCCTCAAGCTGCACATCGCGGAGCGCGGCGCGGACGGTGTTCTGCGCAAGGCGGAGAACGTCGAGACCAGCGTGTACGCACGTGCGCTGGCCGAGGACATCACCGTCGACGGCAGGGTGCTGGCCCCGGCCAACACCGACCTCGGCGACGTCCTCATCGACGAGCTGGTCAAGCACGGCATCGAGGAGGTCAAGACCCGTTCGGTCCTGACCTGCGAGTCCGCCGTCGGCACCTGCGCCATGTGCTACGGCCGTTCGCTGGCCACCGGCAAGCTGGTCGACATCGGTGAGGCGGTCGGCATCATCGCCGCCCAGTCCATCGGTGAGCCCGGTACCCAGCTGACGATGCGTACCTTCCACACCGGTGGTGTGGCCGGTGACGACATCACCCAGGGTCTCCCCCGTGTCGTCGAGCTCTTCGAGGCTCGTACGCCGAAGGGTGTCGCCCCGATCTCCGAGGCCTCCGGCCGCGTGCGGATCGAGGAGACCGAGAAGACCAAGAAGCTCGTCGTCACCCCGGACGACGGCAGCGACGAGACGGCGTTCCCGATCTCGAAGCGTGCCCGGCTCCTGGTGTCCGAGGGCGAGCACGTCGAGGTGGGCCAGAAGCTCACCGTGGGTGCCACCAACCCGCACGACGTGCTGCGCATCCTGGGTCAGCGTGCCGTCCAGGTCCACCTGGTCGGCGAGGTCCAGAAGGTCTACAACTCGCAGGGTGTGTCGATCCACGACAAGCACATCGAGATCATCATCCGGCAGATGCTGCGCCGTGTGACGATCATCGAGTCGGGCGACGCGGAGCTGCTGCCCGGCGAGCTGGTCGAGCGTTCGAAGTTCGAGACCGAGAACCGTCGTGTGGTCCAGGAAGGCGGCCACCCGGCCTCCGGCCGTCCGCAGCTGATGGGTATCACCAAGGCCTCGCTGGCGACCGAGTCGTGGCTGTCGGCGGCGTCCTTCCAGGAGACGACCAGGGTTCTGACGGACGCGGCGATCAACGCCAAGTCCGACTCCCTGATCGGCCTCAAGGAGAACGTCATCATCGGTAAGCTCATCCCGGCCGGTACGGGTCTGTCCCGCTACCGCAACATCCGGGTCGAGCCGACCGAGGAGGCCAAGGCCGCGATGTACTCGGCCGTCGGCTACGACGACATCGACTACTCGCCGTTCGGCACCGGCTCCGGCCAGGCCGTCCCGCTGGAGGACTACGACTACGGTCCGTACAACCAGTAAGGCGTACGTCTGAAGTACTGAAGGGCGGCCACTCCGTTTCGTACGGGGTGGCCGCCCTTCGGCGTTGTCCGGTGCCGGGCGTTCGTGGTCAGCGGCTGAGCTGGAGGTAGGGCTCCAGGGCCTGGAGCCGGGTGTAGTTGTCCGGGTGGGTGGTCAGCAGCTTGGCCAGGCCGCCCGGTTCCTTGAGCTGCCTGCCCTGCGCCGCGGCCTGCGCCTTCACGGCGTCCTCCTGGGCCTGGAAGTGGTACAGGACCTGCGCTAGCTGGGGCGCGAAGCCGAGGTCGGCCGCCTGCCGGTCGGCACGCAGTTCGCCCTGGCGGCCCACGTAGGCGAGCAGATAGGGGGCGGCGACGAGCGGCACGGTGATGTACCAGGCGGCGACGAACCCGCCGATCACGAACATCCCGATGAAGAGGTAGACCATCCCGGTCGCGGCGAGTGAGAAGACGCTCGCGACCCGGATCGCGATCCGGGCGACGCCCCGCATGAAGGCCCAGGCGATCCGGCCGGGCAGCGAGTACCAGTAGCCGAGCAGGCCCGTCCAGGCGTGACCGCCGGTGTGGTGGCCGAGTTCGTGGGCGAGTACGGCGGCGAGGTTGCTGCTGGGGATCTCGTTCAGCGCGTACGTCGTGACGCCGACGACGTGGCCGGCGGCCGCCACGGCGTTCAGGTCCGTGCTGTTCTCCACCATCAGCTCGTACGTGTGTGCCTCGACGCCCGCACGGGCGGTGACCTCGCGCCAGATCGGCTCCAGACGGGCCCGCTCCTCGGCGAGCGGCACCCTGAGCTTCATCACGTGCCGGGCGAAGGCCAGCTCGGTGGGCCGGTGGAAGACGAGCGCCCCGGAGGCCAGCCAGGCGAGGATGACCAGCCAGCCCATGGCCGTGCCGAGGATTCCCACGGCGAACGAGGCGACCACGGCGAGGCTCACCAGGAAGCCAGGCACCTGGACCGCCAGCTGTCCGATCGCGGTGGCGTCGGCACCGCGCTGGTGCGCGGCCACGTGGACGCGGGAGCCCGCGTGACGGTAGTCGAGGTCGTCGGGTGCGGTGGCCTCCGGCGGTGCTGGAGGTACTGGCGGTGCCGCGGATGTGGGTGTGGGTGCGGGGGGCGTCTGCGGCGGGATGTACGGCGGTGCGGTGGCGGTCGGGGGCTGCGGGCCGCTCGGGTACGCGGGCGCGGCCCCCGGGTGGGCGGGCGGCGCCGCGGGGTACGAAGGTGCGGCCCCGGCCCCCGGGTACTGGGGTGCGCCGCCCGGATAGGCCGGGGGCGCGGGGGTCTCCGGGTACAGGGGCGGAGCGGCGGCTGCGGGGTACGGGGGCGGGGGAGCGGCGGCTCCGGGATACGGAGGTGGAGTCGAGGCGGCCCCGGGGTACGGCGGTGGGGGCGCGGGCGTGCCCGGGTACGGGGGGTGTGGGTAGACGGGGCCGGGCTCCGGGGCGGCCGGGTCTGGTGGGTAGGACAAGGTGGGGCTCCTTCAGGATGGGGACGTCAGCCGATGAGCAGCCCGGCGGGAAGCAGCACCGTGCCCGCGCAGAAGGCGATCAGGCCGGTGCGGATCCACTGGTGCTTGCGGGCGGCGATACGGCTGGTCTCGGTGAGCGCCGCGGTGAGTCCGGCGGCGGGGTCGCGGTCGGTGTCGGCGAGAGCGGTCGCCAACTGACCTTCACGTACGGCTTGTTGGATGTCGCCGAAGAAACAGAGGGGCCGGCCCGGGGCCCATGAGCCGGCGCGGTACCGGGGCAGCACCGCGAGCAGCAGCGCGAACAGGGCGAAGGCGAGGGCCAGGGCGCCGGTCCACCAGACGGCCGTGCCAGGCGCGGAGAGCGAGCTCGGTGACCAGTTCCGTCCGGCCAGCAGCCCGCTGAACACGCCCGCCGTCATCCCGAGCGCCGCCACGAGCACGGACGCCTTGCTGTCGGCCCGGGCGATCTCGCCCCGCAGCTCCTCCAGCAGCCGTTCTGCGGTTCTGGTGCCAGGAGCGGTGGTGGTCACCGCGGTCCCGCCCCGGGGGACTCCGCAGCCGGGGACTGGGGCGTGGGCGGCGGACAGGCGGAGGGCGCGGGCGGGATGACGGGCGTGGGAGCCACGGCCGGGGGCTGCGGGGCCTGGTCGTAGGGACTGCCGGCGGCGGACGCGGCCGGGGCCGGCGGCTCGGCCTGGTACGGCCCGGGCGGCACGGTCCCGGGCGCGGGCGGGACGTACGGCTGGTGGGACACGGGCGGCCCCGGCGGGGTGTGGGGGGCGCCCGGTAAGCCTCCGGGGACCGGAGCGCCGCCATAGGGCAGGGCGGCGGCCCCGTACGGCTGCGAGGGGTCGTACGGCGGCTGCGGTACGCCCCCGGGTGGCGGCGCCGGTCGGCCGGGGACCGGGGGCTGTGGCGGGGTCTCCTGCCGGCTGTTCAGTTCCTTGACGACGCGCAGGGTGGAGCGGGCCGACTCGGCCTTCTGGTAGTCCTCCAGGGTGTCTCCGGCGATCAGCTCCAGCTGGCTCTCGATGGCGGAGAGCTGGTCCTTCTGGAGGGCGTTGATGACCATCCGGGTGTCCTCGGGGTGCGCGGCGAGGTGGAAGGCCCACTGGGCGACACCCCCGTGTTGCAGGTGGTACTGGTAGAAGGCGATCTTCTGGGCCATCAGCTCCTGGGACTGGTGCTGGCGCAGCACCTCCAGTTCGTGCAGCTGCTGGGCCTGGCGCAGCCGGTACTCGTGCTCGGGGTCGAGCATGTCGGCCTCGTAGCGCAGCGCCCGTTTGCGCCGTCTGTGCGCGATCGCGTCGTCGTCCAGGCGCAGCCGCACCGCGCACGTGACCGCGAGCCCGATGCCGTCGGCGAAGACGCCGCGCTCGACCGCGTACTGGACCTCGGCCTCGGCGTCCCGGCTGTCCTCGATGGAGAACCGGCGGCTGACCGGTCGCGCGAACTGGTGGAGTTCACGGGCGAGCCGCGTGGGCACATCGCGTTCGCCGCCCGCCACGTAAGCGATCGGGTCCGCGACGCGCCAGGTCAGATCGGCGGTGGCGCTGAACGAGAACGCGTCGTCGTCGCTGGGCAGTTCGAGTTCCAGCTGGACCGGGTGGCTGCCCATGTCGACCTCGTAGACCGAGGTGTAGCGGCGGGTCGCGGCGTCCGTGCGGCTCGGCCGGTGCGGGGGCATGTACGCGTCGTACGTGCCGCTCACGGTGGCGAACACCAGCGCGTGGTCGATCGCGGAGACCGGCCGCCGGGCCGTGTAGTCGAAACGGGAGATCGGCCGCACGGTGAGCACCGGGTCGATCAGCATGGTGTGCCGGTCGGCCTGTTGCTGCCACTCCGGCGGGCGGCGGAATTCCGCCATGGGTCAACTCCTCGTAACTCTGTGTCAGGGTGTCGGGACGGTGGGACGCAGCGCGCCGAGCAGGCGGTCGGCGAGGGGCGGGCGCGGGCCGCCGTCCCGGCCGCGCAGGGTGCGCAGTTCGTGGCTGAGGCGTTTGTGGTCGTCCGCCGTGACGACCAGCGCGGGCAGCAGCAGCTCCAGGGCCTGGGCCGCGTCCGGGCGGCGCTCGGCCACGTACACCCAGGTGTGCAGGGCGTTCAGGGCACTTCGGGTGCGGGCGCGGTCGCCGAGCGCGGTGCGCCAGAGGGTGGCGAGGTCACGGGCCGAGTCCGCCTCGTACATACCGGTGTCGGCGTACCACTCGACGAGCGCGCCCTCCTCGGCGTTGTCGCACGCCAGTACGAAGGCGCTCAGCGCCAGCGCGCGGACCGCGGGGGTGTCGTGGTGGAGCAGCCGCACCAGCTCGGAGAGCATCTCGCCGCGCCTGAGGCCCACGGAGAGCAGCAGGGCCGTGGACTCGATCAGGTTGGCCGCCTCGGCCGGGCTGCTGTTGTCGGCGCGGGCCCGGGCCGCGAGCGCGCTGAGAGCCGGACCCACGAGTTCCGGCCGCAACGGCGTGAGCAGGCCGAAGGCGCGGATCGCGGTCCAGCGGCGGCCCCAGTGGGCGTCCGTGCACCACTGGGTGAGCAGGCGCAGGACGACGGGCGCGTCGAGGAGCTGGGCGAGCGTGAGGGTGTTCGCGGCGGTGACACGGGGGCCGAACGTCTTCGACACCGCCCAGCCGTCGATCAGCAGCGCGACCGCGGAGGGCAGGTCGGCGAGCGCGAGCATGGCGGTGGCCGCGGCGGCCCGGGTCCGTACGACGGGACGCCCGTCGCGGGCCAGCTCCTTCAGCCAGGCGATCAGCGCGGGCCGGGCCGAGGGATGCCCCGTCCACACCTCGGTGAGCAGGGCGCGCGGGGTGTTCTCCTTCCGGAAGAACGCGGTGAACTGCGGCACCGAGCCCCATTCGGTCGCCTCGTCGCGCACTTCCCCCTCGGCGCGGGCCCGCGCGAGCCGGGTCTCGGCGGCGAGCCCGAACACCGGGATCTCCGGCGGCTCTTCAGGGTGCTGCAAGCGCTGGAAGTGCACGAACAGCTTGTCCGCGAGCTCGGCGGCGAGGACGTACGGCGCCCGGTCGAAGACGGCGAGCGAGATGAGGAAGGCCTTGTCGCGCAGCGTGGACTCGGGATCGCTCAGCCACTCCCGGCACTGCTGCTCCACGGCCGCCTGCCCGAACTCAGCGAGCCGGGCCGCAGCCGCCTCGCCACCGTCGTAACCCGCCACCTCCTTCGCGAACTCGGCCGCCTCGGCGGGCTGATGGTGCCCGCGTGCGAGGAAGTCCCGCACCGGGGCGAGGGCGAGGAGGTCGTCGGTGTTCCGCGCGCGGTGCTTGCTCACGTACGCGCGGACGACGGCCGACGCCTCCGGCGGCTGCCAGACGGAGGCGGTGACGCCCAGCAGGAAGGGCGAGTTCTCGACCGTCACCACCAGATACCCGTCGACCTTCTTGAGCTGGTCGCGGGCCGCGTAGAGATGGGTGTCGCGCAGCGGCCGGTTGCGGCTCAGCGGCAGATCGCGCAGGACGTGCCCGCCGGGTGCGGTGAGCGGGGCGCTCAGGGTCGCCGGGCTCGTCTCCGGCGAGAGGGCGTGTACGGCGGGCACGCCCAGGCGGTGCAGGAGCATCAGGGCGGCGGCGTGGCGGCCGGTGGCGTGGGCGCCGGCGAGGACGAGGACGCGTTCCTCGCGGAGGCGGTCCAGGGCGGCGGCGAAGGCGGGGCTCTCGACGAAGACGGCGTCCAGGTCTTCGAGGTGGCGCGGCGGGATCTCTCCGGAGGCGTACGCCGCCGAAGCCGCCGAGCCGTGGTGGTGGATCTCCGTCTTGCCGCCCATGAACACGTCACCGGCGACCTCGCCGCCGGACACGCCGTGCTGGGCGCCGCCGACCAGACTCCCGCCGAAGGACGCGGCCGAGCCGAGGATGAACCCCGGGGTGTGCGCGAAGAGCTCGCGCTGAGCCGCGCGCGCCTCCTGCGTCCGCTCCTGTTCCCCCTCTCCTTCCCCCTCTCCGTCTTGGCGCCGGGTGTCCGGTTCGGGGGCCGGGTGTACGTCCTTCGGGGGTACGTCGTCGGGGGCCGGCGCCGTGGGTGGAGGCACCGTCACGCCGACTCACCCCCGGACCCGCCGAGGTGGACGTCTCCGGTGACCTGGCCGCCCGACACGCCGTGCTGGTCGCCGCCGACGAGGCTGCCGCCGAAGGTGGGGGCGCCTCCGTCGAAGTGGAAGACGGCGCCCGCGGGAGGGGCGGAGGGCTGGGGGGCGCGGGCCTCGGGGGCCTGGGGCCCGGGAGCCTGGGTCCCAGGCGCTTGGGTCCCTGGCTGGTCCCGCCTCGGTGCCGGACGCTCCCCCGAGCTGGCGCCCGGCACCGAGGTTCCCCCCTTCTCACCGTGGTCGTTGCCGGCCCCCGGCACCGGGCCGTGCAGCCAGGCGCGCAGCGGGCCGTTCTTGCTGTCCACCGTCACCGCGTGGAAGTCCTCCGCCGGGATGCCCGCGTGACCGTGCCGCACGATCCCCGTGTGCACGCTCTCCGAGACGCACAGGGCGAAGTCGTCGCTCCGCTCCCGCAGGGCCGCGCGCAGCAGCTGGGCGTCGAGGAGGCGGCAGGCGTGGTTGAGGTCGGAGCCGACCCAGCCGTCGTGCTCGTCCACGGCGACGTAGCCCGTGGCGACGACGCCGCGCAGCCGGATCTGCGCCGAGCTGGACGCCATCCGGTTGACCGTGTGCAGCTGGGTGGGGACCTCGGTGAGCAGGGCGCGCAGCAGTGCGGTGACGGAGGCGTTGGCGTCGATCAGCTCCATCACGGAGTCGCCCCGGTCGGCGCGCAGGCGCAGGCGTTCGTCGATGCCGGCGCGTTCCAGGGTGCGGTCGGCGACGTCGTACAGCATGCGCCGCAGGTACGCCTGTTCGATGTCGTCCCGGTCGCTGTACTTCTCGATGTCGAGCAACAGGATCGTCCGGCTCACGGGGTCGGTCATGGTCGCCTTTCGCAGGTGGTGCGGCAGTGGCAGAAGAGTGGCTGGCGGGGTTGTGGTGGCGTGAGGGCGGATGACGCAGTCGGAGTGTGACGGCGTGCACAAAACCCCCGGTCCCTCGCCCCCGCCGCCCCTACCCGTCCCATCCCCAGGGGCTCCGCCCCTTCGACCCCGGCCCCGGCGGGGCTCCGCCCCCGCACCCCGCCAGGGGCTGCGCCCCCGGACCCTGGCCCCGGCGGGGCTCCGCCCCCGCACCCCGCCAGGGGCTGCGCCCCCGGACCCTGGCCCCGGCGGGGCTCCGCCCCCGCACCCCGCCAGGGGCTGCGCCCCCGGACCCGGCTTCGGCCTGAACGGCCTCGTCCTCATTCGCCGGACGGGCTGAAGACGCGGGCCGGGGTGGGCGGGGGCGGAGCCTCGACCTCGTGCCCGACAGTCGGATGGGCTGGAGGTCGAGGGGTGGGGTGGGGTGGGAACTGGCCCACGGCCTCGCCCTCGACGGCAGGTGCGGTCGGAGCGGGTGGCGTCCGGTCCCCGACCTCGAACGCCGGACACCCCGAGGCTTTTGGGGGCGCGGGGAACTGCGCGACCGACCCCCACCGGCCGGCAGCCGGAGAACTGCGGGCGGCCGGGGAACCCGGGCGTAGCCCCGGCCCTCAGGGGCGCGGGGAACTGCGCGGCCAGCCCCCACCGGCCCGCAGTGATCCACCGGACCCGGCCCCACCACCCCCACCAAACCCACGTCACCCCCGCGCAATCCGCCGCAGCACATCCGGCCGCACGATCACCAGCGCCCGGCGTCCCGTCGTCACGACCCCCCGTTCCCGCAGGTCCTTCAGCAGGCGTTGGACCATCTCCCGGGAGGCCCCCACCGACCCGGCGAGTTCCTGTTTGCTCAGGGGGACGGAGAGTTCGATGCCCTGGTCGGTGCGGCGCCCGTGGGTGCGGGCCAGGTCCAGCAGCAGGATCGCGAAGCGCTCCCGCACGCTGAGGGAGGCGAATTCCAGGCGGCGCCGATCGGCCGCCCGGGTGCGATCGGAGGTGAGGCCGAGGAGGGCGAAGGAGACGGCGGGGGAGCGGGCGAGGAACTCGGTGAACCGGCCGCGTTCGACCGCGACCGTACGGACCGGCTCCAGGGCCGTCACGGTGGCCGACCGCGGGCGCCCGGTGAGCGCCGCGGACTCCCCGATGATGTCGCCGGGGCCGCGCAGCGCGAGCAGCGCCTCGTAGCCGTTGGAGGCGGCCGCGGTCACCTTCGTCCAGCCGTGCGTGACGAACAGGACGTGCGAGGACGGCTCACTCTGGTGCAGGAGCACCATCCGGGGCGCGTACGAGAGCTCGTGCCCGAGACCGAGCAGCGCCGAGCGGTCCTCGCTCTCCAGCCGGGCCAGGAACGGCACCCGGTCGTCGAGGCCCCCGTCGCCGGGTAAGCCCGACGAATCCCATGAATCCGGTAAGTCCGATGAGCCCGATGACCCGGATGAGCCCGATGACCCGGATGTGTCCGGTGGCCCGGATGTGTCCGGTGCGTGTGCTGCCGTCATGGTGCCCCCGATCGCCGCAGCCGACCGATCAAGGTACTGAAGGGCGCGCGGCGGTGGACAGAGATTGTGCAGTACCGTCGGGGATCGGAAACTTTTGGGGACGAGCGCCCCGGGAATGCGCTAAGGCCGGCCCAACAATCACCCCGGAATCAACCCGCGACGGCCCCGCGACGGCACTACGACCGCCGCAGCGGCCGCCTCACGACCGCCCCGTCCCGCCACCCGCGTCCGACCCGCGGGAGCACCGCGCTGACGTGGCAAGAAGTCCGGCGTGTCGCCCTGGACAGCATTTGTTTTGACCGAAGTCCTTGAGGTAGGTACGCTCAGACCTTGTGCCTGGGGTGTGCCCTGGCTCGCGTGCGTGCCTTCAAACCGCAAGGCGAGCCGTAACCGGCCACCGTAATCTGCGCCCTTTTCGCCTCGCGGCGGGAGTCTGCAGCATTCGACACACCCGACCGCGTGGGTCGGAGATGTTTCAGGTTAGCTTCACCATTCGGCACACAGAAACCGGAGAAGTAGTGCCTACGATCCAGCAGCTGGTCCGGAAGGGCCGGCAGGACAAGGTCGAGAAGAACAAGACGCCCGCACTTGAGGGTTCGCCCCAGCGTCGCGGCGTCTGCACGCGTGTGTTCACGACCACCCCGAAGAAGCCGAACTCGGCCCTGCGTAAGGTCGCGCGTGTGCGTCTGACCAGCGGGATCGAGGTCACCGCTTACATTCCGGGTGAGGGACACAACCTGCAGGAGCACTCCATCGTGCTCGTGCGTGGTGGCCGTGTGAAGGACCTGCCGGGTGTTCGCTACAAGATCATCCGCGGTTCCCTTGACACCCAGGGTGTGAAGAACCGCAAGCAGGCCCGCAGCCGCTACGGCGCCAAGAAGGAGAAGTAGAAATGCCTCGTAAGGGCCCCGCCCCGAAGCGCCCGGTCATCATCGACCCGGTCTACGGTTCCCCTCTGGTGACCTCCCTCATCAACAAGGTGCTGCTGAACGGCAAGCGCTCCACCGCCGAGCGCATCGTCTACGGCGCCATGGAGGGTCTGCGTGAGAAGACGGGCAACGACCCGATCATCACGCTGAAGCGCGCGCTGGAGAACATCAAGCCGACCCTCGAGGTCAAGTCCCGCCGTGTCGGTGGTGCGACGTACCAGGTTCCGATCGAGGTCAAGCCCGGTCGCGCCAACACGCTCGCGCTGCGCTGGCTCGTCGGTTACTCCCGCGCCCGTCGCGAGAAGACCATGACCGAGCGTCTGCTCAACGAGCTTCTCGACGCCTCCAACGGCCTCGGTGCCGCTGTGAAGAAGCGCGAGGACACCCACAAGATGGCCGAGTCCAACAAGGCCTTCGCGCACTACCGCTGGTAGTCGCTACCCCCATCGAGACCGAGAGAAGACCGAAGCCTTATGGCTACCACTTCACTTGACCTGGCCAGGGTCCGCAACATCGGGATCATGGCCCACATCGACGCGGGCAAGACGACCACCACCGAGCGGATCCTCTTCTACACCGGCGTCAGCTACAAGATCGGTGAGGTCCACGACGGCGCTGCCACCATGGACTGGATGGAGCAGGAGCAGGAGCGTGGCATCACGATCACCTCTGCTGCCACCACCTGTCACTGGCCGCTCGAGGACAACGACTACACGATCAACATCATCGACACCCCGGGGCACGTCGACTTCACGGTCGAGGTGGAGCGCTCGCTGCGCGTCCTCGACGGTGCCGTCACGGTGTTCGACGGTGTCGCCGGTGTCGAGCCGCAGTCCGAGACGGTGTGGCGTCAGGCCGACCGTTACGGCGTGCCGCGCATCTGCTTCGTGAACAAGCTTGACCGCACCGGCGCCGAGTTCCACCGCTGCGTGGACATGATCAAGGACCGGCTTGGCGCCGTTCCGATCATCATGCAGCTGCCGATCGGTGCCGAGATGGACTTCAAGGGCGTTGTGGACCTGGTCCGCATGAAGGCGCTCGTGTGGTCCGCCGAGGCCGCCAAGGGCGAGATGTACGACGTCGTCGACATCCCGGCCACGCACGCCGAGGCTGCCGAGGAGTACCGCGGCAAGCTGGTCGAGACCGTCGCGGAGCACGACGACGAGATCATGGAGCTGTTCCTGGAGGGCCAGGAGCCCACCGAGGAGCAGCTGTACGCCGCGATCCGTCGCGTCACCATCGCGTCCGGCAAGTCCAGCGACGTCACGGTCACCCCCGTGTTCTGCGGTACCGCGTTCAAGAACAAGGGCGTTCAGCCCCTGCTCGACGCGGTGGTGCGCTACCTGCCGACTCCGATCGACGTCGAGGCCATCGAGGGCCACGACGTGAAGGACCCGGAGCTGGTCGTCAAGCGCAAGCCGTCCGACGACGAGCCGCTCTCCGCCCTCGCGTTCAAGATCATGAGCGACCCGCACCTGGGTAAGCTCACCTTCGTCCGGGTGTACTCGGGCCGCCTGGAGTCCGGCAGCGCCGTGCTGAACTCCGTCAAGGGCAAGAAGGAGCGCATCGGCAAGATCTACCGTATGCACGCGAACAAGCGTGAGGAGATCGAGTCGGTGGGCGCCGGTGACATCGTCGCCGTCATGGGCCTGAAGCAGACCACCACCGGTGAGACGCTGTCCGACGACAAGAACCCGGTGATCCTGGAGTCCATGGACTTCCCGGCGCCGGTCATTCAGGTCGCCATCGAGCCCAAGTCCAAGGGTGACCAGGAGAAGCTGGGTGTTGCCATCCAGCGTCTCGCGGAGGAGGACCCCTCCTTCCAGGTTCACTCGGACGAGGAGACCGGCCAGACCATCATCGGTGGTATGGGCGAGCTGCACCTCGAGGTGCTGGTCGACCGTATGCGCCGTGAGTTCAAGGTCGAGGCCAACGTCGGCAAGCCGCAGGTCGCGTACCGCGAGACGATCCGCAAGGCCGTCGAGCGTCACGACTACACGCACAAGAAGCAGACCGGTGGTACCGGTCAGTTCGCCAAGGTGCAGATCGCGATCGAGCCGATCGAGGGCGGCGACGCCTCGTACGAGTTCGTGAACAAGGTCACCGGTGGCCGCATCCCGAAGGAGTACATCCCTTCGGTCGACGCGGGTGCGCAGGAGGCCATGCAGTTCGGCATCCTGGCCGGCTACGAGATGACGGGCGTCCGCGTCATTCTTCTCGACGGTGGCTACCACGAGGTCGACTCCTCCGAGCTCGCGTTCAAGATCGCCGGTTCGCAGGCCTTCAAGGAGGCCGCGCGCAAGGCCAGCCCCGTGCTGCTCGAGCCGATGATGGCCGTCGAGGTCACCACGCCCGAGGACTACATGGGTGAGGTCATCGGCGACATCAACTCCCGCCGTGGTCAGATCCAGGCCATGGAGGAGCGTATGGGCGCCCGGATCGTCAAGGGCCTCGTGCCTCTCTCGGAGATGTTCGGCTACGTCGGCGACCTCCGCAGCAAGACCTCGGGTCGCGCAAGCTACTCGATGCAGTTCGACTCCTACGCCGAGGTTCCCCGGAACGTCGCCGAGGAGATCATCGCGAAGGCCAAGGGCGAGTAACACACACCGTTTACACGCTTTAGGCTTGACACCGACCGCCGGGGCTCACCCGGGAGGGCAGAACCCCGGCGGGCGGCATCCCAGCAAAGATCACCTGGCGCCGATGAGTAAGGCGTACCAGAACCACTCCACAGGAGGACCCAGTGGCGAAGGCGAAGTTCGAGCGGACTAAGCCGCACGTCAACATCGGCACCATCGGTCACATCGACCACGGTAAGACGACCCTCACGGCCGCCATTACCAAGGTGCTGCACGACGCGTACCCGGACCTGAACGAGGCCTCGGCCTTCGACCAGATCGACAAGGCTCCTGAGGAGCGCCAGCGCGGTATCACGATCTCGATCGCGCACGTCGAGTACCAGACCGAGACGCGTCACTACGCCCACGTCGACTGCCCCGGTCACGCGGACTACATCAAGAACATGATCACGGGTGCGGCGCAGATGGACGGCGCCATCCTCGTGGTCGCCGCCACCGACGGCCCGATGCCGCAGACCAAGGAGCACGTGCTCCTGGCCCGCCAGGTCGGCGTTCCCTACATCGTCGTCGCCCTGAACAAGGCCGACATGGTGGACGACGAGGAGATCCTGGAGCTCGTCGAGCTCGAGGTTCGCGAGCTGCTCTCCGAGTACGAGTTCCCGGGCGACGACCTGCCGGTCGTCAAGGTCTCGGCGCTCAAGGCCCTTGAGGGCGACAAGGAGTGGGGCCAGACCGTCCTCGACCTGATGCAGGCCGTCGACGAGAACATCCCGCAGCCCGAGCGTGACGTCGACAAGCCGTTCCTGATGCCGATCGAGGACGTCTTCACGATCACCGGTCGTGGCACCGTCGTCACCGGTCGTATCGAGCGTGGTGTCCTCA
The DNA here is from genome assembly GCF_044768965.1 of Streptomyces sp. NPDC090798. Lineage (NCBI taxonomy): Bacteria > Bacillati > Actinomycetota > Actinomycetes > Kitasatosporales > Streptomycetaceae > Streptomyces > Streptomyces sp. NPDC090798. The sequence continues at coordinate 247,738 of NZ_JBIVXA010000011.1, forward strand.
AGGTCAACGAGACCGTCGACATCGTGGGCATCAAGCAGGAGAAGACCACCACCACGGTCACCGGCATCGAGATGTTCCGCAAGCTGCTCGACGAGGGCCAGGCCGGTGAGAACGTCGGTCTGCTCCTCCGTGGCATCAAGCGCGAGGACGTCGAGCGCGGCCAGGTCATCATCAAGCCCGGTTCGGTCACGCCGCACACCGAGTTCGAGGCCCAGGCTTACATCCTGTCCAAGGACGAGGGTGGCCGCCACACGCCGTTCTTCAACAACTACCGTCCGCAGTTCTACTTCCGTACGACGGACGTGACCGGCGTTGTGACCCTCCCCGAGGGCACCGAGATGGTCATGCCGGGCGACAACACTGAGATGACCGTTTCGCTCATCCAGCCCGTCGCCATGGAGGAGGGCCTGAAGTTCGCCATCCGTGAGGGTGGCCGGACCGTGGGCGCCGGCCAGGTCACCAAGATCAACAAGTAAGTCCTTGTTGGCTTGACAGCCTGGTAGCTCCTCGCGAGCTCCTTGAAGGGGCCCGTACGACTTCGGTCGTACGGGCCCCTTTGCCGTGCCCATCGCGCACACTGCGTGCGTGGATTCCAATGACCTGGGCATGGTGGGACGTCGGCCGCTGCCGGCGAAGCCGGTTCTTCCGGACATGGCGGCGGCGCATCGGCGTGGCCCGGCCGATGCCGTGGAGTCGAAGTGGCGGCAGCTGGCGCTGGTGTGGCAGTGGCGTCGCGAACGGCAGGAGGTGCTCCGGCCAGGGGTGGGCTACCCGGGCATCGTGCACCTCATCGAGGTGGCCGGCGCGGAACGGACACTGCGGCAGCTGTATCCGTACAACAGCCATTTCGCCCTGCATCTGAGTAGCTGTACCCGGTATCCGTACGTGCTGCGGGCGCCGAGCGTCCTGCCTCGGGACGACGGGCGCTTCCGGGTCTTCGTGCCACGCGTCGGGACCCTCCTCGGCGAGACCGACACGGCGGAGGCGGCCGTCGCCCTGGTCGTGGCCCACCTTCCGGCGGGACTCGGCCCGGCTGTGGCCGGCACCGCCGAGGATCTTTGCCGATGAGGGCCTTGGCCAGCCGATGAAGGCAGACCTCCCCGCAGACCGTCGTGGGAGCGGCCGATGCCCGGCGTCGACCGGACCTTCGTCATCGCGGGCAGCGAACCCCGTGGCACGATCTTCGGCGCGTACGACATCTCGTACGGCATCGGCGTCTCGCCCTGGTACTGGTGGGACGACGTACGCCCGGTCCACCGCGACGGGCTCCACGCGCGGCCGGGACGGCACACCCCGGGCACCCCCGCGGTGAAGAAGGCGAACAAAGGCGAACCACCTGTGGCCGGCGGTGTGGGGCCGCGCCTTCGCCGAGGACGGATCACGCCCGGCCATGACCCGTACGGCGGTACGGGGGAGTGGTCGTCGCGCCGCAACGCCGACGCGCTCGAGGCGTACTGGTGCGACGGGATCCGCCGGATGACCAGCCAGGACTTCGAGGGCGTCGTCACCCTCGGGATGCGCGGAAACGGTGACACCAGCCTGCCGGACGGCGACGGCGTCGAGCTGATGCGGGAGATCATCGACGCGTAGCGGACGATCACCGCCGAGGTGACGGGCCGTGACCCGGCCTCGGTCCCGCCCTGGGGCCGCCGGAGAGTCAGCGCGTGGACCGAGGCGTCACCAGGCGACCGGCAGGGCCACCGGTCCGCGGATCATCGTGCGCTGCCGGAAGGGGACCTGATCGGCGGGCACGGCGAGGCGCAGCCCGGGCAGGCGTTCGAGCAGGGTGTCGATCAGCAGCTCGATCTGCATACGGGAGAAGACGGCGCCCGTGCAGAAGTGCGGCCCGTTGCCGAACGACACATGGGCGCTCGCGTCCCGGTCGAGGTCGATCCGGTCGGGGTCGGGGAAGACGTCCGGGTCGCGGTTGGCGGCCAGGTAGGAGACATAGACGGCGTCGCCGGCGCTGACGAGGGTGCCGCGGATGTCGACGTCCTCCGTGGCGATGCGGGGCAGACCGACGGCGGCGCGGTGGGGGATGTGGCGCAGGAGTTCCTCGATGGCCGCCGGGCGGGACGCGGGGTCGTCGCGGAAGCGTTCCAGCAGGTCGGGCCGGGTGAGGAGGAGGTAGAACATCTGGCCAGTGTTGTTGGTGATGGCCTCGCCGCCGATCTGGAGCGGCCCGGCGACACTGATCGCCTCCTCCAGGCCGAGCTCGCCCCGCCGCACGGCACCACCGAGCAGGGACAGCACGTCCTCGCTGGCACCGTCGCCCTCGCTGTCGCGGCGCTCGCGGACGGCCTCTCCGATCCACCCGAAGAGCCCTTTCTTGGCACGCTCCGAGGCCTCGGCGCCGCCCGCCGTGCTGATGATCTCCCGCGTCCAGTCGTGCAACTTCCGCCGCTCGTCGACGGGTACGCCCATGACCTCGCAGACAACGTTGATCGGGAAGGGCTCGAGGATCCGCTCGATCAGGTCCGCCGGGGGGCCGTCCGCCACCATCCCGTCCACCAGGGCGTCGAGCATCTCCTGGGCCCGGGGGCGCAGGCGCTTCACGGCGCTCACGGTGTAGGCGTTCGAGACGGCGTGCCGGAGCCGGTTGTGGTCGGGCTGATCGGCCCAGGCCAGGGCCCCGGGCCGCGGCGCGAAGTGCGGCGCCAGTCGCGTGACCTGCCGGACGGAGGCCTCCCGCCGGCTGAACCGGGGATCGTTCGTGATCATCTTCACGTCGTCGTAGCGCGTCGCCAGCCACGCCCAGCCCTCCCCGTACGGAAGCCGGATCCGCGTCAGCGGCCCCTCCCGCATCAACTCCGCGAGTACCGGCTCGAACTCGGTGGCGTTGAGCTCACCGGCGGGCCAGTCCCGAACAAGGGGAAGGGGCTGCTCGGGCCGCTCAGGGAGCGTGACGGTCTCTTCTGCCATGCGTTCAGCGTCGTCGGGCGGGGGTGAGGTGTCGCGCGGGAGTGCTCCAGGCGGAGCAGCGGAAAGCCTTCGCCGCCGCGCTGTCCGGCCTACTGGCTCTGGTACCGGGGCAGGTCCGCGGTGGAAATCGTCCACGCGGTGATCGTCACGTCTTCGCCGTACACGAAGTCCTTGCGAGTGGCGTAGCGGGGGCCGGGGCACGGTGGGGAGGAGCTTGCGGGGCGGGCGTTTGTCCGGGGCAGGGCGTCGGGTGGGCCTGCTGGATGTGTCGGCTGCCGTTCCGTGGTGTCCGGGCTGGTTGCAGGAGATCGTGCGGGTGACGATCCGGCCGCCGGGGGTGCGTTCGCGGGTGCGGCGGAGGTAGCCGTGGGTTTCGAGCTCGCGCAGGGCGGCGGCGATACGGGTGGGGCTTTCGGGGAAGCGGGCGGCGAGGGTCTTGATGTCGACGCGGGCGCCGGTGGGGGAGCGACTGGATGTGGACGGCCAGCCCGATCGCGAGTCCTGAGAGCTCCGGGTGCTGGGCGAGGTGGTTGCCGATCACCGTGAAGCGGGTGGTGCGGCGGGTGTTGTCGTGGATGACGCCGGCGGGCCGGGCGTGAGCGTTCTGGTGGGGGTGGTTTTTGCCCGCGATACGGGACTGGGCGCGCTGGGGCGCGCTAGGGTTCTGGGTATCCATCGGGAAGCTCTCTTCTTCCTCGGTGGTCAGGCCCTCGCACTGGGATTGCAGTCCCGGCGGGGGCCGTCGCATGTCTGCGGTTGTGCTGTGCCGTGCTGAGCGTAAGGCAGGCAACTGGTCCCGAATCCACTCGAGTTGGGCATATTCACTCGCGGGAGTGAGTTTGCGCGGTGGTCGCCGTTTCGGCGGGCGGGAGGGGTGGGGCTCGGTGGGGTTTCTTTCTCCTCGTGTTTCTTGGGGAAGACCGCCGGTCGCACCGGAGCACGCTCCGCCGTGCTTCGGTGATGCGAGACCGAATTCGGCCCGGACGGTCTCGCGTGGGACGGCTGACCCACTGGAGCGCCTGGATACTCCCGCTCCCCCATCTGAGTACGGACACTCATGTGCCGTTTCCTGTATCGGGGTTGAGTGGAGCCATGCTCTTCCTCACCGGCCTCGGCGACTGGCCGAGCCGCCCCTCGGAATGGCCCGATTCCGTTCACTCTCCGCCAGAGGCTGTCTGTGGACTGTCACAGCCGATAGCTAGAGTTGCTGGTGAAGCTTCGGCTGTTTTGGCTGTACGGGGGAGAGATTGTGTTGCCGAGCGATAGTGGGGCGGCGCCTGGACCGTCGTCGTGGGCGTCGGGCGTGTTCGACGCGGCGCAGAGCGCGATCGGTGATGTGGTCACCGAGTTGTCGTCGTTCACGAAGTTCCAGAAGCGCGTCGACGACCTGATCCGCGACCTCAAGGGTTCGGCGGCGGGACCGGGCGAGGTGGGCCAGGAGCAGCTCGCACGGCACCAGTTCGGTGGCGGAAGCGGGGCGTGGGCGGAGGCGTCCGGCCTTTTCACCTCGTACGAGACGGTGATCACCGAGCTGGAGAACCTGTCCAAACTGCTGTCCGACTCGATGGAAGGCATGGGTATCGCCGTGCTGGCCTCCCACAAGGGCTACCAGAACATCGACCTGGACATCCGCGACCGTATGACGGCGATCAGCGCGGAGACGACGAAGCACTACGGGGGGAGCTACGACCCCGCGCTGCCGAAGAAGACCCACGAGGGCGGCACCGAGCCGAAGCCGGACCAGACACCTTCGGGCGGCGACTCGGGAGGCACGATCTGATGTCCGGCAAGGGAACCGGCGGCGGTACGTCCTTCGAGGACATGAGCCACGAACAGATGCTCGCGTGGCTGGACCAGGCGAACGCGGGGACGGTGCAGGGCGCGGCCGACCGGCTGAGCGCCGCGGCCAAGGAGATCCGCAAGATCGCGGAGGAGCTCAAGGTCCGTCCGCAGTACGTGGAGTGGAAGGGCGAGGGCGCGGACGCGTTCCGCACATGGAGCGGGGACCTGGCCAACTCGACCCTGAGCCTTGGCGACTTCAGCGAGGGCGCCGCGAAGTGGCTGGGCGAGGCCTCGGGAGCGATCGCTACAGCCCAGGCGTCCATCCCGCGCGACAAGGCCGGCGCACAGGCGAACCTGGACGCGGCCCAAGCGGCACACAACGACCCGGACGCGGCGGCGGTGAGCCGCAAGTCCGCGAGCGAGCTCGCGGCGCTGGCGGCGGACAAGGAGAAGGTGCGGCAGGAGGCGGCCGCGCAGATGCGCAAGCTGGGACAGACGTACTCGCTGTCGGCCACGCAGCTGGACGGGTTGGAGAGGCCTAAGTTTCCGCCGCCGCCGAAGGCGATTCAGCCTGATCCGGACAGTGTCTGGTCAAACGAAGTCGTGTCGACCGGAGGCGGTGCCACCGGCACGCCAACAAGCAGACACACGGTTCCCGCCTCGCTCTCCTCCGGGGCGCCGAGCACTGCTGCCGAAGCCACTGCGCGCGGAGGAGGGATAAGCGATGAATCCGGCTCGCTTGGGACAGTTGAACGATCGCGCCCCGAAACCTCGGACCATGTGGGCGTGAAGATCGACGGGACGCAGGCGCTGCCGCAAACGCCCTCAGCACCTCCCGTGAGTCCGGCCGGCCCGCCGAGCGGTGGCAGGGCTGACGTCGGTGGTTCGCCGCCCACGGGGACGATTCCGCCGATGCCGAGTGGCGTGCCGGGTTCGCCCGCACGCCTGACGGGGCCGGAGCGCGCGACGGCCGCTGGCCGCCCTTCGGTTCAGCCCAGGCGTGGACCGGCGGGACCGGTCTCCCGAGGCGTACGGGGTATCGGAGGTGTGGCCGAGCCGGGGAGCCCGACAGGCACGGCACGTCCGACAGTCGGAGGTCGTCCTGCAGTCCCCCCGGGACGCGGGGTGACAGCCGCAACTCCAGGGCGGGTGCCGGGCAGTAACGGCATTGTCGGTGGCCGTCCCACGTCACCGGTCCCGGCACCGGCTGCTGCTCGGCCCGCCCGTGGGCTGCCGCGCGGCACCGTCGTGGGGGGTGAAACACCCAGCACGCCTGGACGCGGTGCTAGTGGCCCAAAGCCCCCTGCCGGTGCCGGTGGAGCGCGTAATGGACAGCGCGTGACACCTGAGCCGCGGGGCACGGGAACCGGTCCGGAGAGCGGCGTAGTGGGCGGCCGCCCACAGCCGCAGAAACGCTCGGGAACCGGGCTGTTCACCCGGGGTGGCTCGGGATTGGTGCGAAACCAGGACTCCGATGGCGCTACGACCACGGCGAGCGTTGTCGGGCGTACGGGCGCGCCGCCGAACGGTTCCCGGACATCGAACTCGCCGAGACGGAATAACGAGCAGGACAAGAGACCCGGCAGCCGAACCGAGGAGCAGGAGACCGGACAGCGGAATGGCCGCTTGGAGACCTAGCCACCAGAAGTCGACCGACCCTGCACATGAGACCCAGAGGAAGCAGATGCCTGCCAGCACGATAAGGAACGCCCGCCTTGGGAGTGCCGTCGCCGGAGCCGCGGGCCTGCTGTTGGTGGGCATTTCGGCCACGCCCGCCCACGCGGAGTCCATCCGGGAGCGAGAGTGGCACCTCACGGCCATGAAGGCCGAGCAGATGTGGCAGACCAGCACGGGCAAGGGCATCACCGTGGCCGTCATCGACTCGGGCGTGAACGCCGACTTGCACGACCTGAAGGGGCAGATACTCCCTGGCATGGACGAGGCACCAGACTCACCCGGCGACGAGCACACGGATTACGAGGGGCATGGAACCGGGATGGCCCTGCTGATTGCCGGCACAGGCAAGGCCAACGGAGGCGCTGGCACTTTCGGCCTCGCACCAGGAGCCAAGATTCTCCCGGTACGGACACCTGACAGGGGATTGGACGGCGTCCGATACACCAAGGAGTTCAGCGAGACCGTGAGCCGCGGGATTCGCTACGCCGTTGACTCCGGTGCACAGGTGATCAACATCTCGATGGCGGTGCCCGAAGGATCGGAGCAACTCACCGCCGCTGTGAGGTACGCGCTGGACAAGGGATCGCTGGTCTTTGCCGGCGTCGGAAACAGCGGCAGCGAAGACAAGGGAAACCCGGTGGAGTATCCCGCCGCGACGCCGGGCGTGGTCGGCGTCGGCGCGGTGGGCAAAGACCTCCGCAAGACCACCGAGTCCGAGTACGGCCCGCAGGTCGACATTGCCGCGCCTGGCGAAGAGATGTACTCCGTATGCCCGAACGGCACGGGCTTGTGCCGCTCCCACGGCACCAGCGACGCCACCGCCCTGGCTTCCGCCAGCGCCGCCCTCATCTGGTCCAAGCATCCGACCTGGACCAACAATCAGGTCCTTCGGGTCCTGCTCAACACCATCGGCGGCCCTACGGACGGCGCCAAGCGCAACGACTCCATCGGCTACGGCATCATCCGCCCCCGCGTCGCCCTGCAGAACCCCGGCAACCCCGGCCCTGCCGATAAGTACCCGCTCCCGGACTTCACAGCCGCGACCCCGGCATCCTCCGAGTCCAAGGGCACAAGCGCTCTGGCAAAGGACGACAACTCCGCAACCGAGGCCTCCTCCAAGGGCGGCGGTAGCAGTGTCCTCTGGACCGCACTGGGCATCACCGCCGTTGTGCTGCTCGGCGGTGCGGTCGCAGTCGTTGTCGCAGGCATGCGTCGGCGTTCCGCTGCGTAGATCGACGGTTCTACCGGCACACAGGGACTAGGGCGAGACCTGACCAATCCAGGCATGGATGAGTACAGGTACTCAGTCGGCATGGTCATCGGCACGGATGAGAGGGCCGACGAAATGACGCTACGGTACTTCTCGATCACCGCACTTTCGCTGTCGCACGCTCACATCAGCTTCTTGGTGCACGACGAATCACGGGGGAGGGACCACGCATGGCGTGGGAGGAGTGGGAGCAACTCAAAACTGACGCGGCAGAGAGACATGCCGCCCGGATGCAGCTCAACCACGTACCACTTGACCCGGGTGGTGACACCGGCACGCTGGTTTCGAACAAGCCAGCCTGGTCCAAGGCCGGCCAGGACGTCGGTTCACTCCGTGAGGACATTAGCAAGGCGCTCGGAAAGTTGGTGGACGGGCAGAAGGGCCTTGGCGACGATGCCGGCTGCCTGACCGTAGGTGCTCAGAAGGACGTCTACGACTCGTGGGAGCGCTACGTAAAGAGTGTGAGCGGGCGCTGCGGGAAGCTCTCGGGTCTGCTGGAGAAGGCGGGCAACGACCAACTGAAGACCGATGAGGCGATCGAGGCCGAGATCGGCAACCTGAAGGTCGCGTACGCGGATACGCAGACCTTCGGTGGACAGGACAAGGGGCGGTAACGAGACGTCATGGACCTCGCAACGCTCAAAGCCCTCAAGCCGGCCGAGTTATCGGAAGCGGCTGACGGATACCGCAGTACCTCCGACATGGCGAGCGCGGCCAAGGACCGTGTGGACAACCAGATCGCCGTGGCCATGAGGAACTCCCTGAAAGGCGAGGCCGCGACCGCGGCGGTCAATCAGCTGACGGAACTGGGCAAGAACTTCCACTACGTCCAGGTCGAATGCGGTCTCGTCGGTACGGCTCTCGAAGCCTTCTCGTACGAGGTGGGAGCGGCCAAGAGCAAGCTCGACGCGGCGCTCGAAGGCGCGCAGGCGGCGAAGCTCACCGTGAATGCCGACGGCTCGATCACCTATCCGCCGAGTGGGGAGAAGGGCGAGGACGGCAAGATCCCCGAAGGCGGCACGGTGAGCGGCCTGACGGATGACACGGCCTCCGCGGTGGGCCGTCAGTCGGCCAACTTCGATCCCAACCCCAACCACCGCCTCGCGCAGGACCTCGCGGACCAGATCGCCGCTGCCCTCAAGGAGGCGACGGAGGCCGACGAGAAGTGGGCGCCGAAGCTGCGGGCGCTGAAGGCGGACGACGATCTGACCGTCTCCGACAAGGACTGGGCCGACGCCTCCTCGGACACGAAGGGTGTGAGCGAGGCGGGCAAGAAGTATCTCGACTCGCTGCCTCAGCCACCCACGAACGGCAGCCCTAAGGACAACGCGGGGTGGTGGAAGGGACTCAGTGCGGAGGAGCAGGCCGCGTGGGTCTCCATGCATCCCGACTCCGTGGGCGCGCTCGACGGGCTACCTGCCACGGTTCGGGACGAGGCCAATCGCATCGTGTTCGACGAGGCACGGGGCAAGATGCAGACAGAGCTGAATTCGATACCGGCGCCGCCGGTCAACGAGTGGACCTGGATCAGCAGCGGGGGCTACGCGTCCAAGGTGCATACCGATGAATGGATGGAGTGGTACAACAAATACGGGGACCGGTACGATCACCTCACCACATCCCTCAAGGGCATGGAGTCGATCCAGACCCGCTTCGACGCGACGGGGAATGGTGGGCTGCCCGAGGCGTACCTGCTGGGGTTCAACGCAGACGGCAATGGGCGGGCGATTGTCGCCAACGGGAATCCCGACACCGCTGATCATCAGGCGGTTTATGTGCCGGGCACAACAGCGAATCTGGGAAAAATCGACGGCGATATCGGCCGAATGACGGACCTGTGGCGTGTGGCCAATACCGAGGCGCATGGCGAGTCTGTTTCTACGATCACCTGGCTCGGCTACGACGCACCTCAGAATCTCGTCAAAGACTCGCCGTTCGAACACTACGCATATGACGGTGCACCAGCATTCCGCGACTTCATGGACGGCCTTGACGCGTCGCATTCCGATGATTCGGATCCGCACCGGACCGTGATCGCTCACTCGTACGGAACGACCCTTGTCGGCGCCGCGGCTCAGACGGGTCAGCTCAACGCCGATGATGTGGTCCTCGCGGGCAGCCCCGGCGTCAAGGTTTCCCACGCAACGGACCTGGACGTCCCCGCGGGTCACGTGTGGAACGAGGAGGCCGACGGAGACCCTGTTCCGGACATCGGTCGTTTCGGCCACGGTGGGGATGGCTGGGTCGTTCCCAGTGATCCGAGCTTCGGTGCCAACCAGATGACCACGGATACCGAGGGCCACAGCGGTTACTGGGATGCGGGCTCCGACAGCCTGCGGAACCAGGCCCGCGTCGTGGTCGGAAAGGGTGACGACGTAGAGCTGAAGCCGCCGCCGGACCCCTGGGCGCATGTGAAGTAGGAAACATGGCTGCCCGACCAACAGACCGGCCCGTGTCCCGGCTCGATCAAACGAGGTCCCCGACTTGAAGACGAAACTGGGCGCAATCGCGCTTACCCTGCCCATCGCCCTTGCGACCCTCACCGGATGCAGCATGACTGACACCAAAAAATCAGACGACATCCCGTTTTCCGGCGTCAGCACGTCGAGTGACGCCGCCGAGGCCGCGAAGAAGACTTCCAGCGAGCTGTACAACCTGATCGGCCTCAAAGGGAAGGCATCCGATACTGGGCCGGGAGTCAAGGAGTGCGGAAAGAAGGACCCGGATAAATACTTCCAGATCTTCCATTCCTGGTCCTTCACTCCGACCTCGTCCGAGCAGCTCGAGGGCGCGATGGAACAGCTGAAGTCAAAACTTCCCAAGCACGGCTGGGAGGTTGTCAAATACGGGCCGGACAGTAGCCGGAACAAGAACCTCAGCCTCACGGCCGACAATGATGCGAAGAAATTCAGTGTCAACATCATCTACCAGGCCAAGGACAATCCGCCGAACCTCAACTTCTTCGTCGTATCCGGCTGCTATCAGGTTCCGGACGGCCAGAAGATCGAGCAGTTCTGATACGGCGCGGACGGGCGACACGGCCGTGGGCGGTGGTCCGCATCGACCGGTGGTGGAGTAGGGCCCAGGCGATCGCGAACAGGCCCGTGACCCAATGGAGCATGTCCCAGAGCTCGTCGTGGGCCCGGCACAGGCTGCGCTCCCAGGCGAGGAGCGGCCGAACCCCATCAACGACGGCCTCCCGAGGCCTCGGGAGGCGTACTCGCCTCCTTCGCGCGCATACTCAGGCAGGTTGATCCGATGGGCTTTTTCGACAAGCTGACCGGCACCAAGTACCCCGACAGTGGTGTCGTATCGCTGTCTGCCATGGAGGTCCGGGCCGCGCTGCTCGCGATCAACGGGACGGACGTGTCGTTCCGCGTGCGCAACGCCCTCCCCAAGGAGCAGGCCGATCTGGTGGCGGAGTGCCGGATCCGGGAGGTGAGCGTGGTCCTCAAGACCAGGATGCGCCTGCTCCCGGAGAAGCGCGAGGTGCGATTCGTCGACGAGCGGTGGGAGCACCGTTCGTCCGCCAACGCCGGTGCACAGTACGGACGAGGGCACGCGCCCGCGGTGTACCGGCAGTGGGAGACCAAGCAGGGCCCCGACGGCCGCCGGCACAAGGTCGAGACGTTCCGCTTCGACACCCGGGAGATGACGGACCCTCTGCGGAACGTGGTGCTCGGTGCTGGATGGACCTGGCGGGGAGTGCTCAAGCTCTGAGCGTTCGGCGAGACAGCGTAGCGAGCTCGAAGTGCGCATAACCGGGGTGAGTCGGGAGTCGGCGGAGGTTGAGTACACGTACTCATGCTCGTGGTGCGGCCCGCCGCGGACGATGCTGGACATGACACAGAGAAACACCAGCTTCGGGGGGCGCCGCAAGGCGATCAGCGTCTTGGCCGCGGTGCTGGCCTCTGTCGTGGCGTGCGGTGGGGTGGTGTGGCTCGCCCAGGGAGTCGCCCCGGGGCTGGACCGGTTCCTGGAGGGTGATCCGTATCCGGTGGCGGACCCGGCGGCAACGGCGCAGCGGCTGGACGGTCACACCCAGCGCGTCTATGACGCACTGAGGCTGTTCGATGTGGAACTGGTCGACAACTGGCCCGGGGGCGGCGTGGAGGCCGACGGTTCCAGCTGCTACTACCGGGGGTTCAGCAACCTGTCCAAGCAGTTGAGCGACTCCCCGCCCAGCGTTCCGGGCGTGGTCGACGTGGACAGTGAGTGGGCGCTCAAGGGGGTTTCCCCCGCGCAGGCGAAGGCAGCGCTTCGGCATGCGAAGGGCGAGTTGGTCCGGCAGGGGTGGAAGGTCACCTCCTACGAGGAGAGCAAGTTCTGGAACGAGCTGAGCATGCGGCCCCCGGGGACCGATGACACCGTCTCGGTCGAGGCGTACCCCGGTGACCGTCTCGGGGTGCGTGCGTATGCCGAATGTGCGCGCTATCCGTCCGGCACTCCCATGGGCGCGTACGGCGACCCGGAACTCCCGAGCCAGCAGGCGCCGCTCCAACTGCGCCGCTGAGACTGTCGGCCGATTGCGCAGACGGCGGCACGCTTTGCGCACGCAGGTCAGGATCAGTACGACTTCGGCCGCAATCACACGCTCAACACCCTTCGTAGCGACCGCTGAACGCCGCGGGGAACAGCCCTCGACAGAATGAGCACGATGCAGATCAACTCCAGGCTCCGACGGATACACGCAGGCTGGTACGCGGGGGCATTCATCCTCGTCCTGGGCATCGTGGCCCAGGTGCTGTACAGCACCTGGGCATACGACTCCTGGCGGAACGAACGCTCACTGGACCAGGCCTGTGACGGCACGCTGGCTCAGGGCGGACTCGACGCCGCCCTGAGCTCCTCGCAGCTGCGGGCCGGATCACTTGATTCCGGCGGTGCCTACCTGGCTCAGTGCTCGGTGAAGACCACTGAGTCCGGCGTGCGGGGCGGCACCCTGCAGATCAAACTGCGCTGGAGCAGCGACACGCCCCCCTCCGACACCCTCGCGCGGTACGACTCCGACACCGACGGAGTCGAGGGCCAGGCCGCACCGCTCGGCAACGGTTGGCCCGGCATCGTCATCGACCAGGGGTTCCCGCAGGTCATGGTCGCGCTCGACTGCAAGAACCAGAGAGGCAAGGCTCTCGTCGCATACGGTGATCTTCATGCCTCGAACGGCACGAACAGCGGCCCCGCACTCACCGGGCTGGGGCGGGTGATCACGGAGACCGCCCAGAAAGCAGCTGCCAAGTACGGGTGTCGGGTGAGGGCCGGGAAGCAGCTCACTCAGGTGTCCGCCCCCACGCTCGGTAACCCCCGTACGGTCACACCACTGGCGCAGGCGCAGGGCTCCTGCGCCGCGCTCCGGGAGCAGGCTTCCACGGTGGTGGAGAGCGGCACGCCCTCGGTCATGGAGTATGCGGCGGATACGCAGGCTCCGCAGGTGAACTGTTACCTCGTCACACCAGCCAACAAGCCTGGATACGGCCTGTATGCCTACTACGGTGCCGCCGCCAAGGACTTCCTTGCGAGTGAGGGTCGCAATCTCAAGGAGGGATACGGCCCCACCCACAAGGACAACGATTACTCCTGGGCCACCGCGAAGTGCCCCCAGTCCACGCAGCCTGCCGTGTTCGTGCTGTACCGCCTCTACGACAGGGACACCGACACCTACCCGGTGCGTCACTACTCCGCCCAATTCGCCGCAGCCGCGGTGAAGGCGTTCGCCGACCACGACGCGAAACAGCGCGGCTGCACCGACGTGCGGATGGCATCCCAGCCTTAAGGCCGAGAAACGTGGTGCTCGGCGCCGGATGGACCCGGCGCGGAGTCGTCACCGGCAAACTGTGAGGTCGGCGGGATCCCGGACAAGGCTGCCACGGAGAACAAGGCTGCCGCGGACTCTTGAGTAGCGGTTGAGTACGAACGCCCATGCCGCCCGCCCACGTCCGGCGGCAGGCTGTCGCCATGAGCGTCACACAAGGCCCCGTACGCGTCGTCAAGCCCCGCGACCTCGCCGACTGGCCCGTCTTCGCCAGGCTCGCCCGGTTCTTCTGGGGGTGCGCGGCTCTGCTGACGGCCGTCGCGGTCGGCTTCTTCTTCCTCGCGAGCGCTGTGGAATCGGCGGACTCGGAGGGATGGCGTTCGCCCTGGCCGATCGTGCGGACACCGGTCACGCAGGTCGCAGTGGCCGCTGTCGTACTGGGCGGCCTCTACTTCGCTCCGGGCTTTCGCCGTCTGGCCCGTACGACTCGGCTCGCCCTGCTCGGGCCCCTGGTCTGTGCCGTACCCGTGTTCGTCGTTCTGTGGGCCTGCGCCGCCGGCGCATGAGCCGGAGCCCACTCCGTCACGTACTGTGCGCGGACGTCCACTCCTCGTCGCCAGGCGTCCCGGCCGATCACCCCGAGGTCGGTCAGAGCGGCTCCCGCCTGCACGTGCGCGCGCCCAGGGTTTGACCTGCGTCACCTTAGGGGTACGATCCTCGGCTCGATTGGCCAGCCCCCCACCCCGTATGGCAGACTGTCGGAGTTGCTCGGTCGAGTGCCGATGCTGCGCGCCTCCCGCCGGGAGGACTGGAAGCGAGTCCCACAGTACTCGTCGCCCGATCTGTCGTGAGGCAGCGCTCGGGCGGACGTACGGGAATCTTCCGGGAAGTGTCAGCGGGGTGCAGACCAGGCGCCCGGTGGTCATGCATTTGGAAATCGAATGCAGCCTGCCCCCGGTCCTGCGGTTGTCTTTTGGGCTGAGCCGCGTCCCTTGGTAGGGAAATCCCCTGTGGATATCCCTGTCAGCAGGAGCGCGACACACCCGACCGCGTGGGTCGGAGAGCGGGTCACTTGCCCCCGGGCACCAGAGCGTTTTCACGAGACAAAGGACTACTGAGTAGCCATGGCGGGACAGAAGATCCGCATCCGGCTCAAGGCCTACGACCACGAGGTCATCGACAGCTCGGCGAAGAAGATCGTCGAGACGGTGACCCGCACTGGTGCGTCGGTCGCGGGCCCGGTGCCGCTGCCCACTGAGAAGAACGTGTACTGCGTCATCAAGTCGCCGCACAAGTACAAGGACTCGCGCGAGCACTTCGAGATGCGCACGCACAAGCGCCTGATCGACATTCTCGACCCGACGCCCAAGACCGTTGACTCTCTGATGCGACTCGACCTCCCGGCCGGTGTCGACATCGAGATCAAGCTCTAGGGATCGGTGATCTGAGAATGGCTAAGCAGATCAAGGGCATCCTGGGCGAGAAGCTCGGCATGACGCAGGTGTGGGACGAGAACAACCGTGTTGTTCCGGTCACCGTCGTCAAGGCCGGCCCCAACGTCGTCACCCAGGTGCGTACCAACGACATCGACGGCTACGAGTCGGTCCAGATCGCCTTCGGCGAGATCGACCCGCGCAAGGTGAACAAGCCCCTCAAGGGTCACTTCGCCAAGGCCGACGTCACCCCCCGTCGTCACCTCGTCGAGATCCGCACCGCGGATGCCTCCGAGTACACCCTCGGCCAGGAGATCTCCGCCGAGGTCTTCGAGGCGGGCGTGAAGGTCGACGTCACCGGCAAGAGCAAGGGCAAGGGCTTCGCCGGTGTCATGAAGCGTCACAACTTCAAGGGCCTCGGCGCCGGTCACGGCACCCAGCGCAAGCACCGCTCCCCCGGCTCCATCGGCGGCTGCGCCACCCCGGGTCGTGTGTTCAAGGGCCTCCGCATGGCGGGTCGCATGGGCAACGAGCGGGTCACCACCCAGAACCTGACCGTTCACGCCGTTGACGCGGAGAAGGGCCTGCTCCTTATCAAGGGCGCGGTTCCTGGTCCGAACGGCGGCCTCGTCCTGGTCCGCACCGCGGCCAAGGGGGCCTGAGGACTATGAGCACCATTGACATTCTGTCGCCCTCCGGCGACACCGCCGGGACCGTTGAGCTCCCGGCCGAGATCTTCGACGTAGAGAAGATCAGCATTCCGCTGCTTCACCAGGTCGTCGTCGCGCAGCTGGCCGCCGCCCGTCAGGGCACGCACAAGGTCAAGCGTCGTGGCGAGGTCCGCGGTGGCGGTAAGAAGCCTTACCGTCAGAAGGGCACCGGCCGCGCGCGCCAGGGTTCGACCCGTGCGCCGCAGTTCGCCGGCGGTGGCGTCGTCCACGGCCCCACGCCGCGTGACTACTCGCAGCGGACCCCGAAGAAGATGAAGGCCGCGGCCCTGCGCCACGCCCTCACCGACCGGGCCCGCAACGCTCGCATCCACGTCATCACCGGCGTGATCGAGGGCGAGACCCCCTCCACCAAGGCCGCGAAGAGCTTCCTCGGCAAGGTCAGCGAGCGCAAGAACGTGCTCCTGGTCATCGAGCGCTCCGACGAGGCCGCGCTGCTTTCCGCGCGCAACCTGCCCCAGGTCCACATCCTGGAGCCGGGCCAGCTGAACACGTACGACGTTCTCGTCTCGGACGACGTGGTCTTCACCCAGGCCGCTTTCGAGTCCTTCGTGTCTGGCCCCCAGGCCGCTGACACCGAAGGGAGCGAAGCCTGATGGCTACGCGTCACCCGAGCATTGCCTCGAAGGCCGCCAAGGCCAAGAAGGTCGCGCGCGTCGCCAAGGCGAAGCGCCACGAGGCCGAGGGCAAGAACACCGTCGAGACGCCGACGAGCAAGAGCTTCA
Organism: Streptomyces sp. NPDC090798; assembly: GCF_044768965.1. Classification (NCBI taxonomy): domain Bacteria; kingdom Bacillati; phylum Actinomycetota; class Actinomycetes; order Kitasatosporales; family Streptomycetaceae; genus Streptomyces; species Streptomyces sp. NPDC090798. The sequence continues at coordinate 264,027 of NZ_JBIVXA010000011.1, forward strand.
CGGACCCCCGTGACGTGCTGCTCAAGCCGGTCGTCTCCGAGAAGAGCTACGCGCTGCTCGACGAGGGCAAGTACACCTTCGTCGTCGCGCCGGGCGCCAACAAGACCCAGATCAAGCAGGCCGTCCAGGCGGTCTTCTCGGTCAAGGTCACCGGCGTCAACACGATCAACCGTCAGGGTAAGCGCAAGCGCACCAAGAGCGGTTTCGGTAAGCGTGCGGACACCAAGCGCGCCATCGTGACCCTCGCTGAGGGCGACCGTATCGACATCTTCGGCCAGGCCTCCTAACGGAGCGCCCTGGTCCGAATATCGGACGAGGACTGAGAAATGGGAATCCGCAAGTACAAGCCGACGACGCCGGGCCGCCGTGGCTCCTCCGTCGCCGACTTCGTCGAGGTCACGCGGTCCACGCCGGAGAAGTCGCTGGTCCGCCCGCTGCACAGCAAGGGCGGCCGTAACAACGCCGGTCGTGTGACCGTTCGCCACCAGGGTGGCGGACACAAGCGCGCCTACCGAGTGATCGACTTCCGTCGTCACGACAAGGACGGCGTGCCGGCGAAGGTCGCGCACATCGAGTACGACCCCAACCGCACCGCGCGCATCGCGCTGCTGCACTACGCCGACGGCGAGAAGCGCTACATCCTCGCCCCGCGCAACCTGCAGCAGGGTGACCGCGTCGAGAACGGTCCCGGGGCCGACATCAAGCCGGGCAACAACCTGGCCCTCCGCAACATCCCGGTCGGTACCACGATCCACGCGATCGAGATCCGTCCCGGTGGCGGTGCCAAGTTCGCCCGCTCCGCCGGTGCCTCGGTGCAGCTGCTCGCGAAGGAGGGCACGATGGCCCACCTTCGTATGCCTTCCGGTGAGATCCGCCTGGTCGACCAGCGCTGCCGCGCCACGGTCGGCGAGGTCGGCAACGCCGAGCAGAGCAACATCAACTGGGGTAAGGCCGGCCGTAAGCGCTGGCTGGGCGTTCGCCCGACCGTCCGCGGTGTGGCGATGAACCCGGTTGACCACCCGCACGGTGGTGGTGAGGGCAAGACCTCCGGTGGTCGCCACCCGGTCTCCCCGTGGGGTCAGAAGGAGGGTCGTACTCGTTCGCCGAAGAAGGCTTCGAACAAGTACATCGTCCGCCGCCGCAAGACGAACAAGAAGCGCTAGGAGCGGGTTTAGATGCCGCGCAGTCTCAAGAAGGGACCCTTCGTTGACGGCCACCTCGTAAAGAAGGTGGACGCTCAGAACGAAGCCGGTACCAAGAACGTCATCAAGACCTGGTCCCGTCGCTCGATGATCATCCCGGCCATGCTCGGCCACACGATCGCGGTGCACAACGGCAAGACCCACATTCCGGTGTTTGTCACCGAGTCGATGGTCGGCCACAAGCTCGGCGAGTTCTCGCCGACGCGCACCTTCCGGGGTCACGTCAAGGACGACCGGAAGTCGAAGCGCCGCTAACGCGGGGTGGAATGACCATGACAGACACTGGAAGGACAACCATGGAAGCCAGGGCCCAGGCGCGGTACATCCGCGTTACGCCCATGAAGGCCCGCCGCGTGGTGGACCTTATCCGTGGCATGGATGCCACGGAGGCTCAGGCGGTCCTGCGTTTCGCCCCGCAGGCCGCGAGCGTGCCGGTCGGCAAGGTGCTTGACAGCGCCATTGCCAACGCCGCGCACAACTACGACCACACCGACGCCGACAGCCTCTTCATCTCCGAGGCGTACGTCGACGAGGGTCCGACCCTGAAGCGGTTCCGGCCGCGCGCCCAGGGCCGTGCCTACCGGATCCGCAAGCGGACCAGCCACATCACCGTGGTCGTCAGCAGCAAGGAAGGAACCCGGTAATGGGCCAGAAGGTTAACCCGCATGGGTTCCGGCTCGGCATCACCACGGACTTCAAGTCCCGTTGGTACGCCGACAAGCTGTACAAGGACTACGTCAAGGAAGACGTCGCCATCCGTCGGATGATGACGTCCGGCATGGAGCGCGCCGGCATCTCGAAGGTTGAGATCGAGCGCACCCGTGACCGCGTGCGGGTGGACATCCACACCGCGCGTCCGGGCATCGTCATCGGCCGCCGTGGCGCCGAGGCCGACCGCATCCGCGGCGACCTCGAGAAGCTCACGGGCAAGCAGGTCCAGCTGAACATCCTCGAGGTCAAGAACCCCGAGACCGACGCTCAGCTGGTTGCTCAGGCCGTTGCCGAGCAGCTGTCCTCCCGCGTCTCCTTCCGCCGCGCCATGCGTAAGAGCATGCAGTCGGCGATGAAGGCGGGCGCCAAGGGCATCAAGATCCAGTGTGGTGGCCGTCTCGGCGGCGCCGAGATGTCCCGCTCGGAGTTCTACCGCGAGGGCCGTGTGCCCCTGCACACGCTCCGCGCGAACGTCGACTACGGATTCTTCGAGGCCAAGACGACCTTCGGCCGTATCGGTGTGAAGGTCTGGATCTACAAGGGCGACGTCAAGAACATCGCCGAGGTCCGCGCCGAGAACGCCGCCGCCCGTGCCGGCAACCGCCCGGCCCGTGGTGGCGGCAACGACCGCCCGGCCGGCCGTGGTGGCCGTGGTGGCGAGCGTGGCGGCCGCGGCCGCAAGCCGCAGCAGGCTCCCGCTGCCGAGGCCCCCAAGGCCGAGGCTCCGGCGGCTGCCGCTCCGGCTGAGAGCACCGGAACGGAGGCCTGACCGACATGCTGATCCCCCGTAGGGTCAAGCACCGCAAGCAGCACCACCCCAAGCGCCGTGGTCAGGCCAAGGGCGGTACGCAGGTTTCGTTCGGCGAGTACGGCATTCAGGCCCTCACGCCGGCGTACGTGACGAACCGCCAGATCGAGGCCGCCCGTATCGCGATGACCCGCCACATCAAGCGTGGCGGCAAGGTCTGGATCAACATCTACCCGGACCGCCCGCTCACGAAGAAGCCTGCCGAGACCCGCATGGGTTCCGGTAAGGGTTCGCCGGAGTGGTGGATCGCGAACGTGCACCCGGGCCGGGTCATGTTCGAACTGTCCTACCCCAACGAGAAGATCGCCCGTGAGGCCCTCACTCGCGCAGCCCACAAGCTGCCGATGAAGTGCCGGATCGTCAAGCGCGAGGCAGGTGAAGCGTGATGTCGGCCGGTACCAAGGCGTCCGAGCTGCGCGAACTGGGTGACGAGGAGCTTCTCGCGAAGCTTCGCGAAGCCAAGGAAGAGCTGTTCAACCTCCGCTTCCAGGCGGCGACCGGTCAGCTCGAGAACCACGGTCGGCTCAAGGCCGTCCGCAAGGACATCGCGCGGATCTACACCCTGATGCGTGAGCGCGAGCTGGGCATCGAAACGGTGGAGAGCGCCTGATGAGCGAGAGCAACGTGACTGAGAACACCGAGGCGCGCGGATTCCGCAAGACCCGTGAGGGTCTCGTCGTCAGCGACAAGATGGACAAGACCGTCGTCGTCGCCGTCGAGGACCGCGTCAAGCACGCCCTGTACGGCAAGGTCATCCGCCGTACGAGCAAGCTGAAGGCCCACGACGAGCAGAACGCCGCGGGTGTCGGCGACCGCGTCCTCCTCATGGAGACGCGTCCGCTGTCCGCGACGAAGCGCTGGCGCATCGTGGAGATCCTCGAGAAGGCGAAGTAATCAAACGGGGGGCTCAGTCCCCCCGTTGCCCCCCGCCGGGGGCCTGCCGCACCGTCAGGTGCCCGGCCCCCGGCGGAGGTTTTCTCCCTCAACAGGCCAAGTAATTCCTGCGGGGCTTATCCGCAGGACGGTTCCGCCAGGCTCGCAGGGCGACCCGAAGGGGATCCCCGCGGGAACCGGCAGACAATCAGGAGATAGACGTGATCCAGCAGGAGTCGCGACTGCGCGTCGCCGACAACACGGGGGCGAAGGAAATCCTTTGCATCCGTGTGCTCGGTGGCTCCGGTCGCCGCTACGCGGGCATCGGTGACGTCATCGTCGCCACCGTCAAGGACGCGATCCCCGGTGGCAACGTGAAGAAGGGTGACGTCGTCAAGGCGGTCATCGTTCGCACCGTCAAGGAGCGCCGCCGTCCGGACGGCTCGTACATCCGCTTCGACGAGAACGCCGCCGTCATTCTGAAGAACGACGGCGACCCTCGCGGCACCCGTATCTTCGGCCCCGTCGGCCGTGAGCTGCGCGAGAAGAAGTTCATGAAGATCATCTCGCTCGCGCCGGAGGTGCTGTAAGCATGAAGATCAAGAAGGGTGACACGGTTCAGGTCATCACCGGCAAGGACAAGGGCAAGCAGGGCAAGGTCATTGCCGCTTACCCGCGCGACGAGCGCGTCCTGGTCGAGGGTGTCAACCGGGTCAAGAAGCACACGAAGGCCGGCCCCACCGCCAGCGGTTCGCAGGCCGGCGGCATCGTGACCACCGAAGCCCCCATTCACGTGAGCAACGTTCAGCTCGTCGTGGAGAAGGACGGCAACAAGGTCGTCACGCGCGTCGGTTACCGCTTCGACGACGAGGGCAACAAGATCCGCGTTGCCAAGCGGACGGGTGAGGACATCTGATGGCTACCACCACCACTCCGCGTCTCAAGACGAAGTACCGCGAGGAGATCGCGGGCAAGCTGCGTGAGGAGTTCTCCTACGAGAACGTCATGCAGGTTCCCGGCCTCGTCAAGATCGTGGTCAACATGGGTGTCGGCGACGCCGCCCGTGACTCCAAGCTCATGGACGGTGCCGTCCGTGACCTGACCACGATCACCGGTCAGAAGCCGGCCATCACCAAGGCCCGCAAGTCCATCGCGCAGTTCAAGCTGCGTGAGGGTCAGCCGATCGGTGCCCACGTCACGCTCCGTGGCGACCGCATGTGGGAGTTCCTGGACCGCACCCTGTCGCTCGCGCTGCCGCGCATCCGCGACTTCCGCGGCCTGTCCCCCAAGCAGTTCGACGGCCGTGGCAACTACACCTTCGGTCTCACGGAGCAGGTCATGTTCCACGAGATCGACCAGGACAAGATCGACCGCGTCCGGGGTATGGACATCACCGTGGTGACCACGGCGACCAACGACGCTGAGGGCCGTGCCCTTCTCCGTCACCTCGGCTTCCCCTTCAAGGAGGCGTAAGCGAGATGGCGAAGAAGGCTCTGATTGCCAAGGCTGCTCGTAAGCCCAAGTTCGGTGTGCGTGGCTACACGCGCTGCCAGCGCTGCGGTCGTCCGCACTCCGTGTACCGCAAGTTCGGCCTGTGCCGCGTCTGCCTTCGTGAGATGGCTCACCGTGGCGAGCTGCCGGGCGTGACCAAGAGCTCCTGGTAGTTCCGGTAATTCCGGACTCCAGAGGCTCTCGGTAAGCAAAGGGCTCGGTCAGGTGCCCACCTCTCCATGGCTTAGGCTAGGAGGGTTGGGCGCCTGACGCCCGTACGACTTACTACGCCGTAGGTCCCCGCACCGCACCCGTCCCGCCACTGAGTGGGGAGAGGGATGGCGCATACAGGAAACCCCGGCGAGAGAGGCCGAAGGCCAATTCATGACCATGACTGATCCGATCGCAGACATGCTTACGCGTCTGCGTAACGCGAACTCGGCGTACCACGACACCGTGGGTATGCCGCACAGCAAGATCAAGTCGCACATCGCGGAGATCCTCCAGCAGGAGGGCTTCATCACGGGCTGGAAGGTCGAGGACGCCGAGGTCGGCAAGAACCTCGTCCTCGAGCTGAAGTTCGGCCCGAACCGTGAGCGCTCCATCGCGGGTATCAAGCGGATCTCCAAGCCCGGTCTCCGGGTGTACGCGAAGTCCACCAACCTGCCGAAGGTGCTCGGCGGCCTTGGCGTGGCCATCATCTCCACGTCCCACGGGCTCCTCACCGACAAGCAGGCCGGCAAGAAGGGCGTAGGCGGAGAAGTTCTCGCCTACGTCTGGTAACGGAAGGGAACGGAGGAAACAGCTATGTCGCGTATTGGCAAGCTCCCCATCACGGTTCCCGCCGGCGTGGACGTCACCATCGAAGGCCGTACGGTCCAGGTGAAGGGCCCCAAGGGCACCCTCGCTCACACCGTCGCCGCGCCGATCGAGGTCGTCAAGGCTGAGGATGGCGTTCTGAACGTCACCCGCCCCAACGACGAGCGTCAGAACAAGGCCCTGCACGGCCTGTCCCGCACGCTGGTGGCGAACATGATCACCGGCGTGACCCAGGGTTACGTGAAGAAGCTCGAGATCAGCGGTGTCGGTTACCGCGTCCAGGCGAAGGGCTCCAACCTGGAGTTCGCGCTCGGCTACAGCCACCCGATCACCGTCGAGGCCCCCGAGGGCATCACCTTCAAGGTGGAGGCTCCGACCCGTTTCTCGGTCGAGGGCATCGACAAGCAGAAGGTCGGCGAGGTTGCGGCCAACATCCGCAAGCTGCGCAAGCCCGACCCGTACAAGGCCAAGGGCGTCAAGTACGAGGGCGAAGTCATTCGCCGCAAGGTCGGAAAGGCGGGTAAGTAAGCCATGGCATACGGTGTCAAGATTGCTAAGGGCGACGCTTACAAGCGTGCTGCCATCAAGCGTCGTCACATCCGGATCCGTAAGCACATCTCGGGTACGGCTGAGCGTCCGCGCCTGGTCGTGACGCGCTCCAACCGCCACATCGTGGCCCAGGTCATCGACGACGTTAAGGGTCACACCCTCGCGTCGGCGTCGACCCTGGACACGACGATCCGCGGTGGCGAGGCCGACAAGTCGGCACAGGCCAAGTCGGTCGGCGCCCTGGTCGCCGAGCGCGCCAAGGCCGCCGGTGTCGAGGCTGTCGTATTCGACCGTGGTGGCAACCAGTACGCCGGGCGCATTGCCGCCCTGGCGGACGCCGCCCGCGAAGCCGGACTCAAGTTCTGAGTCGGTTCCGTAGCTAGCGGAAACAGAGAGAGGTAATTCCAATGGCTGGACCCCAGCGCCGCGGTGGCGGTGCCGGTGGCGGCGAGCGGCGGGACCGGAAGGGCCGTGACGGCGGCGCAGCTGCCGCCGAGAAGACCGCGTACGTTGAGCGCGTTGTCGCGATCAACCGCGTCGCCAAGGTTGTGAAGGGTGGTCGTCGCTTCAGCTTCACTGCGCTCGTCGTAGTGGGCGACGGTGACGGCACCGTGGGTGTCGGTTACGGCAAGGCCAAGGAGGTGCCGGCCGCCATCGCCAAGGGTGTTGAGGAGGCCAAGAAGCACTTCTTCAAGGTCCCCCGTATCCAGGGCACCATCCCTCACCCCATCCAGGGTGAGAAGGCCGCGGGCGTCGTCCTGCTCAAGCCGGCTTCGCCGGGTACCGGCGTTATCGCCGGTGGTCCCGTGCGCGCCGTGCTCGAGTGCGCCGGCGTTCACGACATCCTGTCGAAGTCCCTGGGCTCCGACAACGCGATCAACATCGTGCACGCGACCGTGGCGGCCCTCAAGGGTCTGCAGCGTCCCGAGGAGATCGCGGCCCGCCGTGGTCTGCCCCTCGAGGACGTCGCCCCTGCCGCTCTGCTGCGTGCGCGTGCGGGAGCGGGTGCGTAATCATGGCTCAGCTCAGGATCACGCAGACGAAGTCGTACATCGGCAGCAAGCAGAACCACCGCGACACCCTGCGTTCGCTCGGGCTCAAGCGCCTGAACGACGTGGTCGTCAAGGAGGACCGCCCCGAGTTCCGCGGAATGGTGCACACCGTCCGCCACCTCGTGACGGTTGAGGAGGTCGACTGATCATGGCGGAGAACAACCCGCTCAAGATCCACAACCTCCGTCCCGCCCCGGGCGCCAAGACCGCCAAGACCCGTGTGGGTCGTGGTGAGGCGTCGAAGGGTAAGACGGCCGGTCGTGGTACCAAGGGCACGAAGGCCCGCTACCAGGTTCCGGAGCGCTTCGAGGGCGGGCAGATGCCCCTCCACATGCGTCTCCCGAAGCTGAAGGGCTTCAAGAACCCGTTCAAGACCGAGTTCCAGGTCGTGAACCTCGACAAGCTGGCCGCGCTGTACCCGGAGGGTGGCGAGGTCACCGTCGAGGGTCTCGTCGCCAAGGGTGCGGTTCGCAAGAACAGCCTCGTCAAGGTGCTCGGCCAGGGCGAGATCTCCGTCGCGCTGCAGGTTTCGGTTGACGCCGTTTCCGGCTCCGCCAAGGAGAAGATCACCGCCGCCGGCGGTACCGTCACCGAGCTCGTCTGATCTTTTCAGGCGTCTCGATGACATGAGCGATCCCAACCGGGGGTGCCCCTACAAAAGGGGTATCCCCGGTTGGTCGTTCCTAGGGGGGCAGTCTCGCCGGTAAGGTGGCCTGCACTGCCGACTTTCGTCCGGCGTTCCATCGGGCGGCAGTCGACCGAGATACCTACCTATTCGTCGAACCTCAAGACCGTCACCTCTGACGCAGTTGCGCGGGGGTCGCAGGAGGCACCGTGCTCACCGCGTTCGCCCGGGCGTTCAAGACGCCCGACCTGCGCAAGAAGCTGCTCTTCACGCTCGGCATCATCGTGGTCTACCGGGTCGGTACCCACGTACCGATCCCAGGTGTCGACTACAAGAACGTCCAGACCTGCATCGACGTGGCCAAGGGCAACCAGGGTCTGTTCGGGCTGGTCAACATGTTCAGTGGTGGTGCGCTGCTGCAGATCACGATCTTCGCGCTCGGCATCATGCCGTACATCACGGCGAGCATCATCCTGCAGCTGCTGACGGTGGTGATCCCGCGCCTCGAAGCCCTCAAGAAGGAGGGTTCGGCCGGCACCGCGAAGATCACGCAGTACACCCGTTATCTGACAGTGGCGCTGGCGATCCTGCAGGGCACCGGCCTTGTCGCGACCGCCCGCAGCGGCGCCCTGTTCAGCGGCTGCCAGGTGGCCAACCAGATCGTTCCTGACCAGTCGATCTTCCAGACCGTCGTGATGGTCGTCACCATGACCGCCGGTACGGGTGTCGTCATGTGGCTGGGCGAGCTCATCACCGACCGCGGCATCGGCAACGGTATGTCGATCCTCATGTTCATCTCGATCGCGGCGACCTTCCCGTCCGCGCTGTGGGCGATCAAGACGCAGGGCACGCTGGCCGGCGGCTGGATCGAGTTCGGCACCGTGATCGCGGTCGGACTGGTCATGGTCGCGCTGGTCGTCTTCGTCGAGCAGGCCCAGCGGCGCATCCCGGTCCAGTACGCGAAGCGCATGATCGGGCGCCGGTCGTACGGCGGTACGTCCACTTACATCCCGCTGAAGGTCAATCAGGCGGGTGTGATTCCCGTCATCTTCGCGTCGTCGCTGCTCTACATCCCGGCTCTGATCGCCCAGTTCTCCAACGGCAACTCCGGCTGGAAGACCTGGGTCACGCAGAACCTGACCAAGGGCGATCACCCCATCTACCTGGTCTCTTACTTCCTCCTGATCGTTTTCTTCGCGTTCTTCTACGTGGCGATCTCGTTCAACCCCGAGGAAGTCGCGGACAACATGAAGAAGTATGGTGGCTTCATCCCGGGCATCCGGGCTGGCCGGCCGACCGCTGAGTACCTGAGTTACGTACTCAACCGGATCACCTGGCCGGGGTCGCTGTATCTGGGTCTGATCGCTCTCGTACCGACAATGGCGTTGGTGGGTTTCGGGGCAACCGGCAACTTCCCGTTCGGTGGTACCAGCATCCTGATCATCGTGGGTGTCGGTCTTGAGACCGTGAAGCAGATCGAGAGCCAGCTTCAGCAGCGCAATTACGAAGGGTTCCTCCGCTGATGCGAATCGTCCTCGTCGGGCCGCCCGGTGCCGGGAAGGGAACGCAGGCTGCGTTCCTTGCCAAGAACCTGGGGATTCCGCACATCTCCACGGGCGACCTCTTCCGCGCCAACATCAGTCAGGGCACGGAGCTGGGCAAGCAGGCCAAGGCGTACATGGACGCCGGCAAGCTGGTGCCGGACGAGGTCACCATCGGGATGGCCAAGGACCGCATGGAGCAGCCCGACGCCGCGAACGGCTTCCTGCTGGACGGCTTCCCTCGTAACGTCTCGCAGGCCGAGGCGCTCGACGAGATGCTCAAGGCCGAGGGCATGAAGCTGGACGCGGTGCTGGACCTGGAGGTCCCCGAGGACGAGGTGGTCAAGCGCATCGCGGGCCGCCGCATCTGCCGCAACGACTCTTCGCACGTCTTCCACGTGACGTACAAGCAGCCGAAGAAGGAAGGCGTCTGTGACGTCTGCGGCGGCGAGCTGTACCAGCGGGACGACGACTCCGAGGACACCGTCCGTACGCGTCTCGAGGTCTACCACACGCAGACCGAGCCGATCATCGACTACTACGCCGCTCAGGGCCTGGTCGTGACGATCTCGGCGCTCGGCAAGGTGGAAGAGGTCACGGGGCGCGCCATGGAGGCGCTCAAGAGCAAGGTCGGCGACAAGTAGTCGTCATGCTGCCATCGGCCGCGGTGCCCTCCGGGGGTGCCGCGGCCGTAGTGTTGTGCAGGTGGTCGTGTACGCAATGGTGCACGACCCGGTTGGGTACGTCGTCGGAATGACGGAGAAGACGGAGAGCGCGGGCCGCCATGGTGCAGATCAAGACCCCTGAGCAGATCGCCAAGATGCGTGCGGCGGGGTTGGTCGTCGCGGCCATTCACGCGGCCACACGTGAGGCGGCCGTGCCGGGTGCGACGACGAAGGACCTGGACGAGGTCGCGCGCAAGGTGCTGGCCGAGCACGGGGCGAAGTCGAACTTCCTCGGGTACGGCGGTTTCCCCGCGACCATCTGCACCTCGGTCAACGAGGTCGTCGTCCACGGCATCCCGTCCGACGAGGTGGTCCTGAAGGACGGCGACATCATCTCGATCGACTGCGGCGCGATCGTGGACGGCTGGCACGGGGACGCGGCGTACACCGCGTTCGTGGGCTCCGGTCACGCCCCGGAGCTGCTCGAGCTCTCCCGGGTGACCGAGGAGTCGATGTGGGCGGGCATCGCGGCGATGAAGCAGGGCAACCGGCTCGTCGACGTCTCGCGTGCGATCGAGACGTACATCCGCCGCCAGCCGAAGCCCGGCGGCGGCAAGTACGGAATCATCGAGGACTACGGCGGCCACGGCATCGGCACCGAGATGCACATGGACCCGCACCTGCTGAACTACGTCGAGAAGCGGCGCGGCAAGGGTCCCAAGCTGGTCCCCGGCTTCTGCCTGGCCATCGAGCCGATGGTGTCCCTGGGCACGCCGCGGACCGAGGTGCTGGAGGACGACTGGACCGTCATCACGACGGACGGTACGTGGTCCTCGCACTGGGAGCATTCGGTGGCACTGACGGAGCAGGGTCCGCTGGTCCTCACCGCCCCTGACGGCGGCAGGGCGAAGCTGGCGGAGTACGGGATCACCGCGGCGCCGGACCCGCTGGCCTGACGGCACGACGGACGGTACGTGGTCCTCGCACGGGGAGCACTCGGTGGCACTGACGGAGCAGGGTCCGCTGGTCCTCACCGCCCCTGACCGCGGCAGGGCGAAGCCGGCGGAGTACGGGATCACCGCGGCGCCCGCCGTCGGCCTGACGGCGCCGGACGGCCGGCCTGACGGCGGTGGGCGAGGTCGGCGGAGTGCGTGGTCGTGGCGCCGGATCCGTCGTGGGGACCTGACGGCGTAACCGGGCGGTGGCCCGGTCCGTGGCTGTCGGTCGGCGCCTGTGGGTGCTGCCCGGTCGGGCGCAGCGGCGGCACCGCGGTCCACGAACGGCGGATGCCGGTCGGCTACGGCGGGTGGCGACGTGGTCGCCGTACGGCTACGCGGCGCCGGTGCGGAACGGCCGCGGTCACGCGCCGGCGACCCCCGTTGCTTAAGGATCTCCGTAGTGGGGCATTCTTTCTCGATTCGTCTTTCCGAGGGGCCTGACGTAGACTGACTCGTCGGCTCTCGTGCACCCGCATGTCTGCATGCGCTCGTGCGAAGTCGATCAAGGTAGTCGATTCGAAGGGCGAAGCGTGGCCAAGAAGCAAGGTGCCATCGAGATCGAGGGCACTGTCGTCGAGTCTCTTCCGAACGCCATGTTCAAGGTCGAGCTCCAGAACGGCCACCAGGTCCTGGCACACATCAGCGGCAAGATGCGTATGCACTACATCCGCATCCTCCCTGACGACCGGGTCGTGGTGGAGCTGTCTCCGTACGACCTCACGCGTGGCCGGATCGTCTACCGCTACAAGTAGATCTTGCCTTTACTCCGTGTTCCCGGTTCCGGGGCGCGGGGGGTGGCACTGACCCGGAGAACCTCACCCAATGAAGGTCAAGCCGAGCGTCAAGAAGATCTGCGACAAGTGCAGGGTGATCCGCCGTCACGGTCGGGTCATGGTCATCTGCGAAAACCCGCGCCACAAGCAGCGCCAGGGCTGACGCACGACCGCACCTTCTGCACCCGCAGATACTTCGCGCGACGCAAGCAGTACATGTTCATACGCAGAATCCAGGGCTGATTCTCATCAGGCCTGACACCCCCGGTCGGAGGCCGGGGACCCGGTTCGTACCGAATCTTCAGCGTGAAGAGGACGGCGGGCGGGATCCGGTTCTGCGGAAGACCTCCGAACGACAACTGGAGCCATTGAATGGCACGCGTTTCCGGTGTTGACATCCCGCGCGAAAAGCGTGTGGAGGTCGCCCTGACCTACGTGTTCGGCATCGGCCGGACCCTTTCCCAGCTGACGCTGGCCGAGACCGGCGTGAACCCGAACACCCGCGTTCGTGACCTCTCCGAAGAAGAGCTGGTCAAGATCCGCGAGTACGTGGACGCCAACATCAAGACCGAGGGTGACCTCCGTCGCGAGATTCAGGCCGACATCCGCCGCAAGGTCGAGATCGGCTGCTACCAGGGTCTGCGCCACCGTCGTGGCCTGCCCGTCCACGGTCAGCGCACCAGCACGAACGCTCGTACCCGCAAGGGCCCGCGTCGCGCCATCGCCGGTAAGAAGAAGCCGGGCAAGAAGTAGTCCTCAGCGGACGCTTATCAGCGGTCTTCGCTGTAGGACCGACCACCTCCCGTAGGAGTAATAGATGCCCCCCAAGGGTCGTCAGGGCGCTGCCAAGAAGGTGCGCCGCAAGGAAAAGAAGAACGTCGCTCACGGGCACGCCCACATCAAGAGCACGTTCAACAACACGATCGTCTCGATCACGGACCCCTCGGGCAACGTGATCTCCTGGGCCTCCGCCGGCCACGTCGGCTTCAAGGGCTCGCGCAAGTCCACCCCCTTCGCCGCGCAGATGGCCGCCGAGTCGGCCGCCCGTCGCGCGCAGGAGCACGGCATGCGCAAGGTTGACGTCTTCGTGAAGGGCCCGGGCTCCGGTCGCGAGACCGCGATCCGCTCCCTCCAGGCCACTGGCCTCGAGGTCGGCTCGATCCAGGACGTCACCCCCACCCCGCACAACGGCTGCCGTCCGCCCAAGCGCCGCCGCGTCTGACGCACGGTTGTCTCAGGTTTCGGGCGGTATGGCCTTTCGAGGCTGTGCCGCCCGTACCCTTGCAGTACTAGTCGGACATCAAATAGTGGGTGTCCATGACTGAAGGATTCACTTCATGCTGATTGCTCAGCGTCCCTCGTTGACCGAAGAGGTCGTCGACGAATTCCGCTCCCGGTTCGTGATCGAGCCGCTGGAGCCGGGCTTCGGCTACACCCTCGGCAACTCCCTGCGCCGGACCCTCCTGTCCTCGATCCCGGGTGCGGCGGTCACGTCCATCCGCATCGACGGCGTTCTGCACGAGTTCACCACCGTGCCGGGCGTCAAGGAGGACGTCACCGACCTGATCCTCAACATCAAGCAGCTGGTCGTCTCCTCGGAGCACGACGAGCCGGTCGTGATGTACCTGCGCAAGCAGGGCCCGGGTCTGGTCACCGCCGCCGACATCGCGCCCCCGGCCGGTGTCGAGGTGCACAACCCCGACCTCGTCCTCGCCACGCTCAACGGCAAGGGCAAGCTGGAGATGGAGCTGACCGTCGAGCGCGGTCGCGGCTACGTCTCCGCCGTTCAGAACAAGCAGGTCGGTCAGGAGATCGGGCGCATCCCGGTCGACTCGATCTACTCGCCGGTGCTGAAGGTCACGTACAAGGTCGAGGCGACCCGTGTCGAGCAGCGCACCGACTTCGACAAGCTGATCGTCGACGTCGAGACCAAGCAGGCCATGCGTCCCCGTGACGCCATGGCGTCGGCCGGTAAGACTTTGGTCGAGCTGTTCGGTCTGGCCCGCGAGCTCAACATCGACGCCGAGGGCATCGACATGGGCCCGTCCCCCACGGACGCCGCCCTCGCCGCGGACCTCGCGCTGCCGATCGAGGAGCTCGAGCTCACCGTTCGTTCCTACAACTGCCTCAAGCGTGAGGGCATCCACTCCGTGGGTGAGCTCGTCGCCCGCTCCGAGGCCGACCTCCTGGACATCCGCAACTTCGGTGCGAAGTCCATCGACGAGGTCAAGGCGAAGCTGGCCGGCATGGGCCTGGCCCTCAAGGACAGCCCGCCCGGATTCGACCCGACCGCTGCCGCCGACGCCTTTGGCGCCGACGACGACGCGGACGCCGGGTTCGTCGAGACCGAGCAGTACTGAGAGCTCGGGCCAGACGGTCCGTTTTCCGGTGCGGGTGCGCTGTGCCTGATCGCGCAGTTCCCCGTGCCCCTTCCGGGGCGCCCCTTCGGGGCCGCCCCGGATCTCCGACGGGCAATCGCCCGCTCGGACACTGACTCCGGTACCTGATACGGCCGGGGCAGACACCTAGGAGAAACACCATGCCGAAGCCCACCAAGGGTGCCCGTCTGGGCGGCAGCGCCGCGCACGAGAAGCTGCTCCTCGCGAACCTCGCGAAGTCGCTCTTCGAGCACGGCCGCATCACCACCACCGAGGCGAAGGCCCGTCGCCTGCGCCCGTACGCGGAGCGTCTGGTCACCAAGGCGAAGAAGGGTGACCTTCACAACCGCCGTCAGGTGCTCTCGGTGATCACGGACAAGAGCATCGTGCACACGCTCTTCACCGAGATCGGCCCGCGCTACGAGAACCGCCCGGGTGGCTACACCCGTATCACCAAGATCGGTAACCGCCGTGGCGACAACGCGCCCATGGCCGTCATCGAGCTGGTGGAGGCCCTGACCGTGGCCCAGCAGGCCACCGGTGAGGCCGAGGCGGCCACCAAGCGTTCCGCCAAGGACGCCGAGGCCAAGACCGAGGCTCCGGCCAAGGTCGAGGACGCCAAGGTCGAGGACGCCGCCGAGGCTCCCGCCGAGGAGTCGAAGGACGCCTGAGGCACTGCCTGGCTGTGAGCGGGTCCGTCCCTTCGGGGCGGGCCCGCTTTCGCGTTCCGGCACAGATGCCGGCCTTGAGAGGATCTAGGTGTGAGTGACGAAGTACAGCCCGGGTTCGTACGGGTGCGTTTGGATCTGTCGTACGACGGGACCGAGTTCTCCGGGTGGGCCAAGCAGGCCTCGGGGCGCCGGACCGTGCAGGGGGAGATCGAGGACGCCCTCAGGACCGTCACGCGGACCAGGGACACCACGTACGAGCTGACCGTCGCCGGGCGCACCGACGCCGGTGTGCACGCGCGCGGGCAGGTGGCGCACGTCGACCTGCCCGTCGAGCTGTGGACCGAGCACGAGGAGAAGCTCCTCAAGCGGCTGGCCGGCCGGCTCTCCAAGGACGTGCGGGTGTGGTCCCTGAGGGAGGCCCCCAGCGGGTTCAACGCCCGCTTCTCCGCGATCTGGCGGCGGTACGCCTACCGCGTCACCGACAACCCCGGGGGAGTGGACCCCCTGCTGCGGGGTCACGTCCTGTGGCACGACTGGCCGTTGGACGTCGACGCCATGAACGAGGCGGCCGAGCGGCTCGTGGGCGAGCACGACTTCGCCGCGTACTGCAAGAGGCGCGAGGGTGCCACGACCATTCGTACGCTCCAGGAGCTGAGCCTGGTGCGCGGGGACGACGGGGTCATCACCGCCACCGTCCGTGCCGACGCCTTCTGCCACAACATGGTGCGCTCGCTCATCGGCGCGCTGCTGTTCGTGGGGGACGGGCACCGCGGGTCCGACTGGCCGGGGAAGGTGCTCGCGGCCGGCGTGCGGGACTCGGCCGTCCACGTCGTACGGCCGCACGGGCTGACCCTGGAGGAGGTCGGCTACCCCGCGGACGAACTGCTCGCCGCGCGCAACAAGGAGGCGCGGAACCGGCGGACGCTGCCCGGGGCACCAGGGTGTGAAACCTGTTAGTAACATGCAAATTACGCGCAGATAGCTCACATGTCGTCACTTACCCGGCGTAAGTCACTTGTTGGGCCTTACATCATTCTTACCTCTCGGATACTCTTTCGCCTCTCGGCCCCGTGTTCGATGCGGGGCTTCTTGGGGTGGGGATAACGCGGGCCGTCGGCCCGGAGGGTAGGAATGTCATCACTTGACTCTGCCCGCATGTCCGGAGGGGCCGGCGCTGGGGGGCGGCGGGCCGGACGGCACGGAGGACGGCGCGGTGCCGTTGGGGCACCGCTCGGGCTGCTGCCCGCGCCGCCCTCGCATGCGGAGAAGTACTCGTACGTGAAGCGGCGCCTGTGGGTGCTGACCCTCGCGTCGGTCGTCAGCTTCGGCTGTCTGACCGTCAGTCAGGTCGCGCTCGCCCAGGCCAGTCCCCTGATGTGGATCTTCGGTCCGCCGCTCGCCTTCACGGTGGTCTACTACCTGGTGTCGCTGAAGGTGAACGGTTTCACCAGGGACTTCGACTTCGCGTACCACCAGGAGCTGGCGCGTGGCTGGCGGCCCGCGGTCTACCCGACCGTCGACGTGTTCCTGCCCGTGTGCGGCGAGCCGATCGAGGTGCTGCACAACACCTGGACGCACGTGCGGCAGCTGGCCGACCGGTATCCCGGGCAGTGCGTTCCCTTCGTGCTCGACGACGGTGCGAGTCCCGAGCTGGCGGCGATGGCCCGCGACTTCGGGTTCCGCTACGGCACCCGGGAGAACCGCGGCTGGTTCAAGAAGGCCGGCAACCTGCACTACGGCTTCGGACAGTCGGACGGCAAGTACATCCTCATCCTCGACGCCGACTTCACGCCGCGCTCCGACCTCCTGGAGGAGCTGCTGCCGTACATGGAGGCCGACGAGGGCATCGGGATCGTCCAGTCGCCGCAGTACTTCCGGGTCCTGGACTCGCAGAACTGGATCGAGCGCGGGGCGGGGGCCGTCCAGGAGCTCTTCTACCGCTCGGTGCAGGTCTCGCGGCAGGGCAGTGACGGCGCGATCTGCGTGGGCTCCTGCGCCATCTACCGGCGCGCCGCCCTCGACACCAACGGCGGTACGACGCTGATCGAGCACTCCGAGGACGTGCACACCGGCTTCGACCTGCGCGGGCTCGGCTGGGACCTGAAGTACGTGCCGGTCGCCCTGTCGACCGGGGTGTGCCCGGACACGGCCGGGGCCTTCTTCAACCAGCAGTACCGCTGGTGCTCGGGGTCGATGTCGCTGCTCGGCAGCAAGAAGTTCTGGGACGCGCCGATCCGCTTCTCCAGCCGGCTCTGCTACATGTCCGGGTTCTTCTACTACATCCACACCGCGCTGTTCACCTTCGTGGCCCCGCTGGTACCGATCCTCCTGCTGCTGACCAGCCCCGAGATGCTCCAGGTCAAGCACCTGGTGTGGGTGCTGCCGAGCATCGTCTACACGGCCATGATCTTCCCGATGTGGCACAAGGCGCCCTACCGCCTGGAGGCCTGGTCGGCGCGGATGATGTACGGCTGGGCGCATGTCTTCGCCATCTGGGACATCCTGCGCAAGCAGCGTATGGGCTGGCAGCCGACCGGCTCCAAGGGCGCGAAGAAGAACAAGACCCGGCGGTTCTGGCTGGGGATGTGGATCTGGAGCGGCGGGACGGCCGTGGTCTGGGTCGGCGCCGCCGTGTACCGGCTGTTCACCGGCTATCCGCCGGACTTCGCCCTCGTCCTGTCCTCCGGGCTGTTCTACGCGCTGGTGGTCGCCCGCGCGCTGATCCAGCCCAAGGAACACCATGCCGAGGTACGGCCCCAGGAGCTCCAGACCGTGGGTGACACCGCATGATCCGCAAGACCCTGCTCCCGCTGGCCGTGGCGCTCATGTCCCTGGCGGGGGCATCCGGCTGTGGTGTGTTCGGGGGCGCGGACGACCCGGCCGCCGAGGCCGCGCGGGAACCGGCCGCCGGCGACTCCTCAGGACAGGCGGCGCAGCAGCGGCCGTACGACGTGAAGAAGCTGCTGCACCCCGCGAAGAAGTACTTCGGGCTCGCCGTGGACGGCGCGCCCAGCTCTATGAAGCCCGTGGACGCCTTCGCGAAGACGGTCGGCAAGAAGCCGAACATGGTCGGGTCGTACTCCTCGTGGGGCAACGGATTCAACGCCGAGGGCGCGAAGAACGTCTTCGACGACGGAGGGCTGCTGTACGTCTCGTGGGAGCCGTTCAAGCCCGGCCTCGGCGAGATCGCGGACGGCTCTCAGGACATGTACATCAAGAAGTTCGCGGCGAGCGTCCGCAAGACGGCCGTGCCCGTCGCGATCAGCTTCGGGCACGAGATGAACGGCCACTGGTACCCGTGGGGGACCAAGGACACGACGGCCGCGACCTTCGTGAAGGCATGGCGGCACATCCACGACCTCTTCCAGGAGGAGGGCGCCACCAACGTGGTCTGGGTGTGGAGCCCCAACGTGGTCAACCCCGTCCCGTCGGTGAAGCTCGAGCCCTACTGGCCCGGTGACGCGTATGTCGACTGGGTCGGCATCGTCGGGTACTGGGCGCAGACCGGCGCCCACACCTTCGACACCCTGTACGGACCCACCCGGCGGCAGGTGGCCGGGTTCACCGACAAGCCGGTTCTGATCAGCGAGACCTCGGCGGAGCCCGGGGAGCGGCGGCGTGCGGATGTGCGCGGGCTGCTGGGCGGAGTCGAGGCGAACGACGACGTCATCGGCTTCCTCTGGTTCAACATCCCCAAGCGAGCCGACTGGCGCATCCAGAGCAGCCCGCTCGCCCTGGCCGAGTTCAAGCGCCTGATCGCCGACGACGCCTTCGGATTCGAGGTGCCGCGGTCATGAGCAATGAGCAGCAGTACTGGCAGCAGCAGGCCCCGCAGGCTCAACAGGTTCCGGAGACCTCTCAGGGGGTCCCGTACGCCCCGCACAATCAGGAAACGTTTCTGCAACATCAGCAGCCGACGCCGGGCGCCTGGCAACAGCAGTACCCCCCGTACAGCGCCCCGCGGACACCAGGCGACGAGCCCGAAGCCGACTACTACGTGCCGCACTACACCGTCCTGGACCCCGAGCCCGAACCCGAGCCCGAACCGGGCTATGTGCTGCCCGAGGTCCCCGTCTCCGCCTGGTCGGTAGACAACAGCCGCTCGGCGTGGATCAGCCGCGCTGTGCTGGTGCTGATCCTGCTGGTGCAGGCCGGTCTGTCCTACCGGCTGGACGGCAGCGCCTTCTCGCAGGAGGCGAAGTTCCTCACCTCCGACGGAACACTCTCGGGGCTGGTCTCCGATGCCGGTCTGGCCGGAGCCCGGACGCTGAGCCTGGTCTGGGCGCTGGGCGCGACCGCCCTGCTCTTCGGCGCGACCCGGCTGCTGTTCAACGCGCGGGCCGGTCTCGCGGCCGCCGCGATGTACTCCGTACTGGAGTCGACCGCCTTCACCGGCCGCTACGCCTGCGCGCACTCCCTGTCGCTGTTCCTGCTCGCCGCGGCCCTGTGGCTGCTGGCCAGGACCCGGCAGTCGACACCCGCGGCCGTCCTGGTGGCGGCGCCCTTCGCCGCGCTCGCGCCGTTCGCCGCGTACGCGGCGGCGCTGTACCTGCCGTCGCTGACCGTGCTTGCCGTACTGACCGCCTACCGCTTCCGCGGGGTCGGCGCCTTCGCGCGGGGCGCGCTCTTCGCCGTCGCGACCGGAGCCCTGTGCTTCGTGGGCGTCCGGCTGAACGGCACGCCGAGCGGCTGGAACGTGCACGGCACGGACAGCGCGCTGAGCCTGCTGAAGGAGAGCGCGCAGTGGGGCGGCATCGTCCTGCTCGTGGCCGTGATCGGCGCCGTCGGTTTCGCCCGCCGGGCCCGGATGGGCGAGATGCCCTGGGCCGAGGGGTCCGCGCCGGGCGCCGTCAGAAGGGCCTCGCTGGGGCTGACCCTGTGTGCCACCGCGCTCCTCGCCCCGCTCTACCAGGCATACCTGGGCAACGGCAGCTCGCTCCACATCCACGTCGGCTTCGGGCTGCTCTTCGCCGTGCCGATGGCGGGCCTGGGCATCTCCCGGATGATGGGCGCGCACTTCCGCTACCCGCAGATCGGCATCATGATCTACGTCGCCGCGCTGGTCGTGGGCATGGCACAGACCCAGGACCTGTACCGGCCGCCGGACTCGGCCGGCATGATCGCCGCGCTGCGCGAGGTCGTGACCGAGAAGGGTGCCAAGGGCAGCTACCTCAGCGACGACCCCGAGATCTCCGCGTACTACCTGCGCACCCGGACCGATCCGGGCCAGTGGCACCAGGCAGGACGCGGCAGCGCGCTGGCGTCCGCCGTGAAGAAGGGCTCGTACGACGCGGTCGTGCTGCGTACCGCCTCCGTGCCCGCGCAGCTGCGCGGGTCCAGGACGTACCGGCTGCTGGCCGTGGTGCGGTCCGCCGACAAGGACGGCGGACAGGCGCCGTACCGGATCTGGGTGAAGCGATGACGGCCTACGCACAGACTCCGCAGACGGATCCCGAGCAGCCCGAACAGCACCAGGAGACGGAGGGGCGCGCGCCCGGACGCCGGGCGGACAGCGGCGGCGGCAAGGGCTCCGCGCTGCTCGTCTTCGCGCTGCCCGTGCTGGTCGCGCTGGCCTGTGTGCTGCCGGGGCTCGGCGGGCGCCAACTGTGGCGCGACGAGCACGCCACCTGGTGGGCGTCCACGCTGTCATGGCACTACCTCGGGCAGCTGATCGACCACATCGACATCGTCTTCACGCCGTACTACGCGGGCATGCACCTGTGGATCGCGGTGGCCGGTGACTCGCCGGCCGTGCTGCGGCTGCCGGAGGCGCTGGCCATGGGGATCTCGGCCGGTCTGGTCGGGCTCCTGGGGCGCCGGATGTTCGCCGTGCGGACCGGCCTGCTGGCCGGACTGCTCTTCGCGGTGGTGCCGGCGATCACGCGCTACGGGCAGGAGGCGCGGCCCTACGCCTTCGCGACCCTCTTCGCGCTGCTCGCGACCCTCTTCCTGCTGCGCGCTCTGGAGAAGCCGAGCCTGCGCGACTGGACGCTGTACGCGCTGGCGATCGCGGCCACCGGGTTCGGCCACCTGGTCGCGATGTCGGTGATCGCCGGACATCTGGGCCTGGTCGTGCTGGCGAAGCGGCGCGGCGACAGGATCGCGCACTACGCCTTCGCGGGTGCGGCGCTGCTCGGTCTGTCGATCACGCTCCCGATGGTGGCGAAGGGGTCGGGGCAGAGCGGGCAGATCGCCTGGAACACCACCACGACCCAGGACCTGGTCGACTTCCCGCGGGAGCTGTTCGGGTCGTGGATCACCGGCGGCGTCGTGATGGGGCTCGGCGTGCTGGGGCTGCTGGCGGCCCGCCGCTACGCGGTGCTGCTCGGGGCGTGGGCCGTGCTGCCGCCGGTGCTCACCTTCCTGACGGCCGACCGGCTCCATCTCTTCCTGCCGCGGTATCTCCTTTTCACCATCCCGGCGTGGACGCTACTGCTGGCCGCCGCGGTCACCCGGCTCACGGGGCGGCTCGACCCCGCCGCCAGGCGCGGCGCCGCGGCGAAGGCGGTCGGCGGGGTACTGGTCACGGCCGTCGCCGCCGGATACGCCTTCGTGGCGTGGCCCGCGATCGGCGACGCCAAGAAGGACCTGCCCATGGAGCCGGACTACGCTGCGGCGGCGAATGTGATCGCCTCCGGGGAGAAGCCCGGCGACGGCCTGATCTTCAACGGCGGGCTGTCCGAGCGCCGTGCCATGGCCTACGAGCTGCGGGACCGCAAGGCCCCCAAGGACGTCCTCATGGAATGGACCCCGCAGCAGAACGGTTCGTACGGCGCCAGCGAGTGCAGGCAGCCGGCCCGATGCCTCAAGGGCGTCGACCGCCTCTGGCTGGTGTCGACGATCGCCGACGGCCGGCCGCCGCTGACCGGAGCGGACGAGAAGAAGACCGCGGCGATCGACGAGGACTTCAAGGCCACGCGCACGGTGCGGCTGAACCACGTCGTCGTGCAGGTACTGGAGCGCAGGTAGCGGTCGCCGCCCATGGACCCTGGCACGAAGGTTAAGGAGGCCGCCCGTATGCGGCTCACAGTCATCGGCACCGGCTATCTCGGTGCCACCCACGCCGCCTGTATGGCGGAGCTCGGTCACGAGGTGCTCGGGGTCGATGTCGACCCCGACAAGGTGGCCGCGCTGGCCGCCGGGCGGGTGCCCTTCCACGAGCCCGGCCTCGGCGAACTCGTCCGCAAGCACCTCGGCTCGGGACGGCTGCGCTTCACCACCTCCTACGAGGAGGCGGGGGCCTTCGGACAGGTGCACTTCGTGTGTGTGGGGACCCCGCAGCGGGCCGACTGCGACGGCGCCGACCTGCGGTACGTCGACGCGGCGTGCGCGGCGATCGCCGCGCACGCGGCCGAGGACGCACTGCTCGTCGGGAAGTCGACCGTGCCGGTGGGAACGGCCCGGCGGCTCGCGGACACCCATGCCGTGGAGGTCGCCTGGAACCCCGAGTTCCTGCGCGAGGGTTTCGCCGTCGAGGACACCCTGCGGCCCGACCGGCTGGTGTTCGGCGTCGGCTCCGCACGTGCCGAGGCGATCCTCCGGGAGGTGTACGCCCCGGTCCTGGCCGCCGGGACGCCGCTGGTCACCGCGGACTTTCCGACCGCCGAGCTGGTCAAGACGGCCGCCAACGCCTTCCTCGCCACCAAGATCTCGTTCATCAACGCGATGGCGGAGGTGTGCGAGGCGGCGGGCGGCGACGTGTCCGTCCTGGCCGAGGCCATCGGCCACGACGACCGGATCGGCGCCAAGTTCCTGCGCGCGGGTGTCGGGTTCGGCGGCGGTTGTCTGCCCAAGGACATCCGCGCCTTCGCGCACCGCGCCGACGAGCTCGGCGTCCCGCTCGGGTTCCTGCGTGAGGTCGACGCCATCAACATGCGCCGCCGCGACAAGGTGGTCGCGCTCGCCCGGGAACTGTGCGGGGGAGGGGTCCTCGGCGCCCGGATCGCCGTCCTGGGCGCCGCGTTCAAGCCGGACTCGGACGACATCCGCGACTCGCCCGCGCTGAACGTGGCCGCCCGGCTGCGGCTCGACGGCGGCGACGTCACGGTCTACGACCCCGAGGCGATGGACAATGCCCGCAAGGCATATCCGCTGCTCGGGTATGCCGTCTCGGCCGAGGAGGCGCTCGGCGGGGCGGACCTCGTACTGCATCTGACGGAGTGGCCGCAGTTCCGGGAGCTGGACCCGGGGCCGCTGGCGGCCCTGGTGTCCCGTCCGCGGATCGTGGACGGCAGAGGAGTGCTCGACGCGGACCGCTGGACCGCGGCGGGCTGGGAATTCCGGGCGCTGGGACGTCCAGCGGCCGGCGGGGAGGGGAGAAGGGCTTGACGCACGACATGGGGGCGGACACGGCGGTGACCGTGGTCATGCCGACCTACAACGAGGCGGCCAACCTGCCGAGAATGGCCGAAGCCGTGCTTCAGCTGCCGCTCGGCGGGCTTCACTTGAAGATCGTGGACGACTCCAGCCCGGACGGCACCGGCAGGATCGCCGACGAGCTGGCGGAGAAGTACAACAACAAGGGGCGGCGCCGGATGAGCGTGCTGCACCGCACCGAGAAGGACGGGCTCGGGCGTGCCTACGCGGCCGGGATGAGCCTCGCGCTCGAGGAGGGCGCCGAGTACGTCGTCCAGATGGACGCCGACGGCAGCCACCCCGTCGAGGCCGTGCCCCGGATGCTCGGCACGGCCCTGGCCAACGGGGTGGGCCTGGTCATCGGCAGCCGGTACGTCGAGGGCGGCTCGCTGGACGAGGACTGGGGCGCGCACCGCGTCCTGCTCTCCCGCTTCGCCAACCGGTACGCCCGTACCGTGCTCGGCACCCGGATCCGGGACATCACGGCCGGGTTCAACCTCTGGTCGGCCCAGGCCCTGCGCGACATCGACCTGGCCACGCTGGACAGCGCCGGTTACAGCTTCCAGGTCGAGCTGAAGTACAAGGCCGTACGGGCGGGGCACAGCGCCGTCGAGATCCCGATCCGCTTCGAGGAGCGGACCGAGGGGGTCTCGAAGATGACGCTGAAGACCCAGCTGGAGTCGGCGGTGGTGCCGATCCGGCTGCGCATGAAGAACAAGTGACCCGGGACCCGGGTGCGGGGGCGGCCGGCCGGCCGGTTACTGGTTGGCCGCCGTCGACGCCTGGGCCTCGCCGCGGCGGCGGATCTGGCGGAAGGTGAACTCGGCCAGGTCGTCGCCGGTCGTGAAGACCTTGGCGTCCTTCGTCGTCACGTCCTTGCCGTTGATGAAGCCGGCCAGCGTGAAGTAGGCGTAACGGCCGTAGGAGTTGGTGGTCGAGCGGCAGATCGACGTACGGCAGAAGTTGGCGACGCCCTGGCCGGACAGCGAGGTGATGATGCTCTTGCTGTCCGCCTCGGACTTCGCCTTGACCGCCTGGGCCGCGGTGTTGAAGACCGCGACGCCGACGGTCACCCCGACGCCGTCCTTGCTGTAGGTGACGCGCATCATCCGGGTGCAGTCGTTCTTGGTGAGCACCGCGGGCAGTGTGCCCTGCACGGCCGACGCGCACTTCTCCGTCGAGGCGGTGGGGCCCTTGCGGTAGACGCGGTCACCCATCGTGAGCTGCGAACCGGGGAAGAGGATGTCCGGGCTGAGCGGCGCGGTGTCCTTCTGCACGCTGGATATGAAGTCCATCGGATCCAGCGGCGGCGGCGCCGAGGTCGGCGCGAACGTCGGTACCGGCGCCGTGCTGTCGCTCGGGATGGTCGCGGTGGCGGGCAGCTTGCTGGGCGCGTTCCCGGCCTGGTTGTCCCCGTTCGAGGAGACGACGGCCACGGCGACGGCAGCGCCGACCGCGATCGTGGCGACCGCCGAGCCGACGATCACCAGCAGTCTGCGCCGCCGGTTGCGTGTCTCGGACGCCTCGGCGAGTGCCGCCCAGTCCGGAGTCTGGTTCCGACGTCCCCAATCGGGTTGCTGAGAACCAGGCTTCCAGGGATCCCACGGAGGCTCCCCCTGCCCACCCTGCCCATAACTCATGGGGCGCATCTTAGACGGGGTACGGGGGGTGGCGTTCCGCACCCGAGGGCACTTGAGCCCCTAGCGTGACCTGAGTGCGCACGGGCAAAACTGACATCTCCGGGTGGTTGGTGCGACACGCTTCGACAGGCTTCCCGGCACCGGCCCTTCGGTGACGCCGGGTAGTCGGGCCGTTGCGGAGACAAGGGCTGCTTTACTCTGTTTCCAGTGACTGTTCGCGTGGCCCTGAGTGCCGAGGCACCCGGGTCGCGAACCCGCGTTTTGACCCTTCCGGGCAAGCGCGGGTACTCTTGCAGTTCGTTATGTGTATTGGCTTGCTCATTCTCACGTGAGGGGCCCTTACACCGGTCCACCGGGGCCGATGACCAGCGACCAGCACTCGGTATGCGTCACCGAGGTGCGGTCAGGGCTGTCGTGATCGTCCGTGGTGGCCATGTCAGGACCCACTCACTGAAGAAGCGAAGGCTACGACCGTGCGTACGTACAGCCCCAAGCCCGGCGACATCACTCGCCAGTGGTACGTCATCGACGCCCAGGATGTCGTCCTGGGTCGTCTGGCGACCACTGCCGCGAACATCCTGCGGGGCAAGCACAAGCCGATCTTTGCGCCGCACGTCGATGCTGGTGACTTCGTCATCATCATCAACGCCGACAAGGTGCACCTCTCCGGCAACAAGAAGACCCAGAAGCTGGCGTACCGCCACTCCGGTTACCCGGGTGGTCTGCGCTCCGTCCGTTACGACGAGCTGCTGGCGAAGAACCCCGAGAAGGCCGTCGAGAAGGCCATCAAGGGCATGATCCCCAAGAACACCCTGGGCCGTCAGGTGCTCTCGAAGCTGAAGGTCTACGCGGGCGAGAACCACCCGCACGCTGCCCAGCAGCCGGTCCCGTTCGAGATCACCCAGGTCGCGCAGTAGTTCCGGCCACCACCCCCTAAGACAGAAAAGAATCTGAGGAGAATCGTGGCCGAGACCACCGTTGAGCAGCCGGTCGAAGAGACTGAGCTCGTCGACATCGAGAACTACACCACCGAGTCCGAGGTCCCCGTCGAGGGCGAGTACACCTCGGAGTCGCTCGCGGGCCGCTTCGGTGACCCGCAGCCGGCCGCCGGCCTGGGCCGTCGCAAGAACGCCATCGCCCGCGTCCGGATCGTCCCGGGCACCGGCAAGTGGAAGATCAACGGTCGCACCCTTGAGGACTACTTCCCCAACAAGGTGCACCAGCAGGAAGTCAACGAGCCCTTCAAGGTGCTCGAGCTCGACAACCGCTACGACGTCATCGCCCGCATCTCGGGTGGCGGCGTCTCCGGTCAGGCCGGTGCGCTCCGTCTCGGTGTCGCCCGCGCGCTGAACGAGGCGGACGTGGACAACAACCGCCCGGCCCTGAAGAAGGCCGGCTTCCTCAAGCGCGACGACCGCGCGGTCGAGCGTAAGAAGGCCGGTCTCAAGAAGGCCCGTAAGGCTCCGCAGTACAGCAAGCGTTAATCGCTGGCTGCTGCGTATTCGTACGACCGTTCGCCCCGGCGGCACGCTGTGTGCCGCCGGGGCGTTCGTTTATCACAGCCCAAGGCGTATAACGGCACAAGGCGCTCAAAGGCTTGCATGATCGGATGACTTCCGAAAACTGAGCTTCATCAGGAGGACACCAGTGGGACGACTCTTCGGCACGGACGGCGTGCGCGGTGTCGCCAACGCGGATCTGACGGCCGAGCTCGCGCTCGGTCTCTCCGTGGCGGCGGCACATGTGCTGGCCGAGGCGGGTACGTTCGAGGGCCACCGGCCGGTGGCAGTGGTCGGGCGGGACCCACGTGCGTCCGGGGAGTTCCTGGAAGCCGCCGTGGTCGCGGGCCTGGCCAGCGCGGGCGTGGACGTCCTGCTCGTCGGTGTGCTGCCCACCCCCGCGGTGGCGTACCTCACCGGTGCGCTGGGCGCCGACCTCGGCGTGATGCTCTCGGCCAGCCACAACGCCATGCCTGACAACGGCATCAAGTTCTTCGCCCGCGGTGGCCACAAGCTCGCCGACGAGCTGGAGGACAGGATCGAGGGCGTCTACGAGGAGCACCGCACCGGCGCGCCCTGGGACCGGCCCACCGGTGCCGGGGTCGGGCGCGTGCGCGCGTACGGCGAGGGGCTCGACCAGTACGTCGCCCACCTGCTCGGCGTGCTCCCGAACCGCCTCGAGGGCCTGAAGGTCGTCCTCGACGAGGCGCACGGCGCCGCCGCCCGGGTGTCTCCCGAGGCCTTCAAGCAGGCCGGTGCCGAGATCATCACGATCGGCGCCTCGCCCGACGGCCTGAACATCAACGACGGCTGCGGCTCCACCCACCTCGACCTCCTGAAGGCCGCCGTCATCGAGCACGGGGCCGACCTCGGCATCGCGCACGACGGCGACGCCGACCGCTGCCTCGCCGTGGACCACACGGGTGCCGAGGTGGACGGCGACCAGATCCTGGCCGTACTCGCGCTGGCGATGCGGGAGCGTTCCGCACTGCGCTCCGACACTGTTGTCGCGACGGTCATGTCCAACCTGGGCTTCAAGCTGGCCATGGAGCGCGAGGGTGTCTCCCTCATCCAGACCGCGGTCGGCGACCGCTATGTCCTGGAGGAGATGAAGGAGCACAACTACGCGCTCGGCGGCGAGCAGTCCGGGCACGTGATCATCCTTGACCACGCCACCACCGGCGACGGCACGCTGACCGGCCTGCTGCTGGCGGCCCGCATCGCCCAGACCGGCCGTACGCTCCAGGACCTCGCGTCCGTCATGGAGCGGCTGCCGCAGGTCCTCATCAACGTCCCCGACGTCGACCGCACCCGGGTGCAGAGCTCCGCCGAGCTCGCGACCGCGGTTGCCGAGGCCGAGCGGGAACTCGGCTCCACCGGCCGGGTGCTGCTGCGCCCCTCCGGCACCGAGCCGCTCGTCCGGGTCATGGTCGAGGCCGCCGACATCGACCACGCGCGGTCGGTGGCGGGCCGGCTCGCGGACGCGGTGAAGTCGGCGCTCGGCTAGAACTGCCCGGCCTTGGCGGTACGTTCCCGGTGCTGGGCCCAGAGCCACTTCTGGGCCGGCAGCGTGAGCGTGCCGGCGAGGATGCTGGGCCACGGCCACGGCCACGTCGGCGGCGGCCGGGACGGTGGTCACGGAGCCGGCGACGCCGACGAGCGCGGCCGACTTGGCGGAGGTCAGCGAGAGCGTCCTCGTGCGTCGCGTCGGCCAGGTGCTTCCACAGCACCGCGTCCGCGTCCGCGCCCGACGACTCCTGCTCCGCCTTCTCGGAGCGCTTCGACAGCGACAGATCGATGTTCTCGACGGCGACCGACCCGGCCTGGTCGAGCTCCGTCTCCCGTAGCGCGCCGATCAGTTCGTCGCCCGTCTCGCGCGCGACGTCACATGTCACCACGTCCCCGGCCGGGTTGCGGGTGGCGCCCGTGAGCACGACGAGATGGGTCGTGCCCATGGTCCTGGGGCCTTGCGACTACAGCTTGCGCAGGCTCAGGCGTTGCACCTTGTGGTCCGGGCCCTTGCGCACGACGAGGGTGGCCCGGCCCCGGGTGGGGGCCACGTTCTCCAGCAGGTTGGGCTTGTTGATGGTGCGCCAGGTCGTGCGGGCGTAGTCGAGCGCCTCCTCCTCGGAGACCTGCGTGTACCTGCGGAAGTAGGAGTCGGGTTTCTGGAAGGCGGTCTGACGGAGCTTCTTGAACCGGTTGAGGTACCAGCGCTCGATGTCCTCGGCGCGGGCGTCGACGTACACGCTGAAGTCGAAGTAGTCGGCGAGGCCGACGCGGGTGCGGCCGTCCTTGCCGGGGAGGGCGGGCTGCAGGACGTTCAGGCCCTCGACGATGAGGATGTCCGGGCGGCGGACGGTGAGCCGCTGGTCGGGGACGATGTCGTAGATCAGGTGGGAGTAGACGGGGGCCGTGACCTCGTCCTTCCCCGCCTTGATGTCGGCGACGAACCGGGTGAGGGCCCGACGGTCGTACGACTCGGGGAAACCTTTCCTCGACATCAGGCCGCGCGCCTCCAGCTCCTTGGTGGGGAGCAGGAAGCCGTCCGTGGTCACCAGTTCGACGCGTGGATGTTCGGGCCAGCGGGAGAGCAGGGCCTGCAGCAGCCGCGCGACGGTGGACTTGCCGACGGCGACCGACCCGGCCACCCCTATGACGAACGGGGTGCCGGACTGGGAGCCCTTCTCGCCGAGGAAGGTGTTCAGCGCCCCTCTGAGGCCGTCCGTGGCGCCGACGTACAGATTGAGCAGTCTGGACAGCGGCAGATAGATGTCCCGCACCTCGTCGAGGTCGATGACATCGCCCAGACCGCGCAGCTTCTCGACCTCCTCGGCGGTCAGTGGCAGCGGTGTCTTTTCGCGCAGCACGCTCCACTCGGCTCGGGTGAGGTCGACGTAGGGAGTCGCCTCCGGCCTGTGCCGGTGGGCGCTCCGGGGCATCGGGGAGACCGGAGAGATCACAGTCCATTGTTACGGGAGTGTGGACGGGGTGGGGGGTGGGGTCGGTCACGTAGCCGGTCACGCGGGGTCACGCGGGGGCGTCCAGGGCGGCCATGGGGCCGGGGGACCCGCTGAAAGGTGGCTGGAATTTCCGAATTCGGGCACGGAGTGCCGGGTTCGGGAGGCTGTTGGCCCTTAGGCTGCGGCGCATGTGCGGAATCGTGGGATACGTGGGGTCGCAGTCGGCGCTTGATGTGGTGATGGCCGGGCTGAAGCGGCTGGAGTACCGGGGATACGACTCGGCGGGCGTCGCCGTGTTGGCGGACGGGGGGCTCGCCGCCGCGAAGAAGGCCGGGAAGCTGGTCAACCTGGAGAAGGAGCTGGTCGGCCGGCCGCTGCCGACCGGGTCCACGGGGATCGGGCACACGCGCTGGGCCACGCACGGGGGGCCCACGGACGCGAACGCTCATCCGCATCTCGACAACGCGGGGCGCGTCGCCGTCGTGCACAACGGGATCATCGAGAACTTCGCGCTGCTGCGTGCCGAGTTGGCCGAGCGCGGGCACGAGCTGGCCTCCGAGACCGACACCGAGGTGGTCGCACACCTGATCGCCGAGGAGTTCTCGGCGTGCGACGACCTGGCGGAGGCGATGCGGCTGGTGTGCCGCCGCCTGGAGGGCGCGTTCACGCTGGTCGCGGTGCATGCGGACGATCCGGACGTGGTGGTGGGGGCGCGGCGGAACTCGCCGCTCGTGGTGGGCGTTGGAGAGGGCGAGGCCTTTCTCGCCTCGGACGTCGCCGCGTTCATCGCCCACACGCGGTCGGCGATCGAGCTGGGTCAGGACCAGGTGGTGGAGCTGCGCCGGGACGGCGTGACGGTGACCGGTTTCGACGGCCGTCCGGCGGAGGTGCGCTCGTACCACATCGACTGGGACGCGTCGGCCGCGGAAAAGGGGGGCTATGACTACTTCATGCTCAAGGAGATCGCCGAGCAGCCCAAGGCGGTCGCCGATACGCTCCTGGGCCGGATCGACGCGGCCGGTTCACTGACGCTCGACGAGGTACGGATCCCGGTTCACGAGCTGCGCGAGGTCGACAAGGTCGTCATCGTGGCCTGCGGGACCGCCTTCCACGCCGGGCTGATCGCCAAGTACGCCATCGAGCACTGGACGCGGATCCCGTGCGAGGTGGAGCTCGCCAGCGAGTTCCGGTACCGGGATCCGATTCTCGGTACGCGGTCGCTGGTGATCGCCATCTCCCAGTCCGGCGAGACCATGGACACGCTGATGGCGCTGCGGCACGCCCGTGAGCAGGGCTCCAAGGTGCTGGCGATCTGCAACACGAACGGTTCGACGATCCCGCGCGAGTCGGACGCGGTGCTGTACACGCACGCGGGTCCTGAGGTCGCCGTCGCGTCCACCAAGGCCTTCCTGACACAGCTCGTCGCCTGCTATCTGGTCGCGCTGTACCTGGGCCAGGTGCGCGGGACCAAGTGGGGCGACGAGATCCAGGCCGTCATCCGGGACCTGTCCCAGATCTCCGGCGAGGTGGAACGGGTCCTGGAGACCATGGAGCCGGTACGGGAGCTCGCACGATCGCTCGCCGACAAGAAGACCGTGCTGTTCCTGGGGCGGCACGTCGGCTATCCGGTCGCCCTGGAAGGCGCCCTCAAGCTCAAGGAGCTCGCCTACATGCACGCCGAGGGCTTCGCGGCGGGCGAGCTGAAGCACGGGCCGATCGCGTTGATCGAGGACGATCTGCCGGTCGTGGTCGTCGTGCCGTCCCCGCGCGGGCGTTCGGTTCTGTACGACAAGATCGTGTCCAACATCCAGGAGATCCGGGCGAGGGGTGCGCGGACGATCGTGATCGCGGAGGAGGGGGACGAGGCGGTGGTCCCTTACGCCGACCACCTGATCCGGATTCCGGCTACGCCGACGTTGCTTCAACCGCTCGTCGCGACGGTGCCGTTGCAGGTGTTCGCGTGTGAACTGGCGACGGCGCGGGGCAACGAGGTGGATCAGCCGCGGAACCTGGCGAAGTCGGTGACGGTGGAGTGAGCCGACTTTAGGGCGTCGATGAAGGTGGTGAAGGCTCCGGTCGGGATGGTGAGGGTGGCTCTGGCCGGGGCCTTGGAGTCGCGGATGGCTATGTGGGTGGGTGAGTTCGCGATTTCCACGCACTCGTTGCCGTCGCCCTCGCCCGAGTAGGACGACTTCCGCCAGTTGCCCATGGGGTGCCTCACAGCTCTTTCGTCAGCTTGTGGATGAACTCGCGCGACCGTTCGGGTTCGAGTGAAGCGGCCTCTACTCTACGGAAGCTCGTTCGGTAAGTGTGGAGCTGAGCCTCGGAATCGATGAGGACTGAGCCGTGGGGCGCGTCACGCACCACCGTGTCCAGCTTGGTCAGGGGGCCGCCCACATACGTCATCGTGCTCGAGGCTTTGGCGAAGTCGTCCACGTCGAAGGGGATGACGCGCAAAGTGATGTGATGCGCTTCGGAAAGCTCCAGGAGCCGGGTGAGTTGAGCCTTCGAGGTGGCGCGGTCACTGACCCTGATCCGAAGTGCCGCCTCATGAAGCACTACTTCGTACGGAATGGTGATCTCCTGGCGTGCCATTCGGTGCCGGATGCGCAACTCGACCTCGTCTTGGGTGAGTTCGGGCAGCCGGGATGAGAAGACGGCACGCGCGTAGTCCTCCGTCTGTAGCAGGCCAGGCACGTACAGGATGGCCGCGTGGCGTTGAAACTGGGCGTGGTGTTCCAGCTCGGACAGGTCCAGGAACGATGTGGGCAGCAGGCCCCGGTACTCCTCCCACCAGCCCCGTGTCCGGTCCGCGGCCATCGCGACCAGGGCGCCGATGAACTCCCCGTCCGAACAGGCGTAGTGGGATGTCAGGCGGCGGAGTCGCTGTTCGCTCACGCCCGTGAGTCCGGATTCGATGTGGCTGATCTGGACGCGCCCGGTACCGAGCAGCGCCGCCGCCTCGACGGCGGTGAGCCCTGCCGCCTCGCGGAGCCTGCGCAACTCGATCCCCAGGCGCATCTGACGTGCCGTTGGTTCGCGCCTCAGGACCATCAGCTGCTCCTTCTCGTTCGGGGGCAGATTACGCGATCGGCTTGCTCGGGATGACAGGTTATCCCTACGGTGGGTGACGCGACGCACACACTGCGAAACCCCGGGGCACCGGAAGCGCACCGCTCCGTTCTGCCATGACGGCTGCGTCAATGCCACCGCCCGTAATTGCCGCGTATCTCCAACCCCCCACCACCCGAACGGAGTTCAGCCATGTCCGAAACCGTCGCCGAACCCTGGGAGTACATGATGTACATCCCCCACGACCTCCGTGCCGTCACCGTCAGTCGCCGTACCGTCCGCCTGATCCTCACCCTGCACGGCCTGATCCGCCTCACCGACGTCGCCGAGCTGGTCGCGGCCGAGCTGGTCTCCAACGCCGTACGGCATACGAAGGGGCAGGCGGCGCTACGGGTGCAGTGGCGGGCCGGGGTCCTGCGCATCGGCGCCTGGGACGCGGACCCGCAGCCGCCGGAGCCGTCCCTGCCGTGGGACCGGGTCGCCGACGCGGAGGAGGGCCGCGGCCTCGCCCTCGTACGGGCCTGCGCCGATCTGTGGGGCTGGCAGCCGCTGGCCAGGAACGGGCAGCGCGGCAAGTACGTGTGGTGCGAGCTGGCGGCGGCCTAGTTCCGGGCGGGCGTCCCGTGGGGCCCTCCCTCCTGAGAGGATCACCCGCACCGTACGGATATGCGAATGCAGGGTGGGGAACATGGGCGTTCTGGTGCCGGCCGGTCTCCTGGTGCTGGCCATCGGCGGGTGCGTGTGTGTGGTGTGGGCGTCGCGCGGCGGGCCCCGCTGGGTCCGGGGCGTGGCGGCGGTGACGCTCGTCGTGGGGGAGGTGCTGCGCGCCGCCGCGAAGAGCAACCGGCGCCGGAGCGTGAATCAGTCCGGCGGTGACAGCGACTAGGGCCGGCGGGGAGGCTCGTGCGACGGTGGCGTTAGGCCGTTTGTCCCGCTGTGGGGGTTCCCGCTGCGACCCGTGGGCCGGTGCCCTCTTATTCTCGGACACGACCTTTCGAATACAAGAGGAGCAGTGCCATGGGACAGAACGTCTTCTTCGAGGTGTCCGCGGACGGGGAGCCGCTCGGCCGGATCGAGTTCAAGCTGTACGACGACGTGGTCCCGGAGACGGCCCGCAACTTCCGTGAGCTGGCCACCGGCCAGAACGGGTTCGGTTACAAGGGCTCGCCGTTCCACCGTGTCATCCCGGACTTCATGCTGCAGGGCGGTGACTTCACCAACGAGAACGGCACCGGCGGCAAGAGCATCTACGGTACGAAGTTCCCGGACGAGAACTTCAAGCTCAAGCACACCAAGCCGGGTCTGCTGAGCATGGCCAACGCCGGCCCGAACACCAACGGCTCGCAGTTCTTCATCACCACGATCGTCACCGACTGGCTCGACGGCAAGCACGTCGTCTTCGGTGAGGTCGTCGAGGGCATGGACGTCGTCAAGGCCGTCGAGAAGCTCGGCAGCCGTTCCGGTGCCACGTCCAAGAAGATCGTCATCTCGGACTCCGGCACCGTCTGAGAGATTCAGGCCAGGACTCGTCCGGCCGTACAGCACAGAGATCGAGCGGGAACGGCTGCGGCCGTTCCCGCTCGTTCGGTATCGGGCACCCTCGCCTCTCCTCGGCGTGACGCGGACCACACCGCATGAATTTCGGCTCGCCCTGTAAGAAGTGGGCCGTCACGCGCATTGCTTGGTGAGAGAGCCGATACGAGGGGATGGCGCGTGACACATGCCCAACGCTTCAGGGATGTCTACGAGGAGTGCTATCCGCGCGTCCTCGCCTATGCCACGAGTCTGGTGGGTCGACAGGTAGGCGAGGACATCACGAGCGAGACGTTCACCGTCGCCTGGCGGCGCGTGCGGGACATTCCGCAACCCGCGCTGCCCTGGCTCCTGGGAGTGGCCCGCAACCTGGTGCGCGAACTGCGCCGCCGGGACGGCCACCAGTACGCCATCGCCGCCGAGGAGGCGCAGCGCATCAGCAGCGGTGCCCGGAGCGACGTCGGTGACGTCGCCGCGGACGTGACCGACCGGGAAGCCGCGTTGCAGGCCCTGGCGAATCTGTCCGACGCCGACCGGGAGCTGCTGACCCTGCTCGCCTGGCATGGGCTGGGCCCCAAGCAGGCGGCACGGGTCCTGGGCTGCACCATCGCGACGCTGACCGTCCGGCTGCACCGGGC
Organism: Streptomyces sp. NPDC090798; assembly: GCF_044768965.1. Taxonomy (NCBI): domain Bacteria; kingdom Bacillati; phylum Actinomycetota; class Actinomycetes; order Kitasatosporales; family Streptomycetaceae; genus Streptomyces; species Streptomyces sp. NPDC090798. The sequence continues at coordinate 298,883 of NZ_JBIVXA010000011.1, forward strand.
CCGCCGCCGGCTGGAGAAAGCCCTGGAGACGGTGTCCCCGGCGGAGACGGCGTCCGTAGCGGCCGCACAGGCGCCGCCCGAACGGGTGCCGCCCGTACGAACGCCGCCCGCACAAGTGCCGCCCGTACACACGCCGCCCGCACAGGTGCGACCCGCTCGAGCCCCGCACCGCAGTACTGATCGCAAAGGAGCACTCACATGAAGAACACCCGCGAACGGTCCGGGCGGCCCGACGTCATGACGGTGCTCGCGGGCGCCCGGCCCGACGAACTCGACCCGGCCCGGCTGGCCGGCTCCGCGCGACAGCACGACGACCTGGCACGCATCCTGGCCGGAGCGACGGACAGCCGCACGGCACGCTCCCAGGAACCGCGGCGCCTCCGGGCCGGGATCCGGCCGCTCGGGACCGTCGCGGCTGTCGCGGCCGTCGCGGCGTCCGTGGTGGTCGTGAGCACGCTCGACCGGCAGGACCCTTCGGGTGTGCGCGCGAGCGCCCGCCCGCAGTCCTCGGCCGCCACGTCGGGGGCGGCTTCGGCGGCGTCGGACGGCCGTGCCGACGTCCAGGTCGACGGCCGTCTCGAACTGCTCAGCGTGGCGAAGAAGGCGGAGACGCCGGCCGCCGAGGGAACGTACTGGCAGACCACCACGCGCTCGGAGGACGTGAACGTCGTCGGCGCGAAGGGACAGCTCTTCGCCGTGCGCACCACGTCGAGGGGGGAGTGGTCGGTGGGCGTGCGTCGAGGAACCCGGAGCCTGATGGTCTCCGGTCTGGACGACGTGACCGCGCCCCGCACCGAGGCGGACAAGGCACGCTGGCGGGCCGCGGGCTCGCCCGCCACCGTGCAGGCCGAGGTCTCGACAGCGGCCGGATCGGGAACGCTCGGGTACAGGATCGGAACCGGGCGGCCGATGGTCATGCGGACCGACGCCGACGACAAGATCTACGCCCTCGGCCCGCGGAACGTCTCGTACCAGGATCTGCGCGAACTTCCTTCCAGTAGTGGGGAGTTGCGCCGCCGGCTGGAGAAGCTGTACGGGGAGGACGGCAGAGGTGCCGAGACCGGCGGCGGCCGCACGGCCTATGTGCTGCGTCAGGCGGCCGACCTCATCACGATGCCGGTGAAGCCCGCCGTACGGGCGGCCGCGTATCGGGTGATCGCGGACCTGCCCGGCGTCCGGGGGCTGGGGCGTGTCACCGATCCACTGGGGCGTGAGGGCGTCGGTGTCGCGTTCCCCGGCACGGCGCGGACCCCGCTGGGGAGCGTGCAGCAGCGGCTGGTCGTCGACCCGTCCACCGGCGCGATGCTCTGCGAGCAGGACGTGCTGGTCGAACCGTCGGCCAGGGCCCGCGAGGCGGGTCTCGGCGTGGGCACGACGGTGAACTACGCGGCGACGACGCGGATGAGCTGGGGCGAGCACCAGATCACCGTGCCGAAGAACGCGAAGCACTGAGCTCGCGCAGTCAACGCCGAGAGGTCGGCACGTCGGCGGCCGTCCGGCCCATAGGGTGCTGGGCATGAGCATCATCGGGGTCGGTATCGACGTGGCCGAGATCGACCGGTTCCTGGCGGCGCTGGAGCGTACGCCGGGGCTGGCCCATCGGCTCTTCCTGGATCAGGAGTTGCACCTGCCGAACGGGGAGCGGCGCGGCATCGCCTCCCTGGCCGCGCGCTTCGCCGCGAAGGAGGCGGTCGCCAAGGCGCTGGGCGCTCCGGCGGGCATGCACTGGACGGACGCGGAGGTCTACGTCGAGGACAGCGGCCGGCCGCGGCTGCGGGTGACGGGGACGGTGGCGGCGCGCGCGGCCGAACTGGGCGTCCGTTCGTGGCATGTGTCGCTGAGCCACGACGCGGGGGTGGCCTCGGCGGTGGTGGTGGCGGAGGGGTAGGGGCAGGTCCGCGGAAAGGGCGGTTGTCCCGGCGGCCGGGGCGGCGCGGTGAGCCCGCGTACGGGAGACTCGACCCATGCGTACTGCGTACAGCGTGGAGACGGTCAGGGCGGCAGAGCGTGAGCTGATGGCGCGGCTCGCGGAGGGTGCGCTGATGCAGCGCGCCGCGGCCGGACTGGCCGCTGCCTGCGCGGACTTGCTGGGACGGGTGTACGGCAGCCGGGTCGTGCTGCTCGTGGGCAGCGGGGACAACGGGGGCGATGCCCTGTACGCCGGGGCCCGGCTGGCGCGGCGGGGGGCGGGGGTCACCGCCGTGCTGCTCGTGCCCGAACGGACGCATGGCGCGGGCCTGGCCGCGCTGCGGCGGGCCGGGGGCACGGTGGCCGGGTCCGGCGCCGCCGAGGAGTTGATCCTGCGGGCCGACCTCGTCGTGGACGGGATCGTCGGCATCGGGGGCAAGGGCGGGCTGCGGCCCGAGGCGGTGCCGCTGGCCGAGTACGCCGCGGACTCCCGGGCGGCCGTGGTCGCCGTGGACCTGCCGAGCGGGATCGAGGCCGACACGGGAGAGGTCCGGGGCACCGCCGTCCGCGCCGATCTGACGGTGACCTTCGGGACGCACAAGCCCGGGCTGCTCATCGACCCGGGGCGTGAGTACGCCGGTTCCGTACGCCTGGTCGACATCGGGCTCGAACTGCCCGAGGAGGCCGAGCTGGAGGCCCTTCAGCACGTGGACGTGGTGGCGCGGCTGCCGGTGCCCGGGGCCGAGAGCGACAAGTACCGGCGCGGGGTCGTCGGGATCGCGGCCGGGTCCGCGCGGTATCCCGGGGCCGCCGTGCTCGCCGTGTCCGGGGCGTTGCGGGGCGGGGCGGGGGCGGTGCGGTACGTCGGGCCCGCGGCGGATGCCGTGATCTCCCGCTTTCCCGAGACGCTCGTGTCGGACCAGGGGCCCGCGCGGGCCGGGCGGGTCCAGGCGTGGGTGGTGGGGCCCGGGGTCGGGGACGACGCGTCGGCGGTGGCGCAGGTGCTCGGGGCGGATGTGCCGGTGCTGGTGGACGCGGACGGGCTGCGGCTCGCGGACCGGTCCGCCGTACGGGCCCGTACCGCGCCCACGCTGATGACTCCGCATGCCGGGGAGGCGGCGGCGCTGCTCGGGGTTTCGCGGGAGTCGGTGGAGGGAGCTCGGCTGGCGTCGGCGCGGGAGTTGGCGCTTCGGTACGGGGCGACCGTGCTGCTGAAGGGGTCGACGACGCTGGTCGCCGATCCGGGGGGCGGGGCGGTGCGGGTGAATCCGACGGGGACGGCGTGGCTGGCCACGGCCGGGAGCGGGGACGTGTTGTCGGGGCTTACGGGGTCGTTGCTCGCGGCGGGGCTGTCGGCGTTGGACGCGGGGAGTGTGGGCGCGTATCTGCATGGGCTGGCGGGGAGGTTCGCGGCGGATGGGGCGCCCTTGGGGGCGCATGATGTCGCGGCGGCGATTCCGGAGGCATGGCGGGACGTCCGCGACGCGCTGCGCTGAGCCTGCCGCGATTTGTCTGCGGGCCGGTGGGGGCTGGTCGCGCAGTTCCTCGCGCCCCTGGGGCGGGGCTTCGCCTCGGCCCCCTTGGGTGTCGGTGGGGGCTGGGCGCGCAGTTCCTTGCGCCCCTTACGGGGGCGCCGCGTTGCCCATTACGGGGGACCCCGTCCGCGCGGCTCACCCCCGCTCGACCCGGGGTTGCGTATCGCTGGTCGCATGATGATGAGCAGACGAATGAGATGCCGGAGCGTGGGGGTGCTCCTCGCGCTGCTGGTGGTGACGCCGGTGGAGGGTGCGGCGGCGGACGCAGGGCCCCCGGCTCCCGGGCCGGGAATGGAGCTGGTGCCCGGCGTGGCACCGGGGCCCCATCAGCCGTGGCAGGTGGACACGCCGGACCAGATGCTGTCGCCCAAGGTGTACACACCGAGCGCGCGGGAGGACGCCGTCGAGCCGAGGGACGCCGCCGCGGAGACGGACGCGCTCATCGAGTACGTCCCCCTCAGCGAGGCCGCCGCGGAGAAGTCCGTGACGTGCTCCAAGCTGACCGGGCCGTACCAGCGGCAGGTCGAGCGGTGGCTGAAGCTGAAGGTCGACGGGAAGCAGTCGGCAGGAGACTGCGCCGCCATCCGGGCGTTCCAGACGAAACAGGGGATCAAGCCGAACAGCGGCTTCGCCGGCCCCGTCACCTGGGCGCGGATGCAGCTGCTGTCCGCGAAGAAGAACCCGAACGCGGCCGGCAAGTGTCCCGTGCGGTCGTATCGGGTCGCGTGTGTGGACCTGACCCGGCAGCTCACCTGGGTGCAGAAGGGGAAGAAGGTGCTGTGGGGACCGGTGCCGATGCGCAGCGGGCGGGCCGGCTACCGGACCAGGACCGGCTGGTTCAAGATCTACTGGAAGCACAAGAACCACTGGTCGACGCTGTACAACACCCCGATGCCGTACAGCCAGTTCTTCAGCGGCGGAGAGGCCTTCCACGCCATCTACGGCAGCATCTACGACCCGAACGGCTCGTACGGCTGTGTCAATCTGCGCCTCGCCGACTCCCGCTCCCTGTGGAACGTCACCAAGACGAACGACCACGTGTACGTGTGGGGCCGCAGGGCCGGGACCTGACCGTCCTCCGGGGGCCCTCGGGCCCCTCTGAGACACTGGGGGCGCGATGAACGACACAGCACCCCTGCGCGCCCGCGCAGAGATCGACCTGGCCGCCCTGCGGGCCAACGTGCGGACCCTGCGCGCCCACGCGCCGTCCGCGGCCTTGATGGCCGTGGTCAAGTCCGACGCGTACGGCCACGGCGCGGTCCCGTGCGCCCGCGCGGCGCTGGAGGCGGGCGCCACCTGGCTCGGCACCGCCACCCCCGAGGAGGCCCTCGCCCTGCGCGCGGCGGGCCTGACGGACCACCGGATCATGTGCTGGCTGTGGACGCCGGGCGGCCCGTGGCGGGAGGCCATCGAGGCCGACCTCGACGTGTCGGTGAGCGGTATGTGGGCCCTGCGGGAGGTCACCGCCGCGGCCGAGGCGGCCGGGATGCCCGCCCGGGTCCAGCTCAAGGCGGACACCGGGCTCGGGCGCGGCGGCTGCCAGCCCGCCGACTGGGCCGAACTCGTGAGCGAGGCGCTGCGCGCCGAGGAACGCGGGCTGCTCGACATCACCGGTCTGTGGTCGCACTTCGCCTGTGCCGACGAACCCGGGCATCCCTCCATCCAGGCCCAACTGAACCTTTTCCGCGAGATGGTGACGTACGCCGAGGAGCGGGGCGTGCGCCCCGAGGTGCGGCACATCGCGAACTCGCCGGCCACGCTGACCCTCCCCGAGAGCCACTTCGACCTCGTACGGACGGGGATCGCCGTCTACGGCATCTCGCCCAGCCCCGAGCTCGGCACCCCGGCCGACTTCGGGCTGCGCCCGGTGATGACGCTGAGCGCGTCCCTCGCCCTGGTGAAGCACGTACCGAAGGGCCACGGGGTCAGTTACGGGCATCACTACGTCACTCCGGGTGCCACCACCCTCGGCCTCGTCCCCGTCGGGTACGCGGACGGCGTGCCGCGCCATGCCTCCGGCACCGGGCCGGTGCTGGTGGGCGGCAAGTGGCGGACGGTCGCGGGGCGGGTCGCGATGGACCAGTTCGTGGTCGACCTGGGCGGGGACGAGCCGGCGCCCGGTTCGGAGGCGGTTCTGTTCGGTCCGGGCGACCGGGGCGAGCCGACCGCCGAGGACTGGGCGCGGGCGGCGGGGACGATCGCGTACGAAATCGTCACCCGGATCGGAACCCGAGTGCCGCGCGTATACGTGAATAAGGAACAAGGCGGGTAACCCGCAAGGAGTACAGGGGGTGCCCCACGCAGGACAACAGGGCAACAGGACATAGTTGCCCCATCAGTGGTACCTCCGGCACCACCCTCAGCACGACCGGCACCACCCCCCAGCACCACCTTCTGAAGTGAACGACACCCCGGCGAAGAGGAGCGGTACGTGAGCGAGAGCAGCGCGGAGGCCGTCACGGACGTCGCCGCGGCGGCCGTCGCCTCCGCCGCCGGGAACTGGCGCAAGGCCGGTATCGCCGGCGTCGCCATAGGCGTGGTCGCCGCGGGCGCCGCCGCCGGAGTCGCCATAGAGCGGCTCACGGTGGGCCGCGGCATGCGCAGCAAGGCCCGCCTCGCGCTCGACTCGACGGGCCCGTACGGCTCGCTGCGCGGCACGCCCGGCAAGGCGTACGCCGACGACGGCACCGAGCTGTACTACGAGGTCGACGACATCGAGCAGGACGTCACCTTCACCCCGCGCCGGCGCCGGCTCTTCGGGCGCAAGGCCCCGGCCCCCGTCACCGTCGTCTTCAGCCACGGGTACTGCCTCAACCAGGACTCCTGGCACTTCCAGCGGGCCGCGCTGCGCGGTGTGGTGCGCACGGTGCACTGGGACCAGCGCAGTCACGGCCGCTCCGGGCGCGGGGTCGCGCAGACGAAGGACGGCACACCCGTCTCCATCGACCAGCTCGGCCAGGACCTGAAGGCCGTCATCGACGCGGCCGTGCCCGAGGGGCCGATCGTGCTGGTGGGACACTCCATGGGCGGGATGACCGTCATGGCGCTGGCCGACCAGTACCCGGACCTCATCCGCGAGCGGGTCGTCGCCGTCGCGCTCGTCGGTACGTCGTCGGGGCGGCTCGGCGAGGTCAACTTCGGGCTGCCCGTCGCGGGCGTCAACGCGGTGCGGCGGGTGCTGCCGGGGGTACTGAAGGCGCTCGGTCAGCAGGCCGCCCTGGTGGAGCGGGGGCGGCGGGCCACGGCCGACCTGTTCGCGGGGATCATCAAGCGGTACTCGTTCGCGTCCCGGGACGTCGACCCGGCCATCGTGCGCTTCGCCGAACGGATGATCGAGGGCACTCCGATCGATGTCGTCGCGGAGTTCTACCCGGCGTTCACCGAGCACGACAAGACCGAGGCGCTCGCGTACTTCGCCGAACTGCCGGTGCTGGTGCTGGCCGGGGTCGGCGACATGGTGACACCGAGTGAGCACAGCGAGGCGATCGCGGATCTGCTGCCGGACGCCGAACTGGTGCTCGTCCCGGACGGCGGGCATCTGGTCATGCTGGAGCACCCCGAGGTGGTCATAGACCGTCTCGCCGACCTCCTGATGCGCGCGGGCGCCGTCCCGGCAGGGGCTACCGTGGGTGGCTATGGAAGCACCAGCAGCAGCGCACAACCCGGCTGAGCCCACCGCGGAGGGCGTGAACGTCCGGATCACCGTCAACTCGCCCGAGCAGATGCGGGAGTTGGGCCTTCACCTGGCCAAGCTGCTGCGCGCGGGCGATCTCGTGATGCTGAACGGGGAGCTCGGCGCGGGCAAGACGACCCTGACGCGCGGGCTCGGCGAGGGGCTCGGCGTACGGGGCGCGGTCACCTCGCCGACGTTCGTCATCGCCCGTGTGCACCCCTCCCTGGGTGACGGTCCGCCGCTCGTGCACGTGGACGCGTACCGGCTGGGCGGCGGGCTCGACGAGATGGAGGACCTCGACCTCGACGTGTCGCTCTCCGACTCGGTGATCGTCGTGGAGTGGGGCGAGGGCAAGGTCGAGGAGCTGACCGACGACCGGCTCAACGTCGTCATCCACCGGGCCGTCGGCGACACCACGGACGAGGTACGGCACGTCACGCTCACCGGGCTCGGGCAGCGCTGGGCGACGACCGATCTGAGCGTGCTCGCGGCGTGATCACCCTGGGTGAGGGTTCGGGGGACGTGAAGGTTCCGACAAGTCGTCGGCAAGATGTTGCGTTCGGCGTCTCGGCCGTGTTCACATGGACCTCAGTCCGTAGTTAGGTCTACCTAACCACGCTTGCCCCCGAATCCCCAGGAGGCGTCCATGTCGGCTTCGGAACGTGACGTGCCGGTGCAGCAGCCGTGCGGCGGGGTGTCGATGCGGGACCTTTTGGCGTCATGTGCGGCGGCCGACGCGGTGTCCCGGCCGCCGGCGGCGCCCGTTGCGGAGGCGGTGCGTGTGGTGGAGCGGCCCCGCAAGGCGGCGTGAGCCCTCCGCGGGGTGGTTCTCCGGCTTGCCGGTCCGGTGGGGGCTGGTCGCGCAGTTCCCCGCGCCCCTCTCGGGGCGCTCCTGCGCGGGTCAGCTGATGCGTACAGGCCCGCCGACTACCGGATGACGACCACCTTCACGCCGATCGTCGCGAAGTTCCACATCGCGGTGCCGTTCTTGCGGGACTCCCGGATGCCGCCGAGTTTCTTGGTGGAGTCGGGAGATCCCGTGGAGCCGTCTACGGCGGAGCTGAAGCCGATCGCCACGCCGTCGACGACGGTGAAGCGGACGACGTGCTCGATCTGGGCGCCGTCCGATCCGGTGACGGCCTTGGAGCGGGAGGTGACGGCGTAGGTGCCGACCGAAGGGTCCACCGTGCCGGGGGTGACCTTGAAGGTGCGCTCGGTCCTGTTGTTCGCGGCGACCAGCCACACGCGGTCGTCGTCGATCGAGTAGACGACCCGCTCACCCGTGCCGGAGGCGGCCGGCAGCGCCACCGGGTTCTTCTTGTCCCGGGGTGCCTTCGTGGTGGGGACCTTGGCGGCCGCGCCCGCGAGGGGCTTGCCCAGGGTGTCGGGCACGTTCGCGGACGCCTGGTAGGCGAGGAAGCCGACCACCGCGACAGCCGCCGCGGTGAGCCCGGCCACGAATCCCGAGCTGCTCCTAGCCACCTTGCGTACCCGCCTCTCGTACCGCGTTCGTGTCCATTACGTCCTTTGTGGTGACGGTAGCAGCCGCCGCCCCGCAGACCGGGGCGGCCGTGCGTCGCGCTCGGGCGCCGTAGGCTGTTTGCGTGCTCTTGCTCGCTCTGGATACCGCCACCCCCGCCGTGACCGTCGCCCTGCACGACGGCACGTCCGTCATCGCCTCGTCGAGCCAGGTGGACGCGCGCCGGCACGGAGAGCTGCTGCTGCCGGCCGTCGACCGGGTGCTCGCCGAGGCAGGCCTCAAGCTGGACGCCGTCACCGGCATCGTCGTGGGCGTCGGCCCCGGCCCGTACACGGGGCTGCGCGTCGGCCTCATGACCGCTGACACCTTCGGCCTCGTGCTCGGCGTGCCCGTGCACGGCCTGTGCACCCTCGACGGGCTCGCGTACGCCGCCGACGGCGCCGGCGGCGCTCCCATGGAGGGGCCGTTCGTCGTCGCGACGGACGCCCGGCGCAAGGAGGTGTACTGGGCGCTGTACGACGACCCCCGTACGCGTGCCTCCGAGCCCGCCGTCGACCGGCCCGCCGACATCGCCGGGACGGTCGCCGGTCTGCCCGCCGTGGGCGCGGGCGCGCTGCTCTATCCCGACACCTTCCCGGACGCCCGTGCACCCGAGCATGTCTCGGCGGGCGCGCTCGCGTCCCTGGCGGCGGAGAAACTCGCCGCGGGCGAGGAACTGGAGGCGCCCCGGCCGCTCTACTTGCGCCGCCCGGACGCCCAGGTGCCCAAGAACTACAAGGTGGTCACCCCGAAGTGACCGCCGAGCTGCGCGAGATGCGCTGGTGGGACATCGATCCCGTACTGGAGCTTGAGAAGGACCTCTTCCCCGAGGACGCCTGGTCGCGGGGGATGTTCTGGTCCGAGCTGGCCCACGCCCGCGGACCCGGGGCGACGCGCCGGTACGTGGTCGCGACCGAGAGGGGCCGGCTCGTCGGATACGCCGGGCTCGCCGCCTCCGGCGACCTGGGCGACGTACAGACCATCGCCGTACGACGTGATCAGTGGGGCACCGGCCTCGGCGCCCAGCTGCTGACCGAGCTGCTGCGGGCCGCGACCGCGTTCGAGTGCGCCGAGGTCATGCTCGAGTGCCGCGTGGACAACGTCCGCGCGCAGAAGCTGTACGAGCGCTTCGGCTTCGAGCCCATCGGCTTCCGTCGCGGCTACTACCAGCCGGGCAACGTCGACGCCCTGGTCATGCGGATGCTCACCGCGTCCGACAGCGGCTCCGCCGCGGGTTCACCCTCAGTAAACGGCGTACAAGGAACAGAGAGCAATGGCTGACGAACCGCTTGTCCTGGGTATCGAGACGTCCTGCGACGAGACCGGCGTCGGCATCGTCCGCGGCACCACCCTGCTCGCGGACGCCGTCGCGTCCAGCGTCGACGAGCACGCCCGCTTCGGGGGTGTCGTGCCCGAGGTAGCCTCCCGCGCCCACCTGGAGGCGATGGTGCCGACCATCGAGCGGGCGCTCAAGGACGCGGGGGTGAGCGCCAGGGACCTGGACGGCATCGCCGTCACCGCGGGGCCCGGACTGGCCGGCGCGCTGCTCGTCGGGGTCTCGGCGGCGAAGGCGTACGCCTACGCGCTCGGCAAGCCCCTGTACGGGGTCAACCACCTCGCCTCCCACATCTGCGTGGACCAGCTGGAGCACGGCCCGCTGCCGGAGCCGACGATGGCCCTGCTGGTCTCCGGCGGTCACTCCTCGCTGCTGTTGTCGACCGACATCACCTCGGACGTCCGCCCGCTCGGCGCGACCATCGACGACGCGGCCGGTGAGGCCTTCGACAAGATCGCGCGCGTGCTGAACCTGGGCTTCCCCGGCGGTCCGGTCATCGACCGGTACGCGCGCGAGGGCGACCCCTCGGCGATCGCGTTCCCGCGTGGCCTGACCGGCCCGCGCGACCCGGCGTACGACTTCTCCTTCTCCGGGCTGAAGACGTCCGTTGCCCGCTGGATCGAGGCCAAGCGGGCGGCGGGTGAGGAGGTGCCGGTGCGTGACGTGTCGGCCTCCTTCCAGGAGGCGGTCGTCGACGTGCTGACCCGCAAGGCCGTACGGGCCTGCAAGGACGAGGGCGTCGACCACCTGATGATCGGCGGTGGCGTGGCCGCCAACTCACGGCTGCGGGCGCTGGCCCAGGAGCGCTGCGAGGCCGCCGGGATCCGGCTGCGGGTGCCGCGGCCGAAGCTGTGCACGGACAACGGGGCGATGGTGGCCGCGCTGGGCGCGGAGATGGTCTCCCGGAACCGGGCCGCCTCCGACTGGGACCTGTCGGCCGACTCCTCGCTGCCGGTGACGGACCCGCATGTGCCCGGTCGTTCACACCAGCACGGCCATGATCATGTGCACGAGGTCTCGAAGGAGAACCTGTACTCGTGACGGTCGCGCTGATGTGGGAGGCGCGGGCCGTCCCCGGCCGGGGCGAGGAACTGCTCGCCTGGGTGCGGGGACAGGAGCCGGCGACGCGGCCGCTGCGGCGGGAGATCCTGCGCGCGCCGCAGGACCGGGTGCTCGTCATCACCTGGTGGGATGCGGCCTACGACGCCGAGCTGCCCGAACTCCCGGAGCCGGACGGGGAGTTGGTGACCCGGGCGGTCCATCGGTGGCGGTTCGAGTCGGTCTCCTGACGCCTTCGTTTCCGTCCTCGTTTCCGGCTGGGCTTCACGGCGACCTCATTTTTCCGGAAGACTCCTGCAAAGTTTCGGCCGTGGGTGTGGAACGGTAGAGGGGCGGTTCGACGTGTCGACGGAGGTGGGCGCAGTGGCCCGGGAGAGCATCAAGAACAAGGTGACGATCACCGAGATCGCCCGGCAGGCCGGCGTCTCGGTGCCCACCGTGTCGCGGGTCGTCAACGGCCGCTCCGACGTGTCGCCGGAGACCCGGGCCCGCATCGAGGACCTGCTGCGGCGCCACGGCTACCAGCGCAGGTCGTCCGCGTCCGGTGACCGGGCGGCCCTGATCGACCTGGTCTTCAACGACCTCGACAGCCCCTGGGCGGTGGAGATCATCCGGGGGGTCGAGGAGGTCGCGCACGCCTCCGGGGTGGGCACGGTCGTCTCCGCCATCCACGGTGCGTCGGGCTCGGCCCGGCAGTGGATGACCAATCTGCGCGCCCGCGCCTCGGACGGCGTGATCCTCGTGACCTCGGTCCTCGAACCCCGGCTGCACGAGGAGTTGCGGCGGCTCGGGGTGCCGCTGGTCGTGGTCGATCCGGCGGGGTCCCCGACCCTCGACGTGCCGACCGTCGGCGCCGCCAACTGGGCGGGCGGGATGGCGGCGACGGAGCATCTGCTCGGGCTCGGGCACCGGCGGATCGGCTTTGTCGCCGGGCCCGTGCGGTTGCTGTGCTCGCGGGCGCGGCTCGACGGGTACCGGGCGGCGCTGGACGGGGCGGGGGTGGCGGTCGACGACGCGCTGATCGTGCCCGGGGACTTCTACCATCAGGCCGGCTTCGACGGCTGCAACACGCTGCTCGACCTGGAGGAACCGCCGACCGCCGTGTTCGCGGCGAGTGATCAGATGGCGCTCGGGGCGATCGAGGCGTTGCGGCGGCGGGGGTTGCGGGTGCCCGAGGACATGAGTGTCGTCGGGTTCGACGACTTGCCGGAGGTCCGGTGGTCGGCGCCGCCGCTCACGACGGTGCGGCAGCCGCTGGCGGACATGGGGAAGTTGGCCACGCGGACGGTGCTCCGGCTGGCCCTTGGCGAGGACCCCGTCTCTCCGAGGGTTGAACTGGCCACTGAGCTGGTCGTTCGGGCGAGTACGGCGCGACGGGGTTGAGGGCGGCCCCATGGGCGGGGGCTTGAGGCTGTTCCGGGGCTGCGGGCCGGTGGGGGTCGGCCGCGCCCCGCGGCGGAGCCGCTGATGTACACAGCCCCGCGCCCCTTCAGGGGCGCGGGGAACTGCGCGACCAGCCCCCACCGGCCTGCACATCGAGAACTCCCGATATTTGTCAGGGGCGTTGACACGTCTGTCGTACCCCCGTAACTTCCGGCGCACTCGGCCGATAATTCTCGGCTCTCTTCCGGAAGGTGTGCGATGCGAGCGTTGGGCAACACCTACACCTCTTTCTCCCGCCGGAGGTTCCTGGCGGCATCCGCGGCGACCGGACTGGGCGCGGCCGCCCTGAGCGCGTGCGGTTCGTCCGACAGCGGGAACAGCTCGGGCAAGACCACGATCGAGTGGTGGAACATCACCACCACCGACCCGGCGAAGAAGCTGTGGGCCCAGCGCGCCAGGGACTTCGAGGCCGCGCACCCGGACGTGAAGGTCAAGATCGTCACGCTGGAGAACGAGGCGTACAAGTCCAAGATGACCGCGCTGACCACCTCCGGGAAACTGCCGGACGTCTTCCACACCTGGGGCGGCGGAGTCCTCCAGCAGCAGATCGACGCGGGTCTGGTCGAGGACCTGACGGACAAGGTCTCCCCGTGGACGGCGAACTTCCTGCCCGCCGCGATGTCGGCCTACCAGTTCGACAGCAAGACGTACGCCGTTCCGTTCGACATCGGCATGGTCGGCTTCTGGTACAACAAGGCGCTCTTCAAGAAGGCCGGGATCACCACGCCGCCCACCACCTGGTCCGGTTACCTCGACGCCGTCAAGGCCCTCAAGAGCGCCGGGATCACGCCCATCGCGCTGGCCGGCAAGGAGAAGTGGCCCGGCATGTACTACTGGGCGTACCTGTCGATGCGCGTCGCCGGACTCGAGGCGATGCGGAAGGCCGCCACCGACGCCGACTTCACCGGCCCCGGGTTCGTCACGGCCGGCCAGCACCTCAAGGACCTCGTCGCGCTCGAACCGTTCCAGAAGGGGTTCCTCGGCGCCGCCTACTCCGAGCCCAACGGCGAGGCCGCCAGTATGGGCAACGGCAAGGCGGCCATGGAGCTGATGGGCCAGTGGGCGCCGAGCGTCGAGAAGTCGTCCGGCAAGGGTCTCGGCGCCGATCTCGGCTTCTTCTCCTTCCCGTCGGTGGAGGGCGGAAAGGGCGCGCTCACCGAGGTGTTCGGCGGGGGCGGCGGCCACGCGGTGCGCAAGGGGGCGCCGGACGCGGCGGTGGAGTTCCTGAAGTTCTTCGCGGAGAAACAGTTCGCCGAGACGCTCGTCAAGGAGACCGGCCTGATACCGGTGTCCAAGGACGCGCGCCCCGCGCTGACCGACCCCAACCTCACCGCCGTGTCGGACGCCCTGAACAACGCCACCGGCTTCCAGCTCTACCTCGACCAGGCCTACGCCCCCGCCGTCGGCCAGGAGATCAACGACAGCGTCGCCGCGCTCATCGCCGGCTCCAAGTCGCCCGAGCAGGTCGCGCGTTCGGTGACCCAGGTCGCCAAGAGCGAGAAGAGCTAGCGGCCGGCGATGACGCACTCGACCTCGACCTCGACCGCGTCGACGTATGTGCCCGAGCTCGGCAAGCCGACCGGCGCGACGGCCGTCTCACCGGGCCGGGGGCCCCGCCGTCCCGCCCTGCGGCGCGTGCGCGACTGGTTCGCGGCCTTCGTCTTCACCATCCCGGCGCTCGCCCTGTTCGGGATGCTCGTCCTCCTGCCGATGGGCTACGCGTTCTACGTCAGCTTCTTCAACTGGGGCGGATTCGGCTCGCCCACCGACTCCGTGGGGTTCGACAACTACACCCGGCTCCTGCACGACCCGGTGTTCCTCGGAGACCTGTGGCGCGGCTTCCTGCTCATCGCCTTCTCCCTCGTCCTCCAGCTGCCGTTCGCGCTCGCCATGGCCGTGCTGCTCAACCAGAGACTGCGCGGCCGGGCCGTCTACCGGATGCTGTTCTTCGCGCCGTACATCCTGTCCGAGGTCATCACCGGCGTGCTGTTCAGCATGATCTTCGCGCCGGGCGACGGACTCGCCGACAAGGTCCTCGGCGCGGTCGGTCTCGACGGCCTGGGCGGGCTCTGGTTCGCGGGCCAGAACACCGTCCTGCCCACCCTCTTCCTGGTCATGACCTGGAAGTACTTCGGCTTCCACATGATGCTCTACCTGGCAGGCCTCCAGGGCATCCCGGCGGAGCTGCACGAGGCGGCACGCATCGACGGCGCCGGCAGCTGGCAGCGCTTCCGCCACGTCACGCTCCCGCTGCTCGCGCCGACCCTGCGGATCAGCGTGTTCCTGTCGGTGATCGGCGCCATCCAGCTCTTCGACCTGGTGTGGGTGATCTCCGCGGGCGGTCCCGACCACCACTCCGAAACCATGGTCATCAGCATGTTCCAGTACGGCTTCAAGCGCTACCAGATGGGCTACGCCAGCGCGATCAGCGTGGCGATGTTCCTGATCAGCCTCGTCTTCGCCCTCGCCTACCAGCGTTTCGTGCTGCGCCGCGACACCGAAGGAGCCATCACCACCATGCGAGCAGGCCGATGAGCGCGGCCGTGAAGAGCGCGGCCCCTGAGAGCACGGTCCCGAAGAGTGTCGTACGCCGTCGGAGGCTGCGCACGCTGCCCGTGTACGTGATCCTGTGGCTGGTCGGCGCGGTCATGGTGACCCCACTGCTGTACGCCCTCGTCTCCGGCTTCAAGTCCACCGACCAGCTCTCCGGCAACACCTTCGGCCTTCCCCACCCCTGGGTGACCTCGAACTACACCTCGCTGCTCGGCTCGGGACCGTTCTGGCGGTCCGTCGGCAGCAGCACCCTCATCGCGGTCGCCACCGCCCTGCTGACCGTGGGGGCGTCGGCGCTCGCCGCCTACGCGCTCGCGCGGTTCGCCTTCCGGGGCAGGGAAGTGCTCTTCACCGTCTTCACGATGGGGCTGATGTTCCCCTTCGCGGTGGCGATCCTGCCGCTGTTCATCCTGCTGCGCACCTTCGGGCTGCTGGACAACCCCTGGGGCGTGATCCTGCCCCAGGCCGCCTTCGGCCTGCCCATGACGATCGTCATCCTGCGCGGCTTCTTCCGGGAGATCCCCGGCGAACTGGAGGAGGCCGCCACCCTCGACGGCTGCTCCTCGTTCGGCTTCTTCTGGCGCATCCTGCTGCCGCTGGCCCGCCCGGCGCTCGGCACCGTCTCCGTCCTCGCCATCGTGGGCAGTTGGAACAACTTCCTGCTCCCGCTGCTCGTCTTCAGCGAACCCACCTGGTGGACGGTCCCCGTCGGCATCCAGCAGTTCCAGGGCCAGTACGCCTCCGACGTGGCCCGCATCTTCGCCTATCTGGTCCTCGCCATGGCGCCCGCCCTGGCCTTCTACGCGGTCGCCGAACGACAGCTGATCGGCGGCATCACGCTCGGCGCGACCAAGGGCTGACGGCCTTACCGCCTTGTATACGTGAGGAGTTA
This sequence comes from Streptomyces sp. NPDC090798, assembly GCF_044768965.1. Classification (NCBI taxonomy): domain Bacteria; kingdom Bacillati; phylum Actinomycetota; class Actinomycetes; order Kitasatosporales; family Streptomycetaceae; genus Streptomyces; species Streptomyces sp. NPDC090798. Next base: position 314,801 of record NZ_JBIVXA010000011.1, read on the forward strand.
CATGACCGACCCCTGGCAGGACACCGCTCTGCCCGCAGACGTCCGCGCCGCCGACCTGCTCGCCCGTATGACCACGGAAGAGAAGGTCGCCCAGCTCTACAGCGTGTGGCCCGGCTCGAACCAGACCCCGGGCGGGGACATGGCGCCGCTGCAGCACGCCCTGTCCGAGGACATCGACCTGACACGGCTGCTCCCGCACGGGCTCGGCCAGCTGACCCGCCCCTTCGGCACCGCGCCGGTCGAGCCGGCCGAGGGCGCCGCCCGCCTCGCCTCCCTCCAGGAACGCATCCGCTCCGCGAACCGCTTCCGGCTGCCGGCGCTCGCCCACGAGGAGTGCCTCACCGGGTTCACGGCCTGGCGGGCGACCGTCTTCCCGACCCCGCTCGCCTGGGGCGCGAGCTTCGACCCGGCCCTGGTGAAGGAGATGGCGGCGGCGATCGGCGCCTCGATGCGTTCGGTCGGCGTCCACCAGGGCCTCGCCCCGGTCCTCGACGTCGTACGCGATCCCCGCTGGGGCCGTACGGAGGAGTCGATCGGCGAGGACCCCTACCTCGTGGCGACCGTCGGCACCGCCTATGTCCAGGGTCTGGAGTCGGCGGGTGTCGTCGCCACCCTCAAGCACTTCGCCGGCTACTCGGCCTCCCGCGGCGCCCGCAACCACGCGCCCGCCTCGCTCGGCCCGCGCGAACTGGCGGACGTCATCCTGCCGCCGTTCGAGATGGCCGTACGGGAGGGCGGCGCGCGGTCGGTGATGGCCTCGTACAACGACCTCGACGGGCTGCCCGCCCACGCGCACCGCCGGCTGCTCACCGAACTCCTGAGGGAGGAGTGGCAGTTCACCGGCACGGTCGTGGCCGACTACTTCGGGGTGTCCTTCCTGGAGACCGCGCACGGGCTCACCGACTCGCCCGCGGGGGCGGCCGGGCTCGCGCTCGCGGCGGGCGTGGACGTCGAGCTGCCCGCCGTGCGCTGCTACGGCGCCGGGCCCCTCGACGAGGAGTTCGTGGACCGGGCCGCGCTGCGGGTGCTGACGCAGAAGTGCGAACTGGGGCTGCTGGACCCCGGATGGGCACCGCCCGCCGACTCCGCGTCCGCCGATCTCGATCCGCCGCACATGCGGGCGCTGGCCCGGCAGTTGGCGCAGGAGTCGGTCGTCCTGCTGGCCAACGGGGGTACGTTGCCGCTGGCGTCCGGGGTGCGGCGGATCGCCGTGCTCGGTCCACTGGCCGACGATCCCGCCGCCATGCTCGGCTGCTACACCTTTCCCCGCCATGTCCTCCTCGACTACCCCGAGGTCGAGATGGGGGTGGGCGTGCCGACGCTGCTGGAGGCGCTGCGCGCCGAGCTGCCGGACGTGGAGTTCACCGACGATCCGGTGGCCGCCGACGTGTGCGTGGTCGCGGTCGGGGACCGTTCGGGACTGTTCGGGCGGGGCACCTCGGGCGAGGGCTGCGACGCGGCCGATCTCGAACTGCCCGAGGGGCAGGGGGAGTTGGTCGACAAGACGCTGGCCTCCGGGGCACCGGTCGTGCTGGTGGTGCTCTCGGGGCGGCCGTACGCGCTCGGGCGCTGGGCGGACCGGTGCGCGGCGGTGGTGCAGGCGTTCTTCGCGGGGCAGGAGGGGGGTCCCGCGGTGGCCGGGGTGCTGTCCGGGCGGGTGAACCCGTCGGGGCGGCTCCCGGTGAGCGTGCCGCGCGAGCGGGCCGGGCAGCCGTGGACGTATCTCGCCCCGCCGCTCGGGCAGCGGGGTGAGGCCAGCAACCTCGACCCGACGCCCCTGTTCCCGTTCGGACACGGGCTGTCGTACACGACGTACGACTGGCAGGCGCCGTCGGTCGACGACACGGCGTTCCCGACGGACGGCGAGACGACCCTGCGGCTGACCGTCCGCAACACGGGGGAGCGGGCCGGTACCGAGGTCGTGCAGCTCTATCTCCACGACCCGGTCGGCAAGGTGGCGCGGCCGGTGGCCCGGCTGGTGGGCTATGCGCGGGTGCCGCTGGAGGCGGGCGCGTCGGCGGAGGTCCACTTCACGGTCCCGGCGGACCTGGCCGCGTACACCGGCCCGGACGGCGACCGGATCGTCGAACCGGGGGAGCTGGAGCTGCGGTTGGGGGCGTCCAGCGCCGACGGCGAGGTGCGGTACGCGGTGCCGGTGACACTGACCGGGCCCGAGCGGGTGGTGGGCCGGGAGCGGCGGATGCGGTGCGAGGTGCGCGTGAAGTGAGCGGTCGGTCCCGCCTCCGGGGCGGCGTTGTCGAAGCAGCGGCCGAATGTTTCTAGCCAGTCTCCGAATGTTACGGACCTTCCTGAGGTCGGAGAGGGGTCGCCCGGCGTGCACCCGGGGATACGATCGCGCCCATGAATCCCGCGAAGCCCGTGGAGAAGCGGAGGGCGGACCGTTCCTCGGGGACCGCGACCCTCGCCGAGATCGCCCGCGAGGCCGGCGTCTCCGCTCCGACTGTTTCGAAGGTGCTCAACGGCCGGGCCGATGTCGCCCCGGCCACCCGCACCCGGGTCGAGGAGCTGCTGCGCGTGTACGGCTACCGGCGCCGCCGGGCCGAGGCGACCCGCTCACCCCTCATCGACCTGGTCTTCCACGAGCTGGAGAGCGCCTGGGCGATGGAGGTCATCCGGGGCGTCGAGAACGTGGCCCGGGACGACGGGCTGAGCGTCGTCCTCTCGGAGAGCGCGGGACGGCTGACCCCCGGGCGGACCTGGGCCGACCAGGTCGCCGCCCGTCGCCCGCACGGTGTGATCCTCGTCCTGTCCCGGCTGGACGAGTCCCAGCGCGCGCTGCTGACCAGCAGGTCCATTCCGTTCGTGGTGATGGACCCGGCGGGCGACCCGGGCGACGACGTGCCGTCCATCGGCGCCACCAACTGGCACGGCGGGCTGGCCGCGACCCGCCATCTCGTCGAGCTGGGGCACCGGCGGATCGGCGCGATCAGCGGGCCCTCGCGGATGATGTGCAGCCGCGCGCGCGTCGACGGATACCGGGCGGCGCTCGAGACGGCGGGACTGCCGGTGGACCCGGAGCTGATCAGAGTGGGGAACTTCCACCACGAGGACGGCTACCGGCTGGGCCTCGACCTGCTGCGCCGCCCCGACCGCCCGACGGCCGTGTTCACCGGCAACGACCTCCAGGCGCTCGGCCTGTACGAGGCCGCCCGCGAGCTGGGTCTGCGCATCCCGGAGGACCTGAGCGTCGTGGGGTTCGACGATCTGCCGGTGGCGCGCTGGGTCGGGCCGCCGCTGACGACCGTACGACAGCCGCTGACGGAGATGGCGGAGGCGGCGGCCAGGCTGGTGCTGGAGCTGGGGCGCGAGGAGCGGCCGGCGGCGGGGACCAGGGTGGAGCTGGCGACGAGTCTGGTGGTGCGCAGCAGTACGGGGGCGGCTCCGGCGGCCGGCCTGGCGTGAAGTGAACGTATTGACGAGTGGGGCATCCCGCCCCACACTCCTCCGAAGCCAATCGGTTGCACGACCGAAACTTTCGGAGGCACCCGCATGAGATCTCTGAGAACAGGCTTATCCCTGGGGTCCGTCCTCACCGGCATCGCCGCCCTCGGCGCCCTGCTGCTCGCGGCCCCCGCCGCCCACGCGGCCGACACCCCGCTGCGCGACCTCGCCGCCGCCAAGGGCAAGGCCATCGGCACCGCCGTCACCGGGTCCAAGCTGACGGGGACGTACGGCGACATCGCCGGGGCCCAGTTCAACTCGCTCACTCCCGGCAACGCCATGAAGTGGGAGACCGTCGAGCCCACCCGGGGCACCTACAACTGGGCCGAGGCCGACCAGATCGTGGCCTTCGCGCAGGCCCACAACCAGCAGGTGCGCGGCCACACGCTGGTCTGGCACAGCCAGAACCCGAGCTGGCTGACGAACGGCACCTGGACGTCCGCGCAGCTCAGCGCCCTCCTCCAGGACCACATCACCACTGAAGTGACCCGCTACAAGGGCAAGCTGGCGGCCTGGGACGTGGTGAACGAGCCCTTCAACGAGGACGGCACCTACCGCTCGACCCTCTGGTACAACGGCCTCGGCTCCGACTACATCGCCCAGGCCCTGACCTGGGCGCACGCGGCCGACCCGAGCGCCAAGCTCTACATCAACGACTACAACGTCGAGGGCGTGGGCGCCAAGAGCACCGCCCTCTACAACCTGGTCAAGTCACTGAAGGAGCGCGGCGTCCCGATCGACGGGGTCGGCCTCCAGGCCCACCTCATCCTCGGCCAGGTGCCGTCCACGCTCCAGCAGAACATCCAGCGCTTCGCCGACCTCGGCGTCGACGTGGCGGTCACGGAGCTGGACATCCGTATGCAGGTCCCCTCCGACAGCGCGAAGCTGGCGCAGCAGGCCGCCGACTACAAGGCGGTGTTCGACGCGTGCGTGGCGGTGTCCCGGTGCTACGGCGTCACCGTCTGGGGCTTCACCGACTCCGACTCCTGGATCCCGGACGTCTTCTCCGGGTACGGCGCGGCGACCCCGTACGACGAGAACTACGTGCCGAAACCGGCGTACTACGCGATCGCGGGCTCGCTGGGCGGGACCTCGACACCACCGCCCACGGGTGCCTGCACGGCGGCGTACAGCGTCCAGAGCCAGTGGAACACGGGGTTCACGGGGCAGGTGAGGATCGCCTGTTCCGGGGCCGCGCTGTCGTCGTGGAAGGTGAGCTGGACGTACGGCGCGGGCCAGCGGATCACCCAGGCCTGGAACGCCGACTGCACCCAGTCCGGTGCGGCGGTGACGTGCGCGAACGCCTCCTACAACGGAACGGTACCGAAGGGCGGATCAGTGACGTTCGGGTTCAACGCGTCATGGAGCGGGAGCAATCCGTTGCCCACGGTGACGCTGGGCTGAGGGCGGCGTGAGAAGTCTTAGATTTTCCGAAGGAAACCCCAGAAGAGGTTCCTGCTCGTAATAATTCGGACTTACGTTCCTCCGCGTGACTGCAGAAGAGGAGCGCGGGGGCGGACATGGGGCCGGGCGCGGGGACGGGAACGGGGTCGAGAGCGGGGACGGGAACGAGGGCGCCGCGAGACGTGCCGGACGGCGGAGAGGTCTGCTGAAGGCCGCCGGCATCACGCTCGCCGGCGTCCTCGTGCTCTCCGTTGCGGGGGCGGGCTGGGTCTACTGGCATCTGAACCAGAACATCAAGAGCGTGGACATCAACAGCGCGCTGGGCGACGACCGGCCGGCGAAGGCGGTGTCGACCCCGTCGGCGTCCGCGTCCGCCCCGGCCGCCCCGCTGCCGAGCGGCGCCCTGAACATCCTGGTCCTCGGCTCCGACTCGCGCAGCGGGAAGGCGAACGCCGCGCTCGGGGGCGGCGACAGCTCGGGCGCCCGTTCCGACACGGCGATGGTCGTCCACGTCGACGAGGGGCGCACCAAGGCGACGGTGGTGAGCATCCCCCGGGACACCCTGGTGACCCGCCCGTCGTGCCCGACCTCGTCCGGCGGGACGACCTCGGTGGCGTACGGCGCGATGTTCAACAGCGCGTACTCGGTGGGCGGTCCGGTCTGCGCGGTGAAGACCGTCGAGTCCCTCACCGACGTCCGCATGGACCACTACATCGAGATCGACTTCTCCGGCTTCGCGAAGCTGGTGGACGCGCTCGGCGGCGTCACGGTCACGACGGACCAGAACATCGACGACGACAAGAGCCATCTGCACCTGAAGGCGGGCACCCACCACCTGGGCGGCACCCAGGCACTGGCGCTGGCCCGCACCCGGCACGGCATAGGCGACGGCAGCGACCTCGGCCGCATAGGCCTCCAGCAGAAGCTGGTGAAGGCACTGCTGGAACAGATGGCGTCGACGTCCCTGCTGACCGACCCCGCCAAGCTCTACAAGGTCGCCGACGCCGTCACCGGCAGTCTGACGACGGACACGGGGCTCGACTCACTGGGCGAACTGATGAAGCTCGGCCAGAGTCTGAAGTCCCTCTCCTCCGACAAGGTCAGGACGATCACCATGCCGGTGGTGACGGCCCCCTCGAACCCCAACCGGGTGGTGGCCCACGAGCCGGAGGCGAGCGACCTATGGGCCTCGCTCAAATGACCCGGTCGACCCCGCCGACCCGGTACGTCAACAGATAACGCCAGTAGAGGAGTTGACGGACGCGGGAGCCGGGCAGCAGCCGGTCCGCCTCGCTCCGGACGTCCGCCAGCGACATCCGCGGCTCGCGCACCGGCGCCCGCAGGAGCACGGCTTCGCTTCCGCGCAGCCGCTCGCCCATCGCCACCCCCGCCCGCGCCACGGCGTTGGCGGGCACGGCGGCGAGGTCCCACCAGCTGATTCCCGCGTAGCAGCCCAGCACCAGCAGCACCCCGCCGGGCGCGAGCGCCTCCCGGAACCTGGTCACCGTGCCGAACGGCATGTGATGCAGGCTCGCCAGACAGGTGATGACGTCGTAGTGCCCCTTCGGCAGCCCGGCGGAGGCGACGTCCGTCCGCCGGAACCGAGGCCCGCCCCCGATCCGTTGCGCCGCGCCGATCACCTCGGCGGACGGATCGACGGCGTCGACCTCATAGCCCCGCGCCGCCATCCGTCGCGCGAAACCCCCGGTGCCACAGCCGACGTCGAGGGCGATACGCCCGTGCTTCGGCAACTTCCGCAGCAGCATCCGGTGGTAGTGATCGTCGTGATCGAAGGGCATACGGGAACCTGCCCACCCGGCCCCCGGGTCAGCCCCGCACTTCCGCGAGCACGCCTGCGCCCTGTTCGCCGGGACTTGAGCTTCGGGGGTCGGGATTCGAGACGCTTTTGTATGGATTGGGCGGGAGGCCCTACCCGCCCACCCTCCCTGTCCGGCGGCCCAAGTGCCGCTCCGGCCAGGGGTGATGACTTTTCGTGATCGGGTCGCGGCGGAGCATGGCGGACGTGTGGCGTGCGCCGGGAAAGCATCGACCCCCGTGGGTGTTCTCAGCACCGCGCGGGGGTCTGACCACCGAGACCGAAAGAAGCGTTTCGACTCATGGCTGTCGCCCAGCTTAGTGCTGCCCCGCGCCCCTCCGCCCATCCCCTGGCCAATCCGGGTTACGGAAAACGGTCGGCGCCCGATCAAACCCCCCGTACGGGTCGCGACTTCGAGCACCTGCCCACCCGCGAGGCATCGATCGCGACGTACATCGACCGGCTCGCCGACGAGTCGGACCTCTCCATCAAGACCCTCGCCAAGCACCTCCCGTACGGCCAGTGCGCCCTGGCCACCGCCCTCAACAACCTCTCGGCGGCGGGCCATCTGCGCCGCGTACGCCGCCCCGTCACCGTCGACGGCTGCCCCCGCTGGGTCTGGCACACCTTCTTCTCGCGCACCGCGCACGACGACGCCTGGTGGAACGCCTTCCTCGCCGGGCGGACGCCGGTGACCGAGCGGCCCCCGGCGCGGGCGGCGCGCTCGACGGCGTACGGCGCGCTGGCCCGGCTCGGCAGGATCGACGCCCGGCTCACGCTGTCGGCGGGGGAGTGCGCGGCGCTGGAGGAGGAGGCCGCCGAGTGGTTCGCGCGGGGCGCGGGTGAGGCACAGCTCGTCCAGGCGCTGACGGCGGGGCTCCCGGAGCGCGTGGCGCACGCGTACGCCTTCGTACGCGCCCGGCTCCTCGCCAAACTGCCCCCGCCGCCCGAGCCGCGGCCACCGGCGCCCCGGTACGAGGTGGTGTGCACGGCGTGCGGGGAGCCGGGCGGGGGCGGTGACGGGCTGCGGGGCGGGTTGTGCGGGGGGTGCTGGGGCGGGCGGCCCGCCCTCGCGGCCGATGAGGTGCGCGCCCATGTCGGACAGCTGCGCGCCGCACTGCGCGCGGGGCCCCGTACGGGGACCAGGACGAAGAAAGGAGCAGGCACATGACGACCTTGCAGCACGGTCCGCCCGTGACCGGGGCAGGATGGAGGGGAGGAGGCGACGCCATGACCCCCAGCACTGCCGACCGGCCCCAGATGCTCGTCGAGGAATTCGAGGAGCTCGCCCGTCACGCGCCCGAGTCGGCCCGGCTGGAATTCCTGAACGGAAAGATCGGGGTCAAGCCCATGCCGGACGGCAACCACGCGCAGATCGTTGCCTGGCTCCTCAAGCGGTGCATGCAGTACCGTCCCGAACTCTTTCTCTTCCCGGAACAAGGTCTCCAGGTCCAGGCGTACCGCAAGGGACGCGCTCGGCCGGACGGAGCTCTGGCGCCCGAGGAGTACTTCGCCGGAAAAGGTGAGTGGGCCGAGCCCGCGGGCGTCCTGATGGTCGTCGAGGTCACCTCGCACGACCGGGACGCCGACCGGCGTGACCGGATCGAGAAGCCCGACGGATACGCGGCCGCCGGCATCCCCGTCTACCTCCTCGTCGACCGGGACACGGACAGCGTGACCGTGCACTGCGACCCCGAGGGCGGCGTCTACCGCTCGCTCACCACCCGTGCGTTCGGAGCGGTGATCGAGCTGCCGGATCCGGTCGGGTTCACGCTGGAGACGCAGAAGCTCAAGGACTTCGCCGACTGATCCACAGCCGCCGCACCCCGCCGAGAGAAAAAACTTCAGAGAAATCCGGGGACGGTGTCGAAACCGGTGTCTCCCGTTCGACGCACGGGTGAGAGGCAGGGAGAAGCCCCGCCTCCGAGGCACCACGGACACGAGGAGTCACCATGCCGCGTTACCTGTCGCTGGTCCAGATCGACGAGAGCACCGCGCCCGCCGAGGGCCCGAGCCCGGAGCTGATGCAGCGGATGGGCGAGCTGATCGAGGAGATCACCAAGGCGGGGGTCATGCTCGACACCGCCGGGCTGACGCCGTCCGCCCAGGGCAAGCGGGTGCACTGGTCGGGCGGGCAGCTGTCCGTCACCGACGGGCCCTTCACCGAGTCCAAGGAGGTCGTCGGCGGCTACGCGCTCATGCAGTGCAAGGACATGGCCGAGGCCCTGGAGTGGACCAAGCGGTTCCTGAAGGTGCACGAGGAGCACTGGACGGTGACCTGCGAGGTGCGGGAGATCGCCGAGGGCTAGTAGTGCTTCGTTACGTTGAGTGATCTCGGCTGATCGTGGGCAGCTTCCCGGAGTGAGGTTGGGGGAAGTGGACCGGCTCCGGGGCGAGTTG
>NZ_JBIVXA010000012.1:0-307600 GCF_044768965.1 Streptomyces sp. NPDC090798
CGAGGCTCGGGGTCGGGTGGTCGTGGGGGTGTGTTGCTGTCTCTTGCGTGGGCCTCGGGCGAGGCTATAGTGAAACCGTCCGAGCGGTTTTGTTTTGCGAGTGCTTCTCTGGCGGATGTCGGTGCTGCCGGGGGACGGCTTCCGGGATGCACATGGCTCGGGACCGGCACCCGGATACCGCCTTGCCTGTGACTGCCACCCAGGGCGCATGCCCGGGGCCGTCTTTGGGGTGCGCCTGCTCGGGTGTGCCGGGTGTGGGTCTGGGCGGTTGCCGACGTTGAGGTCCAGGTGTGTATCCGGGGCCGGGTTCCGCGTGTGCTCGGGCCGCTTCCCGGCGATGCATGCCCGGGGTTGTCTCCTGGCTGTGCGTCTGAGGACTCGGCCCGGGCGTGTGTCCGGAGGTTGGGTTCCGATGTGCCGCGGAGGACCGGGTGTCAGGGGTCCGTGGCTGGTGGCGGTTTTCCGGGGTGGTTTTCCGGGCGGGGCCTGGCGTGTGTGGGGTTGTGTTCCTGGTGGGTGTCCGGGTGGTCGTGCGGGCGCGGTGCCGGGGTGTGTTTGTGGTGCTTGTCGGGAAGTTTTCGCGGTCTGTGTCGTGGAGGTGTCCGGTGGCGCGTCAGCAGGAGCAGCAGGAGCAGCAGGGTCGGCGGGATGAGCGGGACCGGCAGGAGCAGCGGGAGTTGCGGGGAGGCGGGGGCGCGGTGGACCTGCGCGCCGTGCCCGACGGGCTGGACCTGCAGGGTGTGCCGGATCTGCGTACTGAGGGGTGCCCCTATGTGATGGATGGGTTGGGGCGGGATGTACAGGGGGAGGGGGCGTTGTTGCGAGGTCGGGGTGGGGTGGTGCGGGTGGTGTTGCCGGGTGGGGTGGGGGCTTGGGCGGTGACGGATCCGCAGGTGATTCGTGGGTTGTTGACAGATGGGCGGGTGTCGAAGGATGCGTATCGGCATTGGCCGGCGTGGCAGCGGGGTGAGGTGGCGGCGGAGTGGCCGTTGGCGGTGTGGGTGTCGGTGCAGAATCTGGTGACGTCGTACGGGGCGGAGCACCGTCGGCTCCGAGGTTTGATGGGGTCGGCTTTCACGGCGCGACGGGTGGGGCTGCTGGGACCGCGGGTGGGGGAGATCGCGGCGGAGCTGCTGGAAGGGATGGAGGCGGCGGCGCGGGAGGCTCGGGGCGGGGTGGTGGATGTGCGGGGGTTGTATGCGCAGCCTTTGCCGAGCCGGGTGATGCTGGAGTTGTTCGGGATTCCGGAGGAGTTCCGGGGGGCGTTGCGGGAGATCATCGAGGGGTTTTTCGCTACGGGGGTGTCGTTGGAGGAGGCGCGGCGTAACTACGCGGCGCTGTACCGGACGATGGGGGAGTTGGTGGCGTTCAAGCGGCGTTGTCCGGCTGAGGACCTGACGAGTGCGCTGATCGCTGCGGGGAGCGGGGCGGATCCCGCGGACCCGGATGCCCTTTCGGACCTCACACATCTCACAGACGCCGCGGACGGTGCGGGCGCGGGTGCCCCGGGGGCGGGGGCCGCAGGAGCCGGGGGCGCGTCGGACGGCGTGGGTGCCCAGGAGGCTGCGGGGGGTGGGGGGTTGAGTGAGAAGGAGTTGGTGGACAACTTGATCATGTTGTTGAGCGCGGGGTGCGAGCCGACGGTGAATCTGCTGGCGAATGCGGTGGTGTTGTTGCTGCGGGAGCCGGGGCAGTTGGAGTTGGTGCGGTCCGGGCGGGCAACGTGGGGGGACGTGGTGGAGGAGGCGTTGCGGGTGGAGGCGCCGGGGGCGAATGCGATTTTGCGGTATGCGGTGGAGGATGTGCGGGTGGGGGAGACGGTGATCCCGCGGGGGGATGCGCTGGTGATCGGGTTCGCGGCGGCGGGGCGGGATCCGGGGGTGCACGGAGAGGATGCGGAGCGGTTCGATGTGATGCGGGCGACGAGGCGGGAGCATCTGTCGTTCGGTCATGGGGTGCATTACTGCCTGGGGGCGCCGTTGGCGCGGCTGGAGGCGGAGATCGCTCTTCAGGCGTTGTTCGCCCGTTTTCCCGAGATGCGGTTGGCGGTGGAGCCGGGTGCGCTGCGTCCGACGGAGTCATTCATTTCGAACGGGCCGCGGGACGTGCCGGTGCTGCTGGGGCCGCCGGCCGGTGAGGTGAGGTGACGTGCCCCCGGCTCCGGCGCCGCTGTCGGAGCCGGGGCCGGGAGATCGCTTGAGGTGTCCGGTGCATGCCTGTTGAGGTCGTGCCCGGACTGCGGTGTTCCGTACCGCCGGGCGCACAGCCGCTACAGCCGTCAGCTGGACGACCGACCCATAGCAGGCTGCACCGTGTTGCTCCAGCTGATCGCGCGCCGGTTCTCCTGCGACAGTCCAACCTCTGCCTGCGGCGTACGTTCGTTGAACGTATCGATGGGGTGCCCGAGCCCTACCAGCGGGCCGTGCTCAGGCCTGCGCGGCTGGCTGCGTGACATCGCTGCCGAACCAGCGTGGTTGGCAGGAGATCCAAAGCGGGCTGCAGGTGCTGGGCGCGTTGCTGGTGTTCGGGGCGTTCGCGCAGGCAGGCCCGGTGCTGTTGACAGATCTCTTCGACAGCGACGGAGACATTGCGCAGCAGGTGCCAGCAGTCAGCCACCTTGATGGCGTTGAGTATGGTCCGGCAGCACATCAACGAGCTGGTAGGTCTAGACGTCGACGACGACAGCCCCGTATCGGCGGTCCCGCGGAAGGCGAACTCGTCGACGCCCAGCACCCGCGGACCCGGTCCGGAGCCTGCGGGGGATGCAGAGGCCGTAACAGTCGCATGCGCCCTGCGGGAGAGAGCCAATTGCATGGACGCGCTCCGGGCCGCCCGCCCAGGGGTTGAGGCCGAAGGAGCAAGTCGGCACGATCCGCCGCTCCATCATCTGGCGAAACCGCCACGCTGACGACCAGCGCCTACGAGCCGTGGTCGCCAACGACGGCTGCCAGGTCCGCGCCTGCTCGGAGCAGCGCCACGGTCCGTGTGGCGATCTGGTCGAGACGTTGTTGCAGGATGCGTTGGGTCTCTCCCAGGCCGTCGAGTTGGTGCAGGGAGTCCATGATCTCGCGCACTGCGGGAATGCTGTAGCCGGTGCCGCGGAGGGCCGCGACGATTCGGGCTGCTCTGATGGCTGAAGGACCGTAGCGGCGTGCTTGCAGTGACGTCACTCGCTCGGGGGTGACAAGCCCTTCCTGCTCCCAGAACCGCAGGGTGGAGGGACGTACATTGAGCGCTCCGGCGAGCTCCGTGATCGTCATCGCGTCACTGTCTTGCTCGGCCTCGGGTGTGTTCGCTTCGGCCTGGATCACACGCAAAGCTCGTTGAGCGTGCAGGACCTCCTCTCGTTCCCGCGCGAGCCGAACATGGACCGCGTTGATCGCCGAGGCTGCCTCCGCGACCGTCTCTGTTCGCAGTTCCGCGAGCAACTGCCGGGCGGTGACAGGCCCAACAGCACCTGCGAGTCCTCGATAGGCGCGAAGAGCCTGCACGTGCAGCGGTGTGTAGGAACGGTAGCCGTTGCTCGACCGAGCGGCTGGGGGAATGACTCCCAGCCGCTCCAGGTCGCGAACCTGTTGTACCGAGTACCCCGACTCACCCGCGACATCGGCGGTTCGGAGCGGTACCCGTTGCGGACTGCTCACCGGCTCGCCCATCTGCCAACCCCACATAAGCACTTGAAGGTGATGCTTGAACCATGAGTATGGAACAGATCATCGCGGCCGTGCGAGGCTTCGTCGGCGCGCTCGTGGTTATCCCGGAGCCGGGCGGCGACTTCCCCGAGCTCGCGTGGGGGGATGCGTTCTTCTACTACGCCCCCGACGGCCAGATGCCTCAGAACGTCCAGCCCTACGGGACCATCGTCACCAAGAACTACCCTGACGACGCCGTTTCCGACCTTGACCCTCCAGGCCGCTGGCGCGTGAACATCCACGTCGACCGTGCGACGTTTCGGGAGCTCACGGGGGAGGAGCCGCGCAGCCTCACCCGACCTCGCGACTACGCAGCCGCCGACAGCGTGATGCCACACCCGGTATACGGGGCACTCGGCTGGATCTCTGTCGTCAATCCTGGTGAGAGGAGAACGGACACGGTCGTGCAGCTTCTGCGCACCGCCCACGACGCCGCTCGTACCCGGTGCGCGCGGCGACACGAACCGCGAAGGTCGCAGGAGAACGACTGACACGGTTCCAGATCAAGCGGTCTTGAGGGCAATATGCGGGGCAGTACATCGTCCCGCGCTGGGGCCTGTCCGGCGGATCTTGCCGGACAGGCCTCTGGTCCCGAGGAGGGCTCAGCGCTTGAGCGTGAAGGTGAAGTCGCCCGAGAGCTTGCCGCTCAGCCGGACTGCCGAAACGAGCTTCCCCTCCGTGATCAGTCTCTCGACCTCGGCCCGCGAAAGACCGCAGCCTTCAGCGATCAGTCGCACCGGCCGGACAGGGATCCGCGCCGCAAAGCGGACCGAGACGTCGATGACCTCGCGGTCCAGGTGATCCGATCCGCCGGTGTCGAGGCGCCAGGCGTTGTCCCAGTCGAGGGCGATGCGATTACGGCGCCGTACGACCGGATCCTGGAGCAGCTCAGCTGTCAGGCCAGGGTCGTTGTCATGTAGCCGGTCCAGCAGCTCAGGTCGTACGGAGCGCACATTCATCCGCTCCAGGACCGTGAGCTTTGCAGTTTCCCCGCAAGCGGTACAGAGCGCGAGGAGCCAGGCGTCGATGAGCTTGTGGTTTGCGTTGACGCGGAATTTGCCGCTTGCCCGGAAGCGCTCGGACGCGCACGCGTGGCAACGGCGGAGAACGAACGGTAGGCAGGTGGGCACGACCACCCAGTTTTCGAGCACAGAAGTACACCGGTTTCAGTGAGAAGTCCGCAGCAAAAAGGAGCGCGGCGCACATGCGCGACGCGCGACGATTCAGCGCTCGGGAGGTCTCACACGGTGTACAACGGCACGTCCTTGACTAGACGACTTGGCCCGGCAGCACGGTAGTGGCGGGCAGCGGCGCCGCTCCACTGGTTTTCGAGCGCCTCACCGCCAGATTCTGTCCGGCGGATCACCGCCAAGGTTCTGTCCGGCGGATCATGGACGAAGCCAGAGCCAGATCGCGGCGACGGTGACGGTGCCGTGGAAGACGTAGGCCCGCTTGTCGAATCTCGTGGCCACGGCCCGGAAGTTCTTGAGCCTGTTGATCGTCCGCTCGACCTCGCTCCCACGCTCGTAGATCGTCTTGTCGAAGGGCGGCGGGCCGACCGCCTTTGCTGCCCCGGCGCTTGCGGTCGGCCCGCTGGTGCCTCGGCTCGGGGATGGTGTGCTTGATGTGGCGCCTGCGCAGGTAGCGGCGGTAGCTGTACACCTTGTCGCCGCCGAGGTGATCGGGGCGGGCGACGCGGATGCCTTCCACGACTGGAATGAGCTGCGGTGCATCGCCCCACTGCCCTGGTGCGATCACGAATGACAGCGGGCGGAGCCCACCTTCACCGGCCAGATGGGTCTTGCAGGTAAATCCGCCCCGGGAGTGTCCGAGTCGCTCGTCGGGGCGTTGCTGTCGGCGCCTGTGACCTTTCCCGGCGCTCGCGGCGGCTTCTCGCGCGCTCCGGCGGCGTGTTGGTGGGTGTGAGCAGGATTTCGGCCGTGACGCGGCAAGGCCTCCGGTATTCGTGTCAGCGGCCAAGCAGACATGTGAATAACGGAGGACTTTGTGCCTACCCCACCTGCGTCCGGGCGCCATGACCTGGGCAATCGGGAGTGGAACGTCATCGAGTCCGTGATTCCGGCGGGGAAGAAGCCCGGCCGGCCGCGCAAGCACCCGCTGCGGCAGCTTGTCGACGGGATGCGGTGGCACACCTGGACCGGGACCCGTGGCGGGACGTCCCTGACCAGTACGACCCCTGGGAGTCCGTGTATGAGCTGTTCCGCCGCTGGCAGCTCGCCGGGACCTGGGCCCTGATCGTGGCCGCGCTGCAGGCCCTGGCCGACGAGGCCGGGCACGTGGCCTGGGACGTCTCCGTCGACTCCGGCACCGCGCGGGCGCACCAGCACGCCGCCAGGGCACGCAAGGACCCCGGCGGGCAGAAGGAGCCGCCCGGCCCCGAGTCGGCGGACCACGGCCTGGGCCGCTCTCGCGGCGGGCTGACCAGCAGGTGTCACCTGGCCGTCGACCAGGGCCAGAAGCCCCTGGCGGTCATGGTCACCGCGGGCCAGTGGAGCGACAGCCCGCAGTTCAGCCCCGTGCTGGGCAGGATCCGCGTCGCCAGGCTGCACGGCGACTGGCCCCGTACCCGGCCGGACCGGGTCCTGGGCGATAAGGCGTGCGGGTCGAGGGCCAACCGCCGGTACCTCTGGCTGCACGGGATCCGGTGCACCATCCCGGAGAAGACGGACCAGATCGCGAACGGAAGAGCAAAGGCAGGTCAGGAGGCCGCCCTTGCGCGTTCGACGAGGAGAAGTGCAAGCAGCGGCACGCCGTGGAATGCGGGATCAATCGCCTCAAGCGCAACTGGGGCGTCGCCACCCGCTATGACTGTGAGGATGGTGGAGCCGTCTCGGCGGTGGTCTGACTCGCGCTACGACTGACTGTTGTGTCCTGCGTCTTGATCTGTCGACGGCCGTCCGGGGCGGCACTCGCCGTCGCCAGGTCGGCGGGTGTGTCCCGATAGGGGCCTTCGCGACAGGCACCGTCACAGTCCAGACCACCCTGCCGGCCAAGGCCGCACGCACCCACGGCATCATCGAAGCTCTCACCCAAGCCGGCATCCGGACGTGGGCCGACAAGGGATATCAGGGAGCTCAGGGGACGATCCGGGTGCCTTACCGGGGCCGCTGGAGCACGCTCCCAGCCGGGAAGCGGGCGGTGAACTCCTCCCACGCCAAGATCCGAGCCGTCGGAGAGCAGGCCAACGCCACCCTGAAGAGTTGGCGGCTCCTGCGCAAACTCCGTTGCAGCACCACCCGCATGACCGACATCGTCAAGGCCGTCCTGGCCTTGCACCTCGCCACGGCAGCCTGAGATCGCTGCGGCCGGAGGCATGGACAAGGACAGCGCCACCATCCATGACAGCAAGGGAGACCGCTCACCGTGACAGACGTCAGAGTCACCTACGACAAGACCGTCAACGCAGCGTACGTATACCTCACAGAACCGCAGGTCCGCGTGAAGTCCGCGCGCATGTATCCCTGCGATCCGGTGGACGTCGACGGCATGATCAATCTCGACTTCGACGAGCAGGGCCCGCCTCATCGGCATCGAGGTGTTGGCGGCCAGTTCAAAACTGCCCGAGTACCTGCTCCAGTCCGCGGAGCGACTTGACACCGAAGGTGCATGACCAGCCGTGCACCACGCTCGCGGCGAACAGGTTGGAAAAGGCTCTGTAAGACAATCAGAAGGCGGGATCGCAGCTCGGCGGGTTCGGCCAGGAACCACCGCTCGTCGAAGGCGTCACTGGAGTACGACTTGTTTCATGCTCATGCCAGAGTTCAGCGAATCGCGGACGTCTGACCGACAACGATTCCCCAACGTCCACACCATCGAGCGATGACAAGCCGGACGGAAGATCACGTACTGCGCTCTGGAGTCAGCAGCCCCCGAACCGGTCCTTCAGGAGGTTCCGCTGCGCGCATCGACGCCGGCCACGTCAGGTTCTGTGCGCCGTCTGCAACCGGGCGAAGGGCTATTGCAGCTCACCCTTCGCCCGTCGGGCAGAACCCTGACCTCGTCCCTCAAGGACGTCGGCCGCTCACACACCGACGACACCGCCGGGACAAGATCAGTCAGATCTCACGGCACACCGAGTGGATCACGGGCGGCCTGTCAGCAACTACTGGGATCCGGCGCGCCGTTGCCTCCGGTGGCGTAGTCGTGAACCGATCCACCAGTCGCGTACCGGCAGCTATTGCCGTGCTCGTCTGTCACGTTGGCGTAGGCGAACCACTTGTCCGGGTTGGCCGCGTGAATGTCGATCCCGTAGGAGAAGACGTCCTGCGCGACGTTCGCGTTCTGGACCTTGTCCCGGTCCATGACGGCTGGGTAGTTCTCCCACGACATAGCCATGACGTCGACGTGGGCATACGGGTGCGCGTTGCGATACGGGGTGGACCACTGCCAGTGAGCCATCACCTGACCACTGCAGGTGTTGTACTCCTGCTCCACCTGGCCCGCGTACGAACCCAGCAGGGTGTAGTTGCCCGGGGACCCGATGTTGATCCAGCCGGTGCACGAAGCTGATTCGGAAGAAGCCTGAGCGGTGCCGGCCACTAGGGTCCCGGCAGAGAGCGCGAGTGTGGCGGCAGTGACAGCAACCGGTTTGAGCGCACGGCGAAGTACAGACATGTTTCCCCCTGTTGTGGTCGTGGAGCGAGTCGACGATCAGCCACGGAGCCTAGGCGTGTGCGCGCTCGCCGTACAGATACTGGAGCGGTCCAGTACGTTGTCCAACGCTCGCTGCACAACAGCTTGTTGAGCGTAAAGTCCATCGTGCCAGACTGTCGCGCTCGTCACCTCGGCTGCTTGACGAAGTCGTGGGGAACAAATAGGCATGAGCGCCCACGCTCATGCGACGTGCGACTGGGCGCGTTCCACAGAGTGTCCGCGTTCGAAACGGCCTCCGCGCGGACGAGAGCCAGGAGGCGGGGCGCACTCACGGCCCGCCATCGCTCCTGGGCGGACTCGACGAGTTTGAAGACCATGGCCAGGGCGTCGGCTGGACTGCCGGCGCCCCAGGTGACCTTGGTCCGGACGCCATCGTGCCCGCGTGCTTCGGATCCGTCGGAATCGTCAACATCACGGTCGTCAGAGTGCAGTACGTGATCTTCCGTCTGGCTTGTCATCGCTCGATGGTGTGGACGTTGGGGAATCGTTGTCGGTCAGACGTCCGCGATTCGCTGAACTCTGGCATGAGCATGCGCACGCCGTACTCCAGAAACGCCTTCGACGAGCGGTGGCTCCTGGCCGAACCCGTGATCACAGCGTGGAAGGTCGCGCATCCGTCGGTCAGCGGCCACCAGCGCAGATACGCGATGCCGGAGATCGTGAACGCGATCTTGTATCAGAACCGCAGCGGCTGCCAGTGGGACCTGCTGCCCCACGATCTGCCGCCCGCCGGGGCGGTGAAGTACTACTTCTACAAGTGGCGCGACGACGGCACCGACCAGACCGTCCACGACCTGCTGCGGTGGCAACTGCGGGAGAGGAACTGGCGATTAGCCGACCCGAGCCTTCGCCGACGCGGGCCGCCCGTTGCGGGCCCGCGACCTCTGCGAGGCACTCGACCTGCCGATCCTCCCGAAGCGCACCGAAGACATCCGGTCCAAGCTGAAGCGCTGGTCGTCCGGGGCGTCCTCGCCGAACCCGAAACCCGGCCCGTTCACTCAGCCTCACACCTGATCTTCGGTCCACCCCGCTGACCAGCGACCTTCACCCAACTCCAAGCCCGAAACGGACATCACCTCACGTACTGCACTCTGAGTGGGCATTTAGGGATGGTATCTGTCTGTAAGTAACTTGCATGACCGTCGAGCTTGAGTTGTTTGCCCCATACGCGCACCGTCGCGTCCATCGAGCTGCGAACTCGGCCGCCCGTTTACTTCGGTTCTCGTGCACGAAGTCCGTCTGGTTTGAAGATCAGGCAGAAACGCCCAGTAGTAGCGGAACGGCGCCGTCCGCCGTATCCATGATCACGCTACGGGGTGAGCCAGCGGAAGCCGTATCCCAGCGACCTGTCCGACGCCTGATGGGCCTTAATCGAGCCGATGTTGACGGCCTGGAGAAAGGACCGGCTCGACCGTAGGCTCACCGGGCAGCCGGCCAAGGTCGACCTGCGCGATGTATTCAACGCACTCCTCTGCATCAACCGCACCGGAATCCCCTGGAACCGACGCCGCCAAGAAGGTCGTCGGCAGGAGACGGGGCATCCTCACCGACACGATCGGACTCATCCTCGCCGTGACCGTCACCGCCGCGAGCCTGTCCCGGAACGCCGTCGGAATCCAGCTCCTCGAGCAGGCCAAGAAGACCTACCCGACCATCTTCAAGAGCTGGGTCGACACCGGCTTCAAGAACGCCGTGATCGAGCCCGGCGCCAGCTTCGGAATCGGCGTCGAAGTCGTCAACAGAAACCCCGGAGTTCGCGGCTTCCACGTTGTAAAAAAGGCGCTGGGTTGTCGAACGAAGTATTGGTTGGATCATGCTGCACCGGCGCCTCGCCCGAGACTACGAGACCCTGCCCGCCAGCTCCGAGGTCATGATCCACGTCGCCTCGATCGACAACCTCACCAAGCGCATAACGGACGAGACGGCACCCACCTGGCGAGGAACTTACTAGAATATAAAGGGCAATCCACCTAGATTAAACGCCCTCTGAGAGATGGGGAGCCCCAGTCGGGTGGGTGCTCAAGGACGGCCGGATGCCGGTGGCCGTGGCCCTGCAACAGCGTGGAGCGTCGGGCGAGCGGGTCAACTGGCCGGTCGCGGTCAGCGCGCATGTGGCCGGGGGCGGCTGCCCGGCAGTCGGGGAGGGCGGGATGTGCGTCATCGGTGCGGTTGCGTCGTGGTGCGCGTGAACGGCGAGCGCCGCGACCGGTGAGATGACGGAGCCGAGCGTGCAGCGGAGACGAGGCGTGAGCAGGCGCTGCGCTGGGTCTCTGCGGTCGTCACGACTTCCCTCCACGTTTTCGGTGACCTTGGGAGTCCGCCGATATGCCCGTACAGGGTACGGCTGTGGCGGGCCTGTCCACGAGGTTCTGTCGGCGCTCCGTCCCGGGACAGGAGCCGGTGGTCAGGCGGCGAAGGTGCGGCGGTATCTCGACGGGCTGGTCCTGGTCATCGCGGTGAAGTGGATGCGCAGTGACTCGGCGGAGCCGAAGCCGCATTGGTGGGCGATGTCGTCGATGCCGAGGCGGGTGGTCTCGAGGAGTTCGCGGGCGCGGGCTACGCGTTGCATGGCCACCCAGTTCATGACGCTCGTTCCGGTCACGGACCGGAATCTGCGGCGCAGGGTTCGTGTGCTCATGTGGCTGTGCCGGCTGACCGACTCCAGGGAGAGCGGCTCGTCGAGGTGTTCCAGGATCCAGGTGATCACGTCGGTGATCTCGGAGTCGCCGCCGGGCGGGATGGGCTCGATGAACTGGGCCTGTCCTCCTTCCCGGTGGGGTGGACTGACCAGGAAGCGAGCCATCGTGTTCGCGGCGGCCTGACCATGGTCGAGCCGCAGGAGATGCAGGCACAGGTCGGTTCCGGCGAGGACACCCGCGGAGGTGAAGACGCCGCTGTCCTCGACGTAGAGCTCCGCTTCGCGGACCTCGACCGACGGGTGGCGGTCTCGCAGCAGGCCGGCCCAGCGCCAGTGGGTGGTGGCGCTGCGGCCGTCCAGAATCCCGGCCGCCGCCAGGGCGAAGGCGCCCGTACAGATCGACACCATCCGGCTGCCCCGGCTGTATGCGTCACGCAGCCGTTCGACCAACTCGGCATCCGGAGACTCGGTGGGGTCCTGCACCCCGGCGACGATCACGGTGTCCGCCGTGTCCAGCCGGTCGAGCGACTCGACCTCGCGGGGCACCAGCGAGTTTTCCGCGGGAACCGCACTCACCAAGGTCAGCTCGTAGGGGGCGCCGCCGGGCCAGCAGGCGGTCACCCAGTCCGGCCAGCGGCCGAACACCTGCTGAGGAACGGCTACGTCCAACAGCACGTAGCCCGGCTGCACCACCACAGCGACCTTGGCCGGATCTTTGGGATTATTGTCCATTTGGCCATCGTATAGCGGCCTCAGTCTTCCTAGGCTGAGCTGGTCACGCTGAATCGTGATTAGTGAGGAGATGCACCATATGTACGTTGTGGTCGAGACCTGGACCCCGAAGCCCGCGTTCTTCGCCGCCGACGAGAAGGCGCGGAACGACCTGTTCACAGGCATTCAGGAAGCCATGAAGCAGCTCGCGGACATCGGATTCGTGACGCTCGGCTGGGGCAGGGTGGAACCGGCCGCGCATTCCGCGTCCTATGAGTGGTTCGCGGTCTGGCAGGCCCCTTCGAAGGAAGTGGCCGACGTGTTCCTGGCCGGTGTCGAGAGCTCCGGCTGGTACACCTACTTCGATCAGACCAACGTCGTGGGTGAGCTCCGGCCGGCCGAGGCCGTCATCGCCGACCACCTGGCACTGGAGGGTGAGGCCAAGTGAACTCGCTCAAGCCGCTCGACAATCTGCCGGACGCCATCGGAGGGTGGCCGCGTACGGCGGCCACGGAGGCCGCCGTCGCCCTCGCCGCCGAGCACTCCCCGCAGTGGCTGTTCAACCACGTGGTCCGCAGCTACTTCTACGCTCGCAGTATCGCCGCCACCAAGAACCTCGTCGCCGGGACGGACTACGACGACGAGACACTCTTCATCGGCACGGTGCTGCACGACATAGGCCTGACCGATGAGGGGCAGGGTCCCAACCGGTTCGAGGTGGACGGTGCGTTCCGGGCCGCTCGATTCGCGCGCGAGCACGGGCTGTCCGATGTCGCCGTCGACCAGATCTGGGATGCGGTGGCGCTGCACACGTCCGCGGGGATCGCGGCCCACAAGCATCTGAACGTCGCCCTCGCGCATTTCGGCATCGGCGCCGACATGTTCGCCTTCGGTGTCGAGGAAGTGGACCGGGCGGTACTCGACGCGGCGCACGAGGCGTTTCCCTATCTGGATCTGCGGAACAACATCCACGAGCAACTGGTCCACCAGATCGACGAACAGCCGTCGAAGTGGGCACCCGTGTCGTTCGTCGACAGCGTGTATCGCAAGCACCGGCCGGACAACCCGTTCCCTGGACTGGACGACCTGATCGCCGCTCCGGTACGCCCGGAGTAACGACGTCTCGCGGTGGCTGCGGTCGCGGATACCGTGGCCGTTTGCCGGCGGGCAGCTGTGCCGAAGCAGACGCGGAGCCGGGCACCCCGTGTGCCTGGCTCCGCGCCTGTGTGCACCCGGCATCACGTCCCGGGCCTTTGAGAGTTGGCATCCCGCTTCAAGGAGAGCCAGGGCGGTCGCAATGCGGGACCGATGTCGTCGGAAGCGGCGCCGAGTTCTTCGGCGAAGGCTTTCACGGCTGCATCGGGGGTGGCGGTCATGCGGCAGGCGCGCGGTTCGCGGTTGGCCGCGAACACGCGGTGTTCGAACCTGTCTTGTTTGGAGTGGAAGTACAGGGGACCGCGCGGGGTGCGGCTTCGGCCGTTGCCTGGAGGCGTGGCGGCCGCGTTCGCTTCGCCCGCCGCCCACACCGAGGCCAACTTCCTCAAGGTGCGCTGTCTGGGCCTCGATGCCTACCCGAGACTGCTGCTGCACACCGCCCACAGCGCCGACCGCCTGGGCGGCCCAGCCGCCTCGGCCGACGCGCTCACCCACGCCCTGGACCAGCACCTGGCCACCACCGACGCCTGAAGCCCCCGCACTCTGCGAACGAAAGCGCCCTCATGTCCGCCCTGACCCAGAACGTCCACGCCGCCGGTGACACCGGTCTGAACAAGTCGTCCGTCCTGATCGCGGGCGAGCGCGAAGCACTTCTGGTCGACGACCAGTTCACGCTCGCCGAGCAGCACCGGGCCCTGGGGGACATCATCGACAGCGGCAAGGAGCTGACCACCGTCGTGGTCACCACCGCCGACTCGGATTACTGTCCGAAAGAAGCGATGCTCGAGCGGTGTCCCGATCTGGGCCTGCTGGTGTTTCTGGACCTGGGCACCAGGGTCGCCATCGGCGTGATGGCCCGGGGTTGACCGTGTCCACGATTGCTCGTGTACCTGCGTGGCGGACTACTGGTACCACCGACCCGGTGGCGATGGCCGGGGAGTTCGCCCTTACTGGCGGTGTCCTGTTCGTCGTGGTGACCACTGTCCGCTGGGTGACGGCATCACCACTCAGCCGGGCCCTGCCAAAACCGCATCTTCAGCTTGCGGTCGTGGCGGTGATCGTCGGCGTGGCGCTCGCGGGGGCCCTGTCCTCTCCATGGGGCCGTTATTCCGGCGGACATCTCAACCCGGCGGTGACCTTCGGCCTGTGGCTGACCGGTGCCTTCCCCGGCCGCCGTGTTCCGGGATACTTCGCTGCCCAGCTCACCGGTTCCGTGGCGGGAACCGGCCTGGCCCGCCTCGTGTGGGGCCCGGTCCTCGGGGACCGGATGGCCTACGCCGCGGTTGAACCCGCTCCTTCCTGCTCGCCGACCTTGCTGTTCACCGTCGAAGCCGTGTCTACCGGCGCCGTCCTCACCGTCACCCTGCTGCTGATGTCCCGTCGCGCGTGGACACGCTGGATCCCGCTGGCCCGCCCCGCCGCCACCACTGTGGTCATGATTGCCCTCGGCACCCTCACTGGCGGATCCGCCAACCCCGCCCGCCAGTTCGGCCCCGCTCTGTGGGCCCACCGGCCGGGTGACTGGTCACATCTGTGGCTCTATCTGCTGGCACCCCTTGCAGGCGCGGCCCTCACCGGCGGGGTCGCCCGGTACCAGGCATATCGCCTGTCCCTCCCCCGAAGAGCGACGGCGGACCATCGCGCGCGAGACGATCGGAGACTGGCCGATGCGCTGATGGAAGAACTTGCTGAAGTTGGTCGCGCTGGTGAAGCCGAACTGCGCCGCGATACGGGAGGCCGGCGGGTCGCCGTGTGCCAGGAGGGTCTGGCTTCCAGGACGACCCGCCGGTCGATGATTTTTCCGCCCCGGCCCCGGCTCCGGTCAGCGCGGCCCTCGAGAGGGCGTGGGGTGAGCAGCCCATGGCCGGGGCGTCGTCCTCCAGGCAGCGGGTGCGGGTGAAGTCATTGCTGACGCTCTCTGAAAAGGGGTCTCATCACCACCGGGTCGAGCAGCCACCGACCGGTCTTCGAAGTGTCGAAGGGGATCAGCACGATGACCGAACCCGGCAGTCTGCCCCTGCCCGCCTTCGAGGAAGACAACCTCGCCGCGGCGAGGCTAGGGCATCACCTGGTCGATCTCGATGCCGCTGATTACGTATGCGTCGCACACCCCACTACGCACACGAACCTCGACGGGGGCTTCGTCTAAGGAGACCCTGTCGACTCGCATTGTCGGCGGCCCGGGCATGGATCTGCCGCGCGCCCCGGCGCCGTACGGAAACCCGGCAGCCGGGGGGCGAAGAGTCCGCGATCAGGCGGCGCGTGCGGTGCGGCCGGCCACCCATGTGGCGGCGGCATCCGCGACGCGGCGACCGAGCGCCTCGGCGGTGGCGATGTCGCTGGCCGTCACTGCCTCGGGCCCCTGATCCGCGTTGGACTGAGCGGCGGCACCCAGGAAGAAGCCCAGCCTGTTGAGATCGTTCTCGCTCCCCTTGGACGAGTTCCAGCCACCCGGCAGGCCGAGCGCGATCCAGTGCATACCGTGCTGCGACGCCAGCGTCGCGAAGTACTGGAGAGTCGACTGCTTGTCGCCCGCCTTGGAAGCCGAGTTGGTGAATCCGGCCGCCAGCTTGTCCTTCCAAGCCTGCCCGAACCAACGCTCGGAGCTGGCCTCCGCGAAGCCGTGGAAAGCGGTGGCAGCGGTTCCCATGTAGGTGGGGGAACCGAAGATGATCGCATCCGAGGCGTCCAGCTGGCCCCACTGGGCGTCGGTGATCTCACCGACGGCGATCAGGTTCACGACGGCGCCGGCCTCCTTGGCGCCACGCTGGACAGCCTCGGCAATGACGGCGGTGTGGCCGTAGCCGGAGTGATAGGCGATGGACACGATGGGCGAAGTCACGAGTACCTCCTACGCTTGAAAACGAAAGCTTCGAGATTCAACTTATTGACGCCCTCGCAGGTGAACCAGGTAGGAGGCTGACAGGTCATGGTTAAAATCCGACACTTGGGTGTGGTGACTACTGCGGTTAGGCTGGCATCGACCGAGTTCCCCGCGTGATGGTGGCTACTGGTGACGGTGAGAAAACGACAGGGCACATCGCGCGAGATCGCGGACGTCGGCTTCGCTCCCGCCGTCGGCACACCTGCCGGCATCGAAATCATCTCTCTGGCCGACCTGCGGGAGCGGTCCGCCGTCCACATGGGTGAAGGACGGCTGCAGGCGCCGCAGCGGCCCACGTTCCACCACCTGATCACCCTTTCCAGCGGCTCGTTGTGGCACACGGTGGACTTCACCGGCTACGCCCTCGAGCCGGGCTCCTGGCTCTGGACCCGGCCTGGTCAGGTGCAGCAGTGGGGTAATCTGGACGACGCCGAGGGCACCCTGGTCCTCTTCGAGGGCGACTTCCTGGATCCGGCCACTGTGGCCGCAGCGCGGATGGGCGATCTCTACGCCCCCACGCTCCAGGTTCCCGGGCCCGAGGACCGTCACGCGCTCGAGATGGCCGTGGACCATCTAGCGCTGGAGTTCCGGGCGTTGCGTGGCATCTCCCTGGAAGCGCACGTGGCGGTGTTGCGCCATCTGCTGGCAGTCCTCGTGCTGCGCCTTTCGCAGCGCACCGCGCCCGTCGGCAGCCCGGCACCGGCCCCAGGGGAGACATTCCTCCACTTCCGTGACGCGGTCGAACGCGACTTCACCCGCACCCGCCGCCTGGAGGACTACGCCCGGGCCCTGGGTTACTCACCCCGCACTCTCTCCAGGGCCGCGCTGACCGGAGCCGGGGTGGGGGCGAAGGAGTTCATCGACCAGCGGGTCGTCCTGGAAGCCAAGCGCCTCCTGGCGCACGGCAATCAACCAGCCGCCCGTGTCGCGGCGCAACTGGGCTTCTCCAGCGCCACCAATTTCAGCAAGTTCTTCCACCAGCGCACCGGCCAGTCTCCGATCGCCTTCCGCGCGACCGTTCGCGGCCGCTCCTCGGAGGATGGCGGGAGTGAAGCGCCCGACGCCAGGCGACCTGGGCGGTGAGCGCCGCTCCCGGGAGCGGGACCAAGAGACAAAGGCCCGCAGAGGCCGCCCACCGACAGGCCGGTGCGCTTCGGCAGCAGGGTGACGTCGAGGATCGCCGCTCAGGACACGGCTCCAGCAATGAACAACGCAGCGTCCGGCCAGGCGGGGGCGGACTCAACCGCAGGCGTGGTCGATCGGCCGCCGGTCCCCGCACGAGGCGGGCCAGGCGGCCGTTGCCGACTACGAAACCAGCGAGCAGGGGCGATGCACACCGTCGGCGGCCGGGAAGACGCCGGTCGACCACAGGCCGGGGGTGGCAGCCGGATTGAGATGTCCGCCGGAGTGACGACCCCATGAAGACGGCGGCGTCCACGCGAGCACCGCACCGACGATCACCGCCACGGCCGCGAGCCGAAGATGCGGCTCCGGCAGGTCCCGGCCGAGTGGGGAGACCACCATCAGGCAGCGGACGGTGATGGCCGCGGCGAAGAACACACCGCCGGTCAGGGCTCCGCGGCGGTCACGCCCCGGGTCGTGGTCGCGGTGGCCCACCACCCGGCGCGCGGGCCCGTCGTGAGTATGGGTCAGCCCCAGTTCATCTCGCCGGTGGCGACCTTGGCGCCCAGATCCAGAGCCACCGTCAGGCCCAGGTCCGGGTAACGCTGGAGCATCGCGGACTTCAGAGCCTCAGCGTCGTTGCCGTGCTTGGCCAGCTCCTCCTCGAACTCGGCGAGGTAGGAGCGAGTGAAGCCGATCGCCGAAGCGTCGGTGGCGGAGTCGGCGGAACGGTGGCCGGCGACCACGAACCGCGGGGCGAGCCGCTCCATCTCGGCGAGCGTCTCGTCCCAGGCGTGCCGTTCACGCGGCGCGGCGGTGTCGGCGGTCCACACATGCAGACCGGCGAAGAGCAGGACCCCGCCCACCACCGCGCGGTCCTCGGGCTGCCACAGGTATTCGGTTCGCCAGACCAGGTCGGGGTGGCCGCCGCGCAGCTCGAAGTCGTGGCCCTCGATACTGAGGCGGTCTCCTTCCAGCACCTCCGGGACGATCACCTCGGTGGTCAGGTTCTTGCCCAGGTGTGCCCAGGTCTTGAGCTTGCCCTGCCAACTGCTCTTGAGCCGTTCCACGGTGGTGGCGGTGGCGACGATCCTGACGTCGGGGAACGCCTGCCGGATCACTTCCAGGCCGAAGTAGTAGTCAGGGTCGGCGGTGGTGACCACGACGGTGGTCAGCTCCTTGCCGCTGTCGATGATGTCCCCCAGTACCCGGTGCTGCTCGGCGAGCGTGAACTGGCCGTCGACCAGGAGTGCTTCGCGCTCGCCCGTGACGAGGACGGACGACTTGTTCAGGCCGGTGTCGCCGGCCGTGTGAACGGAATACGTCAGGCTGGACATGGGTGCACTGCCCTTCGAGGAGTTGCATGAGGGTGGCTTCAGGCAACCGTGGTGGTGGCCATGTGCTGGTCCAACGCATGGGTGAGCGCGTCGGCCGAGGCGACCGGGCCGCCCAGGCGGTCGGCGCCGTGGGCCGTGTGCAGCAGCAGCGTCGGGTAGGCATCGACGCCCAGACGGCGCACCTCGAGGAAGTCGGCCTCCGCCTCGGCACGGGCGGCGGGCGAAGCGAACGCAGCCGCCACCGCCTCGGCATCCAGACTCAGCTCGGCCGCGAGGTCCCGGTACACTCCGGCAGCGGACAGGCTGCGGCCGTCGCGGTACCAGGCACGCTGCATCGCGGCCGCCGCGTCCAGGGCGTTCACGCCTGGCTGGCTGCGCAGCGCGACCAGGCCGGCGGCGGCATCGGCGGAGTCCATCACCACTTTTCCGCCCGCCAGCACGGCCCGGTAGCCGTCGCCGAAAGTGACGCCGGTGAGTTGGGTGATGCGCTCGTTGGCGCCGGGGATGTGCGGGTAGGCCGACACCGGGAGTGCGCGCGAGCCGGTGAACAGACCGCCGGACAACACTCGCAGCTCGATCCGGTCCGCGTTGGCGGTGGCGAACTCGTGCAAGACGGGTCCGAAGCCGTAGCACCATCCGCAGTAGGCGTCGAAGGCATAGGTCAGCCGAATGCGCTCCACAGAACTCATCGCGCTTCGTCCTTTCCGAAATCCGTCACCCGGCTCTCTGTATCAGTCGGGCCGACACCGTCAAAACTATGTTCAGAAGCTTGTCGTCACCGGATGCGCAGACGACTCCCCATGGTCAAAATCCGACTGCCGGGCGATCCCCTCAGGGGAGAAGAGCAAGATTTCGCGCGAACACCTGCATGTCATGCAGATGCCATGCAAAACGCCCGGCCGAACTTCTCAGGCCGGGCGTTCCGCGGTGACGACTCGGCAGCCCCACGCCTGCCGTGTCACCGTGCGGCTAGCGCAGCGTGGTGTTGCCTTCGCCGCCGACGACGACGGGGGCGCCCTTCACCGGCGTGGCCTCGTCGAGAAGCCAGCCATCCGGCTTCGCGCCGGGCACCTCGCCGACGGACGGCTCCTCGCCCGTGACGGGGCCGCCCTCGACGACCGGGAGGTCTCGCAGCTTCTTGGCGGTGCCCGGCTTGATGTGGTGCGGGTGCGGGTTGCCGGGCGCCTCGGAGACCGTGCTGCCGTCGTGCTTGGTGGTGCTGCCGCCGGTCGAGGCCGCAGCGGCAACCCCACCCGAGGCGAGCAGTGCGGCCAGTACGCCGGCCATCACGGCACCCTGACGACGCGAGATGCCGTTCCTACGCACCTTCATGTGATCAACTCCTTCGCAGGTGGAGGGAGACAGGGGTACCGGCACACGTCCGGCCCCGGTTCCCTCGGGATCGAGAACGAGGCAACTCTCGCCCGGGCCCACTGAAGATCCACTGAACGTTCTGAAGATCTCCTTCAGCACCTGATGCGAACACCACCTCGCGGACAACGCGGTCGACCTCGCGAGCGCCCTGCTCGCGCAGCACGGCAGCTCTTCCGCTCACCAGGAAGACGGGCCGGAGGCACTCAGGCAGCGCATCCTCGTCTACACGGAGCAGCGGCTCGCCGATCCCGAGCTGAGCCCGAACCGGATCGCCGCAGCCCACCACATCTCACGCCGCTACCTCTACAAGCTCCTGGCCGAACAGGGCGACACGGTCTCCGGCTGGATCCGCACACAGGAGCTCAGAATGAGCCAGAGCCTCTTCATCGGCGGCGCCTGGCAGTCGGCGGCGTCCGGCGCCGAGTTCGACACCGTCGACCCGGCGACCGGTGCGCCGCACGCACGTTGCGCCGACGCCGACCGACCGGACGTGGACGAGGCGGTCGCGGCAGCCCGGGCGGCTCGACTGCCCCGCCTGGGCGGGCCTCGCGCCGGCCGAACGGGCTCGCATCCTGTGGCGCGTGGGTGACCTGATCGACGAACACGCCGAGGAGCCAGCCCAGTTGGAGACCCTCCATCAGGGCCGGCCGATCGGTGTCTCGCGGATGGTGAGCGTCAAGGGCGCAGCCGAGCACTTCCGCTACTACGCGGGCTGGGTCACCAAGCTCTACGGCGAGACGGCTCCGACGTCATTTCCCAACGTGCTGCAGTACACCAAGCGGGAGCCGGTCGGGGTGTGCGCGCTCATCACCCCGTGGAACTTCCCCCTGATGATCGCGAGTTGGAAGATCGCGCCCGCGCTTGCATGCGGCAACCCTGTGATCGTCAAGCCCGCGGAGCAGACGCCCATGACCACGGTGCGGCTCGTCCGGCTGTGCCAGGAGGCCGGCATCTTGGACGGTGTGGTGAACCTGCTCACCGGCGGCCCGAAAGCCGGTAGCGCGCTGGTCGAGCACCCGGGTGTCGACAAGGTCTCCTTTACTGGCTCGACCGAGACCGGCCGCGCGATCGTGCACGCGTCGACGGGCAATCTGAAGCGGGTCTCGCTGGAGCTCGGCGGCAAGGCGCCCAGCATCGTGCTGCCCGACGCCGACCTCGGCGCGGCCGTCGCCGGGTGTCTGCAGGGCGCGCTGCTCAACAACGGGCAGGTGCGCGCCACGTACACGCGCTTCCTGGTCCACCGCTCGCTGGCTGACGAATTCGCCGAACGCTGCGCCACGGCGGCCGGTCAGATGCGCCTCGGGCCGGGCAACGCCGAAGCCACCGACCTGGGCCAGCTGGTCACCGCCGAGCACCGCGCGCACGTCGACGCGCTCGTCCGTAGCGGCGTGGACGAGGGTGCGGCCCTGGTCACCGGTGGCTCTTCCGCCGATCTGCCCGGCTACTTCTACCGGCCCACCGTCTTCACCGGCGTCCGCGACGACATGCGCATCGCTCGCGAGGAGTTCTTCGGCCCCGTGCTCGCGGTCCTCCCCTTCGACGAGGAGGACGAGGCCGTCACCCGCGCCAACGACACCGAGTACGGGCTCGCCGCCGTTTGGACCTGGGACGTGTCAGCCGCCCACCGCGTCGCCGGCCGCGTCCGCGCCGGAACCGTCTACATCAACATGCCCAACCCGGTGGACGCCGCGGCACCCTGGGGCGGCTACGGGTCCAGTGGGTGGGGCCGTGAGATGGGCAGCGGCGCCATAGACCTGTACACCGAGGTGAAGAGCGTCTGGACGTCGCTGACGTAAGCGGGCTGCCGGTCCACACCTGGCCACGTCAATCTGCTCGCCGGCGGATGGCTCAGGCCACCGTATCGATCCGGGGCGGAGCCGTCCCGAGTACCCCGTTCTGACCGGGGCTCCGGAGAACGTCTCGTGCACCAGCCCGGTGATCTGCGCGGGCCACCGGCAACGCTGCGGTTCCGCTGTCACCGTTTACCGCCGCGGTGTGGGGGCGATGCCTACGGTCGCGTCACCGTATGGCTCTATCCGCCCACCACAACGGGGGCGTCCGACAGCAGCGTGGCCTGCCCAGGCCTCACATCGCGCGGCGTTGCGCCGGGCACCTCCTCCTGGTGCTGCGGATCCGGTGTTATCAGATGTGATGGCGACCCGGACTCCTTCGTGAGTGTGGTGCCTGTCTCCGGCGCCGCACCACGGTCGCCGGAGGCCACTGCGGCGACAGCCCCGCCGCAGACGAGGAATGCGACTACGACGCTCGCCGTCACCATTCTTCGTCGGCGCGACATGGTGCCCCATGGCGTCTTCATCGGATCAGCTCCTTCGTGAGTGGAGGGACACGGGGATACCGACCCTCATCCGCCCCGGTCCGACCGGGATCGAGTACAGGGCAACCCTCGCTCCCGGCCAACGAGAAACGTCGGACGCCCGGCGCCACCGAGTGGGCAGGACCCTGACCTGCGTGTGAGAATTGGGTACTGGATCACAGTTCGGTGTCCGAGGCCCGCACGTCGCTGCATGGGGGAGCGGGCGCATCACCTGACGTCTCCTCCCGCTGATCCCATCGACACGCTGGGAGGCTCTCTGTGAGCGAACGTCTCAATGCGTGGCCGACGCTGGTCTATGAGGACCTGGCGCCCATGGTGGACTACGTGAACCGGGTGGTACAGGTCGCAGGCAAGTACACCCTCGACGAGCCCTTCGAAGTCGGCTGGGGAAACACCGTCCTCGATGTCACCCCCCGGGGGCTCAGAACGCCAACCCTTCGGCAGCGAGGCGTGACCTTCACAGTGCACTACAGCTTGCTCGACGGTGGTGTGGTCATCGAGGCCGACAACGGCTCGCGGACGGTGCCGTTGTCCAAGGGATCAGTCGCCATGTTCTATGCGTCCTTCTGCGATGCGGCAGACGAGCTCGGCATACACCGACCGCGCAGCTCGTTGATCTGCGAGATTCCGGATGCCCCGCCGCGCTTCGAGGACGATCACGTCGAACGCACCTGGGATGGCCGCGCGGCCCGGCTGATCTGGACAGCGTTGAACCTCGCCGCTGACGGGCTCGAGGCGTGGCAGGCCCCCTTCCTGGGACACCGTCCCCGGGTCGGTGTGATGTGGGGCGGCTTCGACCTGTCCGCCACGCGTTACCGGGCGCAGCCCACCGTGCCGACGCCCCACCAGCCGCCGTTCATGCAGAACGCCCAGCTCGACGCGTACGTGTCGGTGGGATTCTCCTTCGGGGATGCCAAGGCGCCGAACGCCGGCATGTACGCGTACATCTGGCCCCAGCCGGACGGTCTCGGGGGCCGGTCCTGGGGTGTTGAGGGCGCCGCCTGGCATCCCGATGCCGGTCTGGTTCGTCTGCCGTGGGCCAAGCTCAGGGAGACAGCGGACCCGCACCAGGCCATTGTGGCGTTCGGTGACGCCGTCTACGATGCCGCCGTTGAGACGGCCGGCTGGCCGTCCAACCTCGTCGGACCCCGCGTCGAGGGTTGGTACATGAGCAGGACACCGCCCGCGCTCGTCCAGCACCAGCACGGCTGACTCAGAGAGCCCGGCGGTAGGTGTGGCGAATGGCCGTGTGACGACCCGGAGGCAAGACAGGCACGAGCCTGGGTGATCATGGAGTTCTTGACGCTCAGTGATCACCGGAGGGCTCGTGCCTGTCCTGCCATCATGCCTGCTCGAACCCCTGTGGGACCAGTTCGCAGCGCTGCTGCCCGAGCATGTCGATACCCATCCGCTCGGCTGCCACAACCCGCGCATCCCGGACCGGATTGTCTTCGAGCGCGTCATCGCCGCCCTGGTGCACGGCTCCGGATACGAGCGGATCGCCAACCGCCAGTGCTCCGACCGCACCATCCGACGCCCCGTCAAGTACTGGTCACAGCTGGGCATGGCCGAGCAGGTCCACGGGCTGGCCGTGCAGGCGTACGACCGCATGATCGGCCACCAACTCCGTGAGCTGTCCGTCGACGGGTGCATCACCAAGGCTCCCTGCGGCGGCGAGAGAGCCGGACGCTCCCCGGTCGACCGGGGCAAGCAGGGCCTGAAGCGCTCAGTGGCTACCGAAGCCCGCGGCGTCCCGATCGGTCTCGTCTCGGCCGGGGCCAACCGTCATGACTCCCCGCTGCTCGTGCCGACCCTGGAGGCCGCGAAGAAGCAGATCGGTGTGTTTCCCGAGCAGGTCAACGTCAACTTGGACCGGGGCTATGACAGTGACAAGACCCGAGCCGCGCTCGAGGAACTGGGCTTCACCGGCGAGATCGCCCGCAAGGGCGTGCCCGCACCGATCCAGGCCGGCAAGAGGTGGGTCGTGGAGCGGAGCCACGCATGGATGAACGGCTTCGGCAAGCTCCGCCGCTGCACCGAGAAGCGCCAGTGCGCTGTGGACTTCTACCTCTACCTGTCCGCCGCAATCGTCACGCTCCGCATGCTCATCCGCCGCGCGACCCCGCTCTACCGCTGGGACGGACGGCCCACCACCAAGAGGCTCAAGTGACGCCTGCTGACGGGCGTCCGTCTGCGTCGGGCGGACAAGCACTGCCGCACGCCTGGGGAAGGCGCGCTGCTCAACGAGGGCAGGGCCGGCCCGCGCTCCTGGCTGTGGAGGCTGTGGTGATGATGGCGTCGAGCCGGTCCCGGGTTTTCACCAGGGTGCTGACCTGCGTATCGATGCGGTCCCGCTCGGCCGACAGCCGGTCGAGCAGCGCGGGGGTCACGTCACCGGTCTCGACGCACGGCAGCAGTTCCAGGATCGCCCTGCTCGGCAGCCCTGCGGAGTACAGCTGCTGAATCAGCTGGACGCGGTCGACCGCGCTGTCCGGGTACTGCCGCTGGCCGCTGGGGCTGCGCGCCGAGGCCAGCAAGTCCTGCTCTTCGTAGTAGCGCAGTGCCCGCAC
This sequence comes from Streptomyces sp. NPDC090798, assembly GCF_044768965.1. Classification (NCBI taxonomy): domain Bacteria; kingdom Bacillati; phylum Actinomycetota; class Actinomycetes; order Kitasatosporales; family Streptomycetaceae; genus Streptomyces; species Streptomyces sp. NPDC090798. The sequence goes on from NZ_JBIVXA010000012.1 coordinate 24,493, forward strand.
GCTCACGCCCACCCTTGAGGCCAGCTCACCGATGCGCATCAACGCCCCCTTTGTGACCTGGATCATATTCCTTGCCTCTGACGTCAACGTCAGGTTCTAGCGTAGCCCGTGAACAGCCCGGACAGGAATCACCTCACCACTGCCAGGAGACTCCCCATGAAGATCACCGGTTCCGTCGCCCTCGTCACCGGCGCCAACCGCGGCATCGGCAGGCACTTCGCCCAACAGCTCCTGCACCGGGGCGCCACCAAGGTCTACGCGACCGCGCGCACCCCCCACCTCGTCGACCTCCCCGGTGTGGAGGTACTGCGGCTCGACATCACCGATCCGGCTTCGGTCGCCGCCGCGGCGGGCGCGGCCTCGGACGTCACCCTCTTGATCAACAATGCCGGCGTCTTCACCCAGCAGAACCTCGTCACCGGGGACCCCGAGAAGATCCGGCTGGAGATGGACACCAACTATTTCGGCACCCTCAACGTGGTCCGGGCGTTCACTCCCGTCCTGGCCGCCAACGGCGGTGGGGCCATCGTCAACGTCCTGTCGGCGATGTCCTGGCTCGCCTACGACGGGGCCAACGCGTACAGCGCGTCGAAGGCGGCGGCGTGGAGCCTCACCAACGGCATACGCCTCGAACTCGCGGGCCAGGGAACCGCGGTGACGGGCCTGCACCTGGCCAGCACCGACACCGACATGATGGCCGGGTGGGACGTGGAGAAGAACGACCCCGCCGATGTCGTGCGCGCCGCCCTCGACGGTATCGAGGCCGGGAAGATGGAGATCCTCGCCGACAACAACTGCGTCCAGCTCAAGGCTGCCCTGTCCGCCGACCCGAGCGTGCTCTATCCGCAGACGGTTCCCGCCGCCTAACCCTTCGGCAGCCGCCCGCCCGGCCAGGCTTCAGCCGACGTTCGAGGATCTAGGGATCAGCCGGGCGCGGCCATGCGTACTCGTCACGCTTCGCACGCGCGTCCGCCGCGCTACCGCTGGGACACCTACCCACCACCAGAAGACTCTAGTGACGCCTACCGCCGGGCTCTCGCAGGTCAAGATTCCTGACTCGGAAGACTGGGAGCCTGTTTCAGCAACGGGCAACCCGCCCGCGTCTCGTGATCTTTCGTACGGGATGATCTCGGTATGTGTGGTGAGGATGGGCTGTTCGTGGTCGAGCCGGTCGAGGCGAAACGGCGGCAGGACCGTCCGGCGGCGGTGGACAAGACCTTCCGGGCGTTCGACCCGCATCAGGTACTGCTGCTGCCACCATCGCTGGACGACTGGCTGCCCGAGGACCACCTCGCCCGGTTCGTCACGGACCTGGTCGACGAGGTTCTCCTCCGCGTACGGACCCGGCGATGCTCCGCGTTGTCGGCTTCCTGGCCGGCCAGGAGGGCCCGGCCGGGTCGTTTGCGGTGCGGGACGACGAGGCCGGTGTTGATGTAGGCGCCGTCGCCGAGCACGGTGACGCCCTGGCACTGCTGCGGCAGGCCGGAGTCGCGCCATACGTGGGCGTCGGCCCTGTTGCCCGGGGCCGGGCGAGCGGTGGCTACGACCAGGCGGGTGTCGGCGTCGATGATGACCTGCACGTTCGCGGGGAACCGGTAGTTGCGGCTCGCGGCGCTGACCTTGCGGTCGCGGACTGGGACCAGCGTGCCGTCCACGATCCGCACGTCGGTCCGCGGCATCGACGGGCCGTGCGGCGGGCTCGAGTGCCAGGAGGGGCCGCAGCCGCTGGATGACCCTGCACACCGTGGCAGGCGAGACCCCGAAGAGCGGCGCGAGCTGCCGCATGGTGAGGTTCGTGCGGTAGTGGACAGCCACCAGCAGCACCCGGTCGGCAAGCGGCAGACACCACGGCCTCCCGATACGCGGCCCGCCGCCACCCCTCTCCCGCACCACCTTCAACAACCGCTCGAACTGCTTCATCGGCAGCCCCGTGAACGTCTCCACCCACAACGGATCAGCCGTCAACACCCCACGCATGAAAGGGAAATGTCCTGATCACGGCCTTCTGCAACATGCTTTAGACGAGTGGCCGCCTTGGTGGAGTCGAACGTGAGTCTTACTCCAGTTCCTCCGCCAACAGGTCCATCAGCAGCCCGTCGTGCCAGCTGCCGTCCGGGCCGCGCTCGTACTGCCGCATGATGCCCACCGGGCGGAAGCCGACCTTGCGGTAGCACCGGATGGCAGCGGCATTGTCTGCGGCCGGGTCGATCACCAGTCGGCGGTATCCGTGATCATCGATCAGATGGCGTGCCAGGGCGCGGACGGCGTCAGTGCCAAGGCCGCGCCCGTGCACCGCCGGGTCGAGATAGATGTCGATGTTGGCATGCCGGTAGTCCGGCTCGTCCTCGGCTCCCCACTGGATAGCGCCGACCACCCTGCCGCCGTGCTCGACCGCGAAGGTCCGGGCCCCGGGATCTTCGAGGTCCTCGGTCACGGCGGCCGTCAGGTCGTCGCCGCCCCGCCAGCGCGTGTACACCTCAGGCGTGGTCCGGATCGCGGCCAGAGCCGGGATATCGCCCACCGTCGACGGCCGAAGCGTCACCAGGACTCCGCGCAGGACCGTCCGCATACCACTGATCATCCCCGACTTCGGATCCACTCGTCTAGGCCGAAGTCCATGCGGCGTCGACCCGGGACCTGGCCCGACCGAAAAATCGGCGGCAACCTTTTCGCCATCTGTGGCCACTGAGCAGTGCAAGCGACTCGCTCTTCGAACGGATGGACATGCAAGAAACACGCCAGGCCGCGCGGCACCGCAGGCGCAGACGCCGGCTGATGGTGGGAACTGCCACGGGGCTGGTCGTCACAGGTCTCCTCGTCTGCCTGGCCATGGCGATGCAGCCGGACCGCAAGGAAGATGCCGGGCGGGCTCCAGCCACGACCGTCGCCAACCTCCAGGAGACTGACCCACCGGCATTGCCCGAGAAGAAGAAGTCCCCCACACCTTCCCCGTCCAAAGTCTCCGCGTCCCCGTCGGCCGGGGCCAAGAAACCGAAGGCCTCCGCGTCCCCGTCGGGGACGCCGTCATCGACGTCACCGGGGAAGACGTTCACCACGTCCTCCTTGGCCGGACGGATCCGAGGCAAAGTCACCTACCCGGGAGTCGCCACCGTCTACAAGGCCGGGGTCGGGGACGGCGCCTGCTCGTATGGCCCGAGCGGCGACATGATGATCGCGGCGATGAACACCACCGACTACGAGACGTCCAAGGCCTGCGGGGCGTACATACTCGTTCGCGCGGCGGACGGTGCCTCCGTCACCGTCCGGATCACCAACGAATGCCCTCTGCCCTGTGCGCCGGGCCAACTCGACCTCAGCGAACAGGCCTTCGCCAAACTGGCCCCTGTCTCGACCGGCCGGATCGCCATCACCTGGAGCCTGGTGAGCCCCAGCTCGTCGGGCACGATCTCTATCCGCTACAAGAACGGATCCAGCCCCTACTGGTGCGGCGTCCAGGCCATCGGGCACCGCAACCCGCTCGCCCGGCTGGAGGTCAGCACCGGCGGCGGCTGGCGCCAACTGACCCGCACCGACTACAACTACTTCCTCTCTCCCGACGGCAGCGGATGCGGCAAGGCGATCAGGCTCACCGACATCTACGGAGAACAACTCACCATCAACGGCATCGCCTTGCGGCCGGACGTCGTGCAGTCGACGGGAGTCCAGTTCGCCCGGCACTGACTCCGCCGCCGACACCGGGCCTCTCCGAACGCAACGCTCGGAGGGACCCGGTGTCGGTGTGTCAGGCCGGTTGCCCGAACTGGATACCGCGACCGTTGGTGGCCAGGCACACGTGGCCGAGGCCCGGGGTCCCCGGTGATGGCCTCACCGATCCAACCCCACTGGTGCTGGTCGTCGTCGATGCGCAGCCAGGCCCGCTGTGCTTGGCGCTGGGCCACAGGGTCCCCGGAGCGTCCCGGTGCCGCGACCAGCTTGTACGCGGCGTCAGCCGGAGAAGGAGTCCGGTGGCCCGGGCCGCGACGCTCCGCGACTACGGCGTGCACTGCGTCGGCCTGACGTTCCTGGACACCCACGTCCCCGAGGAGCGGAAGTATGCACCCGGGCGCCATCAGGCGCGCTGCATGGTCGAGCGCGACGGCCGACGCTGCACACACGGCAAGTACTGCCGGGGGCTTTGCCTCACCCACTACCGTGCCTGGCGCACCAGCGGTAGCCCGGAGGTCGAGGTCTGGGCCCGCACCGGGCCAGTGCCGCTCACCGACACCCTGCCGGCGTGTGCGATCGCCCGATGCGAGCAAGAGCGGTCGGGACTGAAGACGCTTTGTTCGTACCACGTCGCCAAGCACCGGCGGGACGCACCGAACGAGCCCGTCGAGGAGTGGGCTCCGCGGCAGACACCATTCCTGCGCGCTCACCAGTTCTCGCTGATCCCGTTCCAGCCGGTGATGCGCTGGGAGATGCTCTACGCCCTCCAGCAGCGCGATGCACGCGGCGGAAAGATCGACCCGACTTTGGTCCGGATGCTCGCCGGCCTGCTGGGCAACCGGCCGCATCTGCTGGACGCTGATCGCAGCGAGCTTATGGCACTCGCGCACACGAAGACCTGCACCGGCGCGTCGGCACACATCAACGAGATCTACCGCGCGGTGCACGTCGGCCACGAAGAGATGTGCGGCATCAAGCCCACCGACAAGCTCGTCTGGCACCTGCCCTCCATCAAGGCACCGTCCCGGAAGTCCAAGACCGGACGGGCCCGGTCCACGCACGGCGAGCTGGACTTCACCGCCATCACCCAACCATGGCTTCGGGGTCTGACGCTGGAATGGGCCCGCAACATCGACCCCTCGCTGGAGGTCCTGCGCGACACCTTCAGGGTCGCCGTGCTCGTCTCCGGCGCCTTGAACCAGCGGCCTGGCGGCTCCATGGACCCGGCCCGGCTCACAGCCGCCGACATGGATGCCGCGGTGGACGCCATCCGCAGTGCCCGGCGCAAGGACGGCGAACTCTTCACGCGCAACAGTGCCCGCAGCATGGCGCACAAGTTGTTCGCCCTGCTCGACTTGGGCCGCCGGACGGGCCTGATGGCCGATGTTCCCACCGCCTTCCCCCGCCACCACCGGCGGCACAGCATTGGACACGACGACGAGGACGAGAACGGCAAGGCCATCCCGGAGCCGGTCATCGCCCAGCTCGACGCCCACCTGGAGACGCTCGGCGCAGGCATCCCCTACGGGCACCTCACCGAGGATGAAGTCCGGCACATGCTCCGCACCGCCTATGTGCTGCTTCGCGACACTGGTCGGCGCCCGCGCGAGATTTGCAGCCTGCGTTCCAAATGCCTGGAGCACTCCAGTGATGACTACGAGCTGATCTGGGACAACTACAAGAGCAAGCGTCACAGGCGCCGCCTGCCGATCACCAGGGAGACTGCCCAAGCAGTGCATGAGTGGCTGCCGGTTCGCAGCCGGCTGCGAACGCCGTCGGTCAGCGAGGGCTATCTCTTCCCGACGATCACCGGGGATCACATCGATCCCTACCTCAACCCCAGTTACCTCGCGGTATCTGCGGCGCTGGGTGGGCGCCATCCCGAAGCTCGACTCCAACACCACCGGCCCGGGTGGCAGTCCGCTGCCCTTCGACCGGACGCTCATCTACCCCTACGCGTTCCGGCACTCCTACGCCCAACGTCACGCCGACGCCGGCGTCCCGATCGACGTGCTCAGAGAGCTTATGGACCACCGGCAAATCAGCACGACCATGGGCTACTACAAGGTCTCGCTGAAGCGGAAACGCGCCGCAGTCTCCACGATGCGCCTGCACGTCATCGACCGCGCAGGCAACCCCGCCCCGATGAACTCCAACACCGGATACGAGGCCCGCTCCGTCGCGGTCCCGTTCGGCAACTCCATTGAGCCGTCGAACGTCAAGGCCGGGGGAACCGCCTGCCCGATCCGCTTCCAGTGTTCCGGCTGCGGCTTCTATGGCCCGGACCCGTCCTACCTCCCCACGATCGAGGAACACATCAACTCCCTTCGCGCCGACCGTGAGACCGCCCAGGCGATGGATGTCGACGGCTTCGTCATCCGCAACCTCACCGAGCAGATCGCCGCGTTCCAGCAGGTCATCGCCACCATGCAGAACGAGCTGGCCAGCCTGCCCGACGACGAACGGTCCGAGATCGAGGAAGCCAGCGCGGTCCTGCGGAAAGCCCGTGCAACCCACGGCCGCACGACGTTGCCGCTGACCGTCGTCAACTGGAGGCCGTCGTGAACCCTCACCCCGCGGCTTCGTCCGCCGGCGGTTCGGCCAGCCGAACACCGGCCCAGGTCCTGCGCGAGGCCCGCCGTCGCGACAGCCGCACGAAGCGCGCTCGCGTCCTGGATGCTGTCCAAGAGATGGCGCGCAACGGCGACCGCATTACCTTCGCCGGCGTCGCTCGCGCCGCCAACGTCTCAACGTGGCTCACCTACGCCGACGGAGTGCGCGAACACATCGAGTCCGCCATCCAACAGCAGCAGTCCAGGCGACCGCAGTCGGCCACGACGGCTCAGACCAGCCCCGCGGGCCTTCGCACCGACCTTGCACTCGCTCGCGAGGAGATCCGCCGGCTCCGCGCCGACCGCGACCAGCTGCAGCGAACCGTCCGCCGCCACCTAGGCCATCAACTCGACCAACTCGCGCCCGGGACCTTGCTACCCGCGTCCAGGAGCTCACCGAGGCCAACACTCGCCTCGAAGCGAACCTGCACGAAGTGACTGTCGCGAAGTCCCGCCTCGAGAGCCACATCACCGATCTGGAGGACGAGCTCGGCGCGGCACGGACCAGCCTCCGCCGAATGATCAAAAACCAGAGCAAAGGGGAAGCGTCCCGAACGTGACTCACATGCCTGGCAGCACTGACCTGCCGTTCCGGTCAGTCGGTGGTGAGCTGCTTCGGAACGCGGCCGGAGGCGCGCAGTTCCTACAGGTCAGGGACGCGGATGTCGACTTCGGCCCGCCGGTTTCTCAGGACCTGACCTTGGAGTGCACGCGGGTTTCTTGCCAGAACTAGTTTGTAATGCAAAGCTGATGGCATGACAGACGCATCAGTGCCCTCGCCGGGCACTCCCCGCGAAGTCCTCGCTGGCCTTGATGACTTGACCCGTCGGGTTCGCTCCGCGCAGCGTGGCGCGTGGTTTCCTCTTCTGCTGCTGGGTGTGCTCACGCTGGGCGGGATCCCGGTCGGCCGCTTCACCTTCAGAGTTGAGACCGTGCCCTGCCCGGCGACCGACCCTGCGGCAGGCAGCGGCTGCACCCTGGTCACGCAGGGCTCGCCGGTCTACTGGCCCATCGGACTCGCCCTCGCCTACGCCGCGACGGCGTTCTTCTACATTCGCCGCTCCCACAACCGCGGAGTCGGCACCCCGGTCCGGCCGTACATCCTCACCGGGATCGCGCTGGTCGCTCTGGTGACCGCCACCGAGCTCTGGAGCGTCCGCCACGTGATGCCACAGCCCGGCGAACAGCTCGACTTCTGGGGACTGCACCTCGACCCCACCTCCGGGGTGACGAGGTTCCTAGAGCGACTCACCGGGAACGCCACAGCCGTCGGGCTGCCGCTGATGGTGCTGTCCTGGGTGGAACGCAGCCGCATCCTGCTGCTGCTCACCGCGGTGTATCTGGCAATCGAGCTGGTGCCGCTCACCCCCGGCTGGGCGGGTATCCCTTTCACCTCGCCCTGGTCCGCCGTGCCCCGCTACGGCGTACCCGGCGTGCTGCTCCTACTCGGCGCGCTCGGTTTCGCTCTGGCCGAGCTGTCCCGTCAGCGCGACGCCTCATGACCGATCAGCCCGAGCAACACCCCGTCACCGGCCTGGACGACATCGTCCACCAGCGCGTCCGCCTCGGCATCCTCACCGTGGCCCACCAAGCGCGCCGAGTCGAGTTCGGCTTCCTGCGCACAGCCCTCGGCCTGACCGCCGGAAATCTCAGCCAGCACCTGGCCGTCCTGGAGAAGGCCGGACTGGTCGACATCGAAAAGGGCTATGAAGGCAAACGCGCCCGTACCTGGCTGTCCCTCACTCCGGCCGGCGACCGCGCCCTGCAGGACGAGGTCACCCAGCTCAAGCGACTCATCCACCAGATCGAGCAAGGCAGCTCAGCCCAGGAGTCCTGACCTGGACTCCTGTAAACCATGGGAGCCGTGAGCGACTCCCGCCGACGTCCAGCGAACCGAACACCATCCAACAAACCTGGGGAGGACACGTGACCAACACACCGGTCATCAAGACGGACCTGACGCGCCGCCGCATGCTCGCAACCGCACTGGCCGCGGGGGTCGGGGCCGCCGTGCCGATCAGCACAGCGCGCCAGGCGTGGGCGGCTCCCACCGCCCCCGCTCCAGTGCAACTCACGCTGCCCAGGCCCACCGGGCCGCACCCGGTGGGCACGGTGACGCTCCACCTCGTCGACACCTCACGTCCGGATCCTGTGACAGGCCCCGGGCATCACCGCGAGTTGATGGCCAGCGTCTGGTACCCCGCTTGCAAGACGAAGGACCTGCCGCGTGCTCCCTGGATGACCCAGGGTGCGCTGCGGGCGTTTCTGGCGGACGTCGGCTTCCCCCTCGATCCCGCCCTCGGCCCACTCACCGCCGCACACGTGGGCGCACCCGTGCACCAAGCGGGCCACCGTCTGCCCGTCCTCGTGTACTCACATGGCTCGGGCAGCCATCGCGGCGACCACACCATCATGGTCCAGGAACTCGCCAGCCACGGCTACGCCGTGGTCACCGTCGACCACACGTACGACGCGTACAGCGAGTTCCCCGACGGCCGACTCACCGTTCCGGCAGAGGTTCCGCCGTTCCTGGGGCCCCGGGACTTCGCCACGGACATCCGGTTCGTGCTCGACGTCGTCGAGGGCCTTGCCGAAGGGCACAACCCCGACGTCGACGACAGGCCACTGCCCCAGGGACTGCTCGGCGCCCTCGACCCGAGGTGCATCGGCGCGTTCGGCTGGTCGAAGGGTGGCACCGCCACCGCACTCACCATGCTCGCCGACCAGCGCGTTGGCGCTGGGCTCAGCGTCGACGGTCCGATGCAGCCGACCATCACCACCGACCTGGACCGGCCGTTCATGATGATGACCGCTTCGTTTACCCGGGCCGCCATGCCGGACGTCGCCGAGTTCTGGACACACCTTCGCGGTTGGCGGCTGAACATCCAGGCCGACGGGGCCATCCACAAGACGTACGGCGACGACGCGACACTGATCCCGCAAGCGGGCAAGATCCTCGGTATGACCACGCAGCAGATCCAGGACATGATCGGCACTCTCGACCCGGCCCAGGCGGTACGGATCCAACAGGCATACCCGCTCGCGTTCTTCGATCTGCACCTGCGGCACCGCCGGACGCATGAGCTCGACGGCCCGAGCATGGCCTTCCCAGAGGTGAAGTTCGTGCCGTGAAGCGTCGAACCGGGCGCTGCGCGCTCCGACCAGGACCGCCAGGAATGCGCACATCCCTGCTCAGCCTCGCCGAACTCGCGGCATCCGAAGGAGTCTCGGACCTTCCAGGCGTGCTCGGGTTCTGCTTTCGCATCTCGTACCCGGACCACTCGGCCAAGTCGATGCCCAACTGATCGGCCGCGAACCGCACCACCACACTCGACGCCACCGTCGCCGGTCCGATGTCCCTGTCCCAGATCGCCGACCCCACCCAGGGCAGTATGGTCGGCGACTACCTCTCCACGTCCGTCATCGCCGGTAAGGCCGTCTCCGTCTTCGCCGTCGGCAAGGCCCCCACCAACGGCCAAGCCTTCGACGAAGTCCTCTACACGGCGGGCCCCCTCACCGTCACCGGTGGCAGCCTCGCCGCCACCACCCACGGCGCCGCCACCGTGTCCGCACCTCGCGGGTCGGTACGGTCCGGGCCGCTGCCGACCCGCCGCTGACCTCGGCGGACGCAGCCCCCTAAGGTGCGCCTCGGCATACGCCGGGGCGCACCGGTTCGTCCACGAAGCCCTGCGGGCGATCCGATCGGCGCCGACGGGGCATGCTGGTATCAGTACGAGAGGGCCGGGAGGTTCTGGCATGCGATGGTGGGCCACAGCGTGGATGGTCGCCGGGGTGTTCGTCCTGGCGGCCTGCAGCTCTTCGGCGGCCGGCCGATCTGCGGGAGCGCCGTCCGGGAGCCGTCCGGCGGGGCCGTCGGCCAGTACGCCGACGCCCCCCTCGGCGCCCGCTTCCACGGTGCCCTCCTCGATCAGACCCGCCAGCCCGGGCGGACCGAGCCCGTCAGCGTCGGCCACCACGCCCTCCCCTTCGGCGGCCGGCTGTGCCGCCGGGCGCACGTCGGTCACCGTCAGCCCCGGTGACGCGGTCACACGGCGGTTGTGCGTGCGGCCCGGGACGGTGGTGTCCCTCGTCCTGCCGCCTCGCACCGACGACAAGCGGTGGACGGCCGTACAGAGTTCCGCGCCCGTCTTCGTCCTCGCATCCGGATGGCAGCTGGACACGGGCGGCACCGCCCACGCCTCGTTGCGGTGCGCAGGCACCCGGGGCGGTACGTCCGACGTCACCGCGCTGGCGAAGGCACCGGACGTGGCGGGCGCGCCACGCGTCGCCTTCACGCTCCACGTGACTGTGGTGCCGTACACGACGCAGGGGTGACCCCGAAAGCCGGGATCACCCCTCCACATCACTGTCGGCCACGCATACGCGTCAGCCGCAGTCGCGCACCTTGATGCTGTAGATGCCGCGGCCATGGGTGGCCGCGTACAGCGTCTTGCCGTCGGGGCTCAGCTTCAGCTGGAGCACGGCGACAGCCGGGAGCTTGCCGACGCGCTGCCACGTCGTACGGCCCGGCGCGCGGTAGACGACGCCGAGGTCGGTGCCGACGGCGAGGCCGCCGTTCGCCGTGACGATCGCTGAGTTGGTCGGCACGTCGGGGAGGTTCTTCGAAATGTCCTTCCAGGTGGTGCCGCCGTCGGTGGACTCGAAGACGTGGCCGACGCCGGCCCCGGGGCCTTCGGTCCAGTGCCGGGAGAAGCCGTTCACCGCGAGGTAGACGTGGTCGGCGTTCTTGGGGTCGATGGCGAAGCCGCTGAGGTAGCGGTTGGGCACGATGCCGTCCGCGCCGGTGGCCGGGAGAGTGATGTCGTGCCAGCCGGTGCCGTTCGCGTTGCCGACGGAGATGCCACGGGCGAAGCCCTGGTTGTTGCAGGGGCCGCACCAGGCCGCATACACCTTGCCGCCCGAGGCCGCCACGGCGGTCGCGGTGCGGCCGGCGCCGAGGTCGTACACGCTGGTCCACTCCGAACCACTGCGGATGGCGTAGCCGTGGGTCTGCACCCAGATATGGCGGCCACCCGCGATCCAGGTCGAGCTGTCCTTCGCGTCGGCCGTGATCGGGGCGATGAAGCGGGCCTCACTGGTTGCGTTGTCGGCCGGGGCGACGTTATACGACGTGACCTTGCTGGAGTCGGTGACCCAACTACCGTCGTTTACGGCGCAGTTCTGGGTCACCTGGATGGCTAGGTAGACGTACTCCTCGGCGATGTTGCAGCCGTTGGCCGGGTCGGTGAGCGTGTCGCCGCCGTCGCCGCCGAAGTTGGAGCCCATAACCGTGTCATTGCTGCGCAGGACGGACTGGCCGTTGTCCTGGAGACCGCCGGTGACGGAGACCCCGCCGTAGGTCAGGTCCTTGCCGACGCCCACCGAGTAGTACTGAAGGGTGTCGATGGTGCCGTCGTTGAGCGAGGTCCAGTCGGTGGCGTGGCCGGAGGCGTCCTGGGAGCCGCCCACCGGACGCTTGTAGGCGCCGCCGTCGTTGCCGACGTACACGAAGCTCTTGCCGTGGTAGCTGCCGATCGCGACGCCGTGCTGGTCGGAGTGGGTGGTCTGGTTGCAGTCGCCCGTCTGCTTGGTCGGGTCGATGCTCCAGCAGGAGAAGCCGAAGTTCCAGTACGGACCGACGGTCGACCAGGTGCTGCCGCCGTCCTTGGACTCGTAGACCTCCTCAAGGCCCGCGTACACATGCTGCGGGTCGGCTGGGTCGACGGTCAGGAACTGGTTGTACCAGGACTGGACGCCCGGCATGTAACCACTGGAGGTCAGCGCCGATCCGTCGGCGGCCAACTGCTTGTAGTCGGCGACCTTCGTCCAGGGCCCAAACGGCGAACCGGCACTGTAGATGCCCTCCAGGCCGCTGTCGGGGTTGGCGGCCATCTGCGCGGGCGACTCGTCGATGGCGTAGTAGCGCGAGCCGTCGGCCGAGCGGGCGAAGGTGACCGTGCCGACGTTGGCCGCGTCGGTCGGCAGGGCGCCGAAGCCGCTGGTGATCCGCGTCCAGGTGCCGTTCACCTTGGTGTAGAAGCCGTTGTAGTCGTCACCGCTGCGCCAGCCGACCGCCAGGACCACCTTGGACGGGTCCTTGGGGTCAATGGCGATGTCGTTGGTGATGTTCTTGTACGCGGCGCTGTCGTCGGTCGCCTTGGAACCGCCGGGCAGGTAGTCGGGGTTGGGCGCGAACTCCAGCTTCCAGGCGCCGCCGAGTGTCTTGGTGGAGTGGCTCCACACGCCCTCGCTCGTCGCCGCCCACACCTTGCCGCCGCCGAAGCGCAGCTGGTGGATGGTGGTGCTCTCCAGTTCGTCGCCGCCGACCCGGCTGCGCGCGGAGAACGTGCCGTGGTGCGGGTCGGACAGGACGTAGACGCCGCTGCCGAGGTAGGCGTCGGCGTTGGTGTTCGCCTCGCCTGTGCCCAGCCACAGCCGCCCGGCCCCGTCCAGCGCGAGCGCACCGGTGGACTGCGAGGACAGCCGGTCGCTGATGGGCTGCCAGTGGCCCCCGCCGGTGCGCGAGCGCCACACCCCGCCGCCGGCACTGCCCGCGTACACGTACCCGTCGTCACCGGCGGCCATCGCCGCCATACGGCCGGTGACGTTGCCCGAGCCGCCGCTGGAGTTGGAGTCGTAGTCGCGGTAGCGCGCATCGTCGGAGTTGTAGGGCAGGTCGGTGACGTTCCGCCAACTTCCGCCGCTGCTGGGCAGGTTGGTCAGGCTACTCCAGGCGGCGCCGTACGCGCCCGGCGCGACGACGCCCGGTGAGGTGCGGGCCTCGGCGTACTGGTCCGCGCCCTCGGCGATCTCGTCCGCCTCGTTGCCGCCGCCGTCGTCTGCCTTCACCTTGGGGGTGATGGCGCCCACTGACTGCTCGCGTTCGGCGGCGAGTTGGGCGAGCGTACGGGCCCCGAAGGGGCTGCCGGCCCCGCCGGACGCGGCGCCTGCGGGTATCGCGACGAGCGCGGCGGATGCGGTGATGGCCCAGATTGTGAGCCATCGTCTCTTACGGGTTGATGCTGACACCGTGTCCTCCGAAGAACGGGTGATCATACAGCCGTCGCAGAGAACCCGACCACCGGCGGCAGGAGCCGTCCGGCACTTGGACAAGTCTTTGACCAGAACCTGTCACTGTCGGGCGGTGTGAGGTCGCCGACGAGGAGTTCGTCAGGGATTCCGGGGTCAGAGGGCCTCGGTCTGCGACCGGGTGACGGCCGGCAATGCGCCGGCGAGGGCGAGCGCGATGCTGCCGGAGAGCAGCAGTGGGAGCTGGCCGTCGGCGCCCCAGGCGAGTCCGGCCCACAGGCCCGCGACGAGGACGGCGGCGCCGGTGGCGCCCTGGTAGAGGCCCTGCGCGGTGCCCTGCTGGTGGTCGGGGACGAGCGTGGAGATCCATGCCTTGCCCACACCGTCGGTGCAGGCGGCGAAACCGCCGTAGAGCGGCAGCACCACGAACACCGCCCATGGAGCGTGGATGAGGCCGAGGCCGAGGTAGCCGATCGCGAAGAAGACCAGTCCGGCGGCGAAGACCAGCGGGCGGGGCAACCGGTCGGACAGCGCCCCGGCGGGGTAGGAGAGGGCGGCGTAGGCGAGGTTGTAGACCGCGTACGCGCCCACCACCCCAGCCGTGGACAGGCCCAGGTCGTGAGCGTGCAACAGCAGCAGCGCGTCAGGGAAGTTGACCAGGTTGAAGGCGAGCAGCACCCCTAGGACGCGCCAGTACGGGCGGGGCAGGGACCGCCACGGTGTCCGGACGGCCTTCGTCGGTGTGCCGTCGGCCGTCCTGCGGGGGCGAGGGTCGCGGACGGCGGCGACCAGGGCGACCGACGCGACGGCGGGGATCACGGCGATCCAGAAAAGTGGGCGCAGCCGGTGGTCGAGCGCCTCGTAAAGGATCAGCCCCACGAGCGGGCCGACGACCGCGCCGGCAGTGTCGGCGGCCCGGTGCAGCCCGAACACCCTGCCGCGCTGCCCGTTCGGGACGCCCTCGACAAGCAGGGCGTCGCGGGGTGCGCCGCGCAGACCCTTGCCGAGCCGGTCGGTGACCCGGGCGATGAGGACCAGCGGCCAAGCGGTCGCGAGCGCGATGAGCAGCTTGCCGACCGCGGCCAGGCCGTATCCGGCACCGATCAGCGGACGACGGGCGAACCGGTCGGCCAGGCGTCCAGAAGCCACCTTGGTGATCGACGCGGCGCCCTCGGCCAGTCCCTCGATCGCGCCGACAGCGGCGGGCGGGGCGCCGAGCACCACGGTCAGGAAGATCGGCAGGATCGGGTAGAGCAGTTCACTGGCCGCGTCCTGGAGGAAGGACACCCCGCACAGCACCTTGACGTTGCGGGTGAGCCACGCGGGGCGCCGTGCTGCCGGTGGCGGTGAGGCGGGGGCGGGTTCGGTCATGGGTGCAGGATCTCCAGAAAACGGCCGATTGCCGAGGTGGCATCGGCCAGGGCGAGGGTCGTCACTGCGACCAGGGTCACCTTGGCCTACCTGCGCCACAAGGTGCATCGTGATCGCCACGAACTGAGCGCCCATGCAACCGCCCGCTCCCCGGCCAGCCACAGGCGGGTTACGGTGCGGTCCGCGGTCAGTGATGTGGAGGTGCGGTGGCTGCTGGTGTCGGTCTCGACGGCAGGGGCGGCGCCGTCGTTGCGGATGCAGGTGTGGCGCAAGCTGAAGGGGCTGGGCGCGCTGTATCTGCAGCAGTCGGCGAGCCTACTGCCCGACCGGTCCGAGGTGGCGCGGGTCCTGGCCGAAGTGAGCGAGCGGGTGCACGCCGACGGCGGACGCATGCGCGTCGTGCATGCGGAGCTCACCGACGAGGCCGAGCGGACCGCGTTCGCCGACGAGATGAGCACCGAGATCGACGCGGAGTACGCGGAGGTGCTGGAGCGACTGCCGTCGTTCTTCGCAGAGCTGGAGATGGAGACGTCGAGCGGGCGGGCGATCTTCGCGGAGGTGGAGGAGTCGGAGACGGACCTGGAACGGTTCCGGTCGTGGGTGGCGAAGATCGAGGCACGGGACTACTTCGGCGCCCCGCAGGGTGAGCGGGTGCGCGCCGAGCTGGCGCGGGCCGGTGAGGCGCTGGCCGCGTTCGAGGCCGCGGCCCTGGCCGGTGAAGATACCCACGGCACGAGGGCGTCCTCGTAAAGCCGTATCGAAAGCGCCGTTCAAAGCCCGGCCAGGAACAGCAGGCCGGAGACGACCAGTCCGGCCTCGATCAGTCGGACGAATACCTGGTCGCTGATCCGTCTCACGATGCGCCTGCCGGCCCAGGCACCGACCAGGGTGGCGGGCGTTCGGGCCACGCCGAGGAGCAGGACCCGGCGGGAGAGCGGGTCGCCGACGCCGTAGGCGGTGGTCTTGGTCAGGTGCAGGGTCAGGGCACTGGCGGCCTCGGTGCCGATGTAGGCGCCGTGGGTCAGCCCCTTGGCGAGGAAGAACGGTGCCGTCATCGGGCCGGCCGAACAGCAAGGCGGAGCCCAGGCCGGAGGCAGCTCCGACCGCGGCGGACCGCCGCCTGGGCGGGCTGGG
The DNA here is from genome assembly GCF_044768965.1 of Streptomyces sp. NPDC090798. Lineage (NCBI taxonomy): Bacteria > Bacillati > Actinomycetota > Actinomycetes > Kitasatosporales > Streptomycetaceae > Streptomyces > Streptomyces sp. NPDC090798. The sequence continues at coordinate 40,305 of NZ_JBIVXA010000012.1, forward strand.
CGAAGATCGTGCGAATGGTCGCCGCGACCATTTCGGCCGCGTCCTTGGGGATCACCGCGAAGACGTTCCGCAGGAAATGGACACGACAGCGTTGGTAGGCAGCGCCGAGCATGACCTTGCGGATCGCCTTGACCAGGCCGCTGTGGTGGTCGGCGATGACCAGGCGGACCCCGGACAGGCCGCGCTCACGCAGGGAGCGCAGGAACTCGGACCAGAACGCCTCGGTCTCGCTGTCGCCCATGAGCCCCAGGACCTCGCGGCCGCCGTCCTCGGTGATGCCGGTGGCGATGACCACGGCCTGGGAGACGATCTGGTGGTTCACCCGCGCCTTGCAGTAGGTCGCGTCCAGGTAGACGTAGGGGAAGCGGACATGGTCCAGCGGCCGGGTCCGGAAGGCGCACAGGGGCTCGTCGAGTTCGCCGCAGATCCGGGAGACCTCGCTCTCGGAGATCCCGGTGTCCGCGCCGAGGGCCTTGACCAGGTCGTCGCCGGCGCGGGTGGATACGCCGTGCACGTAGGCGTCACCCTGCGCGCAGAGAAGGATGCCGAACCCGAACCCGTCCGGCGTTCTTTGCCTTCCCGCATGTGGCAGTAGTTCGCCAGGACCCTGACTCGCAGCAGGGATGGTCTATGCCTGGCGAGCGGCGCCGCCGCTCGGTAGGCGGCTGGCGGTGAACTCCTGGCCGGCCGCAGCGCGCTGCTGGAATGTCATCGCGGTCTTCCTGAGATTCTTTCGGCCCTTGGTCGGTTGCTGGCTGTGTTGGGGCTGCGCAGCGGAGCGATTTTTTGAAGGGCGGCTGCGTTGCTGCGGACGCGTGCGGCCTGCGCGGGGCGGAGCTGGACGACTGCGTCGAGGCCGCCGTGGGGTGCGGCGTTCAGGGTGACTTCACCGCCACTGGCGCGGGTGAGCCGTTGGACCATGGACAGTCCTAGGCCGGTGCCGTCGTGGTGGGCGTCAGCGGCACGCCAGAACCGGTCGAAGGCGCGTTGCCGGTCGGTTTCAGTCATGCCGGGGCCCTCGTCTGTCACGTGCAGCTCGGCCATGGGCGGCGTACGGCCGTTGTCGGCCGGTGGGATGGCGGTCGCCAGGGTGATGGTGGTGCCGGGAGGGGACGCACGCAGGGCGTTGGAGAGCAGGTTGTCGATGATCTGTTCGAGTGCGCCCGGGACCGCCCACACTTGGCCGGCCTTTGTTCCGGCCACGGTGATGTCGACGCGCTGCTCGCCGGCGAACGCCGTCCAGATGGCCGCGCGGTCGGCAACAACGGTGTCGAGGTCGATGACTTCCGGTGTGATCGCCGAGTTCTCCAGCCGGGCGAGGGCGAGGAGTCCTTGGACCATGCGGCTGAGCCGCCCTACTTCGCCGATCGCTTCGTTGAGGCTGTGCTGTGCGCAGGGAGTGAGGTGGGGTTCGAAGTTCTCCAGGCGCAGGCGCAGTGCGGTCAGCGGGGTCTTCAGCTGGTGCGACGCTTCGGAGGCGAAGGCCCGCTGGGAGTGGAGCAGGTGCTGGAGCCGGGTTGCTGTGCGGGTGAAGGAGGCAGCCAGTCGGCGTAGTTCCGGCGGCCCGCGATCGGTGGCGGGAGGGTTGGTGAGGCGGCCGTCGGCGAGTTGGGCGGTGGCGCGTTCCAGGGCTCGGAGGGGGCGGGTGATGGAGCGGGCGAGCACGAAGCCGATCAGGGCGACCGCGGCCAGTACGCCCAGGCCGGTGACGGCGAGTGCCACCCAGGTGGCGTGCACCTTCTGGGTGAGTGGGGCAAGGGAGGAGAGCGTCCGCACGACGCAGGAAACAGTGTTGTCAGAGGTGCCGGGCACGGTGGCGAACAGGATGTCGCTGTCCGAGACCGGGTCGTCGCGGGTTCCGGTGGCGGTTCGGTTGTGCAGTGCGGTGGCGATGTCCGGCTCGGAGGAGATGTTCCGGCCGACAGTGTCGGTGTCGGTGTCGGTGAGGACCGTGCCGTTGTGGTCGGTGACGACCACGCTGCTACCGGTGCGCTGAGCGTAGTTGCGGGCAATCTCGGGCAGGTCCGATGCCCGTCCGTGCTCGAGTTTGTCCTCACACACCACGGCAAGGGTCACCGCACCCAGTTCCGCGGTGTTGGAAAAGCGGGTCAGCTCGCTGCGGGCGTAGATGAAGCCGAACGGCACTTCGAGGGCGAGCAGGACGAGCAGCATGAGGCTGAGGTGGCTGAGCAGGATCCGGCGGGTCATCGGACGCCTCCGCGGGTCCGGGGCGGCAGGGGGGAGGCAGCAATGGGGTTTGCGGGCGATACCAGGCGGAATCCGATGCCGCGGATGTTCTCGATCCAGGAGGGGTCGCCAAGTTTGCGGCGCAGGGCGGCAATGTGGACGTCCAGGGTCTTGGTGGGGCCGAAGTAGTTCGGTTCCCAGGCCGTGTCGAGGATCTGCTGGCGGGAGTAGACGGCTCCGGGATCCTCGGCAAGGCAGACGAGCAGATCGAACTCCTTGGGGGCCAGGGCAACCGGTGATTGGTGCAGATGGACCTGACGGGTGCGGCGGTCGACTGTCAGGGGGCCGATCCGCTGGGCGCCGGATGTACCGATCCGGTCCCGGATGCCGGAGGCTTCCGACGCCGCACCGTCCGCGTCGAGGGACGCGGCCTGGGTTCGACGGGTGACGGCGCGGATCCGTGCCACCAGTTCCCGGACCCCGAACGGCTTGGACAGGTAGTCGTCCGCGCCCAGTTCCAGGCCGAGCACCCGGTCGACCTCCGCGTCCCGGGCGGTGATCATGATGATGGGGACCGAGGAACGGGCGCGCAGTGCCCGGCAGACGTCGATGCCGTCCATGTCGGGCAGTCCCAGGTCCAGCAACACCATCCCCGGCTCCGGGGCGGACAGGCCCCCGGCACCGGTCCGCGCGTGTTCCACGGTGAACCCGAAGCGGTGCAGACCTTCCATCAACGGTTCGGCCACCCGGTCGTCGTCCTCGATCAGCAAGACATGCATGCTGTCAGGCTCGCAAGCGGCAGACGAATCGTGCGGCTCTGGCCGGAGCCTTCCTCCGAATCAGTGATCCTTTTCAGTCTCGTGGTGTGATGTTGACGCGGGCGAGAGCCGTCAACGCGCAACGTGAAATCAGCCGGTTGGCGCAGCCGTAGGCCCAGGATGTGCGGGGACATCCAGGGCGTTGCCAGCGCCTGGTGAGGAAATGGTTAAGAAATAGGATGTCGGGTGTGCTGGATCGTATGCGGATCCTGGGGCGGCAGGCTTAATGCTGTTGGATTAGTACGCCTTGACCGAGGGGCGCGCAGGGCTGCCTCGGGACAGGTCCACCCGCTCCATGGGATTTGAGGTTTCTGCAGGCGGGAGTGTGTTGACCGAGGGGTGGCCGCGACCGGGCAATGGCCTCGACGTCTCATCTCCTCTGCGCTACCCCCTGTATTTGCGCTGGAAATCCCTTTACACGCCGTCCCGTAGTGTCCGATGTGCGGCCTGAGCTACAGGTGTGCCGCGCGAAGGAAATTCCTCACGACACCCGGGAATGCGCCATGCCTAGGAGAATCCCCGACACATCCGTTAGTCCGGCATTCCTTTCCAGGCCGGGATGGTGAGGATGTTTCAGACGACGATCGACGAACTGCGCCGGGTGCGCCCGGATCTGGTGGAGCCGTTCACGGCCGCTCTGCCCCGAGCGCAGGCCACCGTGCTTGGCCGGCTGTGGGGTGCCTTCTCACGAGAGCCGCTCCCTGGCGTGACCGGCCGGCAGAGGGAAGGGGACACACTGGTGGTCTCTCTGCGGCAGGGTGACCGGCTCGTGGCGGCGGACGCGTGTGCCCAGCGGTTCGCCCAGGTGCCCGAGGACTTCACCGTGGTCGGACCCGACGGGCCGGTACACGGGCCCGCGGAACTCCTCGCGGAACTGCGGTTGCCCACCTCAGCCGCAAGCCGACTGGCGGCCGAGCTCGACAACAGCGTGGTCAACCTCGCCCTGGCCCGCGCCTCGAACGCCCAAGGCCCCGGTCAGCTGAGCGATTCGGCCGATGCGGAGCAGGCGGTGGTCGACGGCCATCCGCAGCACCCGTGCTGCCGTACCCGTACCGGCATGTCCGTCGCCGATGTGCTCGCCTACGCGCCCGAACACCACCCGGTGATCCAGCTGGCCCTGCTCGCCGTCCCGGCCGAACGCTGGCAGGGCGCCGGCACATGGCCGGAGGAGCTGCGTGACGGCGACACGATCCTCGTGCCGGTTCATCCCTGGCAGCGGGACCACGTCCTGGTGCACCACCCCGACCTCGCCGTGGCACAGCGGACGATCCCGGCCAGGCCGCTGCTGTCGCTACGCACCCTCGCGCCTGTGGCTGACTTGGCGGGCTGTCACATCAAGACCGCGCTCGACGTACAGGTCACCAACTACCTGCGCACCATCTCACCGGTTGAGGTCGCCGACGGCCCACTCCTGTCGGACCTGGTCTCGGCGGTTGTCGACAAGGCTGGGTTCGGTGAGAGCCTGCAAATCCTGCGCGAGCTGGGCGGCGGCGCCGTGCGGGTGGGCGGACAGGCATCCGCGAGCCTGGCTGCGATGCTCAGGGAATCCACGGAGTCCCACCTCGACACCGGAGAGATCGCTGTCCCGCTGACAGCGGTGCACGCAACCGACGCCACCATGGTGGCAGGTGATCCGATGCACTGGCTCGCGGACTTCGCCGGGCTCGTGCTGCCGCCCGCGCTGACACTGCTGTCCATGGGAGTGGCGCTGGAGGCCCACGGCCAGAACACTCTGGTCGTATTGCGGGACGGGCGGCCGGTGCGGGTGCTGTACCGGGACCTGGACGGGGTGCGGGTCAGTCCCCGCAGGCTGGCTGCGTGGGGATTCACCCTCCCGCCGCTGGCCGGCTCCCGTGCCGGTGACGATCTGGACGCGCTGCGCGCCAAGCTGTTCGGAGGACTGCTCAGCGGGGTGTTCAGCGAACTCGTCGACGTCCTCTCCCGCACCCGCGCCGTCGATCCCTGGGCGTTGTGGGAGACGGTGGCCGAGGTCGGCCGCCGCGTGTACGCCGATCTACCGGACGACGGGGACGCGGCCGCCTTCTTCGGCGCCACGCTGCCGCTGAAGGCGACCATCGCGATGCGTCTGGCCGACGACCCCGGCAAGGCGCGGTGGACTGCTGTTGCCAATCCCCTCGCGCGGTGCCGCTGAACTCCACCGGGGCCGGACACGGCCACGCCCGGCGGTCGCCATGACCGCCCGACGGCCGGCCCGACTGACGACTGCTGCACGACTTCTGACGCACTGGAGCCACCGCATGACCACCTCTGCCACTGTCACATCCACGTTCACGACCATCGCCGCATCGACCGGTCAGCCTGCGCAGTCCGCCGACGCCGTCACTGCCCACACACTGCTCAACTGCCTGATCCGAGAGGTGTCCGCCCCCGAACACCAAGTAACCGTGGACGACGACCACCTCCTGCTGCGCTTGCCCCGCTGTGACCTCCTGTTGCGCGTCCGGCTGCGCCGGGCCTCGGTCATCGGTGCACACCGCTTCCAAGGCCCGGTCCAACGGCTCGACGACGCCACCTGGGTCACAATTGGCTGGCGGGAACTGGCCGGCTACGTCCAGGACGAACTGGAGCTGCGTACCGGCAAGGCCAACGACGAATTCCTGGACCAGGTCGCCGACAGCCGTGAGACCATCCGCACCGCTCTGGAACACCGGGCCCACGCGGAGCCGGAGACGGACCTCTACCTGGCTTCGGAACAGGCACTGGTGTTCGGCCATCGCTTCCACCCCACGCCCAAGGCCCGCACCGGGGAGCCGGCGGACTGGCTGGCGTACGGGCCGGAAACGGGAGCCCGCTTCCGCCTGCGTTATCTGGCGGTACGCCGCCATCTGGTGCGGGAGGAGGGGGACCTGCGCGAGCTCGACGCGCTGTGTCCGCCGGCCGACCCGGGATTCGTGACGCTGCCCGTGCACCCCTGGCAGTTCCGTCTCCTGCGCGACAACCACCGCCTGCGTGCGGCGATGGTCGCAGGCGAGATCGGGGACATCGGCGTGAGCGGGCCTGAGCTGGTACCGACAGCATCGGTACGCACCCTCTACCAGCCGGACGCCGACACCTTCCTGAAGTTCAGCCTGAACGTCCGCCTCACCAACTGCGTCCGCAAGCACGCCAGTTACGAGCTGACCGGTGCCGTCGCCCTGAACCGGCTGGTCCAGCCCATCATGGCCACTCTCGCCGAACGCTTCCCCGGATGCGCTCTGCTTGCCGAACCCGGCTACCGCACCCTCGACGCCGACGACACCGCCCTGCTCGAGGGCCTCGGCGTCATCGTCCGCTCCGGCCTGGGCCCCCACCTGCGTCCCGGGGTGACACCCTTGCTCGCCGCCGCGATCGCCGACGAGTACCCCACCAGCAGAGCTCACGTCTCCCATCTGCTCGCCCGCGGCGACGGGGACGTCCTGGCCTGGTGGGACGCGTACGTGCGGCTGCTGCTGCCGCCAGTGCTGGCCGCCTACTTCGAACACGGCGTCGTCCTGGAACCCCATCTGCAGAACGTCGTCGTCGGTGTCAACGCCGACGGCATGCCCGTGCAGATACTCTTCCGCGACCTGGAAGGCACCAAGCTCCTGCCCCGCCACCACCAGCACATCCTCGACGGTCTGCCCGAGGACGTCCGCGGGCCTCTCACCTACGACGCCGAACGCGGCTGGAACCGGGTCGCGTACTGCCTGCTGGTCAACCATGTCGCCGAGCTGCTCGGCACCCTCGCCGACCTCGAGCCGGCCCTGGAGCCGGCCCTGTGGGGTCTGGTCCGCGACTGCCTCGACGCCTACGCCCGCTTCGCTGCCCAACCGCCACGCCTGCGTGCCCTGCTCTCCGGCGTCCCCCTGCCCGCCAAGGCCAACCTCCTCCTGCGCTGGGCCCGTCAGGCCGACCGGCACGCCACCTACGTCGCCCTGCCCAGCCCGCTCGGTACGCACTTCCCCCGCGAGGTGACCTTGTGAGACCCGCGCTGCTCCACCACATCCACCAGGTGGCCGACGACGACCTGCCCGCCTACGTCTACGATCTGCCCGGCCTGCGCGAGCACGCACGCGCGGTCCGGGCCGCGCTGCCGGACCGCGTCGAGCTGCTGTACGCGGCGAAGGCCAACTCCGACCCACGGTTGCTACAGGCCCTGGCCGGACACGTCGACGGGTTCGAGGTCGCCTCCGGCGGCGAACTCGGCCACGTCCGCGGCCTCTTCCCCGATGCGCCGATCGCCTTCGGCGGCCCCGGCAAGACCCCGGCCGAGCTGGACCAGGCCCTGGACGCGGGCGTACATCGCCTGCACATCGAAAGCGAACACGAGCTGCGCGTCCTTTCGGCCGTGCTGGGCGACCGCACCGCCGACGTCCTGCTGCGCGTCAACGTACCCGTCGTCCTGCACTCGGTCGCACTTGCCATGGGCGGCAAACCCAGCCCCTTCGGCCTGGATCCCGCACAGCTGGACACGTGCCTGGACATCGTCGCCTCCGACCAGCGCATCCGGCTGCGCGGCCTCCACGTCCACCTGGCCAGCGGACTCAAGGCCGCCGCCCAACTCGCCCTGGCCGACGAGGTCCTGGCCTGGGCAGGCCACTGGGCTCACCAAAGAGGGATCGACCTGGCCGAGGTCAACATCGGCGGCGGGATGGGCGTCGACTACGCCCGCCCACACATGGTGTTCGACTGGCCCGCCTTCGGCGCCGGGCTGCGCCGGATTCTGGCCCGCCACCCGCACCTCACCCTGCGGATCGAACCCGGTCGTTCGGTCACCGCCTACTGCGGCTGGTACGTCACCCAGGTCCTGGACGTCAAGTTCAGTCGCGGCCAGGCGTTCGCCATCCTGCGCGGAGGCACCCACCATCTGCGCACACCCGCGGCGAAACAGCACGACCAGCCCTTCGAAGTCATCCCTGACGACTCCTGGCACCGGCCCTGGAACCGCCCCGAGGTGCGTGACGAGCCGGTGACGCTGGTGGGGCAACTCTGCACACCGAAAGACATCCTGGCCCGCCGGGTCATGGTCGACCGGTTGCGTGTCGGCGACCGGGTCGCGTTCGCCATGGCCGGCGCCTACGCGTGGAACATCTCCCACCACGAGTTCCTCATGCACCCCCACCCGACCTTCCACCACGTCGACGATGTGGAGGTGCCCGTCCCGGACACGTACGCCTGCCGGACGTCTTGAGCATGTACCGCCGTGTGCGCGCGCCCCGCAGAGGGAGGGCCTCGAGCGTGGTGCTCGCCACGCTCACCGTCCGGGCCTTCCGCCGCTACCTGCTCGGCCAACTGACCTCCAACATCGGCACCTGGATGCAGCGTGCCGCCCAGGATCTGCTGGTACTGCATCTCACCGGAAACAGCGGGAGCGCGGTCGGCATCGTGACCGCACTGCAGTTCCTGCCCCAGACCCTGTTCGGCCTGACAGGGGGAGTCCTCGCCGACCGCTTCCCCAAACGCCGGCTGCTGCTGATCACGCAGACCGCCATGGCAGTGCAGTCCCTGCTGCTCGGATACCTGACCATCACCGGCGCGGTGAACCTGTCGTCCCTCTACACCCTGGCCTTCGCCCTCGGCACCGCCACCGCCGTGGACACTCCCGCCCGCAACGCCTACATCTCCGAACTGGTCACCCGCGAGCGAGTGGCGGCCGCGGTCGGCCTGAACTCCGCCCAGTTCAACGTCGCCCGCATCCTCGGCCCCGCCATCGCGGGCCTGACCGTCGCCGCCGTCGGCACCGGCCCCGTGTTCCTCATCAACACCGCCTCATACCTGGCTGTCCTGTACGGGCTGATCACCATCCCCCCCGACGAACCCCGCAAACCCAGTCGGCCCCAGCACGGCGGTACGCGACTGACCGACGCCTTCCGCCACATCACCGCCACCCCGGAACTGCTCCTGCCCATCACGGTCATCGGCTTCGTCGGCACCTTCGGACTCAACTTCCAGGTCACCATCTCCCTCGTGGCGATCACGGTCTTCCACTCCGGCGCAGCCGCCTTCGGCTACCTCTCAGCCGCCTACGCCGCGGGCAGCCTCATCGGCGCGATTCTCGGGGCCCATTGCGGGCAGCCCCCCACCGCACGACGTCTCGTCACCGCAACGGTCGTCTTCGGGGTTCTGGAAGCCGCGCTGGGCCTGATGCCCGGCTACGGCACGTTCATGGCCTTGCTGATCCCGACCGGCTTCGCCTCGGTGACCGTCACCACGACCGCCAACGCACTGACCCAGCTTCATGCCGACCCGCGCCTGCGCGGCCGCGTCCTGTCCGCCTACTTCCTTGTCCTCCTCGGCGGGACACCCCTCGGCGCCCCCCTGGTCGGCCTCGCCTCGGACACTCTCGGCGCCCGTTCCAGCCTGATCCTCGGCGGCATGATCTCGGCATTCTCGGCGCTTGCTCTCTCAGCGTTGGTCACCAGGCATCGGCTGCCGCACCGGCCAAAGAACACGACTGCCCTGGCCGGTTCACCACTCACCGACACATCTGCCCCTCTGGCCGCCACCTCCAGCAAGACGCCGACCAGACGGTCCACGCCCTGAGCACGCCACAGCCAGCAGTACGGGCTGGTGACACGTCCTCGGCCCGGCCACCATGCGAGTGGTGGCCGAGCCGAAGCATTTGTTCGGGCCCGTCGCGGGTCACGAGGGGGGACATCCTCCTCGACGGGAAACCCGCTCCCTCGTGCACCGCGAGGACTCGTCGGCCAACCGGCGTTGTCGCGAAGGCGTTTGACAAACCACCACGAATTGCCGGGCTAGCGCCAGTTGGCAAGGGGGGCACCGTGTCGGCAGAGGCGGAGGCACACGGGACGGGCCCTCCACCTTGATCGTGGACACCTCGACACTGGATCTTGAGTCCAGGGAGAGGAGTACCAGGTGGGGACCCACAAGTACTCGACGGAGTTCCGGGCCGACGCGGTGGCGTTGGCCCGTTCGTCGGGCCGGCCCGTCTCGCGTATCGCCGCCGAGCTGGGTGTGAACCACGAGACACCGCGGCAGTGGATCAAGACGGCGGAGAAGGCCGAGCGGCCCGAGGCAGTTGCGGCGTCGGCGAAGCACGCGGAGATCGAAGCCTTGCGCGAGCAGGCGCGCGAGCTGGAGATGGAACGTGACATTCCGCGCCGGGCGGCCAAGTATTTTGCGGGCGAGACGAACTGGTGAGCCGCTTCGAGTTCGTTGCCGGCCACCGCGGCGCCTTCGGCGTGAAGCGGCTGTGCACCGTGTTGAATTTGTCGAGGTCCGGGTTCTACGGGTGGCTGAAGACCGCCCCGGCCCGCGCCGCGAAGCAGGACGCGGACGCTGCACTCACCCGGCGCATACGCAAGGTCCACGCGGAGTCCGGAGAGACGTACGGGGCCAAGCGGATCACCGCCGAGCCTCGCGCGGGCGGTGTGGTCGTCAACCGCAAACGCGTCGAACGGCTCATGCGCCAACACGCTATCCAGGGGCGGAGGCTGAAGCGTCGACACCGAACCACCATTCCGGACCCCGCCGCCCAGACGGTGCCCGATCTGCCGCGGCGCAACTTCACCGCATCCGCCCCCAACCGGGCCTGGGTCGGCGACATCACCTATCTGCCCATCGCCGGCGGGAAGTTCCTGTATCTGGCCACCGTCAGCGACGTGTACTCCCGTCGCCTACTGGGCTGGTCGATGGCTGATCACATGCGGGCCGAACTCGTCACCGACGCGCTCAAGACGGCCGTCCGCACTCGCGGCGGCCGGGTGGACGACGTCATCTTCCACAGCGATCACGGGGCTCAATACGGGTCGAAGGCGTTCGCCGACGCCTGCCACCGGGCCGGGATCCGCCGGTCCATGGGAGCGGTCGGCACCTCGGCGGACAACGCCGCCGCGGAGTCGTTCTTCGCCTCGCTCAAGCGGGAGATCCTGCCCGACCAGCGCAGCTGGCCGACCGAACCAGCCGCCCGGCTCGCAGTCTTCCGCTGGCTCGGCTTCTACAACCACCGGCGCAAGCACTCCACGATCGGCTACCTCGCGCCGGTCGTCTTCGAGCAGAGATCAACTACGCTGGCCATCGCTGCATGACAACCGGTGTCCACGACCAAGGTGGAAGCCCCGCGCCGCTGACTGACTCCCAGTGGGCACGGATCGCGCCCGTATCACCCGGCCGGGCGCCAGGGCGGGGTGCGGGCAGTAGCGGGGTCAACGTGATCACGTTCAAGTACCGACCCGGCCTGCTCTGCCGACCCAGACTGACACCGACCCAGACTGACACCGAAGGCGACCTCGGCTGGGTCGTCGCGGTGGGTTCCGCTGTCGCCTGCGCTCACGAGCACACCGCCGGGCCCGTCAAAAGCAGCGCCGACCCTGCAGCCCACCGCGCGTTCACCAGCGCCGGGTCGAGTTGTCGAGGTTGCCCCTGAAGTGCACCAACAGAACCAGGGGCACTCCGCCCTCGCCGACCTCACCGTGTGCGTACTCGATTCTGTTGGCGGCGGTCACTCTTCTGGTCGGCGCCTGGGCGTAGTTCAGCACCATCGGAGCTGTCGCTTCCATTGGATCCACCTCTCGCAGCGCTCACCACAGCGACCGTTCAGCTGTCCGGCTTGTCGCGGGCACCAGTTCTGAGATCAGCGTCGATGATCAATCAGCCGCTTGTCTCTCCCATGAATGAGTGATGGAGGGTTCTCCGGACCGCGTGCTCGTGAGAACCGCGAATCCTCTTCCGACGCCACGAGAGCCTTGCGCTCGGGGCACCCTCACACGCTGTCATGCGCGTCCGATCTTCGGTAGCGCGGCCGCGACGTGCCATCCGGCTCGTATCCCCTGGGAAGGATCAGGACCATGCGGGCACCACGATTCCCGGTCCGAGGTGATTCAGCGGTGAGCCTTCCCCCGTGGGCGGTCGCGATGTCGCGGGCGATGGCGAGGCCAAGACCTGTGCCGCCTTCGCTTCGGGTACGGGCGTTGTCCAGACGCGTGAAGCGGTCGAAGACCCGCTCACGGTCGGGTTCGGGGATGCCCGGACCGTCGTCGCCGACCTCGACGACCAACTCGTGCTCGGTGTGGCGCACTTCCACGGTCACGGTGCTGTGTGCGTGGCGCAGCGCGTTGTCGAGGAGGTTCGTGAAAAGGCGGGCGAGTGCCGTACGGCTGCCCGGGATCGCCTCGTCGGGGGCGGGGGCCGCGACGAGGACGACCGGCTGGTGGGGATAGCGCTCGGCGATGGTATGCCGCAGGAGGTCTGTCAGGCACAGAGGTTGGAATCTCAGGGGTTGGCGGGCGTCCAGGCGGGCGAGGAGCAGCAGGTCGGCGACGATGTCCTCAAGACGTGTGGTGTCACGCAGGGCTTCGTCGCCGACAGCGGTCCATTCAGCCAGGTCGGGGCGGGCCAGGGCCAGTTCGAGACGGGCCTTCAGGGTGGTGAGGGGGCCACGCAGTTCGTGCGAGGCGTCCGAGGTGAAGGTCCGCAGGCGGCCGACGGCGCGCTGGAGTTGATCGAGAGTGGCGTTCATCGTCTCTGCCAGCAGCGCGACTTCGTCGTCGGAGTCGGGGACGGGGACGCGCTGTTGAAGACTGTGGGCGGTGATGTCGGCGAACTCGGCACGGATGTTCGCCACCGGTCGCAGCGCCCGGCCCATGGCGTACCAGGTCAGGTAGGCGACCAGCAGGACCAGCAGGGCGGTACTGGGGACCAGGGCCCAGGTCAGAGTGATGACGGTGGTATGCGCGGGAGCACGGTCCGGAAAGGCCTGTACCAGCATCGTCCCCGTAGGCGTGTCCACAGTGGCACTTGCACCCTGGTCCGCTGATGCGGTGGACGATGAGCCGGCGGGGCGCGGAGTGTCCACGATGATGTCCGGCAGAGCGTCCTGAACGTCGGACGGGGGCATCCCTGAGCCGAGTTGGTGGGCTGCTCTATCGACGTGGTCGCGGGCCGTGTTCTGGGCGGAGGTGACCAGGTTGGTGTGGACGGCGTAGAGCAGGACCACCGAGCAGGCGGCGAGGGCGAGGCTGGCGACGAGTGCGACGGCGGCGGTGGCACGGACGCGCACGGTCTGCGGCCGCAGCCACAGGCGTCGGCGGTGTCCACGGTCAGGCTCCGTCGGAGCGGAGTCGGTAGGCCCCGCCGGGCACGGTTTCGATGCTGGCCCGGCCGAAGGGCCGGTCGATTTTCCGGCGAAGAGCACTGACGTAGACCTCCACGATGTTGGGGCCGCCCTCGTATGCGCTGTCCCAGACTCGGTCCAGGATGGCGGCCTTGCTGGTGGCGATATTCGGCGTTGCCGCGAGCAGCGTCAGGACGTCGAACTCCCGAGGAGTGAGGGCGATGTCCGTACCCGCGCGGCGGCAGCGGCGGGCTCCTGTGTCGATCTCCAGGTCCCCGAAGTGCTGGACGATCTGCCGCTCCGGGCGCGCGCGGCGCATCAGGGCATGGAGCCGAGCGGTGAGGACGACGAAGGAGAAGGGCTTCGTCAGGTAGTCGTCGGCCCCGGTTTCCAGTCCTTCCGCTTCGTCGTACTCACCGTCTTTCGCCGTCAGCATCAGGATCGGGGTGTTGTCGCCGATCGACCGCAGGTGGGCACACACCTTGTAGCCGTTGAGGCCGGGCATCATGACATCGAGAATGATCACGTCGTAGTTGTCGGCCGCTGCCTTGGCGAGACCATCAAGGCCGTCACTCGCGGCGTCCACCGCGAAACCCTCTGCTCGTAGGCCCTGTTGGAGCAGCTCCACTAGACGGGCATCATCGTCCATCACCAGTACACGCATGCCGTCCACCTTGCCTGATCGTTCACCTCAAGTGCTGAAGAGGATCTTCAGGACGTTCAGCGGCCCTTCAGCCGGCGGATCGAACTGCCTGCGCGACCGGCGGGCAGAGGCGGCAGTCTTCTCCGCCCGGTCCGACAGCAACTTCAGCGGTGACCCCCATCATCTACCGGCTCACTTCCTGCCCGGGGCGCTGCCCAAGCTGGACGCGCGCGTACGTCGACGAACTCTGCGACCGCTCCGGCGGCCCTCGGTTCAGTCCGAAGTTCGCGGGGGCCGCGGATTCCGACCCGACAACTCGGCTTCCCTTGCGTGGAGTGCGTTCGCCAACTGCACCCGCGAGTAAATGCCCAGCTTGGCGAAGACCGAGCGGACGTGCGTGCCGATCGTCCACTGAGCCCAACTCGCCGCAGGTCAGCACCAGATCGATGCTGTGGCCGATGGTCTCGCCGTTGTCGTAGGCATGCGCCAACGCCTCCTGGTACTCGGGCGCCACCCCGAACGGAGCCGGCGGGGCGGTGCGACGAGTTCCACGCCCTTCAGTCCAGCGAGAGACGAGCATTTGGGCCACCTTGCCGCCCGTGGAGTGGCCCACCACGACGTATTCGCTGTAGCCGAGTTCGTCGATCACGCGCTCGGCTCGTCGGCGAGCTGCTCGATGCCGTAAGGGGCCAGGCACCTGGCCGGACCCATCCCAGCCGCGGTGGTCGCACGACGAACGCCCCTGTGGCCGAGGTGTTCGATGCCCGGTCGCCAGGTGTGGTGCGAGCCATCCCAGTGGTGGACGAAAACCAGGGCCGGGCGCCGGTTACTGAGGGGGTGGCCGGGCGCCGGGGAGCCCGGCCACCCACGGACGCTCAGGCGGCGGTACCGAGGGGGTTGAGGATGGCCATGCGCCAGCCGCCGTCCTGACCACGGCGGGCGACATGGGCAGAGGTGCCGGTGGCCTTCTTCCGGTTGCCGTCGGGACCGGTGACCTCGAGGGTCCACTCCTCGCTGATAAACGCGATGTCGTCGCCAGCCACGACGCGCGACGGGCCGTTGCACAGCTGGGCGTTGCCGGCGATCGACCCGGCCGCGTAGTCGCGCAGCGTCTGACGGGTGACGGTCTCACCGGTAACAGTACGCATGACGACACCGGGAGCGAGCAGGCTCAGGACCTCGTCAAGCTTCCCGGAGTTCATGGCCTTCTCGAAGGCCGGGGGGAGCTGCACCGGGTCGGTAATGGGAGTCGGCATGGTCGTTCCTTCCAGAATTGGATCTTGTGCGGAACGTTGAAACGACGGGTGCTGAGACCCGCGTGTGAAGGTCCGCCAGGACGCCCCTCGAGCAGCGGCGCCGTACGGACCGCCGCCGCAGGTTCCACGCATGGGGAGGGGCCGCGGGACCGTCAGGCGTGCCGGCGAAGGAAGTCGGCCAACGCCAGGTTGACACGGTCGGGATGAGTGAGGTTCGGCGTGTGTCCGGCCCCGGTCACGGTGACCAGCTCCTGGGCACCGGGGATCTTCCCGGCCAGTGCCTGGCCCAACGGATACGGGATCGGCTGGTCCGCGTCGCCATGGACGACCAAGACCGGCACCGTGATCTCACCGAGTCGGCCGGTGATGTCATCCACCCCCATCAGCACCTGCACCGCGTCGGCGAGCCGTTCACGCGGCTGCGTCCTCCACTTCGCCAGCCACTCATCGTGGATCGCGGGCTGTCCCAGCAGTATCCCCAGCAATACCGGGGCCACTGCCTCCGGACCCGCGCCGCGGAGTCCCTCCGACACACCACGCATCTGCGCCAGCGCCTCGACCGGCCAGGCGACCGACGTCGTGTCGATGAGCACCAGGGACTTGACCCGTTCAGGCGCCACCAAGGCGGCCCGCATCGACAGAAAGCCACCCTGCGAATGCCCCACCAGCGTCGCCTGCCGCACGCCCAGGTGATCCAGCAGCCCGATCAAGTCGGCAGCCGAATCCCAGTAGGTGTAGGCCTTACCGTCGTCCTCGGTCCGGCCGTGCAGCCGCTCGTCCCACACGACGACCCGAAAGTCCCCGGCCAGGGCCTGAACCTGATGCACCCACATGTCACGGTCCATGAGGTTGCCGTGGCTGAAGACCACGACCGGGCCGTCACCGCCACTGTCCTCGAAGTACAGGCGGGCACCATTGACATCTGCATACGGCATGGTTGTTTTCTCCCTACTTCCCGGCCTCACCAGGCAGTCAGGCTTGACCGGACGCGGATAACGCGCTGACTGCTTGCCTAAACGATGCGCGGTGCGTGCGGCGCAGGCGAGGTATGCAAGAGACGCGCCATGGTCGAAAATGGACTCGCCGATCCACTCAAGGCGTGCGCCTCGAAGAGCCCGGGCTCGGCGCAGTCTCCGCCCCACGGCCCAGATGCCTCTGGCTGTCCGAGAGGTCGGGGCTGTCAGCGCTGGGTGGCGCGGAATGCCCCGGGAGTGGCACCCACCGTCCGCTCGAAGAACTTCCCGAAGTTGGTGGGCTCCGTGAAGCCCAGCATGCGCCCGACGGACGCGACAGGAAGGCCGGTATGTACCAGCAGTCGCTTGGCCTCCAGGGCGACACGGTCGTCGATGAGATCCTTCGCGGTATGGCCCGTAGCGGCCAGACAGGCTCGCGTGAGCGTCCGCGGGGAGTAACCGAGGTGCGCGGCATACTCGGCAGCACGGCGCCTCGTGGCGAACGCGCGTTCCAGCTCGCCACGGAAGACCCGGAACGCCTCGCCCCCCGCCGCGGGATTCCATTCACCAGGATGCGGCAGCCGGGCCATGCGTACCAGCAGCGCGGCAAGAAGCTGCCGCAGCAGCTCCACAGTGAGTTCCGCCTGCGAAGCGTCGCGTTCGGCCAGCGTGGCGTATTCCGCCGCTATCTCGGCCACCGCCGCCGACATGGCCCGGTACTCCACCGCGGACAGTGAGAAAGCGGCAGGACTGAGCCCCTCGTCGATGACGGCTGCGCTGGCAGGCACCGGCGGTGGAAAGGCAGGCGTGAACACCACCAAGGTCGCATCGAGATCCGCAATGCCCCCCTGAGGATCCGCGGGGAAACGCTGCACCTGACCAGGACGCAAATGCAGCAGAGTCCCCGGAGCGCACGGGTAATCGACGAAGTCGATCAACGCGGTACCCTCACCGCGGGTGACCAGGGTCAGCTGATGGAAGTCCGGACGACTGGGCGCCGCCGCGACAGACGGCAACAGCCGCTCACGCAGCGTCGCGAAGGATAAAACCTCCAGCCCCAGCCGGGGCTGGTCCGGATTGAAATAGCTGACGTCGACAACATCCGGGCTTCCCATACCAGCCATCCACCCATGATCGCAGCTACCGCTGACCACACCAGCAACGAGCCTCCTTCGTCTTGAAGCCACTGACCACGAGGGCCAGCGCAAGCAAGGAGGCGGGTCTGATGCAGGCTTGGGTGACAGGTCAGGTTCGGTCACGCGGCCTGGGGGCCGGTGTGGTCATGACGGTCTCGAATTCGATGGGGGTCAGCCGGCCGAGCGAGGCTTGTCGGCGACGTCGGTGGTAGGTCCGTTCGATACCTCCGACATCGGTGAGCTGCGCGAACTCCTCGACGTCTCCAGCCGCTCGATCGCCGCGTTCGTCGACGACACCATCGCGGCCCTCACCGAGCTCATCGCCGAACAACGAGATGAGCTGGCCCAGGGCACCCACGCCGAACGATGTGAGACCGTGGGCCTGCTCCTGTACGGCGAGCCGATTCCGAAGGCCCGCGCCGAACAGCGTTCGGCTACCGCCTGGCGGGGCTCCCTACCGCAGTGATCGTTTGGACCGAGGCGGTCCAGGCAGACCCCGCCACCCATCGCTCCCGCAAGGTCCACGCCTGGCTGGCCGCCCACCCTGACCGGATCGAGCTGCACTTCCTGCCGCCCTGCTCATCCGAACTGAACCCCGACAAGCTGGTCAACTCGCCGACCTCAAGCAGAGTCTGCCGATGCACAGCCGGGCCCGCGCCTAAGCCCAACTCGCTGCCCAAACCTGCATGTCCTTCCATCGCCGCCAGCGCCAACCACGCATCGCCCGCGGCTACTTCGGCGGCCCGCACGTCCGCTACGCCCCCGAATAGAACCCATTGTTTTTCGGATCAATAGGTCGCTGCGGTGTTATTCCTCAAAGGTCGCTTTCTCCCGTTGTTCCATCCCCGCATCGGTGTTTGATTCCTGGATGAAGACACAGGAGAACACGATCTCATATTGAGCGTCCAGCCCGATTTTACGGCGGTAAGTCCAGGTATTTCAGTCCCAATGTCCGAAGGTCGGAGGGTCAGGAAGGTCGACGGACTCTGTGACCGCGCAGTCCGGCCTTCGCCGTCAGGCTGCCTGGTGCTGGAAGGTGCGGCGATAGGCCGTGGGGGTATTGCCGACGGTGTCACGGAAGCGGGCGCGCATGTTGGCGCCGCTGCCGAGGCCGCACCGGACGGCGATCTGCTCCACCTGGAGGTCGGTGGCCTCCAGGAGTTCTCGCGCGCGGTTGATGCGGGCGGTCAGGAGCCATTGGTGGGGGCTGACGCCGGTTTCCTGGCGCCATAGGCGGGTCAGGGTGCGTGGGGAGACGCCGGCATGGTCGGCGAGGTGGGGGATGGTGAGGTCTTCTTCGAGGTGGAGCAGGGCCCATTCACGAGTGTCGGCGAGCGTGGTGGCCTGGGGGGTGGGGAGGGTCCTGTTGATGTACTGGGCCTGTCCGCCGTCGCGGTGTGGGGCGGCGACGATGTCCCTGGCGATGTCGTTCGCGACGGCTGCGCCGAGGTCTTTGCGGACCAGGTGCAGACACAGGTCGATGCCGGCCGTGAAGCCCGCGGAGGTCAGGATGGTGTCGTTGTCGATGTAGAGGACGTTGCGGTCGACGCGCAGCCGGGGGTAGAGCTCTTCGAGGTCATCCGCCTTGGCCCAGTGGGTGGTGACGGTGCGGCCGTCGAGCAGTCCGGCCGAGGCGACGGCGAAGGCGCCGGTGCAGATGGAAGCGATGCGTATCCCGGCGCGGCCGGCGAGCTTGAGAGCGGCCCTCACCCGTGGGCGCGGAGGGCGCCGGAAGTCCTCGAAGCCCGGGACGATGATCGTGTCCGCTTCGGCGAGCGCCTCCAGACCCGCGGTCAGTCCGAGGGTGAAACCGGCGCTCGTGGTCACGGTCTCCTCGGTGTCGCCGCACACGGTGAGCTCGTAGGGGGTGTTCGGACGGGCGTTGAAGATCTGCGTGGGGATCCCCAGATCCATGGGCAGCACGCCGTCGACCGCCAGGACCATCACCCGATGCTTGTTCATGGCCGCAATATTACGTCCGGCACCAATGTCGCAGGGAGGGCCAGGGAGCCGCCATGCCCTGACCCAGGGATGTTTCCGGGATAAATCCCCTGATCAATCCGCTGATCATGTGGCCGGAAAGCAAGGGCCCATCCGCACCGTTCTGGCTCAAAAGATGCGGGAGGTGGCAGATGAGCCGTGGCCTGGAAGGGACGTTCCGCAGCAGGATCGAAGAGCGAGCGCGGGGCAGCCGACTCCACACACCGGTGGAGCGGTCCGAGAGCCCCGGCCGTGGACAAGGAACGGTAATGACTTCGCAGCATGTGGTGGGCCGCTTCTTCGACGTGCAGGGCGGCCAGGTGTACGCCCACATCCTGGTCGCGCCAGGGCATGGTCCAGGACGTGTCGGCCGACGTCTCAGCCATCGAGGTGCCGGTACTGGTTCTCGCGGGCAGCCACGACAAGGTCGACCCGCCGACCGCGCTCGCCGACCACCTGCTGCCGCTGATCCCGACCGCCACGCTGACCGTCCTGAAGGACACCGGCCACCTCTCGCCCCTTGAGGTGCCCGACCAAGTGGCCGCACACATCGGCGCGTTCGTCGCCCAGCTGTAAGCACAGCACTCCAGCCGCACATCCCCCGTGTGGCGATCGGCTGTCACTCCACGTGCCGTGCAGCCGCACCCCCCATACCCGGCACGCGTGAACGTGCCGCCCGGCCACCGCGCCGATCCGCCCCGGACCGGGGCCTAAATGAAGGAGACACATCATGACCACCGACGCACACCTGTCCGTCTTCGAGCAGCTCGACCTCCCCGACACGAGCCTCACCCGGAACACATTCGCCTTTGCGGCACAGGCCACGCCTGCCTTCATTCACGATCACTGCGTCCGCAGCTACGTCTTCGCCCGCGCCCATGCCCAGAACAAGGGTCTGCGCGCCGGTACCGACTACGACGACGAGCTGCTGTTCGTCGCTTGCGTCCTGCACGACCTGGGACTGAGCGAGGAGGGCAGCAACGGCGACCAGCGCTTCGAGGTCGACGGCGCCGACCTCGCAGCGGCATTCCTGCGCGAGCAGGGTGTCGAGGAAGAGCGTATCGCCGTCGCCTGGGACGCCATCGCTCTGCACACCACGGACGGCATCGCCTCGCGCAAGGGCACGGAGGTGGCGCTGGCCCACTTGGGTATCGCCACCGACATCCTCGGAATCCAGCGTGAGAGCCTTCCGGCCGGCCTCGCCGACGAGGTGCACGCCCTGCTGCCGCGTCAGGACCTGGCCCACGGGTTCAGCGACCTCATCATCACCCAGGCCGTGGCCAAGCCCCACAAGGCGTCCCCGACGAACTTCATCGGCGACCTGCTGCGTCGCCACCTGCCCTACGGCGCCTATCCCACCTGGTACGACCTGATC
Source organism: Streptomyces sp. NPDC090798 (assembly GCF_044768965.1). NCBI lineage: Bacteria > Bacillati > Actinomycetota > Actinomycetes > Kitasatosporales > Streptomycetaceae > Streptomyces > Streptomyces sp. NPDC090798. The sequence goes on from NZ_JBIVXA010000012.1 coordinate 60,707, forward strand.
GATGCGGCCGGCTGGGGCGACAAGCCGGTCGGCGTCACCGCCCGGCGCCGTGCCGAGACACCCCAGCAGTTGGGGACCTTGTACATGGAGTACCTGGAGGCCGGCGACGTCGAGGGGTTGGTGTCGCTCTACGAGCCGAACGCCCACTTCGCCCCCACCCCCGGAACCCACCTGGTGGGCACGGACGCCATCCGCCAGGCCATGCAGCAGATGGTCGACAGCGGTGCCCGCCTCAAGCTCGAAATGCGCGAGATCCGACAGGTCGACGACGTCGCCCTGGTGTCGAACACCGCCACCCTCACCGGGGTCGGACCGGAGCCGGTGGTCACCACCACCACCGAGATCCTCCGACGCCAGCCGGGCGGCGGCTGGGTTCACGTCGTGGACGACCCGTTCTTCAACTGACTGCGTCGGGCGGCCTGGGCACGGAAGCACAGGCCGCCCGCCTGCCCAGGGCTTAAGTACTGCAACGGTCCTTGCCGTGACTATTGGCCAGGTCGGTCGTGGGTGTGGTCATGGGTGGGGACCTTGCTGATGTCAGGTTGTGGGTGGGGGGAACTGGCCGCTTTGCATGGGCGGGTTGTACACCGTTTCAGCAGGTCGGAGCCGCGTGAGTCGGCTCTGGCCTCTATGCGGGGGCTGGTTGCTCCGCTGGAGCGTAAGAACGGCTGGACGCTGGCCGGGGAGGCAGGGCATGACGGGCCCGACCGTATCCAGCGGATGCTGAACCGGATCGAGTGGGACGCCGACGAGGTCCTGGACGACGTACGCGCCTATGTCGTGGAACACCTCGGCGAGAGGGATGCCGTGTTGATCGTCGACGACACCGGCTTTGTGAAGAAGGGCGTCCGGTCGGCCGGGGTGCAACGCCAGTACTCCGGCACCGCCGGCCGCACCGAGAACTGCCAGGTCGGCGTCTTCCTGGCTTACGCCACCGGCCGTGGACGCACCCTGATCGACCGGCGGCTGTATCTGCCCACGTCCTGGACGGACGACCCGGAACGCTGCCGTCGCGCGGGCATCGGCGACGAGGTCGTGTTCGAGACGAAGGTGGCCATGGCCAAGGCGATGGTCCGCAAGGCGATCGCCGAGAAGGTCCCGTTCGCCTGGGTGACGGCGGATGCCGCCTACGGCTCCAGCAAGGGCTGGCGATATGAACTCGAGCAGGCGGATGTCTTCCACGTCATGGCCACCAACCGGCACGACACCGTGGTCACCCGCTGGTCCGTCGATCACCCCGTGCACGACCTGTTCCCCGGCCTGCCCCGGCAGAAGTGGAAACGCCGTTCCTGCGGCGAGGGAGCCCACGGACGGCGGATCTACGACTGGTCCCGCGTCGAAGTGACGCCCTGGCACCGCGAGGACCGCCGGCACTGGGTCCCGGCCCGCCGTCCGGTGGGGCCGTCCCGCCGCGCGAGTGGCGTGGTCAATCCAGGTGCAACCCGTGAGCCCTGCCTCATAGTCTCGCTCCCATGACTGACCATGCCCTCGTTCCTGACGACTTCGTCGTCCCCGCGGATCTGATCACCCCGCGGTTCCGTCTGGAGCCTCTGGGACCCCAGCACAACGCAGCCGACCACGCCGCCTGGACCAGCAGCATCGAGCACATCCGCGCGACCCCGGGCTTCCGGGACCGAGGATGGCCTCCTGCGGACGGGATGTCCCTGGAGGCGAACCTCGTCGACCTGCGGCGTCACGCGGACGACTTCGCTCAGCGCCGCGGATTCACCTACACCGTCATCGAGACCGCTAGTGGCGAGGTGATCGGCTGCGTCTACATCTACCCCTCCCGCAGCGACGACCATGACACCGACGTCCGCTCCTGGGTCCGTGCCGACAGAGCCGAGCTGGACGCTCCCTTGCGAGCGGCCGTCACGACCTGGCTGTCCATGAACTGGCCCCTCGGAACCCTCAACTACCAGCCTCGCTGACAATCATGTGCTCCATCGGGGTCCTCACGGCCGTGGTGCTGCGAGTTTGGCTCCAGGGCAGGGGCTGGGCGCGGTAGTGGGCGTTGGAGTTGGACCGTTCGGGTTCACCGGGGTGGCGGTCGACGTGCCAACGACTACGTTGCCGTGAGCTACCCGGCCGCCCTGCGCCGGCTCGCCCCGGCTTTCGGTGTCTCGAAGTCCGTGGCCGGCCGCATCGCCCGCAGTGACCTTGGAGTCGGCGTGAACGAGGGGCGAGAATCAGGCCGGACCGTTCGCTCCGGCTCGATCAAATGACCTAGTTGTCACGGGAGTTCACGGCTGTCACGAAGCGCGTCACCGCCTGCGCGAAGGCCTCCGGCTCCTCGAGGTGACCGAAGTGCCCGCTGTTCTCCAGGATCAGCTGTTCCGATCCGGGGATCAGCAGGTGCAGTTCCTCGGCCCATCGCACCCCGCAGATGATGTCGTGGCGGCCGACGACGACGAGGGTCGGTACGGTGAGTGACCCGAGGTCCGCACGGTCGTCGATGACGTCCGGGGAAAGGTCTCCGTCCAACCCGGAGATGTGGGGGCGTAGGTCACGCCAGGGTGACGTGCATGCCGCCCTCGGCCAAGAGATCGAGGACCTCGACGAACGGGTCGTAGGGTTGGCCGTGCGCTGTCAGGGTCGGGACAGGTGCTGGCGTGCGGTCATGGCGTCCCGCCGGAGCCGGGTGGCGGGGGCGGTGTACCCGAAGGTGCCGCCCAGGCAGTTGTCGCGGCCGGGCAGCTTCCGACGTAGCCGCCCGGCCCGTTCGCCGCCTCGCCGAGCGCCAGGTAGAGGCCTGGCTCGTCGGTGATCCGCGGCACGCGGCACGGCACTGGGTTGGGCAGCCCCAGCGGTTCCAGAAACTCCCAGAGCTCACCTGACACGATCCACGCCGTTGTCCGTACACCGGAGCGCACGCCCAACTACCGGCTCGAGCCACGGCCGTCGGCGTCGATCCATCTCGATATGTCAGCTCTTGCTAGAGCCTGTGCTTGCATCCCCGGAATTGTGCTGTGACCGCCAACCGTGGATCAGGAGGTCGAACACTGTCTCCACAGTCGCGCGCGGATCGGGTCGGCCCTTGGCCAAGGTCGGGACTTCCAGGACGAACCGTGCGAGTGCCGAGCATGCGAGATCATCCGCTTCTCGGCCGAGTTCCGCCGCGATTGCGGTGCTGAGGGCGCCCGCGTGCCGCATCCACATACGCTCCGCGTACTCGCGGAGCGCGGGCGTTCGGTCCACCAGTGCGGTGAGCTGATGCAGACGTGGATCTGACGCGATCGGCACCCAGGACTTCAGCGCGTGGGCGCGGAGCGCCTCGACCACGCTCTGGTCCTTGGGCCGTTCGCGGACGGCGGCGGTCAGCGCTGCCTCAACTTCCTCCTCGCGGTCGAAGACCAGTGCCTCTTTGCTCGGGAAGTGCGCGAAGAGGGTCGTCGTCGATACGTCGGCCCTCTCGGCGATGTCGCGGACGCTCGCCTGTTCGAAGCCGTGTTCCAGGAAGAGTTCCAAGGCGGCGTCGGCGATGGCCTGCCTCGTTGCGGCCTTCTTGCGCTCGCGACGGCCAACGGTCGGAGAGTCGGGCATGGCGTCACTGTACCGCACAACTGGAATGAAGCAGAAACTGTAACGGTTGCACTTATGGACTCGTTTCTGCTTTGGTGGTCTCCGTAGGGGTTGCCGCATCCCGGTGGGGGTCGCGGCACCGGCCATCGCCGCGCCGCGGTGTCACCCGGAACCCCACTGACGAAAGGAATCCACCGTGGACTCTCCGACGCCCGCGAACGCGCGGATCAGCATCATCGGCGCCGGCCCGGGAGGCCTCACATGCGCCCGCATCCTGCAGCTGCACGGCATTCCGGTGACGGTGTACGACCGGGATTCAGAAGCGAACTCCCGCAACCAGGGAGGTTCGCTCGACCTGCACAAGGAAGACGGCCAGCTCGCACTCCGTGAAGCGGGCCTACTGGAGGAGTTCTTCGCGCTCGCCAGGCTCGAGAGCCAGGAAATGCGGCGCATGGACCCCGCGGGGCGCGTGCTTGCCCACCATCTGCCCGGTGAGGGCGAAACGGTCAGTCCCGAGATCGACCGCGGACAGCTTCGCGGCCTCCTGCTGCGCTCACTCGCCGCCGGGACTGTTCAGTGGGGACGCACTCTCGAATCCGTGAGCGGACCGGCCGACGGGCCGCGAACGCTGACGTTCACCGACGGGACGGCCGTTGAAGCGGATCTCGTGATCGGTGCAGACGGCGCCTTCTCCCGCGTCCGCACCGCGGTGTCGCCCGCGACACCGCGCTACACCGGGGTCAGCTTCCTCGAGGCGTGGTTCGACGACATGGAGACCGCGCACCCCGAGCTTTCCGAACTGGTCGGGAAGGGCAGCGCGCACGTCGCCGATGGCGAGCGCGGCCTCTTCGCGCAGCGCAACAGCGGCAGCCACATGCGCGTCTACGTCATGCGGCGCGCTCCTGTGGACTGGATCACGGCGAACGGGCTTCGCCCCGAGGACACCGCGGGCATCCGCGCGCATCTGCTGAGTGAGTACGCGGCCTGGTCGCCGCAGACACTCCGGATGATCGCCGACAACGACGGCCCCTACGTCGATCGTCCGCTCTTCGCCCTGCCGGTGCCGCACATATGGGAGCACTCGCCGAGCGTGACACTCCTGGGAGACGCCGCACACCTCATGCCGCCGCTCGGCGTCGGCGTCAACCTCGCCATGCTCGACGCCAGCGAACTCGCGCTCGCACTCGTCCACTCCTCCACCATCGACGAGGCTGTACACAGCTACGAGAAGTCGATGCTTCCGCGCTCGGCCGAAACAGCCCAGATGCTCGAAGGCGGCGCTGAGCATCTTCTGTCCGTGCCCGGCCCCGACGAGACCGTGCCGTTCGGTCCGGCCCAGCCCTGACATCGCGCATGGCGACCGAGACCGGGTGACAGGTCTCGCGGACTGGTTCCATAGCGACATCGATGCCGACTACGGCATAGCCGCACTTTCCCCCGACTGCCGCCGGATCGCCGTGCTGGCGGCGACGGACTTGGATGAGACGGCGACCAGCTTCGTGTGCAGGTTCTTACGATCCGTGTTGTGTTGTAGCGCGCGTTGTTTGGGACCAGCTCCAACCAGTGCTGCACGTCGATCGGGCTGAAGTGCCTGATGGCCCGGTCGACCATGCGTAGGCTGATGTGAGTCCAGGCAGGACGCAGGGTTGGGACCTCTCATCGCTCGAATGGGCCCAATCTGAAAGGTCCTTCACCCGCCGCAAATCCGAACTTGACATCTGTGTTCGGGCTGAACGTCTGTATGCGGGTTCGTGACGGCAATCAGCGCCTCCGCTATGCGCTGTGTTCGCTGTCAGTGGTCGCGGTGCTGGCCCGGTCGTGCTGGTCGAGGGTGGCGGCCCAGCTGGCCAGCAGTTTGAGGCTGTCGTGGGACGGGGTGCCGGGTTCGGCGCTGAGGGCGGTAAGGGTGAGGCCGGGGTCGGTGGGGATGGGCATGGCTTCGAAGTCGAGGGCGAGTTCGCCGACGGCGGGGTGGCGGAAGAGTTTGACACCGGTCTGGTGCAGGCGCACGTCGTGGGCGGCCCAGAGGGTGCGGAACTTCTCGCTGCGGGTGGAGAGTTCGCCGATGAGGTCGGTCAGGTCCCGGTTGTAGGGGTCGCGTCCCGCCTCGGTGCGTAGCAGGGCCACCGCGGCGGCGTCCTGGTGGTCCAGCCGGGGCAGGAAGTCGGCCGCGGTGGGGTTGAGGAACTGGTACCTGGCGAGGTTCACGGGCCTGGCGGGGTCGGCGAACACCGGGTCGTACAGAGCGCGGCCGAGCCGGTTGGTGGCCAGGATGTCCAGACGGCCGTTGCGGATGAAGGCCGGGGCCTCGGTCATCGCGTCGAGCAGGTGCTGCAGACTGGGGCGGATCGGCTGCCGGGGCCGCCGGCGCGGTGTGCGGCGGGTGGTGTTCGCGGTGCGCGCGAGGTCGTCCAGGTGGGCGTGTTCGGCTTCGTCGAGCTGGAGGGCGCGGGCCAGTGAGTCGAGGACGGTTTCGGAGACGCCGGAGAGGTTGCCGCGCTCCAGGCGGGCGTAGTACTCGGCGCTGACGCCGGCGAGCATCGCGACTTCTTCCCTGCGCAGCCCCTTGACGCGCCGGTTGCCGCTGTAGGCGGGCAGCCCCGCCTGCTGTGGCGTGATCCTGGCGCGGCGGCTGGTCAGGAACTCGCGTACCTCGCTTCGGTTGTCCATGCTTCGAGGCTACGTCGGCATGTTCGACCGTGGGGTGTACTGCCAGTACACGTATCAACGAGTCCTTCCACACGCGTGTGACCTGCAGTTCCATCGACTGCGGCGCAAGCGGCCCCATCGGACCGGCCCGGTCGACCGGAGCGATGTCCGGGTAGCGGCGGCTGTGGTTCGCGGACGGAATGAAAGCCCGGCACCGCGTCACGCGCCCGTCTGTCGGCCGCCGAGCGCCACCAGGACACGTGGAAAGGACACATACGATGACGGAGAAGACCCAGCCGGGTCCGCGGGAGCTGTTCGGGGACATCGCACCCTCGCTGGCCGGTTACAGCGAGGACGTGCTGTTCGGGCAGGCGTGGAAGAGCCCGGAGCTGGCCCCGAGGGACCGGAGCCTGGTGACCGTGGCCAGCCTGATCACCAGTGGCAGCAGCGAGCAGCTCGCGTACCACCTCGGTCTGGCGAGGCAGAACGGCGTCACCGAGGCGGAACTCATCGAGACCATCACGCACATGGCCTTCTACGCCGGCTGGCCCAAGGCGATGTCTGCCCTGACCGTGGCCCGGGAACTGTTCCGCGTGACCTGACCCCGTACTCACCTGCACATTCACCCACCACGGCCGGCTTGCGACGGCCGACGCAAGGAGCGAGTACCACATGGAGATCATCAAGAAGCCCGCGACCATGAAGCTGCCCGCCCAGTGGTTCACCGGGGATGCCTACGCCGATGTCATCCACCGGGGCGAGGAGCCTTCCCGGGCGCGCGCGAACATGGTCCGCTTCACCCCCGGGGCCCGTACCGCCTGGCACTCCCACGGCCTGGGCCAGACCCTCCACATCACAGAGGGGATCGCCCTGATCGGCACCCGCGACGGCACGATCCTGGAGGCCCACCCTGGCGAGACCATCTCCTGCCCGCCCGGTGAGGAGCACTGGCACGGCGCCACCCCCGACAACTTCATGAGCCACATCGCCCTGTGGGAGGGCGACGAGGTCAACTGGCTGGAGCACGTCACCGACGCCGAGTACACCGGCCCGCGCACCAGCACCGCTACCGCGCGCTGACCGAACTGCCTAGCCCCTCGCCGTGTTCACCCTCTCCATTCAGGAAAGAGCTATGCGCGCCACCGTGGTCCACGTCCCCGGTGACATCCGGGTGGAAGACCTCCCCGACCCGAAGATCCTCGCTCCCACCGACGCGATCATCCGGACCGTCGCCGCCTGCCTGTGCGGCACCGACCTGTGGGACTACCGAGGCATCAACGGTGTCGCCCAGCCCACGCCGATCGGCCACGAGTACGTCGGCGTCGTGGAGGAGACCGGCACCGGGGTGCGGGACGTCGAGCCAGGGCGGTTCGTCATTGGGCCCGCCTCTGCCCGGCGCTCTCCATAACTTCCACGATCACGTGCTGAAACAGCCCCACGCGCCTCAGGAGCGCTCGGCGGTCGGCTGGTCTTCGGCGAAGGGGCAGCGGCGGCGGCCGGCCCCTCAGTCACGACGCCGAGCTGTACAGGGAGCGCAACACCGTCGAGCGTCTGATCAATTGACTGAAGAGCTGGCGAGGCATCGCCACCTGATCGGGCGGCGCCCGCGCGGTGACCGCGGGCGCCGCCCGGAGCGACGTCAAGGGCGAGGAAAGCGAAGGGACTCTTTGCATTTAAGCCGCTTTCACGGCGGAGGAGGAAGCCCGTTCATGGCCTCGCCTCAGGCAATGCTATCAATCGGATCGGACCCAAGTCGTGTGCGTTTTCCGGGGTGATGACCGTTGGTGCACACGAAAACTGGGAGGCGCCGCGCGGGCGCCTCCCAGTCGAAGCCGACGGCGAGGAAAGCGAAAGAACTTGTTTTCGGTAAAGGAATTGAGAAGGAAGCCCCTTCATGGCCTCGCCGTGGGCAACGCTAGCACTCAGCCCGGGATCAGGTCGCGCAGATTTTCGAGGATGATGACTCGGGAGTCCGGGTGCAGCCCCTCGGGACGTTCGAGACCGATGTACATCACGGGCTCGTCCGGGACCGGCCCGCCGTCCCACAGGTCCACGGCCGTGGTGTCGCCGGACATCAGGTCGATCAGGTACCGCACCGTCAAATGCTCGCGCTCTACGATGGCGCGCACCACCTTGGCCACCGACACCTGGTTCTCCTCGACCCGGTTGGCCGACGAGATGCCCTTCAGATGCAGGTGCAGCCACTTCGCGCGCCACCGGCCGTCGTCCTCGCGCCGGAACACCAGCGGCAGCGCCACTCGACCCACCCCGCGAAGCTCCGACTTCATCCGCACCGTGCGCGGCTCGAACGGCCGGCCCTTCTGCTCACCGTCGCGCAACATGAAACCGAAGAACGACTCCTCGACCTCCTCGAAGCTCTCGCCGGCGTAGATGTTGACCTGCGGAACGATGAATGTGCTGCGTACCCGGTCCAGGGACAGGTTGATGAATTCCGAGGCCCCGTCGGGCGCCTCGGTGACATCGCCCGAGTGCTCGCCCCCGACAGCCTTGAGGGAGGTGTAGGAGAGCCAGGAGTCGGTGCTGTAGTCGGCGTGGAGAAGCAGCGCCGAGAGGTCGTAGTCGGTCCGTTTCTCGGTCTCCCTCCAGTACACGAAGAAGCGCAGCAGTTCGCCGTCGACCGCCGAGACCGAACCCCGCGGCAACACGCCGAGTCCGGCCGCGGTCGCCCTGCCGCTGAGCGGGAGCGCCACATCGAGGACGTCGGGGTCGAGCAGCAGCCGGCCCGGCGCCGGCAGCCTGCGGCGCATCTCGGCGTCGAGGGCGGCGATCAGACGATTGCGGTCGGCGGCGGGGACGGGCGGCCGGACGTCGGGGGCGACCCAGCCGCGACCACGGCGGTTGACGAAGACGCGGGGTTCGTCGCTCTCCCGCGCCCGGTTCTGGAAGTGCTCACGGACCGAAAGCACGACCCGGCCGGAGACCTCGGGAGCGACCCGCACCGCGGCGGCCACCACCGCGTCCCGCTCCTCCTGGTCGGCGGCGATGCGCAGCAGGAGGTCCAGGGCGCGGAACAGCTTGCCCGGAGCTGACTTCAGCAGCTGCACCGCACCGAGGACGTCGAACTCGTCGAGCAGCTTCTCGACACGGCTGTCGAAGGACCGCGCCTCCTTCTCTCCCCGCGCTACGGCGAACACATCGGCGGCGTGCGGCCAGCGCGGGTATTCGTGCGGGTGGAGACGCTCACCGAGCCGCTTGAAAGGCTCGCGGTACGCGTGCACATCGGCGAGTTTCGCGGGGCTCGCCGTGACCACGGCGTCGAGGCCCGCCAGCAGCGCACGGCGGGCCGGCCGCGAGAATGCCCGAAACCGGGTCGGCTCCCGCAGCGTCACGTCGCCGTCCGACAGCGCGCAGGCCAGCCGCAGCACATCAATGACGGTGTCCAACAGAAGGTCCGCGCCGACAGCGAGACGGGCCTCGTTGACGACCGCCCGGTTCTCCCGGACCGGGATCGCCTCCGGCTGTGGGCCGAGCGCGCACTTCTCGGCGAGGGTCTTGAGGTCGCGCAGGTGGTCCTCGCCCAGTGGCGTCGCGCTGCCCGCCAAGGCCAGGTACAGGTCCCTGAGTTCGTCGTCCAGGTCCCGCCCGAGGTGCAGGACGGTCACCCGGTCGCCCGCCGAAGCGATCAGCTCGTCCTGCGCCGCGAGCATCTCCTCGTAGGTGTGCTGGTAGCGGCCGTACGTGGGGAGGCTGAGCAGGTCCAGCACCCCATGTGCCAGTTGCGTCAGCACGTTCTCGCGTGACTTGTCGTCGCCGAGCGCCTTCGCCACGCACCGCATCCAGAATTCTGCGGTGTCCGGAACGTTCGCCGGAAAGTCGATGAAGTACGAGTTGTGCCGGACGTGGTCGCCCACCATCTCGCTCACGGTGCGCAGCGTCCGCCTGGCGGTGTGCACGACCGCGGCCTCGGACAGCCCCGACAGCCGCTCCAGCAGCTCCGCCGAGAGCTTGAAGCCCACGGATGTCAGCGCCACGTCGAACTGCCGTGCGGCGGTGGCTCCTTCCCCGGCGGAGCCCTTGGGGGAGGCAAGACGGTGGGTGTGCCGGATGACCAACGATTCGAGACTGTGCGCCATTCGGGGATGATCGCAGAGGTGTGCGAGCCGGCGCACAGGAGTTTTCCGGCGCCGGGGGAGGAGAGGGGGCGCTTCCCAGCGCCGTATGTCATGGAGGTGACGGCGAGAACGACGAGTCGCCAGGCCCGGGTTGGGTCGCTGATGCGGCCGGTGGCGAGCAGGCCGCCGAGGGAGAAGGCGTAGGTGAAGCAGGCTCCCGTTGAGAGGGTTGGCTTACTGAGCCAACGCAAGGACATGATCCTAGCTCTGGTCGCACGCCGGGGAGCGTTCCTGGTGAACTCGCCTTCCTCCAGGATGTTGAGGTGATCGTTGGGCAGATCGATGTCGTTCTTGGCGAACTCATCGAGCGGGAACCGGGGCTTGGCGGTGGACGGCGTTGTGGTGCCCACTCGGCTGAGCCGGATGTGGCTGTCGCTGTCGCCGACCGGGGCACCTCGGGTGCGGGAAGCGATCTGGCTGTTCTGACCCGCGCGATGGCGTCGTAGTGGTGGGGCCCCTCGCCCGGGACGGTGCGGCTGGCGACCGGCCGGCGCAGTACCCGGCTCGAGCCCAGTTCGGCGACAACGGCGTGTGGGAGGGTGCTCTTGCCGGTGACCAGCAGCGGGCAGTGGAGGTAGAGGGCGGTGTTGACGGTCTCCAGCTCCTCGACGCGGGGCCGGTGCAGCTCGACCTTGTGTCGGTGCGCCCCCGTTGCCGGGCGCGGGCGGGTTGTTGGCGGCGTGCTGGTGAGGTCGTGGGCTTCGCCGGTTCCTTGGCCGATGAGCCATTCACCGGGGGCATCTGCGTCGGGGGTGTCGCCGGCGTCGGTCCTGGGATTCATCTTCGGCACCTCGGCTCCTAGGGCGTGTCCTGTAAGGGTTCTGGCCTGGTATCGGTGATCAGGCGTTGGTGGTGGGACGTGGTGAGTTGACCGAGAACGCTTGGGCCCGGATCGAGCCGTTGCTGCCGCCGGTCAACAGTGGCGGCCGGCGGTGGCGTGATCACCGTCAGCTGATCAACGCGATCTTGTGGAAGCTTCGAACCGGCGCTCCGTGGCGAGACCTGCCCGAGCGCTACGGGCCCTGGAAGACCGCGCATGAGCGGCTGAGGATGTGGACCGCGGACGGCACTTGGGAACGCATCCTCGCCGAGGTCATCGTCAAAGACGATGCTGTCGGGAACGTGGAATGGACCTTCAGCATCGACTCCAGCTCCGTGCGGGCCCACCAGCATTCTGCCGGGGCCCGGAAAAAGGGGGCTGTAGCACCGGATGGGTCGAAGACCTCGCCGTCGACGGCGAAGCCCTCGGACGGTCCCGCGTCATCCTGACCCCGGGCCAGGCGGGCGACAACCCGCAACTACTGCCACTGCTGGACCAGGTCGCGGTCGGCCGTGACGGACCGGGCCGCCCTCGCGCACGCCCCGACCGAGTCCTGGCCGACAAGGCCTGACCGACCTGGTCCGTGCGGCGCCACTGGCCCGCCAGAGAGAAGGACAGGCGGCGCTGGCACCGTCGCAGTAAATGGTGTCCTTGAGGTATTGGGGCTGCACGCGTCGCCTCTCGCAGGGCGTGTCGGTACAGTCCTGAATATGGCCGGATTGGGATCGCTGCCGGAGGATTACGGACGACCGCTGTTTTCGGACGAGGCCCGGAATCGGATCCTCTCCGACGTGCGAACGGCGCTGGACCAGACCGTGGGGTACCTGCTCGCCACCGCGGCATGTGATCGCACCGACCGGCTATGGCCCGGTGAGCAAGAGCTCTACAGCACTAACCCGATGAGCTTGGCATATGGTGCGTGTGGCCCGGCATTGCTCCTGCATGAGCTGGACCGCCTTCCCGTCGAAGTCAGCGACTGGTTGCTCAACAGGGATCTGTCCGCCGAGGACTACCCGCCTGGGATGTATGTCGGCCTCGGCGGGATCGCCTATGCCCTTCAACGGCTGGGTTGTGAGGATCGGGCTGACGACGCCATGGTGCAGTTGTATCGCTCGCGACTGAAGTTCGAGGCGCCGCACGTCATGCTGGGGGCGGCCGGTTGGGGCCTGTGCAGCCTGCACCGGTTCACGCGCACGGGCGATCGCGACCACATGGTCTGGGCGCTTCGCGCGGCGGAGTTCGTGATCGACTCTGCGGAGAGAAGGATGGACTTGCTGTGCTGGCCGGTCCGGAGTGAGGAGCGCGTCCATTATGGCTATGGCTATGGTTCGAGTGGGATCGCACTGTTCATGTTGCACCTCCACCTCCTCACCGGTGACGCCACGGCCAAGGAAGTTGCGGTGCGAGCCCTCGAGTTCGACCTCGCGCACGAGGAGGCGAACGAATGGGGGCCGACTTGGCGTCGCTGGGAAGAGGATCCAACCATCAGGCCGTACTGGATCCACGGGGCGGCGGGTATCGGAGCGGTCGTCATCCGCTTCCATCAAGCGCTTGGTTCGCCCCGCTACCTCGAGATCGCGCGGCGCATCGCCGAGTCGTTGTTCATCAAGTTCACCGTAACTCCCGGCCAATTCGAGGGTATGGCCGGTATCGCCGAGTTCCTGCTCGACATGTACGCCGCCACGGGGGAGGAGCGCTATCGTGACCGCGCGGTCGACCTTGCAGAGACGATTCTCTGGTTCCAGCTGCGCCGGCCGCGCGGAGTGGCGTGGCCCGGCGTCTCGCTGGACAAGGTCTCTAGCGACTTCTCCTGCGGCGCAGCCGGTGTGGGGCTCTTCTTCGTCAGACTGCTCGATAGCCGTCCGCGCCTCACGTTCGAACTCGACCATTGCCTGTCGGAGAGATAAAATTGCCCCCAGGACCACTGATCAACGATGGACGGAGCGTCTGATGTCCGAGTCCACACCTGATCTTGGCGATCTTTCTGCCCGTCTGGCTCAGATCGAAGCCGTCCTCGGCCTGCAGCGGCTGAGGGTGCGCGCCGAAAACGCGGACTTTGCGGGCGCCAGTCATCAGTCGCGCAGCTGCGGCGGCGCAAGCGGATTGAGCCTGGGCTGCCACTGCATCGAGGAGGCAATGAAGGAAGCCCCGACAGAGTGAGCGCCGCTCGCATGGCAGGGTCGCGCGCCAAACTACAGGCCGCCCCGTACGCGCGGGAACCGGTAGGTCGTCACCGGCTCACGGCAGAATACGTGACCACACTGCGGTCGCTTCTTCCTTCGGATTGGAGCGTGCAGCGCGAAGGCATGTGGGTCTTCGGCGTGCCTCCGCCGTCAGAGGCGACCCGCAGGACGCGGGCACTTACACAGGGCTTCAAGATTCACGTGTCCGCAACACCGGATGACGCAGTCCGCGCTCTTGAGGCGATCGTCCCACAGCTGGGCCGAGCGGGCATTGACTTCAAGATCGTCGGTGACCCGGACCTTCACTACACCCTCCAATCGAAGCGCTATCCGCGCGGCGCCTCCGGCAAGTTCATGACTATCTACCCACCAGACGATGACTCGTTCGCGCGGCTGCTTATAGAGCTGGAACACAGTACGGAGCATTTGGGTCTTACGGGTCCCCGGATCTTGTCGGACCGCCAGTACGGCACCACCGGCGTGCTGTTCTACCGCTATGGCGGCTTCTGGCCGCCGCAGCGGGTCACCCTCGATGGCACGCGCGAGACTTACCTGATTTCGCCGACTGGCGACTACGTCCCGGATATTCGCCTTCCATACCACCAGCTTCCCGCATGGGTCTCCGACCCATTCATGCACGATCAGAGTCGGCCGCCCCATGACGAGGTGCTCCTCGACGGACGCTTCCAGATCGACGAAGCACTCACCTTCTCAAATGCCGGCGGCGTCTACGCGGGCGTCGACACCGTCACGTCGGAGCCGGTTGTGATCAAGGAGGCCCGTCCGCATACGAATTGCTGGCGTTCCGGAGAACTCGCCGGCGATGCCGTGTCTTTGATCGAGCGCGAGTTCATGATCTTGGAGAAGCTGAAGGGTCTCGAGTTCGTCCCGGCCGGTATCGCGCTGCTCGAGTCCGGCGGGCACCTATTCCTCGTTCAAGCGCGGGTGGACGGACGGCGGATCCGGACCGACTGGGCGAGGGACGAGGTGATCGTGTCTCCGTATGTCCGCAACAGTGCCAGGGTGCGTTCCTGGTCGACCAGGTTCAAAACGACCGCTGTTGCATTGATCGACATGGTTCTTCGTGTCCACGAGCGCGGTGTTCTCATCGGTGATCTTTCGGCGGACAACGTGCTCAAGAATCCCGAAGATGGCCGGATGTGGATGATCGACTTCGAGAGCGCCACCGTGGACACGGACTCCTGTGAGCAGAAGCGGTTCGCGGCAATGTGGGCGACGCCAGGCTTCAAGCACCCGGCTCGAGATATCCGTAAAACACTGGTGCCTGAGGATGATTTCTACGCCTTGGGCATGGTACTTGCATGCGCGCTGATGGCGGTAAGCTACTTCAGTCTCGATCCAAGCGCGTTGCCGCGGTTCCTCGACGAGTTCGTTCGGCACGGCATCCCGCCCGAGGTACGACACGTAATAGCTGCGCTGGTCGATGGTGATGTCGTCGCGGCGTGCGACATGCTTAGCGATTGGCAACCCGAATGATGGAGGTCGCGAGCCGGCGAGCCCCTGGGCACGTAGGAAGGTCCACTCGCGTGAGCTGTGGCAGCCAGCCGACCACCCGAGATAAAATCGCCGAACAAGCACGCACATGTCATTGGCCGTAGCCATCGACTCGACCGCAGAATACGAGGCCATCAACTACGACCAGCACTATGTCCCAGACAGAACACAATGATTCGAGTCTCCAAGATCACCGGGTCGGTTCAGGGCGGCCATCAACTCCGTCCCTGCTGCAAACGGCAAGTCTCTCGCCTCTTGCGGCCCGCACCAGCGCCCCGTGGCGAACAGCGGGGTGGCGAGGGGGTATTAACCACTGGTCTTTCGCAGCCGATGGTGAAATTGCTTTGCGTCCCACACTCGGGAGGTCACTGTGATCAGCGGATCTGTCGGACAGGGCGGTATCAACGGTCCAGACGACGTCATGGCGGTGCAGCGTCTGCTGAGCGATCTGCAGATCGCAGCAGGCCACGTTCCGCTTGACGTTGACGGGCTGGTCGGTCCCAAGACCATCGCGGCAATCTCGGAATTCCAGCAGCAGAATCCTGGCCTACTGGTCGATGGCCGGATCGACCCGACAGGGCCAAGCTTCACCCGGCTCGATGAAGTCAGCAGCAGTCTCTATGCGACGATCGTGCAGGAGCAAGGCTTCCCCATTCTGACTGCGCCGACGCCTCCCGGGACGCCGGGCGACGTGGCTGCCGATTTCGATGATATTCGCAGCGACTTCTCCGCGCTTGCTCCCACTGAACGCGTTGCTGGCGCCAGTCGCTTTGCCAACCCGGTTCCGAACCTTATCGCCCCGGTCGACCGCATCCGCTTGACCCTGCTCGGGGCGGTGCAAGTGGTTCCCTTGATCATTGTTCTCATCTTCATACTGGCGTTGCTCATCGTCATCACCTCCAACCCGATCTGGCAGCGAGCAGCCAAAGAGACGCTGAAAGGTCTCAAGGATCGCATGCGATTGTTGTCGCAGAAGATCCGTGATGCCGTTCAAGACATAGTCGACGCCATCGAGGGTGTTATTGGCGGCACACGATGTGCGGAGCTATGCGCGAACGAGATGAACAAGGTCAAGGACCTGCAGCAGAAGATCAACGAGCTGCTGGACAGCATGCCCGCCAACGACAACGACCCCAACGCGATGAAACAGCTGCAGTTCCAACTCGCCCGTCTTCTGGAGCAGATTGTCGCGGCCCAGGCAGACGTCGTTGATTGCCTCCAGCGGAATGGCTGCTAGGCCGTGTCCTTTAGGTCGGCACGCAGCCACAACACGATGGCGGCGATGATGATTTCTGAGCGGTAGTAGGCGGCGCGTTTGGTGTAGCGGGTGGCGAGTCCGCGGAACTGTTTGAGTCGGTTGAAGCAGCGTTCGACGACGTTGCGGCCGGCGTAGCGGTCAGGATCGAAGACGGGTGGGCGTCCACCACGGGAGCCTTTAGCTTTGCGGTGGGCGATCTGGTCGCTGCGCTGCGGGCTGGTGAACGCGATCCCCCGAGCTCGCATTGCCCCCCAGGTTGACGGGTGCGAGTAGGCCTTGTCGGCCAGGACTTGGTCGGGGCGTGCGCGAGGGCGGCCCGGTCCGTCACGGCCGACCGCGACCTGGTCCAGCAGTGGCAGTAGTTGCGGGTTGTCGTCGGCCTGGCCCGGGGTCAGGATGACCGACACGGTAGTCCACGTCCGTCGACAGCGAGGTGGATCTTGCTGGTCAGGATGACGCGGGACCGTCCAAGGGCTTCGACCCATCCGGTGCTACAGCCCCCTTTTTCCGGGCCCCGGCAGAATGCTGGTGGGCCCGCACGGAGCTGGAGTCGATGCTGAAGGTCCATTCCACGTTCCCGACAGCATCGTCTTTGACGATGACCTCGGCGAGGATGCGTTCCCAGGTGCCGTCCGCGGTCCACATCCTCAGCCGCTCATGCGCGGTCTTCCAGGGCCCGTAGCGCTCGGGCAAGTCTCGCCACGGAGCGCCGGTTCGAAGCTTCCACAAGATCGCGTTGATCACCTGACGGTGATCACGCCACCGCCGGCCGCCACTGTTGACCGGCGGCAGCAACGGCTCGATCCGGGCCCAAGCGTTCTCGGTCAACTCACCACGTCCCACCACCAACGCCTGATCACCGATACCAGGCCAGAACCCTTACAGGACACGCCCTAGTTACTCCCGCGACTGCGCTAGCTGGACTGGCCGCCCTCCGACCGTAGAATGTCGGGCGGGGGGTCGTAAGGCGGTCGGGTGGGGTCGTCGTAGACCAGGGCGATGTGCCGGCCGCGGTGGAATTACCCGCAGACCTCGTCTGGTCCGGCCGGTTCGCGGCGTGGGAGGGACGCCGTGTCCGGCGGCCACGATGTCGCCGCGGGGCGGGCAAGGCCTCGGAGGACCGGCACAGCATCGGGACGGCGCAGGGCGGACGGGCTTGGCGCATGGCCGGGGCAGCCGCCGTCGCGGTCGGCGACGGCGACAGCGAGGAGCGAGAGGTGGGCGGCTCGTCGGCGGTGACCGCGGGCACGCCGTTGCGAGTTCGGTGGTGAGCTCGCCCGCCTGCGCAGGTCGTACAGGACGCCGAGGCCGTCCCGCCAGGCGCGTGGGGGGAACGGCAGTCCGGTGATGCGTCCGCCGCGGTGAAGGACGACGCCGCGCAATGCGACATGGAGGTCAGCCCCCAGACCGGGGCGCCGAAGAACGCGCCGTTCAAGAGCGCGGCACGCTGTTGAGTCATCAACGCAGCCGGGTTGGCGAGCCTGCCCCTCGCAGCGCGCTTCGCCCGAGGCCCCGGGCGGGTGCAGTGCCCGTCCGGCGGTGATCTCCTCGTAGCGGGCGGTGAGGCGTTCGTGGGCGCCCTGGGCCTGCCCGGTTCGCGGCGAGTTGTCTTGCTCACGTAGTGGGCCGTTGCTAAGCCTTGGGCACTCAACTCTATGGAGGACGCTGTGCATCAAGAGCCCCCTCTTCCCGCTCCTCCGCGTTCACGTGCCCGGGGATTCACCCGCGCCGTCGCGGCCATCGCCCTGCTGACGCTCACCGCCGCGACAAGTCCCCCCGACCAGGACACCCGGACCGCGGAGGTCCCGGCAGCCGTGGTCCGCGAGTGGAACGCCATCGCCACCGACACGATCAAGACCAGCCTCGGCCCACGCCCCTCCGGGCAGGCAGCGATCTGGGAGGGATTCGTCTCCGTCGCCGTGTACAACGCCGTGGTGGGGATCGAAGGCGGCTACGCCCTGTACAAATGGCGCGAGCGCGGTCCGGCCAAGGCATCCTCCGCGGCGGCTGCCGCCACTGCGGCCCACGACGTGCTGCTCACCTACTTCCCTGCTTTCAAGGAGCGGCTCGACACCGCCTACGCGGACTCGCTCGCCGCTCTTCCGGCCGGTCAGGCCAGAGACCGGGGCGTTGACTACGGAAAGCGCGCCGCCGCCCGCATCATCGAACTCCGGGAAGGGGACGGAAGGTTCGCGGACGTTCCTTTCACCGCTTCCCCGGCACCGGGGGTCTGGCGGCCCACCCCGCCCGCGTTCCAGCCCTTCATCGACACCTGGCTCGCCAGGCTCCGTCCCCTCCTGCTCGCCTCACCGCAGCAGTTCCGCCCCGGCGCACCACCCGCCATCTCCTCGGCCGCGTACGCCAAGGATGTCCAGGAGTTGAAAGCCATGGGTGCGAAGACCGGCTCGGGCAGGAGCGCACAGCAGACCGAGACCGCCCTCTTCTTCAGCGGCAACCTGGTCGAACAGGTCCAGACAGCCGTACGAGACCACGCCACCCGGCACCGGCTCGGCATCGCCGAGACGGCCCGGCTGTTCGCCGCGGTGAACGCGTCGGCGACCGATGCCGTCGTCACGGCATGGGACGCCAAGTTCCACTACGGCTCCTGGCGTCCGATCACCGCCATCCGCCTCGCCGACACCGACGGCAACCCCGCGACGACGGCAGACCCGGCATGGGAGCCGCTGCTCCTCACCCCGCCGCACCCGGACTACATCGCCGGCCATACGACCGTCGCCGCCGCCGTAGCACGCGCCCTGACCGGCGTCCTCGGCACCTCGCGCATCGACCTCTACGTCCCCTCCGAGGTCACCGGCACCACGCGGTTCTACGGGTCCGCCGACGACTTCAACCGGGACGTCGTCGACGCCCGTGTGTGGGGCGGCGTCCACTCCCGCACGGCGGACGTAGCGGGCTGCCGGGCCGGCACCCACGTGGCCGACTGGGCGCTGGACCACTACTTCCAGCCGGTCACCAAGGACGGCACCCAGCTGTCCCCGCCGACACGAACGGCTCGGCGGGACGCGCTCGCCGAGACCAAGTGCGGCGGCGACACCGACTGAACCACAGAGCCGAAGAGGGTTCGGCGTCGTGCCGGGCTTCCGATCTGCCTTGAGCACCGGATCAGCGCATTGACCTTTCCCTCGCAGGGGTCGGCCACTTCTGACAGAGACCGAGCGGGGACTGGGAGTGCTTCCTCCGCGGCAAGTGCGACGCGGGCGGCCCGGAGCGGCCGCTCGCGGACTACGCTCGAAATGGAGCAGCGCGCCCGGCAGCTCAGCAGGGGCAGTCACTCCAGGGAAGAGGCTGTGAACGCGCCTTGACGACCCACGTCAAGCCGTGTTCACAGACCATTTGTGGAGCTGGGTCAGACCCCGGACCGGCCCCGTGGCCGACCGCGAAGTGTGCCACCAGAACAGCTTTTACCAAGTCAACCGGAAAGGGGCTACCCCGTACGGGCGGCCCTCCTGCACTTGATCCCGCATGCGGCGCCCCGTCAGGGTTGGACGTTCTCCAGTACCCGGTAGGCCTCCCGCTCGCCGACAGGCTTGCCCCCGTTCCTCTCGGGCACCTCGCAGTCCTGCCTCACCTCCGCCACACCGGGCGGGGACGGGCCACTGGGGTGGTCCTTGGCGACAACGGCACCCCCGGGCGGCGCGGGTCCGGGGGACCGGCCCGGGATCCGCGTTTAATCGCGCCGGAGAACCGAAACGCCAGGCGCGGAGAGCGCTGACGGGCGCGGATCTCCGAGCCATGCCCCGCAGCGCTTGAGGGAGATTGCCATGAGCGGCGCAACGACCTTGCCGACACCATCCGGTCCCTACCTGGACAAAGGGCTGCTGCCCGCCGACTTCTACGCCTACGAGGACCTGCTGCCGGACGGGGAGCGGGAGAAGCTCGAGTCCGTCCGCGAGTTCCTCCGCACACGGGTCGCACCGATCGTGGACGACCACTGGGCCCGGGCAGAGTTCCCCTTCCAGCTGATCGAGGGCTTCGGGGGGCTCGGTCTTATGGACTGGGCCGACCCGGACTCCCCGGAATCCAAACCGAGCAACCTCCTCGCGGGCTTCCTCGCGCTGGAGTTGGCGCATGTCGACGCGTCCGTGGCTACATTCGCGGGCGTACACACGGGTCTGGCCATGGGCACCATCCTCACCTGCGGCTCCGACGAACAGAAGCGGCGGTGGCTGCCGGCGATGAGCCGCTTCGAGAAGATCGGCGCCTTCGGGCTGACCGAGCCGCACGGCGGCTCCGACGTGGCCGGCGGCCTGCAGACGACCGCGCGCCGTGACGGCGACGAATGGATCCTCGACGGCGCGAAGCGGTGGATCGGAAACGCGACGTTCGCCGACCTGGTCGTCATCTGGGCCCGCGATGTCGAGACCCGTCATGTGCTGGGCTTCGTCGTGGAGAAGGACACCCCCGGATTCACCGCGACGAAGATCGAGAACAAGATGGCGCTGCGGATCGTGCAGAACGCCGACATCGTGCTCGACGGCTGCCGCGTGCCGGACGCCAACCGGCTGCAGAACGCGAACTCGTTCAAGGACACCGCCAAGATCCTGCGCCAGACGCGCAGCGGGGTGGCGTGGCAGGCCGTGGGAGTGATGTTCGCCGCCTACGAGATCGCCCTGCAGTACGCGAAGCAGCGCGAGCAGTTCGGGCGCCCGATCGGGGGCTTCCAGCTCGTGCAGGACCTGCTCGTGAAGATGCTCGGGAACGCCACGGCCTCGTGCGGGATGATGACGCGGCTGGCCCAGTTGCAGGACGCCGGGGTATTCCGGGATGAACAGTCCGCCCTGGCGAAGGCCTACTGCACCGTGCGGATGCGCGAGAACGTGGGGTGGGCGCGGGAGCTGCTGGCCGGCAACGGCATCCTCCTCGACTACAAGGTCGGCCGCTTCGTCGCCGACGCCGAGGCCATCTACTCGTACGAGGGCACGCGGGAGATCCAGACCCTCATCGTCGGACGTGCCGTCACCGACGGCCTGAGCGCCTTCGTGCGGTGACGGCGATGACCACCGAATCCGTCTTCACCGGTCTGAAGGTCCTCGACGCTTCGAGCTTCATCGCGGGACCGGCCGCGGCCACCGTGCTCTCCGACTTCGGAGCGGACGTCATCAAGATCGAGCCACCGGGAAAGGGCGACCCCCAGCGGGGGCTGAGCTCCGTGCCGCCCAGCCCCCGGGCACAGGCCAACTACAGCTGGCACCTCGCCAACCGCAACAAGCGCGGCATGGTCATCGACCTGAAGGCGCCGGCGGCCACCAAGATCCTCAAACGCCTCGTCGAGTGGGCCGACGTGGTGATCACCAACTTCCCGCACGGCACGCGCGAGAAGCTGCACCTCGGCTACGACGAGGTGGCGGCCTGGAATCCGCGGGTCGTCTACGCCGACATCACGGGCTTCGGGGATGCCGGTTCCGACGCCGGGCAGCCGGGCTTCGACCTGACCGCCTACTGGTCGCGCAGCGGGCTGCTGGCCTCGACGCGGGACGCGGGAGCCCCGCCGACGGTCCCGGTCTGGGGCAGCGGCGACTACATGTCGGCGATCGGGATCTACGCGGCGATCGTGACCGCCCTCTACCGTCGTGAGCGGACGGGACAAGGGGCGAGCGTCGGGACGTCGCTGCTCGCCGAGGGCGTCTGGGCCACGGGAACGCTCGTGGCCGGCGCGCTCGCCGACGGCACCCCGTTCGAGTTGCACGACCGGAAGGCGCCGGCGAACCCGCTGATCAACCCCTACCGGACCGCGGACGGCGAGTGGTTCATGCTCGTCACCTCAGCCCCGCACTGGCCGGGGCTGACACGGGCCATCGGGCACCCCGAGTTGCTCGAGGATCCCCGTTTCGCGGACATCGAGGGCTTCGTCAGGAACTCCACCGCGCTGACCGAGCTGCTCGACGCCGAGTTCCGCTCGCGGCCCTTCGCCCACTGGAAGGACGCCCTGACCCGGGAACGCGTCACCTACAGCCTCATTCAGACACCGGAGGAGGCCGCGCAGGATCCGCAGCTGCGCGCGAACGACATCGTCGTGCCGCTGGAAGGAGTCAGCGGTCTGGAGTACACCGTTAACAGCCCGGTCAACCTGCGAGGCGTCGCGAAGGTCCCGGCCAAGCGGGCACCGGACCTGGGCGAGCACAACGACGAGGTCCTCGCCGAGCTGGGATTCGGCCCCGCCGAGATCGCCGAGCTGCGTGCCGAGGGAGCGATTCCCGGCCCGGCCGAAGCGGAGAGGGCGCGATGAGCGCGACGCCCGAAGCGTCTCGCGTAGTGCTCCACGAGCGCCGCGGCAGCGTCCTGACCATCACCACCACTATCAACCGGCCGGCGCAGAAGAACGCCGTCGACCACATGGTCGCGGTACAGCCCGCGGTGGCCTTGGACCGAGGTCATGCGTGGGCTCGTGGCGGCAGAGGGCGGACTCGTCAGGCTGCCGCACCCCCTTCCGTACCAAGTCCCCGCGCGTACTGCTCACGGGCGAGCCGCTGAACGCCACCGAAGTCATGGAGTACGGGCTCGTCAAGGAGCTGACTCCGCCCGGCGTCGCGCCTAAAGGAGAGTGACGTGTTCGGACGCCAGACATCAGACACCAGGACGAGCTCACGAGCGGGCGGCCGCCGGCCAGGACGCGCGGGACGGCGTACGGGCGTACGCCGAGAGACGTGCCCCCCGGGCACGGCCACTGATGCCGGCTACCTCAGCCGCATGTCCCCCGCAGCCCGTGTCCGACTTTCAGGGAGCAGTGAACCAGTCATGAACGCACACAAGCCCGTCCACCGCGTGGCGATCGTCGGCACCGGCACGATCGGTGCGAGCTGGGCGGCGCATTATCTCGTCCGAGGCTTCGACGTCACGGCGACGGACCCCGCCCCCACCGCGGAGACGGCCCTGCGGTCGTATGTGGAGGCGGCATGGGACACGGCTGCTTCGATCGGGCTCGCGCCCGACGCGTCGCTCGACCGCCTGAGCTTCACCGCGGACATGCGTCAGGCCGTCGCGGACGCCGACTTCGTACAGGAGAATGCGCCGGAGCGTCCGGAACTCAAGGTCAAGCTGTTCGCCGACATCGACGACGCCACGCCCCCGGACGCGATCATCGCGTCGAGTTCGTCGGGCATCACGATGAGCGCCATCCAGGCCGAATGCCGGCGTCCGGAGCGGACCGTGATCGGTCATCCCTTCAATCCGCCGCACATCGTCCCGCTGGTCGAGGTCGTGGGCGGGGCGAGGACCGCCCCGGAGACGGTCCGGGACGTCATGTCGTTCTACGCTGCGATCGGCAAGAAGCCGATTCACCTCAAGAAGGAGCTTCCCGGGCACGTCGCCAACCGGATCCAGGCCGCGCTGTACCGAGAGGTCGTGTACCTGGTCCAAGAGGGAGTGCTCGACGTGGCGGACTCCGACGACGCGGTGTCCTGGGGGCCGGGGCTCAGATGGGGCGTCATGGGTCCCCATCTGCTGTGGCATCTCGGCGGAGGAGAGGGCGGCATTCAGCACTTCATGGACACTCTCATGCCGCGAATGGTCGCGTCCTGGCAGGAATTGGGCACCCCCGAGTTCACGCCCGAGCTCAAGGAGAAAATCGTGGGCGGCGTCCTGCAGGAGGCGCACGGCCAGTCGGTCGATGAGCTGGCCGCCCGGCGCGACGCGATGCTGTCCGCCCTGCTGGCCGTGCGGGCCGAGCACGACCCGCTCGGCCCGCGGAGCGCCGCAGCCGGTCGCCCGGCGAAGGAGGAGTCGTGACGCAGCGCCAGGAAAGGCTGTTCGTGCTCGAGGCCAGCAGTGGCGGTCGCCTGTTCTCCGTGAACCCCGACGGCTCCGACAAGAAGGTCATCGTCACCGGATGCAGGATCCCCGACGGGGTCGCCGTCGATGTCCGGGCCGGGCACATCTACTGGACGAACATGGGCCGTCCGCCGGAGAACGACGGCTCGATCGAACGTGTGGACCTGGACGGAGGCAACCGGACGACGATCGTCCCGAGCGGCGTCACGCACACGCCGAAGCAACTCCACTTCGAGGCCGCCGGCGGGAAGCTGTACTGGGGTGATCGCGAAGGCATGCGCGTGATGCGCTGCGACCTCGACGGCGGCAACGTCGAGACCCTCGTGCAGACGGGACAGGGAGAGGACGACCGCCGCGACGAGACCAGGTGGTGCGTGGGAGTCGCCGTCGACCCGGTCGGCGGACACCTCTACTGGACACAGAAGGGCCCGAGTGACGCGGGACTCGGGAAGATCCTGCGAGCCGGAATCGACCTGCCCGCTGGGGAAAGTGCGGCCGAACGCGGCGACATCGAGGTGCTGTTCGAGGGGCTCCCCGAGCCGATCGACCTGGAGCTCGACCTCACGGAGCGTACGCTGTACTGGACGGATCGCGGGGACCCGCCGCGGGGCAACAGTGTGAACCGCTCGCCGATTGACGCGCCGGAAGGGCAGCGGACACCCGAGATCCTGCTGACCCACCTCATGGAAGGCATCGGCCTCGCCCTCGATCCGGACGACGGCCGCATGTACGTGACCGACCTCGCCGGGAACGTCTACGCGGCCGATCTCAACGGATCGAACCAACGGGAGATCCTCTTCCTGCAGGGCAACCTCACCGGCATCGCCCGTGCCCAGCTGCCGACCGGAACGAGGGCCTAGACGGTGTCGGTCGACCCCACCATCAACCGCGCTCACCAGCACGCCGTCGGCGCCGGCGAAAGGGGGCCGAGACGGGGGACGAGTCCTGCGACGGTCAGGGTCACCATCACCAGGGCACCGGGCCGTCCTCACTGAAGAACCCACCGGTCGGCCCGTCCGCGCCGAGCGTGGCCAGGCGCACCAGGACCGCGGCGCCCTGCGCGACCGTGAGGTACCCGCTGTGGTCGTTGATCTCCGTGTCGACGTAGCCGGGGTCGGCGGCGTTGATGAGGATGCCGTTCTTGCGCAGTTCATTGGCGTATTGCACGGTCACTGCGTTCAGTGCGGCCTTGGAGGGCGTGTACGCGGCCGACGTCGGCAGAGCCGCCAGTGGGCCGTCCGGGTCGCTCGTGATGGTCAGCGACCCGGCAGCGCTACTGACGTTGACGATGCGTGGCGCCGGTGACCGGCGCAGCAGCGGGAGCATGGCGTTGGTCACCGCGATCACCCCGAAGACGTTGGTCTCGAACACCGCCCGGACCATGTCCAGGTCGACAGAGCTCGGGACTTGATCGTGGGCGCCTTCGGGTGAGACCTGCCCGGAGCCGGTGATGCCGGCGTTGTTGATCAGCACGTCGAGGTGGCCGAAGCGCTCCTCGATCTGCTGTGCGGCCATCCGGGCGGTGGCCTGGTCGGTGACGTCCAGGACGACCGCGTGCGCGTTGCCGCCGGCCGCGCGCAACGCCGTAGCGGCATCCTCGCCGCGCCGTGGGTCTCTGGCGCTGACCAGGACCGTCATGCCCAGCGCGGCGAGCTGCTCGGCAGCCGCACGGCCGATCCCCTTGTTCGCCCCGGTAATCAGCGCGATCGTCTGGTGTGTGGCGTACTCGGTCATGACCAACTCCTTGCTTTGGGATGGCGTGTTCTTCTCAGGGCCTGTCCTTGTCACCCGAGACGAGAGGGCGTCACCCGAGACGAGAGGGCCCCGATGTCTGTGACATGGGGACAGAAGACTGGTGGGGAGGATGGTTGGCTGCGCCGCCTGGTGCTGGCTGGTTGGTCAGCAGCTTGCGGGCATGGGCGATCTGCTCGGGTGCCATCGCGGGTGGCCTGTCGATGCGATGCCCACGCGGTGCTCAGGCCGCGTCTGAGGAGGTCGGTGACACAGGGGCCGGGGGCCCGCCACCGTTCGCACGGCGGCTATGACGTTACACAGGAGGGGATTTCGGCCGTTCAAGCAGCAGCCCGGGAAGCTGCGCGCAGCGGGCCGAGTGCCCGCGCCCACGCCATCAGCTCGTCGACCAGCCCGTGCACCTCCGCCACGTGCAGCTCCTGCGGCCGGAAGTCGGTAAAGGCTACGAAGTCCTCGCGCAGCGTCAGCGCCACCTGAGGCCCGATGTCCGCCAGCCGCAACGGGCCCGCCTGCGCACGCAGCTTCTGCACCGCCATGACCGCGCCGAAGACGCCGTAGCCGACGTAGCCGACCGGCTTGCCGCCCCACTCCGCGTAGAGGTAGTCGATGGCATTGGTCAGGGCGGCGGGCGGGGCGGTGTTGTATTCGGGCGTGACGACGATGAAGGCGTCGCACGAGCCGATCCGCTCGGCCCATCGCCGTGTGTGCGGCCGCCGGCCCGGTGCCACGCGCGCCGGCACGGGCTCGTCGAGCAGCGGAAGCGCGTAGTCCTTAAGGTCCACGAGCTCGAAGTCCGCGGTGTCGCCCGCGTGTTCAACCGCCAGGTCCCGCACCCATTGGGCCACCCGGTCGCCGTTCCGGCCGGGGCGGGTGCTGCCGATGATGATGCCGATCCTGATCATGTCCGATTCTCCGATTCTGGTTCCGGTGGTTCTGGTTTCGGTGGTTCTGGTTCCGGTGGTTCTCGTTCTGGTGTGCCGAACTTGTCGCTGCTTGGCTTCTGGTGGGGGGTGCGGCAAGCCGTCGCGTTCCGCCGCTGTTTGCCCTGGTGTCACAGGTCGGGAGCGCGGTGACCTCTCTTCGGGTCAGTCCACGTCCCGACAGACCTGCTCTGTTTCGCGCAGGACGGCCCATGCGTCCGCCACGGGGCCCACGTGCCCGAGCTTGTCGGGATTGCTCACCGTGCGGATCGTCTGGATCCGTCCGTCGAGGACGTCGAGTGTCCAGGTGTTGAGGACCTTGCCGTCCGGGTCGCGGAAGATCGCGCCCGGCTGGCCGTTCAGCTGGTGCGGTTCCACGACGCCGCCGATCTGGATGAACGGCGGGAGGAGGGTGGCGAGCACCTGGGACACATGGTCGGCGCCGAAGAAGCCCCTGGCCCACTGCGGGGCCTTGCCGCCGCCGTCCCCGACCAGCGACACGTCGGCGGCGAGGAGTTCCCGCAGCCCGTCGATGTTCCCCTCCCGCAAGGCGTCGAAGAACCGCTCGGCGAGCCTCTCGCGCTCCTCCCGGTCGGCCTCGAACCGGGGCCGGCCGGCGTTCATGTGGCGGCGTGCCCGTACCGCGAGCTGACGGCACGCCGCCTCCGACCTGCCCACCGCCGAGGCGATGTCAGGGAAGCCGAAGGCGAACACCTCCCGCAGGACGAAGACCGCACGTTCCAGCGGGCTGAGCCGTTCCAGCAGCAACAGGGAGGCCATCGACAGAGAGTCGGCCAGTTCCGCCGAGTGCTCCGGGTCCTCGTAGGGGTCGGTGAGCAGGGGCTCGGGGAACCATGGCCCGACGTACTCCTCCCGCCGCAGGCGGGCCGAGCGCAGCACGTCGATCGAGATCCGGGTGACCACGGCCGAGAGGAACGCCTTGGCCGACGCGGGCCGGGTCGGGGAGAGCTCGTAGCGCAGCCAGGTCTCCTGGACCGCGTCCTCGGCCTCGCTCACGCTGCCCAGGATCCGGTAGGCGATCGAGAACAGCAGCGGCCGCAGCTGTTCGAACTCCTCGGTCCGGGTCACGCCAGCCCCTCCTCGAAGCCCTGCCGCCACGACGGATAGCGTGGCTCCCAGCCGAGCTCCCGCCTGGCCTTGGCGTTGGAGAAGGCGCGTCCCTCGGTCATCATCGTCACCACCACCTGTCCGGCCAGCAGCCGGGCCAGCCACGGGTGGATGCGCACCGGCCGCTTCGCCCCCGCGCACGCCGCGAGATGGGGCAGCCACTCACCGGCCGGGGCCGGGTCGTCATCGACGATGTTGAACACGCCCCTCGCTTTCTGTTCGACGGCCAGGACGGTGGCGCTCGCCGCGTCGTCGAGATGTACCCAGGAGGCGTAGCCGGTGCCGTTGCCGACCAGCGGGAACTGCCGCTTGCGCACGAGTACGACCTGGTCGTCGGTGGCGCCGGGCCCGTAGAACGCGCCGTATCGCATCACCGCGCCGCCGGCGCCGGTGACGGCGTCCTCGACGTGGCGCAGCGCTGCCATCGCCGGGTGCGCGGGTGTCTTCTCGTGCAGGTCCAGCGGGTCCTCCTCGGTCTTCACCCAGCCGCCTTCGCGGATCCCGTTCCAGTTGGCGTAGCCCTGCGCGACGAAATGCGGCACGCCGGTCGCCTCGGCGGCGGCCAGTAGGTGATCGGTTCCCTCTGTGCGCAGCCTGATGGTGGGCAGGGACCACCGGTCGAAGTGCTTGAGGTCGGGCTTGCCGGCGTGAGCCATGCTGATCCCGGTCATCTGGTGCACGATCACGTCCGGGCGGGCGGCCGCCACCGCTTCGCCGACGGACACCGGGTCCAGTCCGTCCATCACGACGCCGTCCGCGCCCAGTTGCTCCACGAAGCCGAGCTTGGCCGTGCTCGTCGTCGTGGCCGTCACCTGGTGACCACGAGCCACGAGCTGCGGTACCAGCCGCCGCCCCAGGACTCCACTCCCGCCTGCCACGAACACCCGCATGACCATCACCTTCCTGATGTCGGAGCCTGTCTTCGACGATCTGAGACGAGACAGCCAGCCGTTCTGTGACATCGGAGGGCGGGGGCGGGAAGAGGCGGGGAGGAGGCCGTCGGCGCCGCCCGGGCACAGCCCGAGACGGGGACGGGGCCGTCGGCCGTCGGCCCCTGGGCCGGACCTGGCCACGGGGTCTGGAAGAGGGCAGAGGAACTCACGGGGTGCGGCACACATCAGGCGGCGGCCTCCTGCGGGCGTTGTCCTGCGGGCGGTGTGACCTGTGTGCGGTGTCCCGCGGGCGGTCGGGGCGCCGGGCCGACGAGTTCTGCGTGTCCGGCCGGTCTGCTCTGCTCCGTCTACGGCGTCCGCCGACAGGGATGTGATGACCGTGCCGGACCGTTTTACAGCCGTCGGCCGTACGTGAACTCCGCGGCCGGACGCACCGTCGCCCTCCGACGTGGCGGCCGCCCGTTGCTACCAGCCGGCCTCGGCGGACCCGGTGGTGACCAATGGCTCGGAAACCAAACTGAAGTAGACGACTCCGGACTCCCTGCAATGTTTCGAAGCCGGTGTGGGGGCGCGCAGCCCGCCCCCACCGATTGGGGAGCCATTGATTGATGGCGGCGATGTGGACGGTGGGCTGGTAGGGGACAGCGAGTTTGATGTCCCTATGGATGACAACCTGCTGACACTGGAGTTGTGACGTGCTGTCTTGGCGGGGTGAGCACCTGATAGACCTCTCGTGCGATGTAGCGATTGAGGCAGTGGATGGCTTCGCGGCACGTCTTGCCCTCGCTGATGCGCCGCTCAACGTAGCCGCGGGTGCGGGCATCCCAGCGCAGGCGGGCCAAAACGAGCTGTGGAGCGCAGAGTTGGCCTGCCGGTCCCCGCCACGATTGAGCCTGCGACGCCGGGACTTGCCGGATGATGCCTCCACCAGACACCCTGACTTCTGCACCGGATACGACCTCGACCTTCGCAGTTGGGCGGCCGGACGGGCTGGTTGACGAGCCCGGCCGGGCAAACAGCTGCCGAAGAACGCCAGCCACTGATCCTCGACTCCCTCGCCCCTTCTGCCGACGGATCTCCGGCGCAGGACACTAGCTCTGCGGGACGTCCTTGACGAACACGATGCCGTCACTTTCCGCCAGGCGGGCCGGGTCAAGCGGGGCGTAGCCGAACCAGGGGGATACGCGGGGTGCGGGCCGCGTGTCGCCGAGGGCGGCGGCCAGCCGCGGGGCGTCGATGACGCGGCGGTCCTCCGGGAGCGCGTACAGGAGTCCTTCCACGGTGTCCGGCGGCGGCGTGTCCACTCCCTGGTGCCGGATCGTGCCGAGGGCCGTGGCCACGAAGGCGTACTCCTCGCCGAGTTGGGCGCTCACCAGCGCACCGGCGCTCCACCACTCCAGCGGCATCCCGCCCATCCGCATCGAGCTCCTGGCCCGTTGGAGATGGGAGTTGTGGGCGTTGACGAGTGCCGGGCCCCGTTCGGCGAGGGCGAGGAGGTTGTGGGCCATCATCTGGTCCCGCAGGCCCACCAGCCGGGTCATGCGGGCCGGTGAGGTGTCCGCCATCCAGTGGTGGTAGCGCAGCAGGCCGGTGGCGGTGCGTCCGTACAGACGCGTCCGGTCCCAGTCGTCCCGCGAGGTCGTCACGAGCAGGTGCGGCGTCTGCTGGTCGAGCAGGGCCACCATATCGTCGGCGAGCAGCCGCAGTTGGCCGGCCTCGGCCGACTGACCCGTGGACTGGGACGGGTCCATCATCGCGGCGGGATTGGTCCACCGGTCGTCGGTGCCGAGCAGGCGGTCGAGTGTGTCCGCGGTGCAGGGGAGCAGGTCCGCGTCCACCCGGGTCGAGAGGTAGCCGTGGAGTGCGGTGAGGGCCTGCCGGGGGCTCGCGGCGTGGGTGATCTCCAGCGGGCCGTCGAAACCGGCGAAGCGGAGCCGTTCGGACGCGGGCCGGCCGTCGTTGTCGGCGCGGACGTTGTAGGCGCGCATCCAGCGCACGAGCTCGCGGTTGGCCGTGAAGGTGCCCCAGCCGTGGCTGATTCCCCGCTCCATGACCTCGTCGAGGGTGCCTGCGCCTGAGGTGACGTAGTCGTCGACGACCAGGCCCATCATGCAGTCGCTCTCGAGCGTGACCGTCCGGTAGCCCTCTTGCTCGACAAGCTGCCGGAAGAGTTCGTTGCGCAGGTCGAGCAGAGTGTCCTCGCCGTGGGTGGGCTCGCCCAGGGCGAGCAGCCGGGGCCGGGCCGGGAGCAGCCTCATGACGGCGGCGGCCTCGACGACATGTGCGGTGTCCCTGATGTCAGTAGCCATGCCTTCAACGCTATCGCTGAACCTTCGGTTGAAACTTTGCCGCGATATCGTCGCTCGCATGGGGCGAAACCTTCAAAAGGGCGAACGGCTCAGGCCGGTGGATCTGGCGCGCGGGCACGGTCTGTCCACGCAGGCGATCAGGAACTACGAGGAGGCCGGCATCCTTCCGGCCGCCGGTCGAACACCTCACGGTTACCGCACCTACACCCCGCTGCACGCAGGGGCCCTGCGTGCGTTTCTTGCCCTGGTGCCCGGCCATGGCCACCAGACGGCGACGTCGATCATGCGGGCGGTGAACCAGGGCGCGGTCGAGGAGGCGCTCCGTCTGATCGACGAGAGCCACGCCCAGCTCCTCGACGACCGCCGGACCCTCCAGGCCGTGGAGAGCGCCCTGCTCGACCTGGAGCCCGCGGAGGCGTCCGAGCGCGAGCCGACCGTAGTGCCCGGGACCGCCGGCACGTTCATCGGGCCGCTGGCAGGGAAGCTCGGGATCCGGCCCGCGACGCTGCGCAAATGGGAGCGCGCCGGGCTCGTACGCCCACACCGCGACCCGCAGACCGGCTACCGCATCTACGACGAGGCCGACGTGCGCGATGCCCGGCTGGCCCACCAGCTCAGGCGGGGCGGCTACCTGCTGGAGCAGATCGCCCCGCTGATCGCCCAGGTTCGTGCGGCCGGCGGTCTTGAGCCGCTGGAGGCCGCCCTGCGCGACTGGCACGGTCGGCTGTCCGCCCGCGGGCGCGCGATGCTGGCCGGGGCCGCCGAGCTGGAGGCGTACCTCCACGAGCGCAGACCAACTTGGGCCTGACCTGCGTCTTCGAGATTGAAAGACAATTGTTCAGTCGGCACGCTGGCGCGCAGTCTTCCCTATGTCCCGGAGCGACCACATCATGACCGCTCGGCGACCGCGACCCACGTCCGGACCCTGCCCGCCTCCGGCAGCGACCACCTCCCGATCGCCGCGGACATCAGACTCGCTTCCTGACCGCCGGGCACGCCTGTGGGGTCGGTCCCATGGCGTCATTCCCCAGGGGCCGTGGCCATGAGATTCCCCAGGCACTGGCCTGACCGGCGGCCGACCGGCCAGGCCGCGTGAGTGGGGCCGTGCCGGGGACGGGGCCGATGATCCGCAGTGCCTCGGGCAAGGAGACGGTGTCCTCGTCGGGATGGTCGTCGTGCTGTCCGTTCGCCAGGACGAAGCCGGTGCGGGCCCCGTCCGTCGGCTCCCGGGGGGACGGCGTGCTCGCCGGGACCACCATCGCTGTCGAGCCGCATCACCACCGGGCGCTCGGTGTGGCTGACGGCGGCCGCTGCCGGCGCAGCGCCATCGGTGAAGAACCAGACCGCGGCCGTGCGGACGCCACTCTCACCAGGGAAGGCAAGAGCCCTGGCCCAGCTGGCCGGTGGCTTGTCAGCCCGGTTCTTGGACCGTTCGCCGAGCTAGGCAGCAGAGGCCCTTCATGACGACCTGACGGCCGGCCTTGACCAGCCGGCCGAAGAGGAACGCGGCGCCAACGGGCTCGGAGATGAGGGGGTATTGGTCGCCGGGTGCCCGGCTCCTGGTGATGATCACGGACCGGCCCTGCCACTCGGCGACGAGGGGGCTTCAGTTGCTTCGGCGCACCGCACTCGCCCGCCTTCTCGATGTCTCGTTGTCTGCACGCCACACCGTGCCCATGCCGCCCGTGCCGAGGTGCCCGGCCAGCCGGAAGCGGCCGTCTACAAGATCACCTGTCTTGTCCTGCCCCTGCGGCATGCCCGCCGCCCGCGCTCGCGCGACGTCTCCGCCCAACCGTCGTATCGCGGCGGGCTCATCGGCGGGGGCCGTCACGGACGAGTGGCCAGACTTCCCGACGGCATCCGTCTTTCCGGGAGTGCGGGCGCTCACGGAGTGCTCTACCGTCGTATGAGCGAGGGTGGCCGATACCGGGCCGATCGGGTCTCGGAGGAGGCGCACACCACCCGCATGACAGGCACGGCACACCGCCCGCTCTACCCCTGTGGTGCTCGATCCCCGGGGATTCCGTCTCTCGCGTTCGCTCTCCGCCGCCCCCGCCCGCGGTCCGGTGCGCCCAGGGCCGCGTGATCCGACCCAGAGAGCAGGTGCATCCTCATGCGTCGTTCGGCTTGTATTCCCAGTGTTCTCGCCGGCCTGGCCCTCGCCCTGGGCGGCACCGTCATCGCCGCACCAGCCGCCCACGCGGACATTGACGCCTGCCAGAACCATGTCCGGGACCAGGGCACCGAGGTCACGGACGCCGTCCGGATGGGGTGTTACGTGGGCCTGGTGGGCGACCAGAGCGGCTGCGTCGGCGATCTGGCCCGGGCCGGGGTGGCGGACGCCGTCGCAACCGAGGCGTGCCGCGAGGCCCCGCGGTAGTCGGCGGTCCCGTACGCGCCTTTTCGGCTCGATCCCTTCACCTCGCCCCCTTCAGCCTCCTCCCTGGGGCCCGAGCGCTTGCGGTTGTCCCGCCCGGCTTCCATCTCGGCGAAGCCGTTCTGCGGGGGCGTCCATCTTGTCCGGGACGGGCGGTTGGGCGCGGAGGGCCTCCGTTCGGCCGCCCCGCCACGGGGTGAGCGGCTGGTGTGCTACGCGTACGGCCGCAACCGCACCTTCCGGACCAGATCGGTCCAGCCCGGCACGGCGGTTCGCGGTGATCGACCACGTCTGACTTGCTCCGCCGCGCTGCCGGCCCTCGCCGCCATCGCCGGTGCCAACAGCTGCTCAGCACCGGAGCGTGACCCGCACGGAGAGTCATCGGGGGCAGCCGCTGAACGGTGACAGGCCGTCAGGTAAGGGTGATCTTGTACGGGAAAAGGTGATCTTGTACGGGACAACTCGTGGTGTGGGAAAGACGGTCGGCCCCGCGAGCTGCCGCACAGTGGCGGTCGCTCGATATGTGCTCCAAGCCCCTCGCATCTGGACATGAACGGCAGTGCCGCTCCGGCCCCGCCCTACGTTGGGGTCATGAATTCCTCCTCGTCCGCCCGTCCTTTGCCGCCTGCCGCAGACGGAACGACGCGTGCGGTATTCGGCCCCAGCTGGTTCGCGGCGGTCATGGGCACGGGCATCGTCGCCAACGCGGCGGTCACGCTGCCCCGGAGCTTTCCGGGGCAGCGGACTTTCGCCACGGTGGTCTGGCTGGGCGCCGCGCTGCTGCTGGCCCCTGCTGGCCGTTGGCCATCTCCGGCAGCGTGCGCTGCGGGTACACGCGGCTGATCCGGCGGCGGCCCAGTTCTTCGGCGCGCCGCCGGTGGCGCTGCTCACGGTGGGTGCCGGGGCGCTGGTGTCGGGTCGGCGGCTGATCGGGCCTGAGGCAGCGCTGGGTGTGGACTGGGTGCTCTTGTCGCTCGGTACCGTGCTCGGTCTTGTCACAGCGTGCACGGTGCCGTATCTGATGGTCACCCGGCACCGCCTCGCGCCGGACGCGGCGTTCGGCGGCTGGCTGATGCCGGTGATGCCCGCCGATGGTCTCCGCCGCGACGAGCGCGCTGCTGGTGCCCCATGCACCGGCCGGGCAACTGCGGCTCGCCCTGCTGCTGGGGTGCTACGCGATGCTGGGCCTCCGGTTTTGTCGCGGCGCTGCTGGTGCTGGCCATGATCTACGGCTGCCTGGTGCATGCACCACGACGTACCTGCCGCAACAGTGGTGCCCACGGTGTAGATCGGCCTGGGGGCGTTGGGCCAGTCGGTGACGGCGCTCGGCGCGCTGGCCGGGGTGGCGCCGAGCGCGTGGCCCGCGTCGTATGCGCGGGGCGCCGCTGTCGCCGCGTTGCTGGAGGGAGTGTCCGTGTGGGGGTTCGCGGCCGGTCAGCCGGTGCTCCACGGGCTGGAATTCGGCATCAACGAATGGCTCGTGGACGAACAGTACGAGCGATACCCCGATCCCGGGCCGCCGAGGGAGCCCTCACCGGCCCCCTCACCCTCGCGTTCCGCGGGCCGCCGAGAGGCGCGCAACAGCGCGACGAATGCGCAGGAGCATCAGGAGACCACGGACGAGGCGGC
This sequence comes from Streptomyces sp. NPDC090798, assembly GCF_044768965.1. Classification (NCBI taxonomy): domain Bacteria; kingdom Bacillati; phylum Actinomycetota; class Actinomycetes; order Kitasatosporales; family Streptomycetaceae; genus Streptomyces; species Streptomyces sp. NPDC090798. The sequence continues at coordinate 95,583 of NZ_JBIVXA010000012.1, forward strand.
CGTCAAGGCGGTCCGCGTTGCCGCGCTCATCGACGCGTATCGAGTCCGCGGACACCTGGTGGCCGATACCGACCCGCTCACGGCAGGACGGGTGGCCGCCCATCCGGAACTCGACCTCCCGGAACTCGACCTCCCGGCATTCGGGCTCCGGGATGATGACCTGCAAAGAGAATTCGTCGTCGACGGGTTCGCGGGGCAGGCCACCATGACGCTTCGCAATGTGCTGAATGCCCTGCAGGAGTCGTACTGCCGTTCCGTCGGCACCGAGTACATGCACATCCAAAGCTTCCAGGAACGCCGCTGGGTCCAGCAGCGGATCGAATCACCTCAGCCCCGGCCGGACGTCGCCGAACAATTGCAGAGTGGTCTTCCAGCAAGGCTTCGTACGAGGAGGGCCACTTGCGCCGCATGCCGTACGAGTTGTCACGCAGGCGCAACACCCGGGCCGACGCCTACCTGTGCAGTCTGTGCAAGGAGAGCCCGGCGTCGGCATGGGATCACTGCCATGGCCACGGCTTTGTACGCGGACCGTTTTGCGGCAGCCGCAACACGCACGAGGCCAGGGCCTCGCCGGACTGGTTCCTCCGGCACGAGGACAACGTGTTGCACCTCTTGGAGCGCCTGAACTGCCGCGAACAGCGGACTGATGGGCTGTCGCCAAATCGGCATGACAGTGGGCGTGCCAGGCGCCGGTTCGGTGACTGGACCTAGGGCTGGTCCTAAGCCTTCAGCCTGTTACGCCGCCGCGGCGCCTCGCCTACCGTCCTCATCATGGATACGACGGGCATTCTCGACGAGGCGCTCCAGGGAGTTCCCGTCCGGCATCGAGCCGGTCACCAACGCGAATTGGCGCTTAGCTCTTGGCGATGCGCGCCGCGCTGCCGACTGGATCGACTACTTCGGCCACGAGATCGCCGAGCGCCCCTGGCGCGACGTGCTGACCGAGTGGTGGCCCCGTCTCCTGCCCGGTATGTACGGCGGCTCGACGCACCCGGTGATCCGGGTGGGCCACGCCGTGCGCACTCTTCTGGCCGACAAGGGCACTGAGCCACGTCTGGCCGAGCTCGCTCACGGCCTCGGCTATTGGGCCGCCCGGTACCACCCCGTTACGGACCTCGCCCCGCTGCCCGGCGCCGACAGTGCGGCCGCCGCCCTTGACGCCGTGGCGCCCATCGCTCAACGAGACGGCGGCTTCGCCACCCTGCTCAACCGCCTCACGGGCCTGCCGGTTTGGGCGGCCGCTGTCGAGGACCCGCACGAGGCGTACCACCGTCTCACCGAATTGGTGCGGGCGGCCACCCACCGGTACGCCACCCACGGCCACGGCGAGGAGACGATGCTGGTCCACGCGGCCACAGCCCCCAACGCCGTCCTGCGCACCCTGCCCGCGCTCCCGCATGCCCTGTGGGTGCCGAGCCTGCGGGCTGCCTGGACGGCATCTGCGGCGGTGACCGCGATGTACGCACCCCACGCCCCGGTCGCGTACTCCCCACCGGGCACCTTCACTCCCGAAGAGGTCTTCGAACGGGCCTTCGCGCACGGCGACGAACACGTCATCAAGCTGACCGACACGGCCCTCGACATCGGCGACGAACAGGCACTGGCGGCGGCTCTGCGCTCCATCGAGCTGAGCGAACCGCTGGTCTAGCCACTGTCATCAACTGTCACGCCCACAACAGGACGAGGTTCGAGGGTAGGTGACCAGAGTCAAGCTCCACGAGCACATGGGCTTCGGCCGGATCGACCTTGACCACCTCCGCAGACGGCCTTCACAGCCCATGATCCCGCCAACGCTCCGCTTACCAACTGGAGTTGGCCATTCACCGCCGGGCTGCCGAACTGCTGGGTGAGGTGACATCCCCAGAGGGAGCGCTCGAGCCTCGGTTCGAGTACCTGGAAATCTTCCACAACCGTCAGCGCAGACACTCCGCGCTGGGCGTGCTGAGCCCGGTGGAGTACGAACTCCGCGCCCCATCAGTGGCGTGAAACCAAACAACTCGACTCCACCCAACCCGGGGCAGTCCGGAACCTCCGTCTGACTCGGAGCGCTTCACCGTCCGTGGCCCATCTTGGTCGACCGCGAGTTCTACCTGCCCAAGTCCTGGACAGGCGACCGGGAACGCCGTCGAGCGGCCCGCATCCCCGACGAACTCATCGTGGCCGTCCCCAAGCCGCAGTAGGTGAAGCAGCGGCTGTCGCCGGGACCCAAGGGAGAGCGGTTCTACGACTGGGCCGCCGCCCGTCTGCCCGCCGTGGCCGCGTCCGACGGCGGCGAGCCGACCCGGCAGCGGTGGATGCCGGCCCGCCGCAGCATCAGCAAGCCCGACGAGATTGCCTCCCATTTCGCCTGCGCCCAGATGGACGCCACCGTCGCCGATTTGGTCCAACTCAAAGGATGCCGCTGGAAGATCGAGGAGTGCTGCCAGAGCGCGAAGAACGAGTGCGGCCTGGACCAGTAAGAGGTCCGCCGCTCCGTGGGCTGGTACGGGCACATCTGGTCTCCATGGCGGCATCGCCACCGGTCACGTGCCCGACGCTGTCCTTACATGCGGTGTGGGCACACGTGGGTGGGTCAGCTGCCCCAAGATCGTCCCACCCATGCCGAACCCCCGCTACGCTCCCCATCGCCAGGCCGTTGAGCAGGAGAAATACAGAAGTCCGGCTGGAGTACTAGCCTTGAAGGAGGGAGTCCTCCGCACTCGCTGACGGAAGTGATGATCATGGACATCACCGGTTCGGTAGCCCTTGTCACAGGAGCCAACCGCGGCATCGGAATGGCCTTCACGGAGGCCCTGCTCGCTCACGGCGCAGCCAAGGTGTACGCCGGTGTCCGGGACCCGCAGACCGTCCTGGGCTCCGGGCTCACTCCGCTGCGGCTGGACGTCACCGACGAGGAACAGGTCGCCGCAGCCGCACGTGCCGCCGATGATGTCAGCATTGTCATCAACAACGCCGGGGTCACTGGTGGCCCGTCCCTCCTGGAGGGCTCATTGGACGGTGCCAGGCACGAGATGGAGGTCAACTACTTGGGCACCTGGGCTGTCTCGCGTGCATTCGCGCCCGTGTTGGCCGCCAATGGCGGGGGAGCGCTGGTGAACATGCTGTCCGTGGCGTCGTGGGTGGCCAATCGACAGTTTCCGAGCTACGCGGCCTCCAAGTCCGCTCAATGGTCGCTGACGAACGCCTTCCGGCTGGCCCTGCGGGAGCAGGGCACGCTGGTGGTCGGCGTGCATGCCGGCTATGTCGACACCGACTTGGCGGCAGACGTCGACTCCCCGAAGATCCTTGCGGGCGACGTGGCCGAGGCGACGATGACGGGGCTGCTCAATGATGAACCCGAAGTGCTGGTCGACGAGGTCACCCGCCACGTACGCGCCGCGCTCTCGGGTGGACTGGACGAGCTGTACGCCAATCGGTGAGTGCCCCAGGCCACTGTGGTCCCGGCCGTCGAGCAGGCCGGGATGCGCGTGCTTTCAACCGCGGATGCAGCCTGGCCGCGTACTGAAGGTTTGTGTGTGCCCATTCTGCACGAAGCGGGTGGCGTCGAGAATCAACATGCCGCCCGCCTGGTCGAGTTGTTCGGCCACGTAGGCCAGCAGGTCGTCGCACAGGCCATCGGCGTTCCACCGGCTGTGGGAGAGCAGGTGCTTGCAGGCCGTATGGGGTGGCGTGGCCGGCGTACTCAGCGAACTGCCGGCTGTTCTTTCGGCTTACCGGGCCGAGCAGCACGCGGACGTGCTCCCGCATCCGCCGCCCGGGCTTCACACGGCGAAAGCGGGCTCCAGTCCGCAGGAAGAGTTCTTCGAGCTCCAGGTCCAAGGCGTTCGTCGGTACGTCACGGATCACGACAACGGACTGCTGGGGCGCGTATCGGGTTGTGATCAATCTGCTGGAATCGCCCCGGGGCCCGCAGCCGTCACGTGTGCCCCGACCCGCAGCCAGTCCACTCGTCACAGATTGGACCTGGAGGGCGCTTTTCTCGCATCGCTACGTTCCTGACATGCGATTTCACATCGTCGACGCGTTCACCGACCGTCCCTTCGCCGGGAACCCGGCGGGGGTGTGTCTCCTGCCGGCCGGAGAGTGGCCGGTAGACCCCTGGATGCAGCGGGTCGCCGCCGAGATGAACCACTCAGAGACCGCGTTCGCTCTCCCCGTGCCCGACAAGGCTGACGCCGACTGGGCCATCCGCTGGTTCACCCCGGTCGTCGAGGCCAAACTGTGCGGTCACGCCACATTGGCCACGGCGCACGTGCTTCGCACCGAGCGGGGGCTCCTCGGGACCATGCGGTTCAGCAGCCGGCAGCACGGCATCCTCGTCACGCACGCCGATGAGGAAAGCAGCATCACGTTGGACTTTCCGGCCGCGACCGGAACCCCAACTCCCGTGCCGGAAGGGCTGCTTGAGGCATTGGCGGCCAAACCCGAGGCCACCCTCCACCCTCCCGCCCTCGGTGATCTGCTGGTGGTCCTGCCCGACGAGGCCACCGTCCGGGCCGTGGCCCCGGACTGGAACGTGGTAGCCGATCTGACCCGTCGCGCGGGCCTGCGCGGCGTCATCATCACAGCCCCCTCAGCTGAGCCCGGGCTGGAGTACGACTTCGTGTCCCGTTTCTTCGCACCGGCCAGCGGCATCCCGGAGGACCCCGTCACGGGCGGCGCACACACCGTGCTCGCCCCCTATTGGTCGGCGCGACTCGGCCGTGACAGGCTCACCGGCCTCCAGGCATCCGAGCACACCGGACTGGTCCGCACTGCCCTGCACGGCGACCGCGTCCACCTCACCGGAGACGCCGTCTCGGTCATGGACGGCACCCTGCGGGCCTAGGTGTTCTTACCCACAGAGGTTAGTGACAGTGCGCGCCCGGCGGCGCGGGTTCCTGCGCGTCCATGGCGGCCACGGCACGCAGAGAACCCACGAACGCTTCAAGCAGAAGACCATGGCCCGGGTATCGGTCATCGTCAGTGGGACACGTCGATTTCGAACGACATGACTCGCATCACGTACGCTGCCACTCGCCGCATGAAACCCGTTGTCCACGCATGGAGTTGAACCTCAAGTGCGGCTCACATCTGGACGACGACCTTGCCCTTGGCGTGGCCCTGCTCAAGGTAGGCGAATGCGTCGGCGATCTGCTCGAACGGGAAGACGCGGTCGGTTACTGCCTTCAGCTCGCCCTTGTCGACCAGGTCGGCCAGCAGATCGAGGCCCGGTCCGCTGGGGTGCATGAACAGGAACCGGTAGTCGACCCCCCGTTGCCTGGCCTGACGGCGGATCTTGGCGCCGGCCACCCACAGCGCGGTGGACACCAGCGGGCCCGCACCAAAGTCCACGCGCGCGTTGGCCGGCTCGGGCAGTCCTCCGACGGAGACCGTCTTGGCTCCTCGCTTGAGGATGGCGAAACTGTCCGACAGGTCCTGTCCACCGGTCAGATCGAACGCACCGTCGTAATCGCTCAGGACGTCCTTGAACTTCTGCTTCTGGTAGTTGATGACCGTCGTTGCCCCGAGGGACCGGACCAGCTCCTCGCCGCGGGGTGACGCGGTGGTGGCCACTTCCGCCCCCATCCGGACGGCCAGCTGGATGGCGAGGGTGCCCACGCCCCCGGCTCCGCCGGAAATGAACAACCGGTCGCCCACGGTGACGCCCAGCTCGTCGCGCAGCGCCTGCAGGGCCGTCAGCCCGGCCAGTGGCAGGCCGGCCGCGTCGGCGAAGTTCAGGGACTCCGGCATCCTCCCCACCAGCGTCTCGTCGACGACGGCGTAGGAGGCGTAGGCGCCCAGCTTCTTCTTGTCCACCCTGGCGAACACCCGGTCTCCGACCGCGAAACGCGTGACACCTGCGCCGACCCCCTCCACCACACCGGACAGCTCACTGCCCGCCACCTGGGGCAGGGTGAGGCGGTGCACCAACCGCATCGCGCCTTGGCGGACCTTGTAGTCGATCGGGTTCAGACCTGCGGCCCGTACCCGGATGAGTACCTCGCCGTCGCCTGCCACCGGCTCGGGGAGGTCCCGCAATTCCATCGCGCTCGCGTCCCCGTATCGGGTCATCACGTACGCCTGCATGTCAGTTTCCTACCTCACTGTCGATATTACGAGGACAGCCCGTTCGGGGTCATATGTGCGCGCCCGGAGCGATGACGGGACCCGAGCCCGTCGTGCCGCGGCGGTACAGCAGGACGCTGACGACCAGACCGATCACGAAGAGTCCGGCGGACCACCAGTAGGTGGTGGCGTATCCGTGCAGCGCGGCCTGGGCGAGCACCTGGGGGTCGCGGGGGTTGCGGCCGATGATGTAGTTGGCCGCGGTGGTGGTGGCCAAGGTGTTCAGCATCGCGGTGCCGATCGAGCCGCCGACCTGCTGCATGGTGTTGACGGCGGCGGACGCCACACCGGCGTCCTGGGCCGCCACCCCGTACGTCGACAGGCTCATCGCGGGCGGGGTGGCCAGCCCTATGCCCACCCCGGAGACGAGCAGCGCCGGCATGATGTGCGCGGCGTAGCTGCTGTGCAGGCCCAGGGAGGTCATCCATACCAGTCCGCCTGCCGCCAGGCCCATGCCCAGTGGCACCACGGGCTTGGGGCCGAAGCGAGGCACCAGGACGGTCGTTGACAGCACGGAGGTGACCACCATGACGCCGACCATGGGCAGGAAGGCCAGGCCTGTCCTGACCGGGGTGTAGCCGAGCGTCTGCTGCAGGTAGTAGGTCAGGAAGAGGAACACGCCGAACATGCCCGCGCCCAGGATGAGCACCGCGAGATAGGACGCTCCGCGGTTGCGGTCCAGCAGCACGCGCAGCGGCAGCAGCGGGTGCGTGGCCTCGGTCTGCCACCAGGAGAACGCGGCCAGCAGCACGGCGCCCGCGACCAGGAATCCCCAGCTCTCGGCGGAGCCCCACGAGTGGGACTCGGCGTTGGCAAGACCGTAGACGATGCCGAACAGGCCCGCAGAGACCAGCAGGGTGCCGGGCACATCGAGGGTCGCGGCCCGGTCGCGGCCGGAGCGGTTGAAGAGCAGCGCACCACCGACGAAGGCGAGCGCGGCGAACGCCAGGTTCACGTACATGGTCCAGCGCCAGCTCAGGTGCTCGGTCAGCAATCCGCCGAGCAGCAGCCCGATGGCGCCGCCCGCGCCGGCGACGGCGCCGAACACGCCGAACGCCTTGGCCCGGTCCCTTCCGTCGGTGAATGTCGTGGTCAGGATGGATCGGGCGGCCGGGGCGAGTAACGCGCCGAAGACGCCCTGCAGGGCTCGGGCGATGACGAGGCTCTCGAAGCTGCCCGCGGCGCCGCCGAGGGCTGAGGCCCCGGCGAAGCCGACCAGCCCCACCAGAAAGGCGATCTTCGTGCCGAACATGTCCGAGATGCGGCCGCCGAGCAGCAGCAGACTGCCGAACGCGAGGGCGTAAGCGGTCACCACCCACTGCCGGTCACCGTTGGAGAAGCCCAGGTCACTCTGAGCCGACGGCAGGGCGATGTTCACGATGGTGGTGTCGAGGACCACCATCAGCTGGGCTACGGCGACGACGGCGAGAACCCACCAGCGGAGCGACGGCCGGTCGCGGATTTGGGGGCGTGAAGCGGGCTTTGCCGCGGTTTCAGTGGAGGACTGGTGCATGGAGAAGGACCTGTTCCGGGGTGTCTTGTGCGGTGGGGGCTTGTGGCGGACGCGGCCCATTCGGTGTCCTGGCCGACCCTCGGATGTGAACACCGTCCACATTAAGCATGGGAAGTGTGCAGCGTCAACATTGGCCTGTTGGCTGACCATCCCAGAGACCTGGGGCGGCCATCCGGAGACCAGCCCGAAGTCCCGGAATGGCGCCGGCGAGCTCTGAGCCCCCGGTGCCCGGATGTATACACTGGCAACACTTGGCGGAAGGGTGGATCAGGTGGCAACGGCCCGGGACACGTACCATCACGGAGATTTGCGTGCCGCCTGTCTGAACGCCGCACTCGAGCTGCTGGAGGAAGGCGACGAGGCGGGACTGTCACTGCGAGCGGTCGCCCGCCGGGCCGGGGTCTCACCCAATGCCCCCTACCGGCACTACTCCGACAAGGACGACCTCCTGGCCGCGCTCGCCACGCACGGCTTTCAGGATCTGCGCCGCACCCTGCTGGCGGCGGAGGCCACTGCGGCCCCCGGCGAAGAACTGGCCACGCTGGCGCAGGCGTACGTCCGTTTCGCACTCGACCATCAGGCGCTCTTCCGGCTCATGTTCGGCCGCCCCTGCGACGACCGACACCCCGAGACCCGCGCGGCCGCCGATGAGACATACGCCGTACTGGCGGCACGCGTGGCGGCGGTAAATACGCGCCTGGGTAGCCGGCAAGCGGCATTCATGGCCGGCTCATGGGCGTTGGTCCACGGGCTGGCTTCGCTGGTCCTCTACGGCAAACTTGCCCGCGACAGCAACCCCGGCGAGGTGTCCACCCTGGTGAAAGCCGTCGTCGACGCGATGTGCGGCCCCGCGTAGAGGTCCCAGCGGAAGCTGTCGATGATGTGACGTTCAGCTTGGACGCGCGTTGGTCTGGTCGTGGATAGGCGACACTCTCGGCGATCGGCCGCTTCCCGACGCGATGAGGATCCTAGAAGGGAGAGGTGCCATGGCGATGGGCGGACTGCGGGACGTTCTGGCCGACTGGACCGACTACGACGCGGCCGGCTTCGAACTCGGGAAGATCCTGGGGGCGTTTCCGGGGGACCAGTCATTCGGCGGGGTCAAACGGATGTTCTGGATGGACGGTTACCCGCTCGGTGAGATGCTCGTCGACCTCCTCGACCGGATGGCCAAGGCGGGCGTGCTGCTGAAGAACGAGGACTTGCAGTACCGGTGGAACCCCGACAAGCCGAACTTGTCGCTCACGTGGGACGACATCGAGAGGCGCGAGCGCTCGTCCTGAACGGGAGCGCGTGACCGGCGTCTGGGGGGCCACTACACGCCCCCGTTGCGTATTCCGGCGGGCACGCACACTACCTGTCGGGCAGTCTTCAGGTCGGCTCACTCTGTTGGGAGTCCCAAGCGCGAAGGTCGGCAGTGCACGGAGTCACGGCGGTGCCCGTGGGCGGGCGGCGGTGGGGTGTGGGGCCGGCGGTCAGGCGGATGGCGGCCAGGGAAGGCAAGAGAGGGTCATAGCTGTGTGGCCGTGCGGATCAGCCCGGCGAGGGCGAGGGAGCGGCTGTGCGCGGGCCAGGCGATGTGGGTGACGACGGGGGGCGCGTCGGTCAGGGGGACGGCGGTGTGCTCGGCCCACAGCCAGGCGCGGGCGGAGTCGGGGAAGACGGCCACGGTGCGTCCGAGGGCGATCAGTTGGGCCAGCTGTGTCTGGTCGTGGATCTCGGGGCCCGGGCCGGGTGCGTACGTGCCGTGGCGGGGCCAGCGGGCGAGCGGAAGATCGGGGACGTCGCTGACGTCGGCCAGGGACAAGGTCCTGCTCGCGGCGAGGGGGTGTCCGGCGGGCAGGATGGCGATCTGCCCCTCGGTCATCAATTCCTCGCTGTCGAACCCGGCGAGGGAGTTGAACGGCGCGTGCATGAGTGCCACATCAGCGCGGCCGTCACGCAGCATCCCTTCCTGCTCACACATGCCGCACGGCAGCACCTCGATCTCGGCGGCACCGGGCTCGGCCGCGTGGGCGTCGAGAAGCTTCTGCAGCAGTTCGTGAGACCCTGCGGCCTTCACCGCCAGCACCAGGCGATTGCGGGCGCCACCTGGACTATCGGCGCCAGCGGCGCGACGGGTGCGGCGAGCGGCGGCGGTGGCCGCGTCGAGGGCTGCGCGGCCCTCGTGCAGCAGCACCTCTCCGGCACCGGTCAGCGAGACGCCGCGGCGGTTACGTTCCAGCAGGGAGACGCCGATGCGCCGCTCGAGCTGCTGGATCGCCCGGGACAGCGGCGGTTGGGCCATGCCGAGGCGCTCGGCGGCGCGGCCGAAGTGCAGTTCCTCGGCGACGGCCACGAAGTACCTCAACTCGCGGGTCTCCAGGGTGTCCATGGTCACAACATACCTACCTCAGTGATACCTACCGGGTATGACAGGACACCGTATCGGTGTTGGAGGCACCGCTCGCCCGCGAGCGAACATCAACAGCATGAGCGAAACGAAGATCGCGCTGGTGACCGGCGCGAACAAGGGAATCGGGTACGAAATTGCGACCGGGCTGGGCGCCCTCGGGTACCGCGTGGGCGTGGGAGCCCGCGACGAGGCCCGGCGCGAGACCGCCGTCGAGAAGCTGCGCGCCGCCGGGGTGGACGCGTTCGCGGTGCCGCTGGACGTGACCGGCGACCAGAGCGTCACCGATGCCGCGGAACTGATCGAACGGCAGGCCGGGCGCCTGGACGTCCCGGTCAACAACGCCGGCATCTCAGGAGAGACGGGGCCGGGGTGGGCGCAGGACCCGACCACGCTCGACCCCGACGTGGTCCGCACGGTCGTGGAGACCAACGTCATCGGTGTCATCCGGGTGACCAACGCGATGCTGCCGCTGCTGCAGCGCTCGACGTCGCCACGCATCGTCAACGTCTCCAGCGCCGTCGCCTCCCTGACTCGGCAGGCGGACCCGGACATCGAGATCGGCCCCATCATGGCGGCCTACTCGCCGTCGAAGTCGTTCCTCAACGCCGTCACCGTGCAGTACGCCCGGCAGTTCGCCGGTACGAACATCCTGATCAACGCCGCCTGTCCAGGCCTGGTCGCGACCGACTTCACCGGCTTTTACGGACCCCGCACTCCTGAGCAGGGCGCAGCCACAGCCATCCGGCTCGCCACGCTGCCCGACGGAGGCCCGACCGGTTCGTTCTTCGAGGATGACGGCGTCATCCCTTGGTGACCCCGAACCTGTCGTGATCATGCTGTAAGCCGCGGCGTGGCTCGACGCGACCGCAGATACCGAGGCTAGTGGCGTGGGGTACTACCGTTCTCAGGCCGACAGACCGTCCGCCGCACACCACCCGGTCGGTGGTCAGCGTCGGCCATCGCCGGGCGCGAGCAGGCTCGCTACCTCGGCGATCACTTCCGCTGCCCAGGCGCGGACCGGGCCGCTGGTGAACCACGGGACGAGGGCGCGGACGCGGCGTTCGGGGACGTCGCCTACGAGGGCTTGGACGGCAAGTTCGGTGCCCGGGGTGGCGGCTGCGCCAAAGAGTCTCCGCGGGTACTCCAGTCCTTGAAAGGGCCGGGTTGCCGGAGACCATGGCCGGTCCCCGGGCCCCTCAGAACCGGACGTGCACCTTTCAGCACATCCGACTCAAGCAAACCCCTTGGCTTCGCAGGTCCGCGGGGTGGTGTGGCCCGTCGCCGCGCCGCGAGGACGAGACTGGTCTTGTCCCTCGGCGGCGGCGCCTTCTCTCGGCGGCGATTGCGCCAGTATTCGGCGAGAGCAGGATCGTCTGGGGACGCCGACAGCCGGGCACTGACATGGTGCACCTCAGCTTCGTCGTGGCAGAGCGCGACGAAGTCGTCGGCGTACGTCACCAGCACCAGGGTGCCCGGCATCGCGCCGGGCTCGCGCCCGGTCGGCACCGTGTATTGGCACACCGCGTATTGGCGCCCTCCGGCCTGTTCCAGTCCGTGCAGAGCGACGTCCAGCAGCAGCGGGCTGATCACACCGCCTTGAGGAGTTCCCTCATCGGTCGGTGCGAACCGGCCGCGATCCATCACGCCCGCCTTTCAACCAGCTGCGGATCAGGGCCTTGGTGGGGCGCTGACCGAGCATAGTCATGGGCCGTCGTGGTCGTGGTCGATGCGGTCGAATGCCCCAGTGTCCAGGGCTCGTCCTCGCGCTCACGTACGTCGCTGCAACGGCCAGGTGTGAGGCTGAGCGTTCAAGCTCAAGGGCGCCCGGACCATCCCGGAACCACAGGTGAGGGGAAGCCTGGACGGGCGAAGTCGCACACCTCAGGTGATAGGTGGACGACGCAGCACTACGTGCCCCACGGTCGGGAGTACCAGCCGGAGCAACGAGTTCTTCCCATCCGTGGGTGGTGCGAGTGCTCGTGAGGCCGGCCCGATGCTGGCCTCACGAGCAGTGGAGTGGTGCTGTGGCGCTCGGGGCTCAGACTCGGGGCTGCATGTACTCGAACACAGAGCCGTCCGGGTGGCGGGCGACGATCCTGGTGCCGTTGGGTACTTCGTTGGGTGCTTCGAGGATCTCGGCGCCGGCCTTGCCGAGGGCGTCGAGAACGGGGGTCAGGGATTCGACGAGGACGGTCGCGTTCTGCGAGACGTACTTCTCCAGCGGGCCGGAGTAGAGCAGGAAGGGTCCTACCAGTGCCAACTCCAGTTCGCGGTAGGGAAATCGGCGGACTTCCGCGTTTCCGGCCAGGTCCTGGTAGAGAGGGATCGCGTCTTCGAGGTTCTCTACTTCGACGTTCGCGATCATTGCTCGGATGTTGCTGCTCACGGCGATCTTCCTTGCTCAGTTGGCGGCGAAGGCGGGATAGTCGGTGTAGCCCTCGGTGTGACCGGCGTAGTAGGTGTCCCGGTCGCCGTCGGCCAGCGGGTGGCCCTGCACGAAGCGCTCGACCAGGTCGGGGTTGGCGATGAAGGGGGCGCCGAAGGAGACCGCGTTGACGATCCCGTGGTCGAGGATCTCGTTGCCGAGGGCCTGGGTGAAGCCGAGGTTGGCGACGATGTTGCCCTGGTAGTGGGCGCGGTAGCGGGAGAAGAGGGCGATGCGCTCTTCAATGGTGCCGGGGGTGCCCAGGAGGTGCAGGTAGGCCAGGTTGCTGTCGTTGAGCTTCTTGAGCAGCTGGTCGTAGTCGGCGAGTGTCTCCTCGTCCGTGGTGAACGCGGTTCCGCTGGTCCAGCCCGGGGACATCTTCACGCTGATGCGGTCGCTGCCCCACACGTCACTGACGGCGTCGAGGATGTCCAGGAGGAACTGGCCCCGCTTCTCGCTGCTGCCTCCGTAGGCGTCGGTGCGCTGGTTGAGACGTGGGTTGAGGAACTGCGGGATCAAGTGGGATCCCTGGGCGTGGAGTTCCACGCCGTCGAAGCCGGCGCGGCGGGCGTTCTCGGCCGCATGGCGGTAGTCGGCGATGGTGTCGGCGATCTCAGCGGCGGTGTAGGCGCGCGGGGTGACGGTGTCCTTCGGGCCGGAGGGGGTGAAGGACTTCTCGCCGGGGTTGATGGCCGAGGGGCCGGCGGGCAGGCGGCCGCCGAGGTGGTCGGGGTGGGAGGCCGTGCCGACGTGGCCGAACTGAGAGACGATCCGCCCGCCGGCCTCGTGGACGGCTTCGGTGACCTTCACCCAGCCGGCCGTCTGCGTGTCGGTGTAGATGCCGGGGACGTTGATGAAGCCGATCGCGTCGGGGCTGACCCATGTTCCCTCGGTGACGATCAGGCCGGCGCCGGCGCGCTGCGCGTAGTAGGTCGCATGCAGGTCGGTGGGGGCCAGCTCGGCGTTCTGAGCACGGGCGCGGGTCATGGGGGCCATGACGACGCTGTTGGGGAGATCCAGCGCGCCGAGGCGGACGGGCTGCAGCAGGGGCTGGGTGGTCATGAGCAACTTCCTTGAGCCGAGGGTCGGATGAGGAGGAGAGCGAGGAACGGGCGAGGGCCCGGCTCAGTCCTGTTTGAGGGCGTGGAGGCCGGAGAGTGGGCCGCCGAGCTGCATGAGGCGTCCGCCCCCGCGCAAGGAGCCGAGGTCGACGGGGGCGAAGCCGAAGGCGGCGGTGAGGTCCTTGACGGTGGTCTTGGCGTCGGCGTCGTCACCGGCGAGGAACAGCACCTGGCGTCCGGCCTGGTGGCGCGGGTCGGCGGCGATGTACTGGCCGTAGAGGGTATTGAACGCCTTGACGACGCGGGCTCCGGGCAGCAGTGAGGCGACGTGTTCGCTGCCGGTCAGCTCGCCCAGGTCGGCGATCTTCGTGTGCGGGGGCGGGGAGGTGAACTGGTTGGTGGCGTCGATGACGATGCGCCCGTCGAAGGGGGGCAGGCCGGCTACCGCGTCCGGGATCTGGGGCCAGCCGACTGCGAGCACGACGAGTTCCGCCGCGGCGGCTTCCTCCGGGGTTGCGGCGTGGGCGAGCGGTCCGAGTTCGTCGGCGAGCCCGGCCAGGGAGGCGGGGCCGCGGCTGTTGCTCAGTACGACCTGGTGGCCGTGGGCCACAGCATGACGGGCGATGGCCTGGGCGACGGTTCCGGCGCCGAGGGTTCCGATCTTCATGGCAGTGCCCTTCGTGGGGTTCAGGATGGGGGGCTGGTGAGCAGGACGGTTCCGCTCTTGCCGGGGCGGCGGACATGGTCGATGGCCTTCGCGAAGTCGGCGAGGTCGTAGCCGGCGGCGACCTCGAAGAGTTCCGGGGCGGTCGCGGCCAGACGGGCGGCGAAGGCGACGTCCTCGGCCCGTTCCTCAGGCGTGCGGGCGGCCATCCACTGGCTGATGGACACGCCCCGCACGGTCAGGGTCCGCGGGGTCAGCGCGAGCGACTCCAGCGGCGTGCTGCCGGAACCGAGCTGTCCGTAGGTGATCAGCGTGCCGCCGTCGGCGAGCAGCCCGGCCAGCTCACCGGTCAGGGATCCGCCCACCGCGTCCAGTACGACCTGGGCGCCCCGGCCGCCGGTCGCGTCCTGGACCTGAGTGCGCCAGTCCGCGTCGGCCGTCGAGATGGTCGGCAGGCCGGGGAAGCGCTGCCGCAAGGTCTGCGCCCCCGTGGCGCTGCGTACCAGGTTGACCAGCGGGATGCCGTGCTTGAGTGCTGCGGCGCTGACCAGTTTTCCCACCGACGAACCGGCGGCCGTCTGCACCACCGGACCGGCCTGGCTGTGCTGGGCGTCCTCGACCGCCCGCAGCAAGGTGAGCAGGGTGAGCGGGTTGACCAGCATCAAGGCCGCGGTCTCGTCGCTGAGGCCCTGGGGCACCGGCACCACAAGATCGGCCGGCGCCGTGACGAGTTCGCTCCACGCGGCCGGCACCGGGAAGAACGCCACCCGCTGACCGGGCCGCAGATCCTGCACGCCCTCGCCGACGGTCTCGATGACGCCCATCCCCTCCACGCCGGGAATCCGTGGCGTGGCGAACCGCAGCCGCTGACCACCCGGAAGGCCCTCCACTCCCGCCAGGTCGCCGGGGTGGATCGGCCGGGACAGCACCCGCACCAGCACCTCCCCGGCCGCGGGCGCGGCAGGGGCCGGCTGCTCGCTCAGGCGTAGTACCTGCCCGGCTTCTCCGTGCTGGTCGTAGGCGATGGCGCGCATGACGCTCCCCTTCCAGGAACTATTGATGATGGGCATCATTGAAACTCCTGTTATGATGAGAGGCATCATTGAAAAGGTCAAATCGAGAGCGACGCGAGAGGACGGCCACGGCCATGCCGCGGATCACCAAGGAGGACAAGGCCCGCAACCGGCAGAACATCCTCGAAGCGGCGGGCCGCATGTTTCGCTCGGAGGGCATCGACGCGGTCGGCATCGCCGAGCTGATGAAGGAAGCCGGACTCACCCACGGCGGCTTCTACAATCACTTCGCCTCCAAGAACGACCTGGCCGTGGAGGTGTGCGGCGCCTCCTTCGCCGCCTCGCTCGGGGGCCTGGCCCGGACGATCGAGGACGGTCCGGGCCAGAACGGTTCGCCGCTGGAGCGGGTCGTGGCTGGGTACCTGTCCACCGAGCACCGTGACGCCCCGGACGGCGGCTGCCCCTCCGCCTCCCTGGTCACCGATGCCGGACGGCACAGCGAAGCCGTGCAGAGCGCGTACGCCGAAGGCGTCGAGGGCTACCTCACCGGCTTCGCCGCAGAGTTCCTGCGCGAAGCCGAGGAGAAGGGGCACGAGCTCGACCCGGCCGAGGCCCGCCACAGGGCCATCCGCCTGCTCAGCGAAATGGTCGGCGCGCTGATGCTCGCCCGCGCCGTACGCCACGTCGAGCCCGAGCTCTCCGACGAGATCCTGCGGACCGGCCGCAGCCACGCCCTCGACTGATGCGACTCAGGGCCGCTGCGGGACGTGGCGCTGAGGCGTTCGCGATAGACGGGCCGGCCCCGACGGGCGCAGGAATGGACACGCTCCCTACAAGGCTGTTCGGCCTGACCTGGTTGAGGGCTCTACTCCTCCGCGCCGTGTTCGTCATCGTCGAGCTCGATCGCGTCCGGGTCACGCAGCGGACGTAGGTCTCGCACGGCACGGAGGCGTTGAAGTTGTCGCGGCCCAGGACGTTGAGGGTTCTCGCCAACGGCTGTACCGATGTTTCCCACGGCCGAGCTGGGCCCCTGAGCGCGGTTCACGGGATCCGATTGGGCCGCTGCGTCGGCAGCGCCCTGACCGGGGAGCTGGGCCGCGACGGCGCACCGCGCAGTCGCCGGTTCTCCACGGTCAGTTGGTTGACGGCGCGGACGAGGTGATCGATGTCGGTCTGCGGCTGCGACAGCTCCTTGGGCGTCCTTGGCACGGAGTTCCTTCAGCTTGACGATCTGCTCGCGTAGACGGATCTCGGAGTTGGCGTCTTACCGCGCGCCCTGGTCTGCGCAGCGGCCTCGCGGACCTGGAGGTCGGACAGCGCGTAGACGCGGTCGTGGGTGGCCTGGCTGTTCTGGCCGGGCTCGCGCCGGTGCAGCGTGTTCACCGTCCGCCGCTCCCTGCGGAACGGCGAGGAGGTAGACCCTTGTTGGGTCGCCCAGCGATTGGCTGTGCATCCAGAGATACCGAGACCGAACACCCCGATGCCCGACTTCTTGCTCGTCTCCTCCTGCTCGCTTCTGGTGAGCTCGGACGGTCACGTTGGCGAGCCTCTTCACGCTGCAGCTACTACTCGTCACTGAGTTGCTGGTCGCGCGGGTGCGATGTCAGAAGCACCCGGCGCACTGAGAACAACCGCGGATTGGTGCCCTCGACGGCCGACTTCAGGATCTTGGCGCACTTCGGGCCGAACCGGGAGACGCCGTCCTCGAACACCATCTCCCCGTCGTCCTTCACCAGCTCCTTCGTCGCCAGCCACCGCGTCGGCGATTTCCCTTCCATCTCCTGCTCGCCCAGCAGCCCGCAGTACCGCTTCATCGCGTCCGCGGCCGTCGCCGTGCCCTGCCCGTCGAAGTGGAACGACGTGCCCAATACCATCGCGTCGAAGCCCTCCTCCGGCGTCGACCTGACACAGGGGCGTGGTAGCAGGGCGGCGACGCCGGCTACGTCGAGTACCCCAGCCACCAGTACTGAGCGCCCCTGAAAGTGCCGTCTAGGAAGCGGTCGGACAGTTACCTATCGTTTTGTGGTCACCAATGGTAACCAGCCGGAGGAGCCGTCATGCCCGTCACTCCCGCACACCACCTGCGCCGTATCGCGACGAACGGGGTCCAACTCAATGTCGCAATCGCCGGGGACGGGCCTGCGGTTCTCCTGCTGCACGGCTTCCCGCACACCTGGCAACTCTGGAGCGGCATCATGGGCCGACTGGCCGGGCAGTACCGGGTCATCGCCCCGGACCTTCGAGGCTTCGGTGCCAGTGCACGTGCCATCGAGGGTTACGACGCAGGCACCCTCGCCGCCGACGCCGAAGGGCTGCTCGACGCACTCGGCGAGCCCTCGGCAGCGGTGGTCGGCATCGACGCGGGCACCGCCGCCGCCGTCCTGCTCGCGCTGCGCCGACCCGGCCTCGTCCGGCGCCTGGTCGTGATGGAGGCACTGCTCGGCCGCCTGCCCGGAGCAGAGCACGCCGTCGCGGGGGGCGCCCCGTGGTGGTTCGGCTTCCACGCCGTCCCCGGCCTCGCCGAGACCGTCCTGGCCGGCAACGAGGCCCCATACATCGACTGGTTCCTCGACTCGGGGACGCTCGGGCGAGGAGTACCCGACCACATCCGTGCGGCCTTCGTCCACGCGTACACCGGGAACGAGGCCCTGCGCTGCGCGTTCTCCTATTACCGGGCCCTGCCCACCAGCGCGCAGCAGATCCAGGACGCCGTCGCGACAGCTCGGCTGACCATGCCCACCGTGGCCGTCGGCTCTCACCCCGTCGGCACCGGGCTCGAACGCCAACTCCGACCCATCGCGGATGACCTGGTCGGACACCATCTCCAGGACTGCGGCCACATCATCCCCCTCGACCGCCCCGACGCGTTGTTCGCGCTCCTTGCTCCCTTCCTCTCCGCCGATCTGCCGAAGTGACTGACGAGGGGCCGAAGGATCACGGTCGGCGGTTCGGGCGTTCGTCCCAGCGGTGAGTTGTCCAGGACCGCCGGATCAGGCTGCGCACGGTGATGATTGTGTCGGCGAGGTCGAAGAAGGCATCAATGACAGTGACGCGACGCTCGTAGCACCGGGCGAGACGGTGAAAGGCGTTCCGCCACACGTGAGTGCGTTCGACGTGCCAACGCCGACTGGCCGGAATGGGCGCCTTCTCCCCCTTGTACGCGATGCGTCCGTGCAGGCCGCGTTCGCTGAGCAGAGCGCGGGTGGTGTCCGAGTCGTAGCCGGCGTCCAGGCGCACGGTGATGATGTTGGGGCAACGGGCCGGGGCCCTCCAGACGGTCCAGAGTCGGGGCGAGCAGCGGAGAGTCGTGGCGGTTGGCACCGGCCAGGACACGGCCCAGCGGGATGCCGTATCCATCCGTCATGCCCGAGCGCTTCAGTCCCTGTTTGCCGCGGTCGACCGGTGAACGTCCGGTGGCCTCCCCGCCTCCAGGTGCCTTGGTGATCGCTCCGTCGACGGCGATCTGGTCGAGGATGAGGCCGACGATCCGGTCGTAGGACTCCAGTGCGAGCTGCATGAGCCGGGTGAATACGCCCAGTCGTATCCATTCGTCGCGGCGGCTGCGGATCGCGGTGGCCGAGCAGGTCGTGTCGGCGATCGCCTCGTAAGAACAGCCGAAGCACAGCAGTTGCAGCATCTTGTCGAAGATGATCCGGTCGCTGATGCGTCGGCGGTGCCAGCCGAATGGATGGTCCGGGTGGTACTCCGGCCGCTCGGGCAGCAGGGCTGCGCATTGGTCCCAGAGCGGTTCGGTCAGCCATGATGAAGGGCGGGCACAGGTCTCCCCAGTGATCACAGAGCGTCGCAACTCCATGATCACCGGGACCTGTGCTTGTCTGTTGCCGGTGTCCCCAACCGCGCCTATCCGCGCGACCTCCAAGGCGGTTGACCTAGTCGAGCCCCCGGGAGCCTCTTGCCACGCCGTGTTGACCCCGAAGCCGCAGCCGGACGGACAGCGGCAGGCCCCTGCGGCGGCGCAGTCTCCGTGAGCAGGGCCGCCAGAGGTCGGTCCAGGTGAACGCAGGGTTCTGCACCGGGTGACCGGCCTGTCGCCACCATGGCCGCTGGCACTGACAATGCCCCGCTCACGCACTCGCACAAGTCCTCAGCTCTGCCGACCCTCGGATCCGGTCCACGGCTGCAGTCCGCTTCACGGTCCGTCCGGCAGTCTTGCCCGTCGGCACGTCCGGGAGAAGGGCGCTCCGCCCCGTGGTACCAGCTGTTACCATCTGGAGATGGCGAAGACTCAGAAAGGCTGGCGCGTCGACGACGAGATCGCGGAACTTGCCACGGCACGGGCCAAGGACCGCGGCATGAGCGTCGGCGACTACATTGCCGCTCTCGTGCGGGAAGACGTCGGTGGGTTGCGGCAGCGAGGCCTCGACGCGGCGAGGCGCTTCCTCGACGAACACCAGAGCGTCTTCGACGAGGCCGAAGACGCAGACCGTCCCACCTCGGGGGCACACGCCGCGTAATGGACCTGTACATCGACGTCCCCTGGATTCTGCAGGTCGCGGAGATCGCGGGCGCGGCAGATCCCGCACCCGACGACTACGGGGTGCCGGTGGCCGCAGTCGCCTGCCACCGGGCCGAACTACTGGATACTCCCGTCTACGCCGGCCCCTACGCCCGCGCCGCCGCGCTGGTCCACATCCTCGGACGCTGCCGCTGGCTCGAGCGCTCCAACATGGCCGTGGCCGCCGCAACCGGCGTGATGTACCTGGAGGCCTCCGGGATCCCCGTCAAGCCCACGCGCGAGGACGCCGTGGCCCTCCGCGACATGCTGCGTGATCCCTCCTGCACCGCAGCCAGGATCGCCGCCCTGCTGCGTGCCTGGCCCCAGGCCACCTGAGCCGTATCGCACGGCGTCAGCCATCATGACGGTGCCCCCTCGACGGAACTCACTGGCCAATTCCTTTGCGGGGATGGCTTGTCCGGTGCCCGGCCTGAATGTCGCAGGCGGCTGGCAGCGTGACGTGGGTGATCCCGCACCGAGCGGCGGCAGTTGAGCCATGGCCTGGCTGGGTGACCCGCCGGGCGGCGCAGGCCGTGCACGGCGAGGACCTGGTCCGCATCGGCCGGCTCATCCCGGCCCTGCTCTACAGCCAGGCCATGGACCGCCGGGACCTGGCCGCAGCGCACGAGCGCGGCGACCGGGACCGGGTGCCGGCCGAAGTCGGCCTCCAGGTGATGGGGTGCCGCGACGACCTGCCGGAGACGGCGGTAGTCCTGGACGTGCTCGCCCTGTGCCGCCCGCCGGGCGGACGGGCGTCAACTCACCTCCGCCGCGCGGGGACTCGTACCGGATCTCGTCGAGTGTGCGTCGCCGGTAGATGAGGTCCTGTTCTGGAATTGTCGGTCTCCGCAGCCGATGCCCGCGACGGAACGATTGGGTTCGGTTGCAGTTGTCAGGAGGCGACGGGAGCGTGCTCCCGCTCCGAGACGGTTGTGGGCTCCTCGGTTCCCCCTTCGTGGCGTCGGGTGAGGTGGCGGTCCAGCAGAACGCTGCCCAAGTGGGCGACCCCGAAGGCCGCGCCGATCCAGGCCGTACCCGCCAGCCCCAGTCCCGTGTTGATCACGAGGCCGGACGCCAGGGGGGCGACGGCGATGCCGACGTTGAAGGCGGCGATGTTCACGGCGCCGCCGAGCGTCCTGGTCTCTCCGAGAATGGAGAAGACTCTTGCGTTGACTGCGGGCGTGACTCCGAAGTTGGCGGCGCCCAGGAGCACCACCAGCGCGATCGTGACCCAGGCGACATGTGCGGTCACCGCGAGTGCTGTCGCGGCGACGATGAAGGCGGCCATGCCCACCAGCAGGAGTGTGAAGGGGGCGCGGTCGGCTACGCGTCCTCCGATGGTCAGGCCGATGAACGCGCCGACGCCGTAGAGTCCGAGCACGAGGGGTACCAGGCCTGTGCTGAGGCCGGTGACGTCCTCCAGCAGGGCTCCGAGGTAGGAGAAGATCGCGAATTGGGCGGCCACGGTCAGTGCGGTGGTGGCGTAGGCGACCCAGAGCCGTGGCTGCATCAGCGAGCGCAGTTCCGTGGCCAGACGCGGCTGTGCCGTCGCCGTGTCCCGGCCGCCGGGCAGGGCGATGACCAGTGCGATCGTGGACAGAGCGGTCATCGCGGCTACGGCCCAGAAGGCGGCCTCCCAGCCGGCGTGCTGTGCGAGCAGGGTGCCGCCCGGGACACCGATGATCGTGGCCACGCTCAGTCCCGAGACCACCACTCCCATGGCCCGGCCCTGCTTGTCGGCGTCCACCAGCGAGATGGCCGCGACCGAGGCCATGGCCCAGAATCCGGCGTACGCCATGGCCGACAGCACCCGCATGACCAGCAGGAATCCGAAGTGCGGGACGAGGGCGGCGCCGATGTGGGCGGCGATGAAGACGAGCTGGAAGCCGACCAGCGCGGCACGGCGCGGCATCTTCAGGGTGATCAGGCTCATCAGTGGTGCTCCGACGAGCATGCCGATGGCGAAGGCGGACACCAGCATTCCGGCGGAGGCGAGGGGGATGTCGAGGTCCTGGGCGATGGAGGGCATCACGCCGGAGAGCATGAATTCCGAGGTGCCCTGGGCGAATATGCCCAGCCCAAGGACGTAGATCACAAAGGGCATGATTCATCTGCTTCGTGTGAGGAACGAGGGGTAACCGGGTGCTCCGCTCGGCCGTGGACGGCCGTTTCTCAGACAGGGCCCGTTGTCGGCGAGCACCACCTGTGGAGGCGGCGTTGCCTCCCGGTTCGCGTCCAGCATCCCGCCCGGGACACGCGTGCGGACGCCTCGCGCGCGCCCTGCTGAACCTAGGTCTGGCTGGTCCACTCACCGGCCCGTCATGCCGCTGTAGTGGTATCACTGGAGGCATGGATCGAAGCGACGAGCTCGGTGGCTTCCTGCGCTCGCGCCGGGCCCGTCTGCGTCCCGAGGACGCGGGGGCGGCTTTCAGTGGCGGCGCGCGCCGGGTCCCGGGACTGCGCCGTGAAGAGGTCGCGCACCTGGCTGGGGTGAGCACGGACTACTACGCCCGTCTCGAACAGGGCCGGCACCCCCACGTCTCGGAGACGGTGCTGGAGGCGGTCGCCCGCGCGCTGCGCCTGGACGACACCGAACGCGGCTACCTCTTCGAACTCGCCCGGTCCAAGTCCCCCAGCCCGGAACGGCGCCGTCCGGCCCCGCTGCCGCGCGTGCGTCCGGCGATCCACCAGATGCTGGACGTCCTCAACGATGTCTCGCCGGCCCTGGTCCTCAACCACCGCAGCGACGTCCTGGCAGTCAACCATCTTGCCAAGGCGCTGATCACGGACTTCGACGCACTGCCGCACCGCGACCGCAACTTCGCCCGATTCGTACTGCTCCAGCCCGCCGCCCGTGACCTCTATCAGGACTGGGACCGGGTCGCGGAGGCGTTCGTCGCCAGTCTTCGTCTGGCTGCCGGACGCCATCCCGACGACCGCCTGCTGAACGAATTCGTCGAGGAGCTGTCCACAAAGCTTCCCGAGTTCTCCACCTGGTGGGCCGGCCACCGCGTGGACCAGTGCGCCCACGGCACCCGGCGCCTCGTTCACCCCGTGGTCGGCGAACTCACCCTCTCCTACGAGATTCTGGCCCTGCCCGCCGACCCTGACCTGAGTATCTGCCTCTACACCGCGGAACCTGGTTCGGCCTCTGCGGAGACGCTCAGCATGCTCGCCAGCTGGAGTGCCCCGACGGGCCTACGAGGGCGCAGCTCCTCCGAGGCACCCTCAAGTTGACTCCCAACGAGCGTCCGTAATTTCCGCTTCCGTGTGACCTGCGGCAGCCGTCCTGCCGCTGCCGCGACGTGTTTTGCCCTCGCCTGCGCGGTCCCGGACGATGGTCGGCCCCTCTGCCGACTCCCAGGACCGCGCAGGGAGACAGGTGTTCCGGTGTCTTCGACTGCGTCCCGGTAGAACCCCCGGTAGAACACCTCGTACAGGTCACGGCTCACGTATGCGATGTGCGGGTCAGCACAGTGTCGATGAAGGGCGCTGGAATCGCTGCCGCGAGTTCAGTTCCGCTCTTGCGAGGATTCTGCTCATGCGCCTGTTGCGGCGAGTGACAGCTCCCACAGGCGCTTGGCGGCGTCCGGGTCGAGCGCGTACGGGGCTATGCCGCCGGGGGCGGATCCAACGGCCTGGGCCGACAACTTCTCCGCTTCGTTGTTGTCCTCGAAGTAGCGGCCGCCGATGCCCTCCAGCTGAGGGGAGGTCGCGACGAGGACGCTGGTCGCGGCGCCCTGGGCGATGGTCTTGAACCGGAACGGTGCGCCCTGGATCGAGCCGGATTCTCCGGCTGCCTCGGCGGCGCGCAGCTGTGCGGCCTGGTCCGGATCCATGTAGCGCGACAGGTTCGTCGACATGATCACGCCGGGGTGGACGGCGTTGGCGGTGATCCCGTCGGTGGCCCAGCGGTTGCTCGCCTCGACCGCGAAGAGAACGTTGGCGGTCTTGGACTGCCCGTAGGCGAGCCACGGGTCGTAAGCGCGGTTGTCGAAATTGATGTCGTCGAACTCCACGGGCGAGGCGTGGTGGCCGCGGGAACTCAGCGACACGATCCGCGCGTTGCCGGCGGCCGCGAGCGCGTCGTGCAGGCCGAGCGCGAGCGCGAAGTGGCCGAGATGGTTGGACGCGAACTGCAGCTCCCAGCCGTCCGGTGTGCGCTCGAGCGTGGGCAGTGCCATCACGCCGGCGTTGTTGACGAGGATGTGCAGGGGCCCGGTCCAGGCGTTCGTGAAGGCGGCGATCGACGCCTGGTCGGCGAGGTCGAGCCGGCCGACATGGACGGCGTCGCTTCCGGTGGCCTTGCGGATGTCGGTCGCGGTGCGCTCGCCGGCGTCCGTGTTGCGGACCGCGAGGGTGACCGAGGCACCGGCGCCCGCGAGGGCGCGGGCGGTCTCGGCGCCGAGACCCGAGGCGGCGCCGGTGACGACCGCGTGCTTGCCGGAAAGGTCGATGCCTTCGATGACCTCGGCGGCCGTCGACTCTTCTCCGAAGGGCGTGTGGATGCGCTGGGTGGTTGTCATGATCTCAAGTCCTAGCTAGTCAGTGGTCGGTTGTTTTCCCCACCTGAACAGGCGAGGGAGGCGGTCCCGGCAGATCTGGTGCAGGTGCGCCGGGAAGACAGAGGGGTGGGCTCACGCCTGGTGCTCGAGTTCGAGGACGAGCTTGCCGGTGTTCCTGCTGGTGAACAGGCGCCTGAGCGTGGCCGGGAACGTCTCGATGTCGCCGTGCACCGTGTCCTCGACGCTCGTCAGCTGACCGGCGGCGAGCCAGTGCGACATCTGCGCCATGGCCTCGGGATACCGGTCGGCGAATGCCGGAACGGCGACGCCTGCCATGGAGGCGCTCCGGTACAGCAGAGTCAGGTAGTTGCTCGGTCCCACGACCGCATCGGCGTTGTCGTACTGGGAGATCGCGCCGCTGATGACGACTCGCGCGCCACGGGCGAGGCGGGTGAGTGCCTGATTGAGGATGTCTCCGCCGACGTTGTCGAAGAACACGTCGACGTATCGCGGGGTGCGGTCGCGCAGCTGGTCGAGAAAGTCGTCCCGCTTGTAGTCGATGGCGGCGCTGAACCCGAGCCGGTCGACGAGCATGCGCGTCTTCTCGGGGCCACCCGCGATCCCGATCACGTGCGCGCCCTTGATCCTCGCGATCTGACCGGCGGCGCTTCCCACGGCCCCGGCCGCCCCCGATACGAGCACCACGTCGCCCGCGGTGAGCCGGCCGACGTCGAGGAGCCCGAAGTAGGCGGTCATGCCGGTCATGCCCAGGACGCCGAGATACGCCGCGAGCGACCGGCCCTCCTCGGGGCGGATCTTGGAGACCCCGGTTCCGTCCGAGAGCGAAAACTCCTGGACGCCGAACGTGCCGTGGACGAAGTCGCCCTCCGCGAAGCCGGGGTGGCGGGAGTGCACGACCTGTCCGATCGTGATCGCCCGCATGACCGCTCCGATGTCCACCGGAGTGACGTGCTCTGCTTTCATCCAGCCGCGCATAGCGGGGTCGATCGACAAGTGTGTGACCTTGACCAGGAACTCGCCGTCGCCAGGCACGGGAATGGGTGTCCGGACGAGCTCGAAGTCGGAGTCTTCGAAGGGGCCGGCCGGGCGGGCTCTGAGGCGGAACTGGCGATTGGTGCCGGTCACCTCGGCTCACCTCGCCCGGTCGTGCGGGAAGTGGTCGCCGAACACCGGGAGGCCGCTTGCGGACTCGGCGCGGGTCGCCTCGTCCTCCCAGACGTCCCAGTGTTCGGCCAGTCTGCCGTTCTCGACACGCACCACGTCGGCCACGACGGAGGCGGTCTCGCCTGCGCCGGAGTAACGGCCGTAGAGCATCACGTAGTCGCCCTCGGCGACGGCGAGTTGGTTGTCGTAGCGCAGGGCGGCGGGCAGGGCGCCAACGAGGTTGAACAGACCCTCCCGACCCGGCGGGATGTGCCGGCTGTGCTGAAGGTAGTCCTCGGACCAGAACTCCTCCGCGGCCGCGTAGTCGCGCTTGCCGAAGAGTGTGTCGAAGGCCGTCAGAACGAGTTCTTTGTTCTGCTCGGGTGTGGACATGCCGTGCTCCAGAGGGTGATTGTCATGAGTGCCTCGGGCGTCGTCACCTGTGCGGCTACGCGCTCTTCGCGCTGACGCCGGCGAGGCGGTGCCACTGGGTGAGGGGCGGCGTCTCGCCTCCCTCGGCGGTGATGAGCTGCAGGGCCAGGTGGTCGGCGCCGGCGGTGTGGAACTCGGTCAGGCGGTCGCTGATCGCGTCGTCGGTTCCCCAGGCCGCCAGGGCGTCGACCAAGGGGTCGCTGCCGCCGCCGGTGAAGTCGTCAGCGGTGAAGCCGAGGCGTTCGAAGTTCGTGGTGTAGTTGGGCAGCCGGAGGTACAGCTCGAGGAAGTCACGTGCGATGGCACGTGCCCGGACGGGGTCGTTTTCCAGGACCACGGTGACCACGGGAGCCAGGAGCGGTCCGTCGCCCAGGACCTCCCGGGCCTGCCTGATGTATTCGGGGGTGACCATCGCGGGGTGGGCGCCGGCGGCCCGGTCGCGGGCGAGACGCAGCATCTTCGGTCCGAGCGCCGCCAGGATCCGGCGGCCTGCCGGGACGGGGGCGGCGGCGTTGTCTAGGGCGTCGAGGTAGCCGACCATCGTGGAGTAGGGCCGCTGGTAGTTCTGGGCCAGCTGGGCGTGGCTGGCGCCCAGGCCCAGGAGGAACCGGCCGGGGTGGGCTTCCTCCAGCTCGGCTCGCTGCCGGGCCACCGTGGCGGCGTCCTCGTGCCAGATGTTGAGGATGCCGGTGGCCAGGGCGATGCGTTCAGTGGACCCGGCGAGCGCGGCGGCGTGGTGCACGCTGCTGTTGCCCCCGAGCCAGATCACGCCGAAGCCGAGTTCTTCCAGCTCGGCTGCCGCGCGTCGCCGTTGCTCTTGAAGTGCCGGGTCTTCGGAGCGCAGTTCGTGGCTGAAGATTCCGAAGCGGCCCAGGGACTGCTGCGGTGCGGTGCGAGGTGCGGAGTGCATCGTTTATTCCCTAACAGGATGAATGCGCTGTTCGTGCTGCCGATCTGTATGCGTGGACCTCCCCTGGCCCGGAGAGGTGTCATGCCGTTCACTGGGCCGGTCGAGCCGCTGCTGCCGCGGCTCGGCCGAGGGCCTGGAATTCGGCCTCGCCGATGGCGAACCCGGGCGTGGTTCTCGCGGCGTGGCGTTGGATGCGCTCGACGGCCTTCAAGACCTCAATTCCTAGTCATCAGTCGGCTGTGTTTCTCTCATCCGGATAGGTGGGGGAGTGGGTCTGGCCGGCAGAGAGACAAGGGGCGGCCGAGAGACAAGGGCCGGCCGAGAGACAAGAGGCGGAACGGCCGCTGATGCAGGGACCCGGACCAGGCGCTCGTGAAGGCGGGGATCAACGCCCAGTCGGCGAGATCGAGCGGGCCGACATGGACGGCGTCGCTCCCGGCCGCCT
Source organism: Streptomyces sp. NPDC090798 (assembly GCF_044768965.1). Classification (NCBI taxonomy): domain Bacteria; kingdom Bacillati; phylum Actinomycetota; class Actinomycetes; order Kitasatosporales; family Streptomycetaceae; genus Streptomyces; species Streptomyces sp. NPDC090798. The sequence continues at coordinate 122,734 of NZ_JBIVXA010000012.1, forward strand.
TGCGGATGCCGGTCGCGATGCGCTCACCGACGTCCGTGCCGCGGACCGCGAAGGTGACCAGGGCGCCGGCGCTCGCGAGGGCACGGGCGGTCTCGGCGCGAGACCCGACGCGGCGCCGGTGACGACCGCCTGCTTGCCTGAAAGGTCGACGCCCTCGATGACCTCGGCGGCCGTCGACCCTTCTCCGAAGGGAGTCTGGATGAGCGTGGACATCATGGCCTCAAGTCCTCGTCACTGATCGGCCGCCTGTTCCTCATCAGCCGTGCGGTGCCTGGGAGGGGGCGGCCTCGTGTGTGTTCGTCGGTGTGGTCCAGCTGGCGAGCAGGCGGAGTGTTTCCGCGGAGGCGGAGCCGGGTTCGGTGGTGTAGAGCACGATGCTCTGGTCAGGGTCGGCGGGCAGAGCCAGCGTTTCGTAGGAGAGGGTGAGATCGCCGACCACGGGGTGAACAAGGCGTTGGGTGCCGTGGGCGCACTGGTCCACGCGGTGGCCGGCCCACCAGGTGGAGAACTCGGGAACCTTGATGGACAGCTCCCCGACGAGTTCGTTCAGCAGGCGGTCGTCGGGATGGCGTCCGGAGGCCAGGCGCAGACTGGCGACGAAGGTCTCCGCGACCCGGTCCCAGTCCTGGTACAGGTCACGGGCGGCAGGGTGGAGCAGGACGAATCGGGCGAGGTTGCGGTCGCGGAGCGGCAGTGCGTCGAAGTCCGTGATCAGCTGTCTGGCCAGGTGGTTGGCGCCCAGGACGTCACTGCGGTGGTTGATGACGACGGCCGGTGAGACGTCGTTCAGGACGTCCAGCATCTGGTGGATCGGCTGCCGTATGCGTGGTGCGCGGGAGGGACTGCTCCGGTCGCGTCCGGGTGTCCTGGGCCGGGCGAGTTCGAAGAGGTAGCCGCGTTCGGTGTCGTCCAGGCGCAGGGCGCGGGCGACCGCCTCCAGTACCGTCTCGGAGACGTGGGGGTGCCGGCCCTGTTCGAGGCGGGCGTAGTAGTCCGTGCTCACCCCGGCCAGATGTGCGACTTCCTCGCGGCGCAGTCCGGGCACCCGGCGCGCGCCGCCACTGAAAGCCGCCCCCGCGTCCTCGGGACGCAGACGGGCCCGCCGCGAGCGCAGGAAGTCCCCCAGTTCGCCGTTGTCGTTCATGCGGCCAGTGTGCTCTCCATAGCGGCCTGACGGGCCGGTGAAGGTGGACCAGTCAGACCTAGGTTCAGCAGGGCGCCCTTGGGGTGTCCACGCGCTCGCAAAGCAGACCATGCTGGACGAAAAGCGACGACCTTCTCCCGCGAGGAAGCCAGAGGAAGCCAGAGGACCTCCCTGCGCCGGGCCGGAGAAAGGAGCGGCTGTCCCGCACCGGCCCGCTGTCGCCTCGAAGACCGCGCCGCCGCAGGCCAGGCCCGAGCCGGCCCTCACGCGGCCCCTTGGAACCCCATCACGGGACACCCCTCCGCCCCAGCCCTGGGGCGGGCCACCCAAAGGAGATCACCATGACCGAGTTCGCGCCTGTACCCGACTTTGCCCTGGGCCCGGACATCCCCGAGTCCGGGTATGTCGTCCAGGACCTGGGCGGAGGTGCCCACTTCGTCACCCAGGGGATGATCAACACGATGTTCGTGGAGACGAAGAACGGTGTCGTCCTCGTGGACGCCTCACCGTTCCTGGGGGACAAACTGCTGGAGGCGATCGAGTCGGTCACCCCCAAGCCGGTCACCCACCTGATCTACAGCCACGCGCACGCCGACCACATCGGGGCGGCTCACCTGCTGAAGCGGGACGGCCTGAAGATCATCTCTCATGAGATCACCGGCGAGTTCATCAAGGAGGTCAAGAACGACGACCGGCGCCCGCTGCCCACCGAGACCTTCAGTGGCCGGCGCAAGGAGATGGACATCGACGGGGTGCGGTTCGTCCTCGACTACACGGGAGACTGGCATCAGGCCGGCAACCTGTTCATCCACCTGCCGGAGCTGAAGCTCATGGGAGCGATGGACAGCTTCACTCCGAAGAGCGCGCCGTTCTTCCGCCTGTACTTCTCCGCGCACGTGCCCGCGTACTTCGACGCCATGGACCAGTTGCTGGAGTACGACTACGAGACCATCGTCACCGGCCATATGGCCCTGCCCGGTACGCCCGAGGACGTGGCGACGAACCGGGAGTACATCCGGGACCTGCGCGCCGCTGCTTCCGAAGCACTGCGCACGGTCGACATGAAGGAAGCCTCGGCCGCCGCCAAGGTGCCGGCCGACAACAAGCAGGCGGAAATCAAGGTCTGGATGGACGCGGTCACCGCCCGCGCGGCCGAACTCATGCCGTCCTGGGAAAAGCGCCTGGGAGGAACCGACATCTTCCTCTCCGACAACCTCAACGCCACCGCGTGGAGCGCCTTCATCGACTAGGACGACGCCCTACGAATGAGGGGCGAACCGCGGTGACTGCGTTCGTCGCAGTCGACTTCGAAGGAGGGATGCCGCATGCTGCCGGCGACGAAGGTGGAGCAGTTGGCGCAGAGCATCGATCTGGTCGTGGACGCTGTGCGCGGTGCACCGGTCGACCAGTATCACAACCCGACGCCGTGTTCGGCGTGGACGGTGAAAGACCTCGTCAATCACATCGCCATGATGCTGCTGATGACGAGAGACGCGGGCACCCGCACGGCGTCGGATCCGGGCCTGCTGACCGCGAGCCCGGTGCCACTCCTCGCCGGGCGGCCGGAGTCCGAGTGGGCGTTGCTCGTGGCCGGCAGAGCGGAACCGGCGGCCAGTGCCTGGTCCGAGCCGGCAGCGTGGGAGGGCGAGGCCGGCCTCGGCGGACCGCTCATGCCCGCGACCGCGCTCGGCGGGATCCTGATCGCCGAATTCACCGTCCACGCCTGGGACACGGCAGCAGCCACGGGACAACGGCGCACCATTCCCACGGCCTTGGCCGAAGCCACGTTCGCGACATACTCGCGTGAGGCCCCCCGCATGCGCAGTCTCCGCCTTCTGGGTGACGAAGTACCCCAAGACGCAGACGCACCCGTGTTCGACCGCGCACTGGCCCTCACTGGCAGAAACCCCCGATGGACACCAGCGGCGCATTAGGGTGTGCCCGACGGTCCACCGGGGCCTTCATCGCCGGTGAATCTTCCTGCCTCGCGTACGGCCGGCGCATCGATGACGCGTTCTTGAGTCCCTGGTCGACCAGGGCCTTCTCCACGGTGTCGGTGTCGGCGGCGACCCGGTGTCGGAGGCGACCTTGTCCAGCAGTGCGATGCCGACGGCGTTGTCGTGCACGGACGCGGCGAACACCACCACCGCGATCACCAGGCCCAACACGTCAACGGCCAGGCGCCGCGCCTGCGGCCCGGATGTGTGAACCGTGCAGGGCATGGCGCCTGGCACGGCCGCTGGGCGTCGGGTCGGGAGCCCACTGGTGCTGTACGACGGGGGCGCCGACCGTGTAGTCGATGTGGGTGGCCGGTTCCGCGCCTCGGGGCCAGAAGGCGCACGGGGTGACGTTGGCGGCGAAGTCTCCGACGACGGCGTGGCGGGCGCTCTCGCGGCGGGGCGTCGCGCCGATAATGGGCCACCGCCGTGTGTCCGTCCTCCTTGTGTCCGTCCTCCTTCGGGTGATGTCGAGAGCAGAGTCTGGCCGCTGCCGCGCTGGTCAGGCAGGGTGGCTGACTGGTTCCTTGATCCCGCCAGGTGCCTTGTCCCTGGGGGCTCGGTGCAGCTGTTCCTCACAGACCGGCGGAAGGTCTGGAAGGTGGGGTACGTGGCCGGCGTTCGTCCTGCCGAGCTGAGCGAGCTGTTTGAACGGCGATGGGTTCCGACGGGCACGCGGACTGGAGCTGCGGCACCGGGCGGGGCGAGTACCTCTCCGGTTGCGGCGCCCGGGTCAGGGTTCTTTACTAGTAGGTACAAATCTGGCTGCACCAAGCGGTCCCCGAGGTGGCGTGGCGGAGCACTCCGTCGTTGGCGGGGGGCGTTACAAAGTGGCTGGGCACGGGTTGCCGCGTTTCTGTGTGCTGTGGTTTCAGCGGGTCTCCGGAGGGACTGCATGGAGGAAGAAGCGGACATCCGCGGACAACTGGATGGCAAGGCCGGTTTGGTGGCTGCTCGACCGGGATCGGTCTAGCTACAGCCCGTCGGTCTATCGCCGAGGGCTCTGCCGTCTCCCTCGATGGCGGAGCCGGACCGGGCCGGATACAGCCGCGGAAACCCTTGGGGGACCGGGCCGTCGGCGTCGGAAGCGGTGTCTCGAATTTCGACGAAGCAAGGAGTCGTGTCCCATGCTCGCCATCCACCTCACCCAGTTCGGAGAGCCGGAGAAGAGCCTTCAGGTGGTGGACGTGCCCGAGCCCCCGGCACCCACTGCCGGGCAGGCGCTGGTCCAGGTCGAGTATGCCCCGCTCGACCACCACGACCTTCTCCTGGCGCAAGGTGTCTACCCCGTACGCCCTGAGCTGCCGACCGCTATTGGAAACGAGGGTGTTGGGACGGTCGTGTCCGTGGGGCCCGGAGTCACGGAGGTCCGTCCCGGCGAGAGAGTCCTGCTTCCTTTCGGCGTCTTTTCCTGGTCCGAGCGAGTCGTGGCCGAGGCAACAAACCTGACCGTCGTCGACAAGTCCATCAGTCTTGAACAGGCAGCGATGCTCACCATCAATCCCGTCACCGCGGGGCTCCTGGTCGGCCTACGTGACCTCCCGGCCGGTTCCTGGGTGGTGCAGAACGCGGCGAACAGCGGGGTAGGCCGGTCTGTCATCGTGTTCGCCAAGGAACGAGGGCTGCGCACCATCAACATCGTGCGCCGCGCGGAACTCGTGAGCGAACTCCGTGACCTCGGCGCCGACATCGTGGTGGTCGACTCGGCGGACGCCGGCGCGCGCGTGCGGGAAGCCATCGGCTCCGATCCTGTGCTCCTCGGCCTCGACGGTGTCAGCGGGGCGGCGACCGCACTGCTGCTGGACGTACTGACCGACGGCGCCCTGCTGGCGATCTACGGGTATCTGAGCGGCCAGCCGTTCACGCCCGATCCAGACGTGCTGAGGACGAAGAACATCACCACGACGGAATTCTGGATGTACAAGGACGAATTTCTGCCCCGGCTTCCGGCGTTGAACGCGGAGTCCGCGCGGCTGGTCTCCGAGGGAGGACTCGTCCTGCCCTCCGCGCCCGTCTACAAGGCGGCGGACTTTCCCGAGGCGCTCGCGTACTTCCGGGAGAAGGGCAAGGTCCTCCTGGACTTCAACCCGCATCGCGCGTAGGCGCCGCCGCACCTGCCGCTGAGGCCGGGACCATCCCGACAGGAAGCGGCCGGAGTCGATCACACAGCCGCTGCCGGGGCGCCGGCACGACCCCCGACACACGATCAAGGAGTGGCAGCATGGCCGCACACAGCACCATCGGCATTCTCGGCGCGGGAGAGATCGGGCAGGCCATCGCCGACAAGGCCGTCCGTCACGGACATGAGGTACTCATCGGCAACAGCCGGGGCCCGGAGACACTCAAGGCGGTCGTGGAACAGCTGGGGCCGAAGGCCCACGCCGTGACAGCCGAGGAGGCGGCGCAGCCGGACCTCGTCTTCCTCGCGGTCCCTTTCGGCGCGGTACTGGACCTGACCAGCCTTACCGAGTGGTCCGGGAAGATCGTCGTCGACACGACGAATCAGTTCGCCGCGGCCAACCCCTGGCGGGGCCGGTACGACGTGGGTGACCTCACGGGCAGCGAATGGGTCGCCGAGCGCCTCCCCGGAGCGCGAATCGTGAAGGCGTTCAACAGCCTGTTCGCCGCGTTCATCGCCGCGGACCCCCAGCACGAGGAAGGCCGCCAGGTGGTCTTCTACGCGGGTGACGACGCCGACGCGAAGGCGGCCGTGGCTGTGTTGCTGGATCAGTTCGGATTCGCCGCACTGGACCTTGGTGGTCTGCGGGAGGGCGGACGGCTGATGCAGCTCGACGGCCCGCTCAGCGCACGGCACTTCCTGCTTCAGGATGCCGGCTGACGACCCAGACCTCGCTCACCCCCGGCCACGCACGCCGAGCACACACAGGAGAAGTGTCATGAGCCGTCGTGTCGTCCACACCCGCGGCGGGTCGCCCGCCGATGTCCTGACCGTCATCGAGGAGCCCGAGCCGGCAGCGCCCCAGACCGGTCAAGTACTCGTCCGCGTCACCGCGTTCCCCGTTCACCCTGGTGATCTCCAAGCTGTCGAGGCGTATCAAGGCAGCGGCGGACAACCGGCCCCGGCCGGTGTCGAGGCCACCGGCGTGGTGGAGGCAGTCGGCCCGGGCACCCCGGTGGCGCCGGGAGTCGAGCCCGGCGCGCGGGTGACGGTCTTCCCGCACCCGGGCGCCTGGTCCCAGTGGGTCATGGCGGCCTCCCGGGCAGTGGTCGCCGTACCGGCAGGGGTGTCGGACGAGGTCGCCGCGCAGATGCTGGTGAACCCGATCACCGCTGTGATGCTGCGTCGCGAGGCGGAGGCACACGCATCCATCGGGTACGACGGCGTTGTGCTGCAGACCGCCGCCGGCTCGTCGGTCGGACGGCTGCTGACCGCCGTGAGTGTGGCCCACAACATCTCCCTCGTCAACGTCGTCCGCAGTGAACGAGGTGCCGCGGAGCTGCGTACCCGCTTCCCGGACGTGCCGGTGGTGACGACGGAGCAGCCAGGCTGGGCCGATGAAGTCCGCGGCGCGGCCGACGGCCGCCCGCTGGCCGTCGCACTCGATCCGATCGGCGGGAGACTTGCCGAGAGCCTTGTGAACCTGCTGACGCCGGGCGGAACGCTCATCTGCTACGGGCAGATGGCCGCAGAGCCGATCTCGCTGCCCGCTTCGACGCTGCTCCACAAATCGCTGACGTTGCGCGGAAGGACCGTCGGCCACTGGATGTCGGACACCTCTCCCGACAGGCAGGCATCCGATATCGCCGCCGCGAAGCTGATTGCGATGGCCGCCAAGGACCAGTTCGACGTAGCCGGCACCTATGGTCTTGATGACCTGGCAGAGGCCGTGGAACACGCGCAACGGCCCGGAAAGGTCGGCACCGTCCTCATCCACCCCTGGTAGGAGCCCCTGCGCTGCTGCTGATCGTCCTGTCCGCCGGCGACCTGTGCCCGATGGCCAGGCGGCGCCCTTGACGCCTGGCTGGCAGACCTCCACGGCGTGCGGCCCTGAAACCGAAACCCGAGGACCGTCCATATAAGGACCGGGTCACACCGAACGGCCCTCCTGCCGATCCGGCCCCCGCTCGTTCGTCGAAGCGCGGGGCAGAAGGGCCAAAGCCTGCTTGGCAGCCCCGAGGACAACCTCCGCTGCCGCTCCCGCCCTGCCCAGGGCCTCCAGTCCTCGCAACGTAGCAAGGAGAAGGCTTGCGAGCCCGTCCGTGTCCGCGTCGGCAACCAGCGAGCCCTCCTCTTGGGCCCGGGCGATGCAGTCCGACAGTTCGCCGTACAGCCCGCGGACGGTGGCAGCAGTACGCTCGGCAACGCTCTTGTCGACTGCGGCGAGTTCCGTGGCGCTCCTGGCCATCATGCAGCCGCGCCGCTCCACGTCCTTGCTGATCGCTTCGGAGATGTCGCATACAAGGCGTTCCAGCCGGGGGAGGGCCGGTCCCGGGCCGCGCAGTGCCGAACGCCAGGCCCCGATCGCGTCACTGTTGTAGCTGTCCAGAGCCTGCAGGAACAGGGCGTGTTTGTCCCCGAAGGCCCCGTACAGGCTTCCGCGTCCCAAGCCGGTGACGGCGCTCAGATCGTCGATGGAGGTTCGGTCGTAACCGTGGGTCCAGAACTGGTCGCGAGCAGCCCGCACAACCTCCTCGTCGTCGAACTGCCGAGGCCGGGCCATGAGGAAACTGTACGTCGCGTGTGGGGCATCGCGGGGAGAAAGGTGTGGGGCATTGCGGGGAGAAAGCAGGGCTGCAGGAGTCTGTTTCGAGACCTTGAGACGCCGGTTCGCCCGGACGGCCGAGCTAGTGCTGCCCGCTCCACTCGCCCTCAGAAAGGCACCCCGGGAACGTCTATGACCCGATGAACGGAAGAAACGGCAGAGGCCCCTTCGCCGACCGCGGCGGCGACACGCTTGATCGACCCATGCCGCACATCGCCTGCGGCAAAGACACGGGGAATACTCGTTTCAAAGGGAAGGGGGGAGCGCTGCAGTTCCTGCCAGGACAGCCCCAGATCTTTGTCAGCAATGTGCACATCGGTATATATGAACCCGTCCTTGTCGGATGCGCAGGCCGCATTTAGCCAATTTGTGGCCGGCGTTGCGCCTATGAAGCAGAAAAGACCGCTGCATCTCAGCAGAGATTCGGCGCCAGTGGCGGAATTTCTGATCCTGATGGCCTCCAGGGAGTCTTCTCCTTCGAGTGCTGTCACCTCGCTCGACGTATGCACGGTAACGCGCGGATCCGCGAGGAGGCGGCGAACAAGATAGGAGGACATACGAGCTTCGATGTTGTCGCGGCGCAGTATGATGTTCACTGCAATTGATTTACCGGCCAGGAACAGAGCCGCTTGGCCTGCAGAGTTTGCCCCTCCCAGAACGGCCACCGACTTGCCTGCGCACGAACGGACTTCTAGCTCAGTCGCAGCGTAATAGATTCCCGCACCTTCGAAGTGCTGCCAGCGCGCGATTGGAAGAGACTGATAGCGGGCGCCGGTGGCGATAATCACGGCGCGCGCATAAATATCCGTGCCGTCGGACAGGGAAATCTTTATACGGCCAGCAACGGGCTGGAGGCCAACGGCACGCGAAGGCGAGTAGAGGCGAGCGCCGAATTTCAGCGCCTGTACGGCGGCAAGGCGGGTCAGTTCTGCGCCGCTGATTCCATTAGGAAATCCCAGGTAGTTCTCGATGCGGGAACTTGCTGCTGCCTGCCCTCCGGGACCCACGGCGTCAAGCATGACGGTTCCGAGTCCTTCCGATGATCCATACACCGCAGCACCCAGCCCGGCAGGTCCACCCCCGATGACAGCCAGGTCTATCTCTTCGTCCTTGATTCTTTCATGTGACAGTCCCAGATTCATCGCGAGGCTCACGGGCGTGGCATTGCGCAGCGAACGCCCCGGAAGGAGAACGGCAGGCAAATCACCTGCGGTAAGTGAAGCAAGCCCCAGCAGCAGCAATCCGTCGGGGGTTGCATCGTCCATCCAGCGATACGGAAGTGCCATGTGTTCAAGGTACGACCGCAGCGCCATGCACTCGGCAGAAGAGGCACTTCCGATGACCTCGATGGTATGTGAGGCAGACTCCATCAAAATTTCACGTCGAGCCCTGAACGCGGTGAGCAGGATGTCGGAGAGCGCGGTCTCGGTTTCCATAAGCAAGCGAAACCGGTCGGGTGGAATTCGATAGATGCGGCCATCTGTGGCGGCGCGGGCAGGGAGATACACAAACTGTCCCGTGAGAATACTGAGTTCACCGATGAACTCTCCGGGACCGAAGGTGACGATCACCTCCTCGGGATAGCCGGGTCCCGCCTCTCTGATGATTTCAAGCTGACCTTCTTCGATTACCACCAGGTCATACTTGTCATCTCCCAGCCGGAATATGAATTGCCCTTCCGAGATGTTCTGTGGAACGCCGAACTCGAAAAGTCGGGACAACTGGTCTTCCTGAAGGTGAGGGTAGGCTCTGTCGCCCCAGATTCGGCGGCCTGGTTGTCGCGAGGGCATGATCAGCTCCCCTGTGTCACAGTATTTCGGTCGAAACTCCCAAGGGGTGAGTTTATCGGCGACACGGTCGCGGAGCTCGTCGGGAGTCGTGAGCCGGTCCTGTAGCGGAGGAGATAGCTGGTGGCGGCTACGGGTCAGGCGGCCGCATAAGATCGGCCGCCTGAGGAAACCAGTGAAAAACCTCCGCCGACAGGCGGGCCAAGCCGTCTTCCGGCCTCGCTTCGCGGCTACGCCGACATGTGGCGGCCGTATTCAGACCTGGACAAGGCCGCCGTCGACGAAGAGTTCGGCTCCCGTGGTGAAGGAGCTCTGGTCAGAGGCGAGAAAGACGGCCGTGGCGGCGACTTCGTCGGGGCGTCCTATCCTGCCGAGGGGAATCTCGTTGGCGAGACTGTCGGCCAGTTGCTGTTCGCCCTTCGCCGGGCTGCCCAGACCGCGGATGCCCGGGGTCTCTATCGGTCCCGGGCTGAGGGCGTTGACCCGGATGCCACGCCCCGCGAGTTCGGCGGCCCAAGTGCGGGCCAGGTTGCGGATGGCGGCCTTAGTGGCACTGTAGACCGTCATGGCCTGGACCCCCATCGACGCGTTGGTGGACGACAGCACGATGACCGAGGCCCCGTCCGGCAGCAACGGCAGCGCCTTCTGGACCGTGAAGATCGTCCCCTTGACGTTGATGTCGAAGGTCGAACGGTACTCCTCCTCGCTGATCTCCCCCAGCCGTGAAAGCCCGCCGCCGCCGGCGTTGGCGACGACCACATCCAGCCGTCCGCTGCCGCCCTGGATGATCGCGAAGAGGTGGTCCAGATCGTCGAGATGCGAGACATCACCTTGTATGCCGATGGCCCGTCCCCCGAGGGATTCCAGAGCCGCATCCAGCTCGGTTTTGCGCCGACCCGTGAGGTACACGGTGGCGCCCTCGGCGACGAACCGACTGGCTATTGCCAGACCGATCCCGGTCGAGCCGCCAGTCACCAGGCTGACCTTGCCATCAAGCTGTCCCATGACGTCCACATCTCCCTCGCGGCAACTCCCAGAGACCCGCTGGAAGCCCAGCGCCCCAGCACGCGGCAACTACGCCCTCACCGACTGCGGAATCAGACGTCCCGCCTCACGGGCCGCAGGGTTTGAATGGATTTGTACCTATTAGTAAAGAACCTGAGACGGGGTACGGCAACCGGAGGGACGCTCGCCTGCGGAGATCGTCGCCGACGGCCGCGCGCATCGACCTCTGGACCAGCGTCACCGGGGCAAGCCCTGGCTGCCTTTCAAGCTGAGCGGTGCCGGGAGCCCGAGGTGGTCGAGGAGATCTGCGAGTTTGGCGTCGAGTTCTTGTCCGATCGCGGCGATCTCGGCGCTGCCGAAACTGCCGAACTGGTCGCCGGGCCTGTCGAATGTGAAGTACGCGGGGCCCTGCGGCTCTCCCCAAATGGCCGTGTGCAGCGGCGCGTAAAGAAGGACGGACGGATCGAAACGATACATGCGCTCGGCAATGGTGTGGTTGCCCATGAGATAGCTGGTGCACACTGCAGTGTCGCCGGCCAGGGAGAAGACCGGAGCGGCATCGTTGCGATGGTAGATGAGGAAGCCGTGTGGAGCCGAGGATCCGATGAGATCCAGCATCTCCGGCCACGGCGCGCGACGCCGGACCAGGTCCGCGACCCGGTCCTCCGGGACAGGGGGCACTGCCTGCTCATACAGGGTCCGCAAGGTCTGCGGGTCCGTGTCTGCTTCGATGTTGTACCTGGTCGAGCTGCAGCGAATGGCCTTGATCTTTTCGTTCATGAGGCAGATCCATTGGGTGCGGCGGGAAACATCTCGCCGTGGCTGCCGTGGCTGCCGTTGCGGCCCGTCGGACATCTGCGGCAGGCTCGGCAAGTGGCCGATGCGAAATCGGCCTTACGGCCTTGTGCAGGGTTGGCCGCGGCACGTCGAGGGGGAGGCCAGCGGTTGGTCGACGAAGACGAACTTGTGCTTCGCGCCGGCTCCTGGAGCCCGTTGCCGCGGCTGAGCCGTCAGGCGTGTCTGCATGCTGTTCGCGCCACAACGGCACGACCTCGGCGACGAGTTCAGCGATCACTATTGGCGACAGCCCGGTGACCTGGTTCCCCGCCACGATCAGCTCGCGCGCCAGGGGCCCCATCATGCCTAGTTCAACTCATGCCCAGTTCAACGAGCTACCTGAGCGCCGAACCATGGCCAACCGTGCACGAGGTCGTCGTGATACCGCAACTTCTCGGCCGAAGCGGGCGCGATCCTTCCACGGCGACGTGCGGCCCAGCGTTTTGGCCGTAACTCCTGAATGCACGCCGCTCATGGTGCGACCAGGTCGTGACTGTCCCCTATGAGCTGCTGGATCAGTTCGTCCGGGACGTCGCCGGCCAACGAGATGTTGACCCAGTGTCGTTTGTTGAGTTTGTACGCGGGGTGCACTGCCTCGAAGTCTTCCAGCAACTCAACAACCCGCTCCGGATCGGCCTTGACTGTCACCTGGTCGTCCGGGAACTCGTGGCCGCTGAGGATGGCAAACACCTTGTTGTTCGCCGCGGTCTTGAACACCACGCGGTCCGGGGCGAACGGACGCGACTCGCTGACTCCAGCGAAAGAAAGCGCGAGCTCCCTGACGTCGTCCACGGTCATGGCTACCTCGCTTCACTAGCCGCCACACGCTCAACCTACTCGGCTTCGTCCGATGTGGCGCGTCCAGTTCGACGCTGGCGTTGTCAGCGACGGTCCAATGGAGTCCGAGGGAGATCCTCACGGGTAACGGCGATCTGGGCGCCGATGACCGGCAGCTGCTCGTTAGGGGAGCCTGCTGGCTGATGCTGGGGCCATTTCGTCGCCCGACTTACCCGGGCCGACCTACGCCAGGTCTATCGCTGCGCGAGATCCCGGAGGTCGGGGCTGTTCGGGAGCATTCGGGCGGATGGACGAGTCGACCCTCCCGCCCCGTGTGCGGCTCAGCACGAGGTCGAAACGGCGGCCGAGGCAGGGGAGGTATCAGCGATGACGGCGGGCCGGCTGCCGCTTCCAGTTCGTGCCGTACGCGACTGCCATGATGCCGCGGCTGGCCCGGATCACCGCCACGCTGTGGGACGCCACCGCCGTCTGCCGTTTGCACTGTTACTCCGAGGCATCCCACCAGAGCGGGAGCTCCGAGTGTTGCAGGACGCGTGCCGGGGCGGATGGACCGAGGAGTGCGGAGAGCACCGTAACCCGAGCCACCCAACACCTCATCCACCTCGCGAGCCCTGACCCCCGTGACCCTATCCGCCACCCGAAGGCCTCCTCAGCGTCACGGTCAAGGCCTCGCGCGTCGCCAACCGGGGCAGGACCGGCTCGGCCTCCCGCGCCGCCTGGTCGTCACCGAGCTCCCGGCGCAGCCCAGCTTCGTGGGCTGCCACAGCTGGTGGAAGCGCCTCCGCATCGCCGGTTCGTCCGGCCGCTCGTCGATGTACTCCACAGTGAGCCCGGCCGCGCGCGCCCGCTCCACCACCGACGCCCGCAGCCCGCGCACTACGGCTTGCGTGACGGACGTGGCGGCCGCAGTGCCGCGGCGACCGCTCAGAGGCGGCCGTCCAGGAACGCCCGTACCTCGGCGATGGTCATAGGCCCCGTGCCGTGCGCCACCACCTCTCCCTCCTTCAGCAGGACGTAGGACGGGGCTCCGGCGATCCCGTATCGCTTGGTTGCGGACGGACAACGCGTCATGTCGGTACGGACGGCCGTCAGGCGGCCCGTGTACTCGTCCGCGATGTCACCCACGACGAGGTCCATCGCCCGGCAGGGCTCGATGGCCTTGGGCCATGTCCCGGTGAAGTATGCGAGGACCGGGACTCCGCTCATCCCGAGGATGAAATCGAACTCCGCGTCCTCGCGGGGTTGGTGAACCCGCTTCGCCATGGAAGCTCCAGACCTCGCGTTCCGTCATTGCATCCCCATCTTCCCCCGCGCGGTGCGGCAGGCTGAGTCCGGTCGGTCGTCTGGCTGACCGATGGGCGCGTGAGAGAGTTGCGGTTCCGGCCGGCGCGGTGGGGGTGTTCGGCCTGTGAGAGGCGTTGTTGTCCACGTCTGTTCATCCTGCGCGGCCTGGTGATCCGGGCCGGATCGGCCCGTACCGGCTCATCGGCCGACTGGGTTCGGGCGGCGTGGGAACGGTCCGTGCGGCCCTGGATCCCGGCGGCCGGCGGGGGGCGGGGGGCGGTCAAGTGTGAGGTGCGCACTATTCCGGGAGGGGAGCGGGTGTACTGATCCTCCGCGACCAGTCCCAGCTCACCGCTGCCGATCGTTTTTCGACAGGATGTTCGCGCAGAACGGGCCGTCGGGGCGAAGTCGTACAGGCCCGCATTGCTCACCAGAATGTCCACGGCGCCGGCCGCGGCGGCCAGACGCAGCGTGTCGGCCGCGTCCGCGAGGTCGGCGGCGATGAAACGGGCGGTGCCGCCCTCGGCCGCGATCTCCTTCACCAGGGCCTCACCCCGGGCCTGGTCCCGGCCGTGCAGCACGACCTCGGCGCCTTGCCGGGCCAGGTTCCGCGACGGACGCCGAGAGCTTCGACCGGCACATCGCTGTGAACACCCGAGCCCCCTTCCTCCTGGTCGGCGCACTGGCTCCAGGCATGGCCGAGCGCGGACAGGGTTCGATCGTGCTCGTCGGGTCCAGCGCGGCCCGCCAGCCCGCCCCGATCGGCGCCGCCTACGGTGCCTCCAAGGCCGGCGCGGAGACCCTCACCCGCTACTGGGCCACCGAGTACGGGCCCTCCGGCGTACGCGTCAACACCGTCTCGCCGGGCCCCGTGCACACCGAAGGCACCATGGCGATGCTCGGCGAGCACACCGCAGTCCTGGACACGACCAACGCCCGCGGCCGCGCCGGAGACCCCGCCGAGATCGCCGAGATCGTCTCGTTCCTGGCCGGCCCGGCCAGCTCCTACGTCAACGGTGCCGTGCTGTTCGCTGACGGTGGCGAGCGCAGCGCCCTTGCCGCCTGAGGAACCACGCCATGAACATCTTCGTCATCGGCGCCACCGGATTCGTCGGCGCCGCCCTCGCTCGGCGCTTGGCCGAAAGCGGACACTCGGTCACCGGCTTGGCCCGCACCGACGCCGCCACCCTCGACGTCCTGCGGGTACGGCGTGCCGCGCGTGCCGTGGCGACGGCGTACGACTCCACGGTGCTCAGCGCCTCTTCGGCGAGCTCTCGGCGGTCTTCACCTACGCCCCGTCTTGCCGAGCCACCACACGGCCCTGATCAGATTCTTCGTCCGGACCGGTGATGGAGGTCCAGGCGTGATCCAGGATGGCCGTGTCGGGCTCGTCGTGTCGCGCCCGCAAGAGGCCGCCAGATGTGTCGAGTTGGCGTTGCCGCGCGTGCCCGAGGACGGCCCGCAGCAAGGCGTCGCGGGTGTTGAAGTGATAAATCGGCATGTGGGTTGAGGTGTTGGTGGCGATGGCCAGCGGTTCGAGCCGGTGGGGGAGGGGGGCCGTGCGCGAGGGCGTGATCAACGCAGGCATCGAGCAGCTTCTCCTTGATGTGCGGCTGCGGTCGTCTGCTCACGACGCCACTTCTTCACGTAACGGCTACTACGTCTACGGTTGATCGAAAGGCTGCCAAGGCAGACGTGGAGGTAGCGATGAGGGTCGTGTTCGTGCATGGGGCGTGCGTGCGGAACGGGTCGTGGTGGTGGCACCGCACCGCCGAGCTGCTGCAGGAGCGAGGGGTGCGGAGTGTGGCCCCGGCGCTGCCGAGCTGCGGTGAGGCGGCCATGCCCGGCGGCGTCGGCGGTCCGGGGCTGTCCGAGGATGTCGCCGCGGTGCGGCAGGTGCTACAGGCCGGCGACGAGCCGACCGTCGTGGTCGCCCACAGCTACGGCGGCATCATCACCGCGGAAGCCGCTGCGGGAATCGGGTCGGTGCGCCACCTGCTGCTGGTCTCCAGCTACCTGCCCGAGGTCGGGCAGAGCCTGTCGGAGTTCGGGGACGGCAGCCCCGCCCCGTTCCTCGACATCGACCCCGACGCCGGCACGTTCGGGGTCCGCCCCGAGCTGCTCGTGGACACGTTCCTGCAGGACTGCGACCCCGAGGTCCAGGCGCAGGCGGCGGACCACCTCGCCCGCCAGAGTGTGCGGGTGACCGGGCAGCCGGTCGGGGCGGCCGCATGGCGGCAGGTTCCCTCGACGTACCTCATCTGCGCCCAGGACCGTGGCACCCCGCCGCGCCTACAGCGCGAGTTCGCGCGCCGGGCCGGCAGCGTCGTCGAACTCGACGCCGGCCACCACCCGTTCCTGTCCCAGCCCGCCGCGGTCCGGGACCTGCTGCTGAGCCTGTGACGGCAGCCGCGGACGAGCCGGGCCGGCGGTCCGAGGATCAGGAGGCCGTCATGAGCGCCCAGGAAGAACTTCCGTCGAGGGCCTACACGGCCCACAACGGGCAGGACGTTGACCTGCGAACACCGGCTGGCGTCGGATCCGGCCGTTGATCATCAAGGGTCGTGTCCCCCTGACGCGCGGCCCTTCAAGGGCAACCGCTTGGCGTCGGCTTTTTCGCTGGAAGCTACCGGCATCCCTTGACGCGGTCCGAGGATCGGCCACCATCACGGCAGCGGGAAGGCCCCACCCGCATTCCGTGCGTTGCTACTTCTCATCTACATTTCCGGGTCCGGTGATCGCGCAGTGGTGATCTCGCCTGACCGGTCATCAGGCAGGGCCTGATAACTGACGTGTCAGTAGGGTTCGGGAGGATGCATGGGTGAACGATTTCGAACCACTGCTGGAACGACTCCGGACTGCCGCCGCGGACAGCGAGAACCTGCAGGACCCGATCACCCTGCAGAGCCTCGACGCGGCCGAACAACATCTGGGCTTCCGCCTGCACCCGCTCCTCGCCGCGCTCTACACCACCGTGGGTAACGGTGGCTTCGGCCCCCAGGACGCGCTGCTGGAGCTCTGCGACGCCTCGCCATCCGACGGCACGGACACCGCGCTGGGCAACTACCTCACCCTCGCTTCCCCGGACGGCTCCGATCCCGGGTGGTCGTGGCCGGCGGGCGTCCTGCCGATCCTGGACTGGGGCTGCGGCATGATGGCCTGCGTGGACTGCCGTGGCGCCGACGGCACCGTCCTGCTCTTCGAACCGAACGCGACCGACGGCGAGGACGTCTCCACGGCCTGGTTCGTTGACTCGCCCAGCCTTGCCGAGTGGCTGCAGACCTGGCTCGACCGACGTGGTTGGTATGAGGAGGACCAGTTGGACGGCGACTCGGACATGCGGCCCTGGCCCGAGGCAGCGGACAGACTCCGCTGACCTACGAATCTCGGCGCAGCCGTTGGCCGTCACCGCGAAGTCGGCCGGGACTCTCGCGTGACCCACTCACGCCAGCAGGACTGGCTTGCGGAGGAGTTGGAAGCCTGCGCGGCCGAACATCTGTCGGTTGAGCATCTTGATCCGGTTGACATGATCTTCGACAGTCGCGAAGGAGCGGACACGACAGATGAGGGCGTCCAGTTCGGGGCAGTGGATCCGACGGTCTTGAGCCGGAGTTGCTCGGTCTCGGAGAGTTTCCGGGCGGCGAAGGACCACTCGGCGACAGCCCGTGGCGAGGGCGGCCGGGCAACCACGAGTCGCGGTGCGGTGCGTCTCTTGATCAGATGGGCGCGAACGCGCTGGTAGCTGCCCTTGCAGTCGAACGGGACGATCTCCTCCAGGAGCTTCCAGGCGTTGGTGCAGCCCTCGCTCCAGCGCTCGTCCAGGTAGGTCTTGTACTCGTCCAGGACGGAAGCCCGGTTCTGGTCATCGAGTCGTGTGAACTCCATGCGGGCCAACACCCCGTTCGGCCTCCGGGTACGTCTCGAGGCCCCCATCGGCCGGACGGCTTGACCTTGACGCATGGGTCAATCCCTAGCGTCGTCGGCATGGACACATCTTCGAAGAGCACAACGTTCTCCAGCCGCTCAGGCATCTCCCGTACGGGGCTGGAAGCCCGGCTGTTCGCACGGCCCGAGGGCCTGCCCGCTCCCGGGAACTTCGAGATCACCGAGGTCGCTGTTCCCGATCCCGCACCGGGGCAGGTGCTGGTCCGCAATCTGTTCATGTCGCTCGATCCCGGAATGCTCATGCTGATCGCGGGCGAGTCCGGCCTGCCGATGCCCCGCTATGAGGTCGGCGAGGTGATGTACGGCGATGCCATCGGTGAAGTGGTCGCCTCTGCGGACTCATCACTTGGCGAGGGCGATTTGGTGATGCACCGGCTTGGCTGGCGCGAGTATGCCGTGGCGCAGGCCGGGCTGTTCCGTCGCGTCGACCGGGACGCCTACCCGACGCCCTCCACCTACCTGGGCTTCGGACTGGTCGCCTACGTCGGGCTCATGGACGCGGCGGAACTACGGCCCGGCGACACCGTCTTCGTCTCCAGCGCGGCGGGAGCGACCGGGAGCATGGCCGGCCAGATCGCCCGGCTCAAGGGAGCGGCCCGGGTGATCGGCAGCGCCGGATCGCGGGACAAGGCCGCCCATCTGACCGGGAGACTCGGGTTCGATGCGGCCTTCGACTATCACGACGGGCCGATCGTCGACCGGCTGCGCGAGGCCGCACCCGAAGGCATCGACGTCTACTTCGACAACGTGGGTGGCGAACAGCTGCGCGCCGCGATCGAGGTCATGAACCCGCATGGCCGCATCGCCGTGTGCGGAGCCCTCAGCCGGCACAGCGAAGCCAGTTCCGGCGGCGGTCCCGGCGACCTGCTCAGTGTCCTCGGTAAGCGGCTCACCATCCGCGGCTTCACCGTTGGCGATCACCTTGAGCGTGCTCCGGAGTTCGGCGCGCAGTTCCGTACGTGGCTGCGCGAGGGCGCGATCGTCTACGACGAGACGGTGATCGATGGGCTGGCCAATGCACCGCAGGCTCTCCTCGATCTCGTGAACGGCGCGTACACCGGGAAGACGGTGGTCCGGCTCGGGAGTTGACCTTGACGTACGGGTGAAGCTTTATGGTCGGACTCGGAGGTGGCTGCCATGCTGATCGGTGAACTGGCCTCGGAGGCCGGGACCACGACCCGTGCCCTGCGTTACTACGAGGAGCAGGGCCTGCTGGAGTCCGGCCGCACGACGGCGGGTTATCGCCTGTATGAGCCCGGTGCGGTACGCAGGGTCCGGAACATCCGTGAGCTTCTGTCCTGCGGGCTCACCGTGGAGGATGTGAAGTCCCTCCTGGCCTACCTCGACGCCGATCTGCCCGAGGTGTTCTCCTACTCACCGCTGTGCGCCGACGGCTACGGCGTCGGCGCACAGCGGGTCGCTCAGCTGGAGGAGCGAATCGCGATCCTCACCGAGCTGCGCGACAGCCTCGTCCAACGGATGCCATGGCTGGCGGCCCCAGGCGACACCGCAGCGGAGCAGGCCGCTTGACGGTGAAGTGCGGCGGCCTTTTCGGCCGGACGAGCGATCCGTCACCGTGTCACCAGCCGCAAGCGGCGGTGATCAGTCCTCTGACCTGGAGGGTCGGGGCAGTCCTGCCGCGTTGGTCGACTTGGCGGGTGGGGGACGGCAGTCCTTCAGCTCGGGAGCTCGAGCACGTAGTTGTAGATGGTGTTGCGGGAGACGCCGAGGAGCTTCGCGATCGAGGTGACGGTGTTCTCCGGGCGGGTGAGCAGGTCGCGGGCGGTACGCACCTGTTCGGCGGTCATGGCCGGCGGTCAGCCAAGGCCGGCCCCTCGGGCGCGGGCGGCGTCCAGGCTCTCGTTGGTGCCCTGCGCGATGAGTTCGCGGACGAAGTCAGCGAGGGCCGCGAAGACTCCTGCGGTCCGGTAGTCACTGTCGGCAGGTGGTGGATCACCAGATACCGTTCCCGGTATTGGTGAGTCCGGGCGGAGCCCGCGCTCCCGTGCACACCAGATCCTGGTAGTGCCCGGTGCGTCTCTTTCTCTCACGAGTCTTGAGAAAGAGACCATTGTGTCTGAACCTCGCGTGGACGGCCTCGGCGCGGACGCCGCCGCCTGCACCTCCGTATCCGTATCCGTATCCGTATCCGTTCTGATGCTCAGATTGACCAAGTGGAAGGTTCTGCCCGCGGTTGCGTGACGGCTACGCCAGATGCCCCTCACCCGCTACGGCATCCGGGCTGGCGCGCCACGGAAGCGTGGTCACAACCGCATAGTTGGCCTGTCCGGACGGGGCTGTAGGTGCCAGGCTCGCCGCATGGCAGATGATGTAGTGGGGAACCAGGTCGCTGAACTTCGAGCCGTGTGTGAAGAGCAGGCACGGAAGAATCGCTTCCGTCGGCGATTCTGGCGGCTCACCCATGCCGCGCTCGGGCTGCCAGCCGCTGTGCTGGCTGGTATCTCAGGCGCAACTGGGCTGTCCTCGGAGGGGGCCCGTATCCCTGCGGCGGTGCTGGCGCTCGTCAGTGCGGGACTCGGCGCTGCCATCGCGTTCTTGAAGCCGGAGGTGCATCAGCGAGCGGCACACGCACGCCGCAGGGCCTACCTCGCGTTAGAGGTCGAGGCCCGCTTCGCGCTGACCCGGGCGGCGTCCAGTGGCGAGCCCGTTCCCCTGACCATCTACAGGGATCTGTTGGAGCGCCGAAGGATGATCATCGCTGGCCAGGCGGACGAACTTGTGCAGTTGGTGGCCGTGGGCGGAGCAAGCCCCGAGACCGAGAACAGTTGCCGGCATCAGGCCGCGTCCGTCCGTGACCCCGATTCGTAGGTGTCAGCTGCCTGATCTGGCACCAGGCGGGCCGGGCGGCTGGTCGTGCCGCGTGCCTTCGGGGGAATCGCCGCCTTGCTGTGGTGCGCCGGGGTACTGGTTCAGTGAAGGTTCGGCCATGGTCACCCTGCCCCGGATCGTGCCCATGCTCGTGTCGCCGGGCCGTCCGCCGCTGCCGGGTGGTCACGACTGGTGGGCGGTGGAGACCAAGCATGACGGCCGGCGGGCCATCGCCTACGTACCGGGGGACGGGGGAGTCCCGCTCCCGGTCAGGTGAGAACATCACCGCGGCCGACGCCGATCTGCAAGGCGCCGACCAGGCGGAGAGCCACGCCCCGCAGACCCACCGGCACGAACCAGAGCGGGCGTGTGTCGGCGAGCTGCCGCCCGGCGGACACGCTCAACCCCATACCGCCGCCGACGGCCCACGAGGCGACAGACGAGCACCGAACTCGTCCCGTCGGCCCGGCCGCCGGCCTGGACGTCGCCACCTGCATGCGCACGTGGACGGTCCAGACGACCGCCATGGGCCTCATGGGCTTCGCCCTCACCGCAGCGCTGTGGCGACTCGTGTGACCTCCACCGCGCGGATCGGTGAACGTGGGGTGCCCGCCCCCGCCTTCGTCGGCCGATGGCGGGCATACTGTGCGTTGCGTGGTGATGTGCGGGACGTGGACGAGGCGTTGTTCTGGATCGGCACTTTCAGGTCCCAGAGCGCTTCTCCTCCGGGGTCGAAGGCGCGCCGGACGACCTCGGTCGTCGTGGCGCTCGGCGCCGCCTGGTAGGGCAGCTCACCGGGCATCCGGCGGCGGCCGCAGTCCGCGACTACAGCCACGGCACCTCCACCACGTAATCCGATGCCCCAGCCATCCCCGCCTGCCTCGGTACCACGCCCGCCTGGGGAGCCTCGCCCGCCCGACCCACCCGCGCCGGGCACCTGCTGGCGCAGCCCGAACGACCTCGCCTGCGTGCGGGTCGCTCAGGGGTGGCTCAGGGGTGACTCAGAACACGTACGAAACGGTTTCGTTTCGCAGACTCCTGCGCTAGCTTCATCGTGCAAGAAGGCGAGCTACGAAACAGCGTCGTTCGGAGTGGGAAGGGAGAGTGGCATGACTGAGATCGCGACGGCGCGGCGCAGTCGGATCACGCCCGAGCGTGAGGCCGAGTTGTACGAGGCCGTGCTCGACCTGCTCCGGGAGGTCGGCTACGACGCCATCACCGTGGACGCCGTGGCCGCTCGTACCCGGTCCAGTAAGGCGACGCTCTACCGCCAGTGGGGCGGCAAGGCCGGGCTGGTGGCCAGCGCGATGCGGCACGAAAAGCCGGGTCGTATCGCCGACGGGGGCACCGGATCCCTCCGCGGCGACCTGCACGCCCTCGTGCAGCGCGAGGACGACTGCTGGATAGAGCAGTACGCCGCCCTGATGCGGGGTCTGGCCATGGCGACGCACACGAACCCGGATCTCCTGCGGGCGTTCAAGGAACTGCTCGTCGAACCCGAGATGGACGAGTTCCGCCAGGTGACGCAACGCGCCGTCGACCAGAGTGAAGTGCGTGCGGACAACCCGGCGTTGGAGTATGTGATGCACATGATGCTCGGCGGGTTCGCCACCCGCATGCTGATCGACGAGCTGCCGCCGACGCAGGAGTTCCTCGTTTCCTACATCGACGCGGGGCTCCTCCCAGCCCTCGGCGTTCCCACCATCTGACAAGTCCCCCGCTGCTACGCCCGTTACCCGTCGCGGAACCCGGGGCATCGATCGGGCCCGTACGCCCGTGCGTGGTGGTGCGCATGTGAGGGACTCGTCATCGACGGATCGTCTTGGCGGCGCAGAACGTGAACGGGGGGGCGCGGTTGTGCCGGCTGGTGTCGCGCATGTCGGCGCCGACGGCGCTCTGCCGGTCCTGTCCGGCTTCCGTGCGGCGTGCACAGGCGCGCCATGGATGACTTCTGCACAAAACGGCCGATCCCTGCGTTGTTCCGTTTGGTCACCAAGCGCTTCGGGGACTCGGTGGGCTATGGGTGACTACAGAGAGAGCATCATTGTGCAGGTGTCGCCGGACCGGCTCTTTGCCTACCTGTCCGACGTGCAGCATCTGCCGTCGTACATGCCGCGGCTGACGTCCGCGCGCCCTCACGACGGCGACAGGGTCACCGTCACCGCCCACATCAACCCCCCTGATGCGTCGGAACGGGACGTGACCAGCGAGGCGTGGATCCACGTAGTGAGGGACGGCAAAAGCCTGGAGTGGGGCGCGCCGGGACCGCACGACTACCGGGGCCGGCTGCACGTGGACGAAAGTGAGGGCGCCGGCAGCTCCCGCCTTACTGTGGAGCTGCATACCGAGCACGCGGAAGGCGAGCAGGTCGACCACGGGCTCGACGAGGCTCTGCGCGGCATTAAGCAGGCGGCGGAAGACGCGGAACGCTGACTCCGTTTCAGCACGGGGGACGACCCGTCGGCGCGGCGGCTCGAGAGCGTGCTCCGGAAGAGTCGCTGCCGGCCAAGTTCCCGTGGCAGCGATGGCGTGCGGCCGACGTCGAGATCGGGTTGTCAGCGGCCTGGTACGGGGCCCAGGGCCGTTGATCAGCGACGACGAGGTGGCGAGTTCGTCGTCTAGTTCGACGGGCGCTACGCGGAGTAGCCGGTGCTGACCTCGCCGGACCGGCCATCGACCATCGAGGGCGCGCGCGAACTGCACCGCACGGTGGAGGAAGCCCGGGCGGACGGATGTACGGCTGTCGTGCTCTCGCGAGCGCGGAACCTCGCGACTCGCTCGTTGGCGTTCTGCTCGGCGACCTCCGCGTCGAACCACGTTCGGCGTCGCCGATCTTCGCCTTCCAGGGGGCGACGGTGTCGGTGCGCTGCTCGATGCGATCGACGCCGTCCATGAACTGGGGGAAGTCCTCGAACTGTGTCCACTGCTTGTGGGCAGCACTGACCAGGACGTTGAGCGGGTTAGGTGACAGCCGCCCACGCCGCCGAGTCGCCACGCGGTGGGTAGTAGCTGGCCGTATCCCGGCGGGAGGAAGACCCCAGCTTGCGAGACGTCATGTATCGGAGACGGTCTGTGAGTCACGCTGTCTCACACATACCGAGTGATGTCGTCGGGGCCCCGCGCCGCCTCAGAGGCAAGGAAGCAGGCGTCGGCTGAGCCAGGCCAAGGTGGTGGACCCCCGTCACGGCGGGGAGGCCGCGACCGAGCCCCTGGGCGCGGCCCCGGGGCGGTCACCCACGCCACGTTCGCCGAACGCTCCGGTGACGCCCGAGCCACGATCTACCGCCACCGGCCGCAGCAGCATCTCCTTCTCGGCCGTAGTCTGACCGGCTCCGACAGCAGCGGGCGGGACTCCGACACATGCGCAACGGCGAAGCCCGGGACCGTCCCGCTCTAGATATTCGTGCCGGTGTCGCCCTCTTCATTCGAAGAGTCCCGCTGCTTCCTCTCGCCCGGAGCGGAGAAGTCCTCGTGCTCGTCCAGCAGCTCCTGGAGCGCGGCGTCCGCCTTCCGCCTGTCCTCTTTCGTCAGTTCAAGAGGTGCGTTGCTGTAGACGGTGTACCGGTCGCAATCAATGATGTTGGCGGCCCTCAAGGTGAACGTCAGAAGGGTGCGCCACCCCTTGCGGTGGCCGACCCTCACCTGAATCTGGACCTTGTAATTACGAGGCTCCGGAACGAATCCGGAAAACGGTGCCTCGAACTCGATGAAGAGTTGCTGCGCTTCTCTGCCGGCCACGGCGAATACGGCTGGCAAGTTCGGCTCCTCCTCCGGCCCAGGTTGGAGACGGGACGGTGAAGAGATCCACAGGAATGGCAGATGGGAGGCGGGCTCATCAGGGAAGGCCAACCTGAGATCCTGCACGACTATCGGCTTGGCGCCGGTGTTGTGAAGGACGAGCGGAAGCCTCAGGCGAGCCATGGAGCCGTGGGCGATCGCGGCAAAGGAATGAGGCTCCCAGGACTTCAGGTGCCCTCGCCTGGCGTTGATCCACCAGAAGGATGCGACGGTAAAGATCAACGCGCAAACCGACACAGCGCCGGCGCCAGGAATCGATGGAAACGCATCCTGAACTGCAGCGGCCATCAGCGGAAGCACAGATTTAGTGTGCCAGCCTCAGGGTGGGCGCGCTAACTCGGTGAGGCGGGGCCTTTGAGCGGCCCAGCCTCCCGGTGCGGAGCGGCTGGGTTCCTTCACCGTTCGGCGATGAGGTGCGCCAGCAAAGCGTCCAAGTCGATGCGCCCAGGCTCGGCCCCCCTGGGCACCACCGCCTCCGCGTCCTGCAGGAACGCCTTGATTTCCTGCGCCGGGGCTTTGAGCAAGGCCGTACCAGCCGGCGGATTGAGAAGGATGTACAAGTCGGAGACGTCATGCTCCTCGGCGGGCCACAGGCGTATGTCCCCCTCGCCGGTGGGACCCTCCAGACCATCGGCCAGAAGGTCTCGCCCAATGATCCATTCCGCCGTCTCGTCGCTGCCGACAACGGTGAATGCGGCGCGGACAGCATAGGGATCGCTGGGCTCGTACTGCAGCATCACGCTGGCGGAAAAGGACAGCTCATGAGAGACGACAAGCTGGACAGGTAGCCCCCGAACCACGGTTTTCAACGACTTCATTGGTCTTACTCCTGGCGCCTCAAGTCATCCGGAGTGGATGATCGGAAGGGATGCCGCCGGAATCCAAGAGGCCTGTGCGGTGACACCCCGAGGTTCCATACGACGTACGGAACGCCTGTTCAGTAATACCATACGCCGTATGGAAAGTCGAAGAGTGCTATCAGCAGGGAGAGACTCCTCCTGTCCCTCGTGATGACGGCGCCCCGGCGCCGGAACCCGGGCGTCCCGCCGGACGACGCTCCGCCTGGCGAACCGGATCGCCCGACCGAGACCTGCGCACTGCCCGAGAGCGGCGTCACGAAATACCCCGGCACATCACCTGGTCAACTACAGGTCGAGAACTTGTCCATTGCGAACATCGCCCCTGATCGGTCTTCACTCATCTGCTCGACCTGCGGCAGAAGCTGTCGCCACCGCTGGGAGCTCCGACTGGGAGACAACGAGAACCCACAACTTTTCCGAGTACAGCTTCCGGGTTCGCATCGCGGTCGCCGGCGCCGGGGACGCGTCTTCCTGCTCGGCGGCGGGGCCCGTCCGCCTGGTCACACACGGCATCGCGGCGACGCCAGGCTGAGCCATGATCCGATGGGCAACGGCCGTCAGCCCGCCGGCAGTTCCGCCAGTAGCAGTGTGTGCTGAGTGCGGACCACCTTGGCACGGAGGTAGCGGACGTCGCGAGCCGTGGTGAAGACGCCCGTGGGAACGTGCTGGGTCACCGTGAGTCTCTGGGCGCGCAACTGGGCCGCCTTGTCCGGATTGTTGGACAGCAGGTCCAGCTCAGAGATGCCGAGAGCGGCGAGCATCTGCGCGGCGGCGGTGTAGTCACGGGCGTTCTCCGGGAGGCCGAGGGCCGCGTTGGCCTCGTAGGTGTCGAGGCCCTGGTACACACCACCCTGAAAAATGGGCGCCGGTACTCGGAAGAGCACCGGCGCCCACGGCATGGCGCCTCTCACCTACCAGGCGGCGGCAGTGCACTCAGGCATAGGCGACGGCGTCCTCGACGGGCACGCGGGGCAGCCGCGGGAACCACGGGTCGGCACCGGGGTGACCGATGTTGACCACCAGATGCGAGCGCCAGCTGGTACCGGCGAAGAACTCCTCGTCCACGCCGGCCTTGTCGAAGCCCGCCATGGGACCGGCCGCGAGCCCCGCCGCGCGGACCGCGAGAAGGAAGACCCCGGTCTGCAGTGCCGAGTTGTAGGCCGCGATGCTCTCGCGCGCGCCGGTCTGGTCGGCGAACGCCGCTCGCAGCAAGTCTCCGCGGGCCGGGAAGACGGTCGGCATCTGCTCGTGGAAGTCGAGGTCGTACGCCAGGACCGCCACGGCCGGCGCACTGAGCGTCTTGGCCCTGTTGCCCTCGTCGAGGTGCCGGACGAGTCGCTCCTTGCCCTCGCGGCTGCGCACGAAGAGCACGCGCAGAGGCTGGCCGTTGGCGGCGCTCGGCGACCAGCGGGCGAGTTCCCAGATCATGGCCAGTTCGTCGTCGGCAACGGCCACCTTGGCGAAGGTGTTCGCGGTGCGGGCCTCGGTGAACAGCACCTTTCGTCCGGCGTCGTCGAGGACATCGAGGGCCTGCGGTTCGCGGTCGGTCATGCTCATCATTTCTCTCTTACTTCGGTTGTGTGTGGTGCCGGGGCGGGTTGACCGCCCCGGCACCACCCCGTGGGGACGGGGTTTACGGAGCCGGGTAGGGCACAAGGTCCCAGTGCTGTCACGTGGGCCCGTGGTTCCCTGGCCGACGTCATGTGTCGTGTGCTGACCGCTTGTTCCGCTCCGCGCCCAGGCGGGCGAAGTAGGCGATCAGATCGGGATTGTCGACCGCCTCGGGGTTCAGGACCTGCTCGGCGGGGGCACCCTGGAGCAGGCGCTTGACGGGAACCTCGAGCTTCTTGCCGGTCTTCGTGTGCGGGAGGGCCCGCACGGCGAGGATCTCGTCGGGGACGTGGCGGGGTGAGGCGCCGGTGCTGATCGCGTCGCGGATCCGGACGCGCAGGGAGTCGTCCAGGGAGACCCCGTCGGCGAGTACCACGAAGAGCGGCATCCAGTAGCGGCCGTCGGGCTCCTCCGCGCCGATGACGAGAGCCTCGGTGATCTCGGGGAGGCGTTCGACGACGTCGTGGATGTCGGCACTGCCCAGGCGCACCCCGTTGCGGTTGAGGGTGGCGTCGGAGCGGCCGTGGACGATCACCGAGCCGCGCGAGGTGAGTGTGATCCAGTCGCCGTGCCGCCACACACCGGGGTAGGCGCCGAAGTAGGCGTCGCGGTAGCGGCTGCCGTCGGGGTCGTTCCAGAAGTACAGCGGCATGGACGGCATGGGCCGGGTGACGACCAGTTCGCCGACCTGGTCGAGGACAGGGGTGCCCGTCGTGTCGTAGGCGCCCAGCGCCACTCCGAGGCTGGGGGCGGACAGCTCGCCCGCCCAGACGGGGGTCGTGGAGGCGCTGCCGGCGAAGCCGGAGACGATGTCCGTGCCGCCGCTGGTGGAGGCCAGCTGGACGTCGGCGCCCACGTGGTCGCGGACCCAGGGGTAGGCGGAGGCGGGCAGAGCGGAGCCGGTGCAGCCGACGACTCGGATGGCCGACAGGTCGTGCACGGAGGGTTCGATGCCCAGCTTGGCCATGGTCAGCAGGTACTGAGGACTGGTGCCGAAGACGGTGACTCTGTGACGGGCCGCCAGCTCCCACAGGACGTCCGGACGCGCCTGCGGTACCGGGCTGCCGTCGTAGGTGCAGGTGGTGGCACCGGTCAGCAGGGTGGAGACGACCAGGTTCCACATCATCCAGTGGGTGGTGGTGTACCACAGCAGGCGGTCCCCGGTGCCCAGATCGGTGTGCAGGCCGAGGGTCTTGAGGTGTTCGAGCAGGACCCCGCCGTGCCCGTGGACGATGCCCTTGGGCAGTCCGGTGGTGCCGGAGGAGAAGACGACCCACAGGGGGTGGTCGAACGGCACCGGGGTGATGGTGAGGTACTCGACACGGCTGACCGCGTCCTCCCAGGGAACCCTCAGCCCCGAGTCCCCGCCCTCGGGCCACGCAAGGCCCACGTGGTCCACGAGCACCGTGGCCTTCAACGTCGGCAGGGCCGTGGCGAGTTCGAGCGAGGCGGCGCGGCGGTCGTGGGTGGCGCCGTTGAAGAGGTAGCCGTCAGCCGTGATGAGCACCGTGGGTTCGAGCTGGGCGAAGCGGTCGGCGGCGGCCTTGGGTGCGTAGTCCTGGCCGCACACCGACCACACCGCGCCCAGGCTTGCGGTGGCGAGGAAGGCGATGACGGCGTGGGGGGTGTTGGGCAGATAGCCCACCACCCGGTCGCCCTGTCCGACGCCCAGGTCGCGCAGGCTGGCAGCGACGGAGGCGACCCGGGCGCGCAGCTCCCGGCCCGTGATCTCATAGCCGGCTCCGGTCTCGTCCAGGGCGGTGATCGCGGGAGCATCGGGCTGCAGGTTGCGCAGCGCGTGATGGGCGTAGTTGAGCGTGGCCCCGGGGAACCAGCGGGCGCCGGGCATGGTCTCCTCGGCCAGCACCCGCTCGTACTCAGTCGTCGCGTCGACGTCGAAGTACTCCCACACCGCGGCCCAGAACCCTTCGAGGTCGGTCACTGACCACTGGTACAGGGCTCGGTAGTCCGTAGGGTCCTGGATCCCATCGGCGCCCCGGTGCCGGGCCGCCCATCGGGCGAAGTCCGCGATGCGACTGTGGGCGGCCGACTTCGGGTCGGGAGTGAAGAAGGGTCCCGTATACGGCTCAGGGTGCGGGATGGTCATGGTGTGGAGCTCCTGGTCAGGCGGGCCGGGCGTCGGCGGTATGGCGGGCCGTGTGCAGCAGGGGGGCCCAGGCGACGGTGTCCGTGAAGTCGCCGGTGCCGGCCGGGACGGTGTCCATCACGACGCGGTCGGGGCGCAGCAGGACGGCGTCGGCACGGCCGCGGGCCAGCCAGCCGGCCAGGGTGCCGTCGTCGCCCAGGTCGTCGACACGGATCGTCAGGGCGCCGAGCGCCGTGGCCACGGCCGTCATCTGCGTCGTGGGCGGCACAGCGGTCAGAACGGCGAAGGAGTCCCCGAGGACGTCATCGAGGCGCACTCGCCTGCCGTCGTGCCGTACCCAGGGCTGCGGGCCGAAGGTGCCGGCCAGCACGGGGCCGGTCAGCCTGGGGCGGCGCCGTACGAGTGGACCGGCGGTCAGGGCGGGGCTGAGGTCACGGCTCACCGCCGCGGTCACACCGGGGACGCGACAGGCCGCGCCCACGACGGCCCGGCGGAACGCCGCACCGCGGTCCTGACCGCCGGTCATGGCCCAGCCGACGGCGACCGCCACGCGGATCACATGGCGGGCGTGCGGCTTGCGCTCGCGTTCGTAGGTGTCCAGCAGCCCCTCGTGTGCGCCCCGTTGGAGCACCCGGGCGATCTTCCAGGTGAGGTTCTGGGCGTCGCGCAGGCCCGCGCACAGCCCCTGCCCGACGAAGGGCGGGGTGAGGTGGGCGGCGTCGCCCAGCAGGAAGACACGCCCCTTGCGCCACCGGTCGGCGAGGCGGGCCCGGAAGGTGTACTGCGCCTGCCGGATCACCTCGAAGTCGTTGCCCGGCGAGGCGTAGGGTGGCAGGTCCACCCAGGGGGCGACCAGCTCGCGCAGGCGCTCCCATCCGTCCGGGCCGTCCAGGTGCTGATCGTCGGCCAGCCTGAACTCCCAGCGGTAGCGGTCCTCGCCGACGCGCATGAAGGTGGCCGGCTGGGTGGGGGAGCAGATCTGCTCGGCGCCTTCCCAGGTGCGCACAGGGCGGCCGGTGCGCACGTCGATGACCCGCCAGCTCTCCTCGAAGTGCAGGTCCTCCCATTCGGCGCCGATGGCGTCACGGGTGAGACTGCCCGCACCGTCGCAGCCGAGGACGGCATCGGCCCACAGGTGCTCGTCCTCGTCGCTGCCGTCGCGCCGAAGGGTGACCCGGACCGGACCCGTCGGATCGTTCGGTCCGTCGGTGTCCCGTGCGACGGACTGGGTGACGGACACGACCTCCACTCCGCTCCACAGCTCGCACTCGGGTCGGCGCGCCAAGGCGTCACGCAGCAGGCGTTCCAGGTCGGGCTGGTCGAACATGCTGGTCTGGGGGAAGCCGTGGTGTCCGTGCATGGACCGCGGGAATTCGGCGATCACGCGGCGCCCGGCGTCCAGCAGACGCAGTCCGGGCGCCGGGCGGGCGAGGGAGGCGAACTCCTCGTGGACACCGGCGCTCTGCAGGATCCGGCGGATCTCGTCGTCCACGACGACGGCGCGCGGCAGGGGGTAGATGTCCCGGTGACGTTCGAGGACCAAGCTGCGCACTCCGTGCCGGGCGAGCAGCAGAGCGGCCGTGACCCCGACGGGTCCCGCACCGATGATCACCACCGGTCTACGGGCAGTGGCCTTCATGGTGCGTCCGTAATGGGGGTCCGCTGCTCGCCGAGGTCGATCCGTCCGTCGGGGGTGGCGATCGTGGCGGTGATGAGGTCACCGTTGCGCAGGTACTTGGGGTTTTTGGCCTGGCCCTTGAAGAACGCCTTCCACTTCAGTGCGGGCGGCAGCAGCGCGGCGATCTTCTCGGCCGCTTTGGGCGGGGCCTTCAAGGCGGTGCCGCCGGGAGTGCCGGTCAGCAGCAGGTCGCCCGGGGTGAGGGTCTGGAAGCGGGCGAGCAGGGTGAGCGCCTGTGCGGGGCGTACGATCATGTCCGCCAGCGTGCGGTCCTGGCGTGACACGCCGTTGACCGACAGCCGCAGCCGCAGGTTCAGCAGATGGGTGAAGTCCTCGGGCTCCAGCAGGGCCAGGTACGGACCCGTCGGTGTGAAGGTCGGATAGGACTTGCTCTCGTAGAACTGGGTCTTGGTCAGCTGGACGTCGCGGGCGCTGACGTCGTTGGTCAGGACAAGGCCGGCGACGTAGTGCGGCAGGTCCTGCTCCTCGACGACGGTGCCCACGGGCAGGGTCGCGCCCATGACGAGGCCGAGTTCCACCTCGTAGTCGAGGAACTTCACGTGCGCGGGGCGGATGACCGGGGCATGAGGGCCGCTGACCGAGCCGGACGCCTTGCGGAAGAAGGTGGGCGGGATGTCGCCGGTGAAGCCCGAATCCTTGGCGTGGCTGCGGTAGTTGACCATCTGGGCGACCACCCGGCACGGGGTGGTGACCGGAGGCAGCGCCACCAGGTCGGCGACAGGTGTCCCCGGCTCGTCGGAGGTGGCGGCTTCGCGGACCGCGTCCCGGTCGGCGAGCAGTTCGGCGGTGGTGACGGCCTTGGTCTCGACGTGGACGGCGCGTTCGTCCCGGACGACCCACCAGCCGTCGGGAGTACGGAGAACGTTGGTGCTCATGAGCTCATCGCTTTCATCAGGCCCAGCAGGCGTGCGGGGTCGAGTTCGTTGTCGCCGCGCAGGGCCGTCATGACCTCGCGCAGCTTGGCGGGGGAAGGGGTGGCGCCCAGGAAGTCGCGGGTGACCGGCGGACCCCACTGGGCCAGGCCACTCGCGGACATCGGTGCCCAGCCGGGCTCCAGGTCGCAGGAGAAGAGGTCGCCGTCGGCGAAGTGCTCCAGCATGAAGTGGTCGGGGTCGCGCCAGTAGTCGAACAGCTGGCTGCCCTGGATGTGCCGGCCGATGCCCCAGCTGCGCTGGTAACCGCGCTCGGCCAGGTACTCCCCACCGGCGCCGATCGCGTCGAGGTCGGTGACCTGGTAGGCGGAGTGGACGTAGCCGGTACCGGGCCCCAGGTGCAGGGCCAGCGTGTGGTGATCGACGGCCACGCTCCCTTGGTCGCACCGGATGAACGTCATCGTCGGCCCGCGCCCGCGCTGCCCGTCCAGGAACAGGAAGTCGGACACGATCATCCCGAGGGTGTCCAGGTACCAGTCCAGGGTGCGGGCGAACACACGGGTTTCCAGCACCACATGGCCCAGCCGCTGGATACGGGACGGCTCACGGGGCGGGCGCTGGGTGGCGTTCGTACGACGGTGATCGGTGCCGAAGTTGAGGAGCAGCGGCTCCTGCTCGGCCAGCGCGGGCAGCTGCTCGGCGCAGTGCACGACCCGGACCGGCAGGCCCGAGGGATCGAGCAGGGCGACCGACTGCCCACCGCCCGGTACGCCGATGTCCCGGACGGTACTGCCGGTGGCGCGGGCCAGCCGGTCCAGGTCGGCCCGCTCGGCCGCGCGGAACGCCGGCCCGATGAACCGGGACGCACGCCCCCGCCGGATGACCATGCAGGGTGAGCCCGCGAAGGTGCCGCGCAGCCACAGCTCACCCTCGGTGCGGGCGGCGATCGCGAACCCGAAGTCACGCGCGAAGACCTCGGCCCGGTGCAGGTCCGGCTTCTCGAACTCGAGCCAGGCCAGATCCGCCACCTTGATCACGGGATTCCGGGAACGTCCTGGGTGCTCTCCGCGCAGGGCGCCCTGCTCACTGTGGAGGTCTTGGTGGGGCGTCTTGGGATCGGCCCTGTTAACGGGGGTGTGGGACATGGTGTCCTCCAAGCAACACTGCTGTAATGAGGAAATCATCAACTTTGGCGTAACCCATCGTCAATAGGGTGGACCCAAATAATTGATAGTCTCATCAGTAATGGCAGACTCATCGCGGCGGTTGTTACACTCGCCGTATGCCGACGTCAGCCCCGCCCAAGAACCGCTTCGAGCGACGCCGAGCCGAGACCCGCCAGGCGCTCGTCCGCGCGGCCCGGCAGATCCTCGCGGAGACCGGCGACACCAGCGCCAGCATCCAGGCCATCGCCGAGCGCGCGGACGTCGGATTCGGCTCCTTCTACAACCACTTCGAGTCGAAGACGGAGCTGTTCGACGCCGCGGTGACAGACGCCCTGGACGAGTTCGGGCAGGTCATAGACGAGCGCGTACAAGGGATCGACGACCCGGCCGAACTCGTCGCCGCGGGCTTCCGGCTCACCGCCCGCATGGCCGACTCCCACCCCGAACTCATGCGGATCCTGCGTGACCGCGGTCTGGCCTACATCCACTCCGACCGCGGACTCGCCCCGCGAGCCCTGCGCGACCTGGAGAACGGCATCGCCTCGGGCCGCTTCACCTGCCGCAACGCGACAACCGCCCTGTCCGCCTTGGGCGGCACTCTGATGTCCCTCGTGGCACTGCGGCTGGCCCGCCCCGATCTCGACGGGGACGAGGCCGCCTCCGACCTGGCCGAGATGGTCCTGCGCATGCTCGGCGTCCCTCCGGACGACGCCCACCAGGTGACCCGGCGGCCGCTGCCCGGACACGGCTGAGCCAGAGGAGGCCGGCCGAGGCCTCGCCGTCCACCAGGGCGGCGTAACGTCGTGGGTGTGGACTTCACCGCGGACAGTCTCCTGTCCCGTGCCGCGCATGAACTCAGCCCGCGAGCGGACGACCTGATCCACGACGTGAAGCGATGCCTGCGGCGCGAGGTCCCCGACCTGTGGGATGAACCGGACATCGCACAGATGACGGCGGAGAACGTCGCCGAGCACGTCGTCGCCCTGCTTTTCGGCATCGAGCGCGGAATCGAGCCAAGGCGGATCGATCCGCCGGCCGCCGACGCGGAGCGCGCGCGTCGGCTGGCCCAGCGCGGGAAGCCGGTCACATCGATGCTGCGCGCCTTCCGGCTCGCGCAGGGCCTTGTCCTCGACCGGCTGCTCGAAGAGCTGTCACGGCTCACCAGCGATGCCGAACCGGTCAGCGCGGCGACACGCAAGCTGATCACACTGGCGACCGAGTACATGGACCGCACATCGGAGACGGGCGTCCTGGCCTTCCAGGACGAGCGGGATCGCCAGGTGCAGTGGCGGCTGTCAGTGGTGAACGAGGCGAGCGTACGCGTCGGGACGACCCTGGACATCGCCCGCACCGCCCAGGAGTTGGCGGACCTGGCCACCGAGCGCTTCGCCGACGCCGTCACCGTCGACCTCCTCGAGACGTCTTCCGGCGACGAGCCCCCAGCGACGGACACACCCGTGGTCCGCCGGGTCGCCCAGCAGTCGGTGACCGCCGGTCACCCGGAGACGGACTGCCTGGAAGCGATCTACGGGGAGCCGCCGGTTCCACCGCAGCAGCTACACAGGTATACGGACGGAGCACCACCGGCTCGCGCCCTGGTGACCGGCCGGCCCTCACGGCATCGCCTCGGCGCGTTCGCGTCCATGCTGGTGGTACCGCTGTGCGCCCGCGGCACCACCCTGGGTGTGGCTCAGTTCTTCCGTCACCACAAGCCCGACGCGTACGGGGACGAGGACCTGCTCCTGGCCCAGGAGATCGCGGCCAGGGCGGCGGTGGCCATCGACAACGCCCGCCGGTACACGCATGTGCGCGCCACCGCTCTCACCCTCCAGCGCAGTCTGCTCCCGCGCAGTACACCCGTGCAGTCCGCCGTGGAGGTCGCCTGCCGCTACCTGCCGGCCGCCGCCCAGCTCGGCGTGGGCGGCGACTGGTACGACGTCATCCCGCTCTCCGGTGCCCGGGTCGCACTCGTGGTGGGCGACGTGGTCGGCCACGGCATCCACGCCGCCGCCACCATGGGCCGCCTGCGGACCGCCGTTCGCACCCTGGCCGACATCGACCTGCCGCCCGACGAGCTCCTCACCCACCTGGACGACGTCGTCATCCGCCTGTCCGCCGAAGTCTCTGCCCAGACGGACGCCGAATCCGCGGGGGACATCGGCGCCACCTGCCTGTATGCCGTCTACGATCCCGTCTCCAGCCGGTGCGTCCTCGCCCGCGCGGGCCACGTGCTGCCTGCCGTGGTGAACGGGAACGGCACCGTCGACATTCTCGACCTGCCAGCGGGCCCGCCGCTCGGCCTGGGCGGTCTGCCGTTCGAAGCGGCAGAGATCGACCTGCCCGAAGGCAGCCTCCTCGCCCTCTACACCGACGGCCTGATCGAAGCCCGCGACCACGACATCGAGACGGGCCTCACCCTGCTCCGCCAGGCCCTCGCCCAGCCCGCTCCCTCCCTGGAATCCGCCTGCGACACCGTCCTCGAAACCCTGCTGCCGGCTCGCCCGGACGACGACGTCGCCCTGCTCCTGGCCCGCACCCACGCCCTCGGGAGCCGCCAGGTCGCCAGCTGGGACGTGGAGGCCGACCCCGCCGCCGTCTCGCGAGCCAGGGCGAACGTCTCCCAGCAGCTGACCACCTGGGGGCTCGATGAACTCGACTTCACCACCGAACTGGTCGTCAGCGAACTCGTCACCAACGCCATCCGCTACGGCCGACCCCCCATCCAGCTGCGTCTCATCCACGACCGCACCCTCCTCTGCGAGGTCTCCGACGACAGCAGCACCACCCCGCACCAGCGCCGCGCCCGGGGCTACGACGAGGGCGGCCGCGGCCTGCTTCTGGTCTCCCAAGTCACCGAGCACTGGGGCACACGTCACGCCCGGCACGGCAAGACGGTCTGGGCGGAGTGCGCCCTGGGCGCGCCGGAGCTCTTCTCGGACGCGGCAGCGCTGGACGTGGAGGGTGTTCCCGGAGTCGTATGAGCACCATCTCGACATCGCAGGCCTCGCCCTGCCCGGCTTCACCTGCCCAGGAGTCCGTGTGCGCCAGACTCGGACACCAGGAAACAGTGGGCGCCGGTACTCCCTCTAGCACCGGCGCCCACTCACCCCTGCCCGGGGTGGTCTTGATCTACTTTCTGTTCAGTTGTCAGGGGACGAGGATGAGGCGGATCGGGTCGCCGATCTTGTTCTCCAGCCGGTTGACCGCGTCGGCGGCCTCGGCGAGCGGGATGTGGTCGGTGATGGACGGGGCCAGGTCGAGACGACCGACCTCGGCCAGCCGGACCAGCTCGGTGACGGACTCGGGAGTGCCGCCGTAGTGGCCGCGCACCTGCTTGCCCAGATAGTTGAAGGTCAGGCCCTCGCTGATGGTGATCGGCCTGGGGCTGATACCGACCAGGATGAGCACTCCGTTCAGGCCGAGCACGGTGGCTGCCTGCTCACGGACCGCCGGCACGCCGGCGCAGTCGAAGGCGAAGTCGAGGCCTCGTCCGCCGGTGGCCGCGCGGACCTGGTCGGCGAAGTCGGAGGCGGCCGGGTCCAGGGCGAAATCCGCACCGAAGGCCAGGGCACGCTCCCGAGCTCCGGGCAGCGGGTCGACGGCGATGATCGGCGCTGCGCCCGCCAGGCGGGCGACGCGGACGTTGTGGGCGCCGACACCGCCCACACCCCAGATTCCGACGGACTGTGCGGGGCGCACCCCCGCGGTGGCGACGACGGCGGCGTAGGGGGTGGAGACCGCGTCGGGGATGATCGCGGCCTGGTCGAAGGGAAGGTTGTCGGGGATGGGGATGAGGGTGTCCTCGCGGGCGACGGTGTACTGGGCCCAGCCGCCGTCGTAATCGATACCGGCGGTGAGCATCTGGGTGCAGGGGCGGCGACGTACGCAGCCGGCGCACTGGCCGCAGGTCTTGCCGGCCTCCAGGGTGACGCGGGTACCGACGGTCAGGCCGCGCTTGAGGTCGGGGCCGAGAGCGTGGATCACACCGGCCATCTCGTGGCCCACGGTGACCGTGTCGGAGGTGGCGAACAACGGGACGAGGGAGCCGTCGAGGAGGTGGACGTCCGAGAGACAGACGCCTGCGGCCTTGACCTCGATGAGGACCTCGCCCGGGCCGGGCACGGGGACGGGGACCTCTTCCACGGCGAACTTCTTGCTGTCCAGGTGGAAGCGTCCGGCGAGCATGGTGTCCATGGTGCTCTGCTTTCTGTGAGCGGCACTCCGGCGGTTCGGGCCGACGGGTGCCGTGTGGTGCCTCGCGGGTGGGTGGTGGCCGGGAGGGGTGCGGGGTGTCAGGACCGCCGCACCCTCCCGGCGTCTGAGGGTCAGGCGAAGACGTCCTGCTGGTAGCGCTCGTCGGCTTCGAGCTGGACGAGCCACTGCTGGGCGGCCTCGTCGTCGCTGCCGGTGTGCTTGCGGTAGATGGCGGCGAGCGCCTCGCGCACGGCGGGTGCCATGCGACGACCGTCGCCGCAGACGTAGATGTACGCGCCGTCCTGGATGGCCTGCCACACGATGTCGGCGGTGCCCGCGATGGCGTCCTGGACGAACCGGGCCGGGTGTCCGGTCACCGCGGAGAAGGCGGTGTGCACCTGGGCGATCCCGGTCTGCTCCCAGTCCTGCATCTCCTGCCGGTAGAAGTAGTCGTGCTCCGGGTGGCGGCAGCCGACGAAGACCTGGGACAGACCTACCTGGGTGCCGTTCGCATGCTGGTGGGCACGCTCCTCCAGGAAGCCGCGGAGCGGGGCGATGCCGGTGCCGGGGCCGATGAGGATCAGCGGCGTGGCGGGATCGATCGGCGGGGCGAAGGTCGGGGAGGGCACGCGCACGTAGCCGTAGAAGACGTCCCCGGGATTGAGGCCCGCGATGTAGGAGGAGCAGGTGCCGCGGTACCGGCCGTCGCCGGACAGGGCCGGCCCTTCCAGCAGACCGACGGTCAGCCGCACGTGCCGGGGATTGGCCAGCGGGGCGGAGGAGATGGAGTAGAACCGCGGACGGATCGGGCCCGTCATCTCCAGGAAGACCCCCAGCGGCAGTTCGACCGCCGGGAAGCGCTCCAGCAGGTTGAGCACGGAGACGCGCTTGCCCAGGACCTCGGTCTGGTACCGCTCCTCGGCCTCGGCGGTGTCGGCCGTGTAGGCCTCCAGCTGCGGCCGGGTCCACGGGCAGTCGGTGTGCTTGGCCAGCGTCTGTATCTGCGAGCGGGTGGCCACGTCCTGCAGCTCCACGAACTCGGTGAACAGCAGGCCCGCTGTGACGGGAGTGCCCACCGGGAGGTGCGTACGGCCGCCGGCGGGCTGGTCCAGACGCAGGACCTGGTCGCGGTCGACGCCGAGTCGCGCGAGGACTCGGGCGACCAGCTGCGGCTCGTTCTTGGCGAAGACGGCCAGGTGGTTGCCGGTGTCGTAGGTGACACCGTCGGGGAGTTCGATGGTGATCGACTTCGCGGCCGGGCGCGGCGGCTCGATGCTGAAGTCCCACAGCCCGGTCGCGTCGCTGACCAGTTCCTCGTTGGCCACGACCGTGAGGGGGTAGGCCTGCTCGGAGACGATCGCGGGGCGCACGTCAGCTTCGGTGAGCAGCTGCACCTCGAAGCGCGGCCCGGTGGTTTCGGAGGTGTCGGCGGCGTACTCCTCGGCCAGGGTGGTCCAGAGGGTGTCCATCCAGCGGGTGGCCATGCCGTCGAAGTCACCGGCGGCGTCCGCGATGCCGCGCTCGATGACGCGGGTGGCGCCGGCGGCCAGCAGGCCCGCCTCGATCCGCTTGGGGAAGCCCTGGTAGGTGGCCACCCACTGGGTGTTGCCGGCACCCAGCAGCGCGAACCGCACGTTGGACAGCGAGCCCTCCGGGAGTCCGGCGGCGAGCAGGTCGTCGAAACGCTGCGCGTTGTCCGGAGCCTTGCCGTTGTAGCTGGAGGCCACGACGACGAGCAGGCCCTCGGTGGGCAGGTTGTCACCCAGCTCGTCCAGGCCGACCAGGGTGGTGCCGAATCCGGAGCGCTCACCGCGGTCGGCGATGGTGCGCGCCAGGTCCTCGCACGAGCCCAGGCTGGAGCCGTAGGCGACGGTCAGGTTCACCCCGACACCGCTGACCGCGGCCTGCGCCCGCGTGTCGTCGGTCTGCAGGTCCACTGCGCCGAACACGGTCCGCTCGTGCTCCTGACGGGCCCGCACGGTCAGTTCGAAGCCGCCGGGCTTGCGCGTCAGCGCCTCCTTGACGTCCATCTTGTAGTCGTCGGGGTCGGCGAACTTGAACTTCTGCAGCACCAGCGCGAGGGCAAGACGGGCCTCGGTGAGCGCGAACTGCCGGCCGATGCAGGCACGCACGCCGTTGCCGAACGGCTTGTAGGCGTGCGGGTGGTGGTTGACCCGGTTCTCCGGCAGCCACCGGTTGATGTCGAACTCCTCCGGCCGCTCCCACGCCTTGGGGTGGGTGTGCAGCGGACCTTCAAGGATGTTGACCCGTGCTCCCTTCTTCAGCCCGTAGCAGCCGCCGATGATGGTGTCCTCCAGCGGGGACTTGCCGATCATCGGGATGGGAGCCCACAGGCGCAGGGTCTCCTCCAGGATCCGCGGGATCACATCCATCGGCATGATCGTGTCGTAGTCCGGGACCGTGTCGCCCGGCAGCAGCCGGTCCACCTCGGCGTAGGCCTGGGCCAGGATGTGCGGGTTGCGCATCAGCGAGTACGTGGCGAACGACAGCAGACCGCTGGTGGTCTCGTGACCGGCGATCAGGAACGTCAGCACCTGGTCACGGACGTTGTCGTCCTCCAGCCCCTTGCCGGTCTCCGGGTCGGTGGCCTCCAGCATCAGGCCCAGCAGGTCATCCTCACCGGTGCCCTTCCCGTCACGGCGCTCCTTGATCACGTTCTCGACCAGGTCCCGCATCAGCCGGATGTTCTCGCGGTACTTCCTGTCATCGGCCTTGCGCATCTTGGTCATCATCGGCAGCTCCTGCGAGCGCCGCAGCGATTCGACCAGCGCCTGCAGCAGCGCGTTGAGGAAGGGGTGCAGATCCTCCTTGGCGAAGGAGTCGAACCGGTAACCGAACCCCGTCAGGGCGATGGTGTCCAGGGTCAGCCGGGTGTAGTCGTCGGTGATGTTGACCGGCCGGCCCTCCTTGCGCTCCCACTTGCCCACCAGGTTCTGGGCGATCTCCAGCATCTGCCCGAAGTAGCCCTTCATCGCCCGCTGGCTGAAGGCCGGGAGGAGGACTCGGTGCGCCATGCCCCATTCCTCTTCGTGCTGGTGGGCCGTGAACAGGGCGGCTCCCGCGTAGTCCCGGACATGGGCCAGCGGCGTCTTGTCGATCTGCTTGAAGAACCGCGTCTCGTCACAGACCTCGGCCACCAGGTCCGGGTCCCAGACGAAGACCTGCTCGATGCCGGCGATCTCCATGCCGTAGAGCCCCTCGGGGAACTGCTTGGACAGCCTGCCGAAGTACTCCACCGGGTTGGTGCTGGGGATCTGCGGCGTGTGGCCGAAGAGCGGGACCCCCCGCGGAGACCGGATGGGCCGCAGGTCGGTCTCGGGCTGTGTGGTCATGACTGGCTCCTTCAAGGGGAAAGGCGGGCAGGGCGCCATTCGGCGTCGCGGGGCGCCGGTACGGCAGCACCCGATTTCCATACGCCGTATGGCTTCAGTGATACCATACGACGTATGGAACTTCAATCGGCGGGCCTGGGGCCGAGAATCAGAAATGTCCGCCCCCCAGGGGCGGCGTCGCTCGCGCAGCCGGGTCGCGTCAGGTTCAGGCGCCCGCGGCGGCGCCTCTATGTCGCGCTCGCTCGCCCGGCGTCAGTCCGCGAGATCGGGCAAGGCGGGTGCGTCAGGGCGCCGTGGCCACCCAGTCCGGGACTGTCCGCGCGGCTGGAGGGGCGGGGAGCTGAAAACGGTGCCACTGCCCCCCGCGTCGGCGAAGCCTGGTACCGTACACCGTATGGCGACTGAACGGAAGCCCTCTCGGGGCACGAGAAAGAGGGACGTACCGCTCACCAAGGACGGCATCCACGCCATGGCGTTGCAGCTCATCGACGCCGACGGGGTCGAGGCGCTCACCATGCGCAAACTCGCGACCGCGCTCGATGCGAACCCCATGTCGCTGTACCACCACGTGCCGAACAAGGACGCCGTGCTGCGCGGCGTGGCCCGCCGGGTCGGTTCGCAGTTCAGCGCGGAGGACCGGGGAGACATCCCCTGGCAGGACCGACTGCGTGAACTGGCTCGGGACTTCCGTGAACTGTCGCACCGTCACCCGAAACTGATGGGGTATTCCTTCACGCGCCCCGACTACGTGCAGCCGGAGGACCCCTTCTGGCAGGCACTGGTCGACATCCTGGCCACCGCGGAACTGCCCGAGGAGGAGATTCCGCGCGTCGCCGCGACCCTGGTCGGTGTGTTCACAGGTTTGCTGCTCAGCGAACTGAACGGGGCGCTGCAGCGGTGGACCACTCTGCCGCCGGCACCGTCGGGCCCCGACGAGGGAGAAGCGGCCCCGCCCTCCAAAGACGTGATCGACACCATGTTCGACTCCACGCTGGACGCCGCGGTCGCCGGAGTGGAGAACCATGTCGCACGAGCCCGCGAGAGGGTGTGACGGAAGCCGGACGGCTCCGGTGGAGCGGTGAGCGGTCCGGCAGCGGCTCGCCCCTCGGTGTCAGCGGCACCGAGGCCGGCCCCAGTGGGCGAACCCGAGGGCGGCCACTTCGCTACGCAGTCCAGTGCGCCTCCAAGGCCGCAGCGACCTCGGCCGGCTTCTGTACTGCCGTCCAGTGGTTGCAGTCCAGCTCGACGACCCGCGACGCCCGCACGGCTCCGCCGAGCTTTCCGGCGAACTCGACCGGACAGGCGGGGTCGAGCGTGCCCCAGAAGACCAGGCACGGCGCGGACACGTTCGCCAGTTCCGGCTCCCACTGCGCACCCACCGTCTCGGCGGAACGGTACAGCTTGAGGATGCTGTCCCTCATGGTCCCGTCCACGCGCAGAACCATGTCCCCGGCCACCTCGGCCGGGACATCGAAGTGCTCCATCAGATCCTTGGCGAAGGACGCCGGGTGGAGTTCGTCCATGAACCGGTCGCCCTCGACCGGGTCCTGCCAGATCTTGGCCAGCGGATGCCAGACGTAGTCGGCACTGACCGGAGCGCTACTGCCGGCCCACGTACGAACGAGGTCGGGCCGCAGGGAAGCGACACGCGCGGTGAGGACGCAGCCCCAGTCATGGCCGACCAGGTCCACCGGCTCGCCCACCCGCTCCAGCCGTTCGATGAGCCAATCGGCGTACTCCTCTTTGGTGGAGCCGAAGCCGCGCGGCCGGGGCGTGCCGAAGCCGGGCAGATCCCAGGCCTCGACGTCGCTCCGGATCAGGTGTCGGCGCACGCCGTCCCACACACGGTGGGTGTCGGGGACGCCGTGGACCAGAATGGCGGGCATGACTGAACTCCCTTGTCACTGAAGAAAAACAGCATGTCTTGGCTTTGGTCCTCACTGCTCTTTCAGGTCGAAACCGGCCGCCAGGTCCGAGACGGGATTCTCCGGGGGCTCTCCTTCGCAGCGTGCGGCCGGTGGTCGGAGTTGACGGGGGATACGTCCGGAGGCGCGCGGGGAGCTCTGCGGGGGCCGGCCGTCGCGTCCACCGGCGGGATCGGCCGTGAGCCGGCTTTCCATGCCGCTGATGATCGTGTCCAGCACCAGGCGGAACATCCGGTCCTCGCCAAAACCCTCGTTCGTCGGGCCGCCCTCGCCGGAGGCGGGCGTGGCGGGCTGGAGGTTCGACCACCGGTGGAGCGCGCCGTTGAGCTCGGCGATCAACACGCCGATGACGACGGCGCACACGAGGGCGGCGAGCTGCGGGATATCCGACTGCGGAACCCCTGCGGCGTCCAGCACGGCGGTGAGCGCGACCCAGAAGGGATCTTCGGGCTGGATGAAGTCCGGCTGGCTGAACGAGTAGGCCATGAGGTTGGGATGGCGGTGTGCCAACGCCCGG
The DNA here is from genome assembly GCF_044768965.1 of Streptomyces sp. NPDC090798. Classification (NCBI taxonomy): domain Bacteria; kingdom Bacillati; phylum Actinomycetota; class Actinomycetes; order Kitasatosporales; family Streptomycetaceae; genus Streptomyces; species Streptomyces sp. NPDC090798. The sequence continues at coordinate 165,186 of NZ_JBIVXA010000012.1, forward strand.
AAATCCGTGGCAAGCAGGCGCATGCGCTCCTGCCAGGGGGCGTCCTCCAGTGTCACGGTGCGGAACCGGGCGCCGACCATGCTCGCCACGCCACGCACCAATGCCTCCTTGTTCGGCACGTGGTGGTACAGCGACATGGGGTTCGCGTCCAGCGCGGCTGCGAGTTTGCGCATGGTGAGCGCCTCGACCCCGTCGGCGTCGATGAGCCGCAGGGCGGAGGCGCAGATCCCTGCCTCGGTCAGAGGCACATCCCTCTTCCGAGTACCTCTGGGGGTACGCTTCGCTCTTTCCATACGGTGTATGTTATCAAGCCGTAGGCCGGCGAGGGGGGCTCGCCGGCCGTGGTGGCGGTCACTCCTGCGGCCCGATGTACGGGCACCCGAACGGGCGGGACGGGCCGTGATTCCCGTCCCTTGAGGTCGCCTGCGGTCCGTGGTCGGGCGGGCCGAGGCTGCGGCGCACGAGGAGGCACCCAACCCATCCGGGAAGGCCTCTCCCAGGACGCGAGAGCCGCAGACTTCGATGGGCTCGGTATCCGTCACCGCAAAGGCGAGTCGGCGGTGGGTGTCAGCACGGACTCGGCGACGCCGACGATCTGACTGATGTCGAAGCCCTCCATGTCCGCACGGAATTCGGGGCTGGAGAGGTACGCCTCCAGCCGCTCCTGAACGTCGTCGGCGTCGCGGTAGGAAACGAGGGCGTACAGCTGGGGCGCCTCACTCCCGGCGGCCGAAGGCACCGTCCAGACACCATGTGTGGCGATCCTGTGCTTGGCCATACCGGGAATGTGCTTGGCCCAGATGTTCTCGTAAGCGACGAGCGCCTCAGGGCCGCGCAGCGTGTAGACACGAAGCTGGTACTGGGACATGAATACTCTTTCCTTCTCTTCTGCCGCTGGGACAAAGGTCCCCAGCGGCACGGCGGTTGGGAGGCTTCTCTCAGCCTTTCGCGAACAGGTTTGCCAGTTCGGGCTCCCAGTCGATGTGCCCGGACTCGGTACCCCGTGGCACCAGCGCCTCCGTGTCCTCCAGGAAGGTCCTGACGTCCCGCACGGGCACCTCGAGCAGGGCGGTGCCCGCCGAAGACCCGAGGACGATGTACATCGCTTGGTCACCAGGGGCGACGCCAGGCCAGACCCGGACGTCCCCGCACCCGGCGGAGCCGGTCAGAGCATCGGCCAGAAGGTCACGCCCCAGAACCCATTCGACCGGCCCGCCGGTGTCGGCGAAGAAGACGGCACGGACGACATAGGGATCAGCGGGCTCGTACCGCAGGCTCATGCGCATGGACAGCGAATAGGTGCGCGAGATGACGAGTTCTACGGCCACCCCCTGCATGACGGTCTTCAAAGACTCCATCGATTTCCACTCCCGCGCGAGCGGGCGTTCAGCGACCGCTGATCTCGTCCGGGCCGTCGCAGTGCCAGCCATGGATCTCGTCCCAGGAGTAACCCAGTTCGAGCAGGAAGCCGACACCGTGGTCCCAGCGGTAGTCGCCGACATCGACACTGACGGCCGGACGCTGGACGTGCGCGGATGCGGAAGTCGCGGCCGAAGCCGTACCCCCGGCACCAAGAACAGCGGCACTCGCGACCGCCACGGAGCAAGCGGTGACGGCAACGCGCCTCGTGAGCTTCTTCATGATCTTCCCTTCCCGATGGGTGCGATCTGCACCGGGCGACCGCATCAGGCGATATGCGACACCTGGCATGGCCGGGCAACTTTTCCATACGGCGTACGGAACTACCCTCCCAGGTTTACCATACGTCGTATGGAAATGTCGAGGTGGCAAAAATGGTCCGCACGGCCTGCCCCACGCACGAGATCGGCAGCTCACCTCACGGTCACATCGGTGCGTTTGATCAGTTCCGGGGGGATTGACGATAAAGCCGTCGTATCTGACTATTCCATCAGAAGTGGACAAAGTGGTCCAAGGTCGGCGGACGTCGTGCCGATAGATCGCTGAACCGTCGACGAGGTCCGCGCCATGTCGCCCGCTCAGCGCGGCAGGTCCTCCCGGGGCGATCCTCACCCCCCAGCCAGCGCCGTTCCACCACGGCCACCGATCGGGCCGACGCTGCACCCGCCGACGCTGTCTCACACCCACACCGACGGGAAGAACCGGATGACGAACGCCGACCACACGCCACTCACCGAACCGGTGAGTCCCCGAGAGACGCCCGATGCGGCAATAGCGATGCTCGATGCGGAGGGGACCGTGGTGGGGTGGACGCACGCCGCCGAGCAGCTTGTCGGGTACTCGGCCAGGGAAGTGGTGGGCCGGTCCGCCGCACACGTGCTGCCGCCCGCCGAGAACGCCCCGAGTGCTTCGGCGTTCGCCGAGCAGTGCCATGCCCAGGGTGGCTGGTCCGGCACCGTGACGGTCCGCCACCGCGACGGCCACGCCATCAGAATGACGCTGCGGATCTCGCTGCTGTGGGGTCAGGACGCCGGCACCCGGTGGCTGGTGTCCGTGACGGACATAGGCACCCTGTCCTCGGAGGCATCCAACGGAGCTGTGCGGGAGTCGCTCCTGGCCCACGCACCGATCGGCATCGCCGTCTATGACCCGCAGCTGCGCTGTACCTGGGTCAACGACGCCATGGAGCGCCACGACGGCACTCCTCGCGAGCGACGGTTCGGACGCCGCCTGCGGGACTCACTGCCCGCCGTCGAGGCCGAAGCGCTCGAGGTGGTGATGCGGCAGGTGCTGGAGAGCGGCACCACCATGGTCCACGAGTACCGGGCGTGGTCGTCGACGGACCGGCGCCGGGAGCACGCGTTCTCGGCCTCGTTCTTCTGCCTCCAGGACGCGGACGGCACGGCGCTGGCAGTGTGCTCCATGAGCGTGGACGTCACCGGCAACCGGCGGGCGCGCGAGCGCCTTGCCATCCTCAGCGAAGCCAGCACGCGCATCGGCAGCACCCTCGAGGTCATGCGGACCGGGCAGGAACTGGCCGACCTCGCCGTACCCCTGCTGGCCGACCACGCACTCGTCGATCTGATGGAGTCGGTTCCGTTCGGCGTGGATCCCTCGGCGGGGACCGGCAACGCCAACGGCCGCCCACCTGTGCTGCGCCGTGCCGGGGTGGCCTCCGTCGACCCGAGCATCCTCAAGTTGCCATGGGTGCGCGAAGAGGTGATCCGCCCCTTCCCGACCTCGCTGTTCGCCACCGCCCTGCGCACGGGCAGGTCTTACCTGGAATCGGTGCTGGACACCTATTCAGGGCCCTGGGTCAGTCACGACCCGGTGCGGACGCAGAAGTTCCGCGACACCGGCGTCCACTCTCTGATGGTCGTACCCATCCGGGCGCGGCGCTGTGTGCTGGGACTGGCCGTCTTCGGCCGCTCCGAGGAATCGACGCCTTTCCAGGAGGACGACCTCCTCCTCGCCGAGGAGCTCGTCACCCGGGCCGCGCTCAGCCTGGACAACGCTCTCCAGTACGCCCGTCAACGCACGGCGGCCCTGACGCTCCAACGCGACCTGCTCCCTCACCATGTGGGCGGCGGCGCCGCCCTCGATGTGGCCTCGCGCTACGTGCCGGCCGACTTGGACCACGGGGTGGGGGGTGACTGGTTCGACGTGATCAAGCTGTCCGGCGCCCGGGTGGCCCTCGTTGTCGGAGATGTGGTCGGCCACGGCATCAACGCGGCGGCGACGATGGGCCGACTGCGCACCGCCGTCCGCACGCTCGCGGACATGGAGCTGCCTCCCCACGAACTGCTGGCGCACCTCGACGACACGGTCAGGCGGCTGAGCGAGGAAGACACCGACGCTTCGGACCAGCTCCCCGCGGCGGTTGGCGCCACCTGTCTGTATGCCGTCTACGACCCGGTCACCCGGCGGTGCACGATGGCGCGGGCCGGGCATCCCCCGCCCGCGGTCATCGACCCGCAAGGCCACATCACTTTCCCCGACATGCCCGCCGGGGCCCCGCTCGGCCTCGGCCTCGGTCTGGTCCCCTTCGAGTCCGTGGAACTGGAAATGCCCGAGGGAACTCTGCTCGCGCTCTACACCGATGGGCTGGTCGAGTCCCGCGACGACGACATCGACGTGGGCCTGGATCGCCTGGGCGCCGCCCTGGCCGAGTCCCGTTCGTCGCTGGAAGACCTGTGCTCCCACGTGATCGGCACCTTGCCGACTCAGTCCCCGGCCGACGATGTCACCTTGCTCCTTGCGCGGACCCGCGGACTCGAACCGGCCCAGGTCGCCTCGTGGGAACTGCCGAACGAGCCGGCCGCTCTCCGCATCGCCCGACAGGCGGCCGCCCGTCAGCTCAGCGAATGGGGGCTTGAGCATCTGGTGGCCACCGTGAAGCTGATCGTCAGTGAACTGGTCACCAACGCCATCCGCCACGGCGGCGGCCCGATCCGCCTACGCCTCATCCAGCACCAGGTCCTGACCTGCGAAGTCTCCGACAGCAACACCAGCCACCCACGCCCCCGTCAGCCCCGCGTCTTCGACGAGCAGGGCCGCGGCCTTTTCCTCGTCGCGCAGTTGTCCCGCAGGTGGGGCTCCCGCTCCGCGACGGACGGCAAGGTCGTCTGGGCCGAACAGGACCTGCCCTCCAAAGCCGTTGCGGCGTGACGCGCTGCCGACCGGGCGGCCGACGGCCGCCACAGCATGCCGATCTCTCGAGCGGCAGGCTCTCGCGAAGGAAGTCACGTAATGGACCTAGAGAATGTCGGGAATGCCTGCTCGGCCGGCGCCTCCCAAGGATCGAGGGACGTATGCGGCTCCGGTCCCGGCGGAGGGTTGTACGCCTTCGACGGGCCGGCGGCCGCCGTGCTCGACCATCGAGGCGCGGTGGTGCGGTGGACAGGGGCAGCAGAGGAGCTGACCGGGTTCCGCGCCGAGGAGGTCTGTGGCCGCCTCGTGCGGGAACTGGTGGCCGACCTCCCGGACGACCCGCGCGAGGCGGAGATGCCGGCGTCCGGCCGGGTACGGCTGTGGCATCAATGCGGCGACACCATCGATGTCACCTTCCGGACCACCAAGGTGGGGTGCTCCGGCTCGGAGGAGGTCCTCGTCCTGGCGGCCCCTACACACCACGTCGCCGGCCACGAGCACGGCGCGGCGCTCCTGCGTGCACTGTCCGCACAGAACCGGATCACGATCGCCGTGTACGACACGGATCTGACCACTGTGCAGACGAACGCCACGCCGAACACTCTCGACGGCCGTCCGGTACAACCCGGCGCTCGGCTGAGCGACATGCTGTGCGCCGAGGACGCCGAGGATGCCGAGGGCCTCGAGGCAGTACTGCGCCAGGTACTCGAGACGGGTGCCCCAGTGGTCCGCAGAAGCCAGCAGGTGAGCTGGCGGCACGATCCGGCGCGACAGCACGCGCTGTCGCTCTCCGCCTTCCGTCTGGAGGACGCGCGAGGACGCCCCACGGGGGTCGCGGCCCTGTACCTGGACAACGCCGACCAGATGCGCGCGCGCCGGAATCTGGATCTCGCCCGTGAAGTGGCCGAGCGCGTAGGAAGATCCCTGGATGTCGTGCGTACTGCGCAGGATCTTGCGGAAGTCCTCGCACCCGCGTTCGGGGACCTCGCCGCCGTCGACCTCGCACACTCCGTTTTCGACGGGGACGAACCGTCGAAGCAGCTGGGCGGTGGAGACATGGGCAACGCGGCCCTCGCGTCGGCCGGCGCGGAGTGGCCGGCCGGCATCAAGCGCGGCGAGTCCATCCCACCCCTTCCCGACCACCCCCTGCTGCGCAGCTTCCGCCACGGCGAGCCAGTCGTCTTCGACCTTGACGACTTCATCGCCATGGTCAAAGACCCGCAGCTGATCGAGTATCTCGTCCCGAAGGACACCCATTCGATGATGGTGGCACCGTTGCATGCCCGCGGGCACACGCTCGGCGCCATAACGGCCTGGCGCTGCGGCCGATCCACCCCCTTCACCGAGGACGAGGCGGATCTCATGAAACAGATCGCCTCACGGGGTGCGCTCGCCATCGACAACGCTCGCCGTTACACACGCGAGCACCGGGCGGCCATAGCGCTGCAGCAGCGTCTTCTTCCGCCCGAAACGACCGACACTCCCGCAGCCGAGACCGCCGGCGTCTACCTGCCCGCAGGCGGGGGAGCGGACATCAGCGGCGACTGGTACGACGCCATTGCTCTGCCCTCTCTCCGGGTGGCCCTTGTCGCCGGAGACGTGGTCGGCCACGGCATGCCCGCAAGCGCCACCATGGGCCGCCTGCGCGCTGCCATCCAGACGCTCGCGGACCTGGAACTCGAACCGGACGAGCTGCTCACCCGGCTCGCGGACCTGGTCCAGCGCCTCGCGGCCGAAGCCCCGTCCGGCGACCGCGACATCGTCGGCGGCACGTGCCTGTACGCCGTCTACGACTCGGTCACCAGGCGCTGCGCCATGGCCAGTGCCGGGCACCCGCCCCCCGTCCTGGTCCGGCCGGACGGGACCGCCGAAGCAGTCGGGATCTCCCCGGGGCCACCACTCGCCCTGAGCGGCATGCCGTACGAGACCACCGTGATCGACGTCGAGCCGGGCAGCGTGCTCGCCCTCTACACCGACGGCCTGGTCGAACGGGGCGATCGCGACATCGGCCAAGGCCTGCCACGCCTGACAAAGGCCCTCGCCGTGCACTGCCGTCCGGATCGTGCCCTGGACGAAACCGGCCGAGCTCTCCTCGCCGACCTGGCGGACCAGGCCTCGCGCGACGACGCGGCCCTGCTGCTGGCGCGCACCCGCGCCGTCCCAGCGGCGGACACCGCTCACTGGGAGATCCCGGCCGATCCGGCCGCCGTCTCCAAAGCCCGAGAGTGGATAGCCCGCCAACTCACCGTGTGGGGCCTTGACGACCTCCTCTTCACCACCCAACTCATCGTCAGCGAACTGGTCACCAACGCCATCCGCTACGGCCGTCCGCCGATGGACCTCCGTCTGATTCGCCACCACGTCCTGGTGTGTGAGGTCACCGACTCCAGCAGCACCCAACCCCGCCTGCGGCGTGCCCGCACAACCGAGGAGGGAGGACGTGGCCTGTTCCTCGTCTCTCAACTCGGCGGACGGTGGGGCTGCCGCCATGGCCAGAACGGCAAGACGATCTGGTCCGAGCAAGGCATCCAGGACCCTGACCGTCACGAAATCGATGCTGTTGGTGATCTCTAGGCCGTGAGTCCTTGGCAGAGCCGCTGGAAGTGACCGGGGGGTCGTGGCAGGGAAGCCGGTGTGGTGCCGGGCGGGAAGCATCCGCTGAGTCGGACGATGGTGGTTCCGGCGGCTGAGAGCACGTGCTGGACGTGTGTCTTTGCCAGGCCGCGGTAGCGGCAGTGGCGCAGGCCATGAGCCGTGAAGTTCACCAACAGCATCCGAAATCGCGGTCAGAGCCAAGACATGACCGCCGACATCGATCGGTCTCCAGGCCCCTGGGCGGCGCAGGTCAGTGGCCGGCGCTGATCTGGCCGCTGGTCATTGCACTACGAGATCATGCGCCTTCGGAACCGGCATGACACGTTCGTCCCCTTACCCTCCCGAGCTTCGCGAGCGTGCGGTGCGCATGGTTGTGGAGAACCGCCCGAACGATCCGACCGAGTGGGCGGCGATGAAGGTGGTCGCAGCCAAGGTGTAATCCAGTCTCACCCCACCGACTGGTCATGTGCCAAGGAATCGATGTGCCGTGCGAGGTCATTCAGCCGAGGCGTGGCGTACACCGTCTTGATCGGCAGATGCAGCCCCAGTTCGGCACGGACCTGGGCAACCAGCTTGATGGCCAGCAGCGAATGGCCGCCGAGTTTGAAGAAGTTGTCGTCCGAGCTGATGTGCGGAACGCCCAGGACTTGCGACCAGACCCTCGCGATGAGTTCTTCCATGGGCCCGTCCAGCTGGGTGCTCCCCGGTCGAGTGGCCGCAGGAGAGGGCAGCGGCAGCGCGCCTCGGTCGAGCTTGCCGTTGGCGTTGACCGGGAATGTGCTGACCTGCATGAGGGCCGACGGCACCATGTACGCCGGAAGCCGTTCGGTCAGATGAGCGCGGAGCGCCGGCTCGTCGACCGCGTTCCCCGCACGATAGTAGGCAACGAGCCCGGGCCCGCCGGGGAGGTCATCCCGATACGCCACCGCCACCTCGGTCAGCCCCGGATGACGGGCCATGACCGACTCGATCTCGCTGAGCTCTATCCGGTGACCGCGCAGTTTCACCTGACCGTCGGCACGTCCGAGGTATTCCAGCCGGCCGTCGGGCAGGCCGCGGCACCGGTCTCCCGTCCGGTACATCCGCTGCCCGGGGGCCTCCACGTCGGCGACGAATCGCTCCGCCGTGAGGTCGGGGCGCCCGCGATAGCCACGGCCCACCCTTGAGCCCGTCAAGTAGAGTTCCCCCTCCTCACCGGGGACGACGGGGCGCAGCCGGTCGTCCAGTAGCCGCGCCCGCAGACCGGGCAGGACGGTTCCGATGTGCGGCCCGTGGTCGGACGTGATCCACCCCGCGGTCGCGTCCACCGTGCATTCCGTCGGTCCGTAGAGGTTGACCGCGCGCAGCCGCCCTTCCTCGACCAGTGCGGCGATGCGACTCCACAGCGCCGGATTGATGGCCTCACCGCCGACCAGCAACGTGAGAGCGGGGTCCGTTCGCCCGCCCTCGCATGGGGCCGGTGGGCCGAGGACCTCAAGGAGTGGGCCGAGATGGGAAGGCGTGATGTCCAGGTCGGTGAGGGCGGTCTCGTCGATCAGCCGGGCGAGAAGCGACGGGTCCGCCCGGGTCTCGTCGTCGATCAAAACCAGAGTGTCGCCACGGCACAGACGGACCCACTGCTGGACCGACGCGTCGAAGGAGGGCGAGGCGTTCCACCCGACGCGGCCCACGCCCGGACGAGCGATCCCCAAGTGTTCCAGTTCAGCCAGCAGCCCCGAGGCCGAGCCGCGGGTCACCTCGACACCCTTCGGGCGGCCGGTGGACCCCGAGGTGTAGATAACGTACGCGAGATTCTCCCCCCGGACCGGCACCGGTCGGTAGCTGTCGTCCCCACAAGCCTCCTCGGCCGGCGCGGCAGTGAGCGCGGTGAGCGGCACATGGCGAAGGTCACTGGCTGATGGCGTGCTGGCCTCGGATGCGATGATTACGAGATCCGCCGCGGCGTCCTCCACGAGATCGCGTTGCCGGTCCGTCGGCAGCCTCGGGTCGACCGGCACATACGCGGCGCCGGCGGTCAGTGTGCCGATCAGCGCGACGACCAGATCGGCCCCGCGCGGCAGATTCAGCGCCACCAGGCTCTCCGCCCCCACGCCGCGCTCGGCCAGACGGGTGGCCACCCGGGCCGCGGCGGCACGCAACGCCCCGAAGGTCAGACTCGTGTCGCCGGCTGTTACGGCGATACGGTCGGCGGGCACCTCGCTCAGACGGGCCAGCAGATCCTGAGGCGGTGCCACGGCAGGTGCGGTGTCGTTTCCGTGCACGGCGAAGTTCCTCCGGTCAGTTGTCGAGAGCCGTCGTCGACGGCGCGGTCACGGGGTGGCAGTTGTTGAGCCTGACCGGATCGCCCATGGCCACCACGATCCGGCGGTCTCCTCGAAAGGCCTCCCGGCCGTGTGCGCACAGGATGTTGTCCACGAGGAGGAGGTCGCCCGGCTGCCACTCCTCCCGGACCGTCACCTCGTCGTACACGGCGATGAGCGCCTCGACGTCCTCCCGGCTCAGACGGGACGCGTCTCCGAGGTAGGTGTCGAAGGGGAGGCCGTCCTCGCCGTACGTCTCGACGAGGACGTCGCGGACGTCCTCGTCCAGCGCCCACTGGTTCCAGAAGGCGAAGTGGTTGAACCACACCTTCTCGCCGGTGACGGGGTGGGAGACGACCGCGGACCGGCGCTGCTGTGTGCGCAGTGAGCCGTCGGCCAGCCACTCGTGACCGATCGTGTGGTCGTGGCAGTACGCCTCGACCACCGCCGGGTCCTCGGTGGAGAAGGTCTTCTGCCAGGGCAGGCCGGCGAGTTCGGAGTAGTTGCGCAGAAGCAGCCAGCCGGCGGCTTCGAAACGGGCACGCAGGTGCGCCGGTATCCGGCGCAGCGCCTCACGCATGTCGCCCACGGTCGTCGCGCCGCCCTCTTCGGGGGCGGTGATGCAGCCGAACAGCAGGGTGCCGGGGAAGTCCAGCGTGTAGCTGTTCTCGTTGTGCAACCGGATCGGTTGCATGGCGGGAAGATCGGTGGAGGAAAAGACGCCCTCGCCGAAATCGGTCCGGGGGGTGGCCTTCTCCTTGTAACCCGCAGACTGAGGTATCAGCACATCGCGCAGGCGCGCGAAGTCCGCGGTGTCGCGGACACCCAGCCCGCGCAGCATGAGGGCCCCTGATCGCAGCAACTCCTGTCTGATCTGCGTCCGGTGCGCGGACAGCCAGTCCACCGCTACGGTGATGTCGCGGCAAGGAGGCGTGTGGACGAGGGGCGGTGTCCCCGGCGCCCGGCGGACGTCGAGGTCGGTGGGCGCGACGCTGACGCGTCCTGGCATCGAACTACCTCCTGAGGATGGGCCGGTCGGGTTCACTCGTGCAGGGCGGGGGCGCCGTCGATCAGCGCCTGGACGATCGCGATGAACGCGTGCGGCTGCTGCTGGAAGTAGAAGTGGCCGCCCGGGAGGAATTCCGTCGACGTGGGACCGTCGGTCACCTCGGACCACCGCACGAGTGCCTCGGCCGGCACGATCGGGTCGTCCACGCCGCCGATCGCGAGAACCTGGCAGTGCAGTTGTGCCGTGTCGTCGGGGGACCGGTACCGGTCGTCGATGGCGAAGTCGGCGCGGATCGAGGGGAGGATGATCTCGCGGAGTTCGGGCTCGTTCAGGATGGTGTGATCGGTTCCCCCACGGGCTTCGATCGCGGCGACCAGTTCCTCGTCCGTGAGCATCTCCGCGTGCACAGGACTGGGGTTCGGCAGGAAGGGCGGCCGGCAACTGGAGGCGATCAGGGCACGCGGAGGCCGCCCCTGCCCGGTGAGTGCCCGGGTTATCTCGAAGGCGACGAGGGAACCCATGCTGTGTCCCAGGATCACCAGATCGTCGGTGTCGTCCGGCAGACACTGCAGCACCGGCTCGGCCAGCTCGCCGATGTCGCGCGGCAGAGGCTCGCTGAACCGGGCACCGCGTCCCGGGTACTGGCCGATCAGCAGCCGGACGTTCTCGGACAGCAACTCCCGCCACTGCGCGTAGTTGTGGGCGTTGCCACCGGCGTGGGGGAGCACCAGGAGCGAGCTGCCGTGGCCGGCCGTGCCGCCGTCCACCGCCCAGACCACATCGTCGGGGACGAGCGGAGCATGGTCGTCTCGGATGGTCATGGCGTACTCCTCGTGAGGCTCTCGGGACGCTGATCCGTCCAGTGCCGCGCCACGTACGCGAGACAGGACTCCCTGCCGCTCGGCGGGAGGGCGACGGTCCAACCCGCCGGCACTCCGGCGACGGCGGGCCACAGGGAATGCTGGTTCTCGGCGTTCACGAGCACTGCGAAGGTGCCGTCCGGGTCGTCGAAGGGGTTACTCAACGCGAGTCTCTCCAGTTGCTGTTGGGACCGGGGCGCACGGGCCGGGACCGTCGTCCGGCTCAGCCATCGGACGGTGACACGTCGGGGACGAGCCTGAGACGCCCGTCGCCGCCGGGAGTCGTCGCCGTGGAATCCCGTTCGACGAGGAATTCCGGGCGCGTGGGATTCGTGGGGGCGTTGCCGACCGCGTTGTACGTGATCAGAAGCAGGGCGCGGCGGTCCGCCGACAGATTGTTGGACGAGGAATGGACGATGCTGGGATGGAACGCGTGGAGGGATCCCGCCCGCCCCGTGATCAGGACTTTCCCGTGCTCGCGGGCAAGTGAATCCGCCCTGGCGCCGGTCACCGTGTAGGTGAGGTCGGCCGACACGTGCTGCAGCCAGCCGTTCTTCTCGTCCTCTCCCGTCATCGCGGGCAGATCGAGAAGTCCCAGGGTGTGCGATCCGGGAATGACCACAAGAGGTCCGTTGCCCTCGTGCACATCGTCCAGGGGTACGGCGATGTTGACCGCGTCGGGCCGCGGCATGCCGTCTTCTTCGCGCCAGAAGGCGAAGTCCTGGTGCCATGGCCAGGCGGCACCCTCGTGGGCCTGCTTGAGATTGACCTTGAACTGGTACACGTAGACCGGGCCGCCCAGCAGGGCCTCCGCCAGCGTCACCAGTTGCGGATGCCGTACGAGCGCCGCGCAGATGTCGTCGAAGGCATGGCATCCGTGCACGGCACGGACCGTCTTGCCGTCCTTCTCGTACACGACTTCCGGCCGGCGCCGGCCACAGATGGAGTCGATACGCTCGCGGAGCAGACCGACTGTCTCGTCGTCGAAACGATGAGGTATTTTGCACCAACCATCCCGGTCGTAATCCGATTTCAGATCAGAGATGGCCGGTTCGACTGCAAATGCCATGCTTGTGCACTCCGTTTGATTCGCGGGTGAATTCCTGGCGTTTCGGCGGGATCTCAGGACTGCGTCGCGGAAGACCGGGCGAGAGCGAGGCGGTCGACCTTTCCGCTGGGCGTGCGCGGGAACTCGTGTTCCACCGGCAGGTACACCGACGGGAGCATGTAGTCGGGAAGGGTTTCGGCGAGCACCCGGCGCAGGTCCGACGAGTCGGGACCCGGTGACGTGCTGGGCCGGTAGTAGGCGGCCAGCCGGGTGTCCCCGATGCCGACCGCCTGCGCGACGATCGCGGCGTCGGCGACCCCGGGTACGGTTCGCAACCGGGCCTCGACCTCGCCGAGTTCGACCCGGTACCCCCTGATCTTGACCATGCCGTCCTTGCGCCCCAGGAATTCGATGCTCCCGTCGGGAAGGAATCTGGCGACGTCACCGGTGCGGTAGAGCGTGCCGTCCCGGCCCGGAAGGGGGTGCCGGACGAACTTCTCGGCGGTCAGATCGGGACGTCGCCAGTAGCCGTGGGACACCGGGGGGCCGGAGACGCACAACTCGCCCGGCACTCCGGCCGGTTGCGGCCGCAGGCGTTCGTCGAGGATGTAGACCTGAGCGCCGTTGATGGGAAAACCTACCGTGGGCATGAGCGGCCAGGAGGCGGGGTCGCCGTCCAGGCGCAGGGAACTGACACTGTGCGTCTCCGTCGGCCCGTACTGGTTGAACAGCGTGCCACCGTCGAGTCGGGCGAAGAACTCCCGTATCGCCGGGGTGACATGGAGCTGTTCGCCCGCGGTGATGCACTCCTTGAGAGCGGGAGTCGGCAAATCCATCGCGGTGGCGTAGGTGGCGATGCTCTGCAGCGCCACGAACGGCAGGAAGATGCGCATCACCCGTTGTCCGGCGATGACAGACAACAGGGCGTCGTAGTCGGTGCGGTCCTCCGCGTCGATGACGACGAGGGTGCCGCCCGTCGACCAGGTGCTGAAGAACTCCAGGAAGGAGGCGTCGAAACTGAGTGCCGAGAACTGCAGCGTGCGGTCGCCCGGACCGGCCGCCGAGTCCCGGCACTGCCAGTCCACCAGGCCGGCCACCGCGCCGTGCGGCATCGCGACCCCCTTGGGAACGCCCGTGGAACCGGACGTATACATGAGATAGGCCAGGTCGTCCCGTCCCGCACCGGGCGGCTCGGTCTGTTCACCGACAGCCCCCGCAGGCCCTTGCCAGTCCTGCGGTTCGAGGACCCGGACCGTCTCGGGCACGGCGCAGCGGTCCCGGAGGGACGGCTGGGTGAGCAGCGTGTGCAGGCCGCTGTCCTGGATCATGTAGGCGAGCCGGTCCGGCGGATAGGCCGGGTCCAGCGGCACGTACGGCGCCCCCGACTTCAGCACGGCGAGGACGGCCATGACCATGTCGAGCGAGCGTTCCATCAGGATGCCCACGGCCTGACCGCGGCTGCCGGTCCGGCCGAGGGACCGGGCAAGGGAGTCCGACGCGGAGCCCAGCTCCTCGTACGTCAGTTGCCGGTCGCGCCAGACGGCGGCCGGAGCCTCAGGCGTCTTGCGGCGCTGCGTTTCGAACGCCTCGTGGACGAGGACGGGAGGCCGCGGGGCGGCAGGTGCCTGCGCCCAGGCCCCGGTCACCAGGGCCAGCTCCTCGGAAGGCAGCAGGACGAGCTCGTCGAGCGGCAGGTCCGAGTCCGCCATCGCCGACTCCAGCAGACGGCAGTACCGGTTCGCGATGCGTCGGGCGGTGTCGCGCTCGTACAAATCCGTGGAGTAGTCGAGGAACCCCCGGAAGCCGTGGGCGTCGGCCGCGAGGTCGAGGCACAGATCGAATTTGGTGGTGCCCGGGTGCACATACAGACGCTCGGCCGCGACGCCGGGCAGGTCCAGTCCCTTGTCATGACTGTCGTTGACGGCCACGACCACCTGGAACAAGGGGAACCTGCTGCGGTCCTCGCCGGTGACGGTCCGCCTCACCAGCTCCGAGAACGGCACCTCCCGGTACCGCATCAGCTCCAGTACCTCGCCGCGGGCCGACGTGACGAGGTCGCGGAAGGACATGCCGGCGTCCACGCTCACCCGCACGGGCATCAAGTCGCTCAGGCAGCCCACCAGCTTGTCCAGGTCCGCACCGCCGCGCCGCGAGACGGGAGTCCCCAGGACCACGTTGTTGCCGCTGCCGTGCCGGTGCACCAACGCGGTGGCGGCGGCGGTGAGGACGGTGAAGGGCGTGGTGCGGGTGGCTCGGGCGAACGCCCGTACCGCATCGGCCACCTGCGCGGGAACCCGGAACGGAACCCGTCCACCCCCGTGGCCCAGTTCCACCGGGCGCGGACGGTCGGGCCGGATGGTCGAGCTCTCCGGCAGGTCCTGGAGGCGGTCGCACCAGTGACGCAACGCGTCCTCGTCCACGGCACGGGCCCGCTGCCGGGCCGCGTACTGACCGAGCTGCAGCGCCGGCGGCCGAAGAACCCGCGGGCTTGGGAGACCGTCCGCGCGATGGGCACGGTAGAAGTGGCTGAACTCCTTGTCCAGGAGGGAGAGGGACCAGTCGTCCATCACGATGTGGTGGATCAGGAGGCAGACGACCCACTCGTCCGGACCCGCCTGCACCAGGGTGGCGCGCACGGGCCCTCGGGTGAGGTCCAGCCTTCCGGCCGCCAGCTCCTGTAACCGTTCCTCCAGGCCGCCTTGCGGACAGACGACCCGTTCCATGCGGCTGGGTGCCCCGGCGCCGACGAGCTGGCGAAGGCCGTCGGGCTCCATGACGAACCGGCTCCGCAACGCCTCGTGCCGCGCGACCAGTTGGTCAAGGGCCCACTCCACAGCATCCGGGTCGACGTCACCGCGCAGCCGGTGCGCCCAGAGCACGGTGTACCGTGAACGGCCTTCGGTGAAGGCGTCGTTGAGCCAGATCGCCTCCTGTTCACGGGTCAGTGGGTACGTCCCCGGGGGCTCGCCCGGTGCGATGCGGGAGACGTCTTCGGTGTGGCTGGTCACGATTCACTCTCCCTTCGTGCGTTCGGCGGTCACGGTCGCTCTCGGCCGCGCTGGGCGCGACCCGCGACGGACGAGGAGATTGAGAGCTGTGCGGTCGAGCTTTCCGTTCGGGGTGAGAGGGAAGCCGTCGACCACCCGGACCGCTGCGGGGAGGTGGTAGTCGGGTAGGAGCGAGACCAACCGCTCCCGGAGCGCCAGTGGATCGCTCTCCGTTCCTCCGGTGGCGAGCGGGGTGCCGGGGACGAGCGTGTAGAACAGGGCGGTCCCGGTGACGGAGCCGTCGGCGGCGGTGATCCCGACGACGGTGCTGCTGCGGACCCCCGCGACCGACGAGGCGAGGGCTTCGATCTCGACCGCCTCCACCCGGTGTCCGCGGACCTTCAACTGCCGGTCGGTGCGCCCGTGGAAGTGCAGCGTCCCCGCCTCGTCCAGGTGACCGAGATCGCCGGTGCGGTAGACCCGCACCTGCCTGCCCTCGAGTTCGACGACGACGAAGCTGCGAGCAGTCAGCTCCGGCTCGCCCAGGTATCCGAGCGCGAGCCCTTCCCCGGCCAGGTGGATCTCGCCGGTACGGCCCGGCGGACACGCCCGCCCGTCCGGGTCGAGCACGGCCACCGTGGTGAAGGGCACCGGGGTGCCCAACGGAATGCCGGCCTCCCGGTCGCAGTCCTGGATGCGCACCGGGTGCGACGTGGCGTGCATGCAGCTTTCCGCGGGCCCGTAGCCGTTGGTGACGGGGACCTCGGGATGGTGGCCGAGGAAGGTCCGCACATGGTGTGGGGAGAGCCGTTCGCCTCCCACGAACACCTGCCTCAGGCCGGTGAAGCACGTCGGGTCCTCGTCGACGAAGAGGTGGAACAGAGTGGTGGTCAGGCGCAGGGTCGTCGCGCCGTCCTGGATCAGGCGGCGCAGAGTCCCGGGCAGCAGGTGGTCGCCGTCCACGAGCATGGAGGTGCCGCCGGTCGTCAGCTGGCCGAACAGTTCGTACGCGTACATGTCCCACCACGGCGGCGCCGCCTGGGGCATGACATGGCCGGCGCCGAAACCAGGAGGAGGGACCTCGCGGAACATCCGGGTCATCGCCCGGTGCGCGAGCACCACACCCTTGGGCACACCGGTCGTCCCCGAGGTGAAGATCACCGCGGCGGGAGTGTCGGCCGTCACCTGGTCGGCAGGCTCGGCCCGGGCCCGGGCCGAAGCCGCCCTGTGCAGATCTCCCGGGCCCACGCGCAGGAGCGGGACCCGAAGCCCGGCCGGTGTGCCGTCCGCCACGACGAGCGTGTGCCGGTCGCCGAGCAGGTCGAAGACCGCACGTAGCCGCCGGTCGGGCCACCGGGGGTCGACGCCGGCATACGCCGCACCCCTTTTGAGGACCGCGAGCTGGAGGGCGACCAGTTCGGGCGAGCGGGGCAGCAGCAGCGGCACGATGTGTCCCGGTCCCACTCCGCGCTCGGCGAGTGCGGCGGTGTAGGTCTCCGCGGCGTCGTCCAGGGTGCGGTAGTCGATGCGCTCGCCCCGATGGATCAGCGCCGTCGCGGTGGGACGGACCACGGCCTGGTGGCGCACCGCGGAATGGACCAGCTCCAGAGGCCCGGCCGGCTCAGCCATGCGTGGCCTCCCGCCGCGACGACAACCACTCGACCAGGTCGCTGAGTACGTGGTGTTCGAAGACGTCGATTGGCTGGACGGGGACGCCGGTCTCCCGTTCGAGGCGGATGCACAACCGCATGGCCTGCAGCGACGTCCCTCCGAAGTCGTAGAAGCTGTCGTCCAGCCCCACCCGGTCGACCTCGAGCACCTCGGCCATCAACCTGGCCACGGTCGACGTCACCGCCTCTTCGGGCTTTCGGGGGGCGACCGCACGGAACTCCTCGCGCCGCTGCGTCTGCTCATGTGCCGGCTCCACCCCGGTACCGCCCCCGACGGTCACCGGCCCGCCTGTTCGGCTATGGCGGCGGCCAGCTCGGCCACAGACCTGTGCCGAATGATCAGCCGCATCGGCAGTCTGCTCCCGGTCTCCCGGCTCAGCGCGACCATGACCTGGACGGCGGTCAGGGAGTTCCCACCGGACAGGGAGAAGAAGCGGTCGTCATCGGTGAAGTCGCCGTGCTGGAGAACCTCTTCCCAGACCTTCCGGATCAGCGGCCGCAACTCGGCCGCCGTGAGGTGCGGGGTGTCCTGAGTCTCTGTCATGTGTTGTCGAAGTCCTTCGCTTGTCGTTGTCTACGCGGAAGCCAGAGCGTGATCCCGCAACCTGCCGCTACGCCGGCGGAAGAACCACGCCTGTCCGACGCACAACAGGGCGTTGGCGCATGCCAGGGCGGTCCACAGCGCCGACAAGCCGCCCGCGGCGGCGACTGGAACCGCCACCAGGGCGAGCACCCCGTAGCACACGGCGAAGACGGCGAGGCTCGGCACCGTGTCCTTGATGGCGATCAGCCCGAACCCGAGCACCGCCTGCAGCGCGTCCGTCATGACCACGACGAGGATGAGCGGGATCATCCCGATGACCAGGTCGCGGGGTTTCGGGTCATGGGTGAAAAGCGAGACCGCCGGGGACCGGAACAGGAAGACGACGAAGCCCAGCACGGCCACGGCCATCAGCGCCACCTTCAACGAGGCCGTCACCCCCCGCCGTACCCCGCCGACGTCGCGTGTCTTCAGGTACGGGGACATCAGGGGGATCGTCGCCTGCCCGATCGCGACGGCAGCGGTGAACATCACGTTCACCAGCGAGACGGAGATGCTGTGCGCGGCCGCGGTGCTGCTGCTCACCCGGGCGGCGGCGAAGGTGAGCACGCCGAGGACGGCGAACTTGATCAGCACGGTCGCGGCGAGCGGCAGTCCGACCCTGGCCAGGGCCAGCAACGCGCGGGCGTGCGGTCGCCCGAGTCCCAGCCGCCTGCCGACCAGAATCGTGGAGCGGCGCAGCGCCCAGTGCGCGATCGTCGCGCTGATCGCACTGGAGCACAGCATCGCGATACCAGCCCCCGGTGCCCCTAGACCGTTCCACGACCCGACGCCGCCCACCAGGACGATCGAGAGCACCACAGCAGTCGCCGTACCGGTCAGGCCCGCGCGCATCACCAGCCGCGACCGTCCCAGACCGACGAGGGTGGACGTGGCCGAATTGCCGATGGCGGCCACCAGCACGCTACAGGCGAGAAGCGCCGGCAGAACGCCCAGCTGCGCGAGGGTCGTGTCGGGAACACCGGACACCCGGCCGATGAGCGGTACAGCCCCCACCGCCAGGGCGCCGAGCAGTCCCGTGCTGACGCCCAGCCACATGCCGTCGCGCACCACGGGCAGGAGGGCGTCCGGGTCGTCGTCCTTGGCCGCGACGAACGGCATCACTCCGCGCATGGCGCCGGCGACCGTCGCCGTTGCCGGTGAGTAGATCGCCAGGGTGACACCGAGAGCGGCGAGCGAAGCCGTGCCGTGCCGGCCGAGCACGGCGGTGTCCACCAGCGCACCGGCCGATGAAGCGATCATGGTCACATAGAGCGGCAGTGCTGCCAGCGCGATGGTCTTGACCGGATTCTGCAAGGTCTGTTGCGGCATACCGCGGTGTTCCGTTCTCTCCGTCATCCCCGTGCCGTCCTCGCCGAGGACGGGTTCTCGGTAGCCGTACCGACATCGTGTGCCAGTTGCGCGGCGAATGTTCGAGTGTGCTCAAAAAGATAGAAATGTCCGGCCGGCCAGGACCTGAATGTCACGGACTCCTCGGAATACATGCTCCATGGCAGAACAAGGTCCTCGCCCGCCAAGGTGTCGAACTCCCCGAAATAGGCGGCGATCGGTGTGCGGATCGCCTTCTCGACACCCCGGTCATAGCGGTTCATCATAGTGAGGTCCATGCGGAGAATGTCAACCAGATATTTCATCAACTCCGGCTCGTCGAAAGCCTCCTGCGGAGTTCCCCCGGCCTCGCGCAGGAATTCCCTGAGCTGCTCGTCCGACCTCGGATCGCGAAATCTCCTGGAGTGGCCGGAGAGATGCGGGGCGGGACTGGCCGAGACGGCGAGCAGCGTCGGCGGCCGACCGGTCCGCTCCAGTTCCCGGGTGAGCTCGTAGGCGACCAGGGCGCCCATGCTGTGGCCGAGTACGGCATAGGGTCCGGGCGCCTTGTCGCGTACGACGGGCAGCAGCCGGGACACGGCCTCCTCGACGGTGGCGCACGCCTGTTGCCCCGCCGTGGCGCCCCGCCCGGGCAGTTCGGCGGCCAGTATCCGCCAGTTCTCGGGAAAAGCGGACACCAGTGAGAGATAGCCGGTGGCGGAACCGCCGGCGTGCGGCATGACGAAAAGCGTGAAGCTCTCTTTGTGTGATCCGCGTGAATCGAATCCGGAAAATCTGGTCAGATCTCTCAGCCTGGGCATTGCCAAGATTGTTTCCCATCCGTCCACCGGGTAGGGTGGACGATCGTGAGTTTGCCGCATGCACATATATCTCTCGACTGACGGAGGTTGTGTTGAGCAGAATCGCTTTCCTCTTTCCGGGACAGGGGTCCCAGACGCCGGGAATGGGCCTTGATTTGGTAGAGCGGTATCCGGACGTCGTACGCCCGTACTTCGAAACCGCCGACGAGGTCCTGGGAATACGGCTGAGCCGTCTCTGCTTCCAGGGCGACGCCGAAGAGCTCAGGGAGACCTCGGTGACCCAGCCGGCCGTCTACGTGGCCAGCCTGGCTGCCGCGGCCGTGCTCCGCGAGAAGGGGATCCGGCCCGCCGTGGTCGCCGGGCACAGCCTGGGCGAGTACACCGCCCTGGTCTGCGCCGGCGTCCTCGACTGGATCGACGGCCTGAAACTGGTGCGCAGGCGCGGCCAGTTGATGTCGGAGGTCAACCGCCGCACCCCCGGCCGGATGGCCGCGATCATCGGCCTCCCGGCGCCGCAGGTGCGCGACATGTGCGCGGAGGTCTCGCGCACGCTCGGCGTGGTCGTCGAGGTCGCCAACTACAACTCGGCCCGCCAGACCGTGGTCTCCGGGATCGTCCGGGGGATCGACGAGGTCTCCCGCCTGGCTGTGCGGGCAGGCGCGAGCCATGTCGCCGACCTCAAGGTCGGGGCCCCCTTCCACTGCTCCCTGATGGAGGACATCGCCGCTGAGTTCAGCCACAGCCTGGAAGCGGTGACCTTCTTCACCCCCGCCGTCCCCGTCGTGGCCAACACCACCGCGAGCTACGTGCACTCGGGTGCGGAGGCACGCGAGTTGCTGCGCCGCCAGCTTGCCGCACCGGTGCGGTGGCAGGAGACCCTGCGGCTGCTGGCCCGGGAAGAGGTCGAGGCCTTCGTCGAGGTGGGCCCCGGACGTACCCTGACCAACCTCAGCCGTGCCGAGCACCCGAGCCTGCCGGCCCAGACGGCGGGCACTGCCCGGCACATCGAGCAGGCGCTGGAGAAGCTGGGCTCCGTCGCCGTATGAGGGACGGGCGGCGGGCGCCGGCCCCGGCAGCGCTCGCCGCCTCACCCGGGCACGGTGCACGTGCTCGGGGAGAGGGCGGAAGGTGGCGGTCATGCGGCCATCCCGGTGGGGCTGAGCGCGCCGACGTATTCACCAGGCTCGAAGACGAGCGCGTACAGAGCCTGCCGGTACAGGGCGAGCACTCGTGCCTCACCCGGGCCGCCGCCGTGCCGGAACACCACGCGGAAGGCCAGCGGGTTGTCGACCACTGTGAGATGGAGCCGCCGTTCGGGAGCCATCAGGTCGGGGCCCACGTCGAGCAGCGGCTTCGTCCCGAGCAGGACGGGCTCGTCGTCGTCACGGGCGTAGTTGAACACCTCGGGCAGATCCAGGAATCCGGCGAGCCCGGGACGCGTCGCGGCCAGATCGGCGTACGGGACTGCGCTGACCGCCAGCACCTGGTCGACGACCTGCCGCGCACCCTCCAGAACCTGCCCCAAGGTCTGCTCCGTGGGCAACAGCAGCGGCATGGGCACGACGTTGGCGAAGGCGCCGACCGTCTTCTCGAACCGCTGGTGGAAGCGGCCGTCGAGCGGTACCGCCGGGCACACCGTCCCGGTGCCCCGCGACCACGACAGCGCCAGCGCGAACGCCGTCAGATGCAGCGTGAACGGCGTCGTGCGCTGCTGCGCACAGCGCGCCCGCAGCGCCTGCTGGAGTGCCGGGTCCGGCTGCCAGTCCGCCCGATGCTGTTCCACCGCCCGGACCGCTCCCGTGGCCTCCGCGGCGGGCAGGGGAGCCAGCAGGCGCCGCCACAGCTCCGCCGCGTTCGCTGTCCGTTCGTCGCCCGGAAGCCTGTTGCGCCAGGCGAGATACCGCAGGAAGCCGTCGTCCGGTGCGCAGCCGTCGGCCGGCCTGGAGTAGGCATCGCCCAGGGTGCGACACAGATGGTCGAGCCCACGGCCGTCGAGGGCCAACAGATGGACGGTGACCGCGAGCAGGGTGGGGCTGTCCGGCAGGTCCAGCGTGGACACCCGGACCAACGGCTCCCGGCGAGGATCGATCGACGTCCGCTGCCCCTGCTCGTACAGCCACGCGGCCGCGTTGGCCGGAGCGACGTGCGGGGGCAGTTCGTAGCGGGTCACGGTCGCGGCACCCGGCGCGTCAGCGGCGGCGAGCGCGGTGTCACTCGTGCCCACGACCCGGGTCCGCAGCGCGGCCTGGCGTTCCAGCAGAGCCGCCACGGCGGCCGTCAGCCGTGCGGCATCGAGCTGTTGCCCGGTGTCGTAGACGGCCGTCTTCTGCCGGTCGGCCCCGGGGCGGTCGACGAGCGCGGCCAGCCCGGGAGGCAGAGCGGTGTCCGCGTCGGCGGCGGGCAACTCCTCGTCCGGATAGGATGCGCCGAGCACCTGACGGCTCGACACCAGTCGAGCGACACGCTGAGCGGTACCGCACTGGTAGAAGTCCGTGATGGAGAGCCGGACCCCGAAGTCCGCACGGACCGCGTGGATCAGCCGGGTGGCCAGCAGCGAGTGTCCACCGGCGTCGAAGAAGTCGTCCCGCGGGCCCAGCTCGGGCGCTTCCAGGATCCGGCGGAACGCGTTCAGCACCCCGGACAGGATCTCGTCGTCGTGCTCGGGTAGCCCGTCGTTGGCCCTGGCCACCGAGGGCTGTGCGCCCGGGGCCGGCAGCCGGGCCGGGTCCACCTTGCCGTTCGCGTTCACCGGCAGCTGCTCGACCAGGGTGAACGTCGACGGCACCAGTGCGGCCGGGAGCGCCTCGCGTAGCCGGTTCCGGACCCGGCCGACGACATCTCCGGAGCTCGGCACGGGAACGAGATAGGCATCGATATGCCGATCGCCCTCGGCCCCGCGCACTACCAGAGCCACATCCGCCAGCCCGGGGTCCTCACGCATGACGACCTCGATCTCACCGATCTCCACGCGGACACCACGGATCTTGACCTGTTGGTCGGCCCGCCCGAGGAACGCGATGTCCCCCGACTGCAGAAGCCGCGTCCGGTCACCACTGCGGTAGGCACGCAGGCCTCCGGCGAGGCGGACGAACCGCTCGTCCGTCAGCGCCTGGTCGTCCAGGTAACCCGTCGCCACACAGGGGCCTGCGATGACCAGCTCACCGACACTGCCCCAGGGCACGGTCCCGCGTGCGCGTGACCCGACGATGTCCAGGGTGACGTTCTGCAGCGGCTTTCCGATCGGTGCGTACCGGGGCCACTCGCGCGGGGGGCCGGTGAAGACGAACGAGGTCACCACATGCGTCTCGGCCGGTCCGTAGTTGTTGATCAGCCGGCAGTCCGGAAGCCGCTCGAAGAAGCCCAGCATCGCTTCGCTGAGCCGCAGTTGCTCACCCGTGACGGCGATCTCCCTCAGGGAGGCGAAGGCGGTGGGGTCCTGCTCGAAACGGGCCGCCAGCGCCTGCATCAGCGACACCGGAACGATGGCCTTCTCCACCCGATGGCGGTTCACGAACTCGGCGAGCGTGTCGTGATCGTGCTTGGTCTCCTCGTCGACGATGTACAGCGAGCCGCCGGCGCACAGGGCGGCGAACGTCTCGTGGAAGGCGGCGTCGAAACCGAAGGACGCGAACTGCAGCCAACGGCGTGCCACCGTGTGACCCTCGGTCTCCCAGTGGATCAGATTGGTCAGTGCCCGGTGCGGAAAGTGGATTCCTTTGGGCTTGCCCGTGGTGCCGCTGGTGTAGGTCACATACGCGCCGCAGGCCGGGTCGACCCCGTCACCCACGGCCGCTCCGTCCCGCACCGGTACGTCGGACAAGGCCGGCATGAACATGAGCGGCTGCCCGAGTTCCCGTACGAAGGCCGCGTCCCGCTCGTCGGTGCACAGCGTCAGCACGGGCCCGCAGTGGTCGGCGATCGCGGCGAGACGCTGCCTGGGGTGGGACAGGTCGTAGGCGACCGGTGTACCGCCCGCGCGCAGCACTCCGAGCAGCGCCACCACCAGCCGCACATCACGCGGCATGGCCAGGCCCACCCGGGCCCCCGCGCTCACTCCGCGCGAAGCCAGGAGATCGGCCAGGCCGCCCGACAGGCGGGCCAGTTCCCGGTAGGTGAGCGTGTCGCGGCCGTCGCTCACCGCCACGCGGTACGGGTGGCGTTCGGCCTGCTGCGCGAAGACGGCGTGAACGGGAAGGCCGGGCACGTCGACAACCGGCCCGGCCAGCGCGGCCGCCGTACGCTCCGCCGTGTCGGCGGGCGCCACGGCGCAGGTGTCCATGGCCGTGTCAGGAGTCTGGCACAGCAGGTCGAGGAGGAACCCGAACGACTCCTGCCAGCCGGCCACCATGGCCCGCGTGAAGCGATCGGTGTCGTAGATGAGACGGCCGCCGATCGCGCCCTCGTCGTCGGTCCACCAGTCCAGGGACAGCTCGTAGGGGCTGGTCGCACGCTCGAACGGCAGCGGCCGCAGCTGTAGCCCGGCGGGTGGAGCCGGCGCCATACTGCCGGGGTTGAGCATGTTGAACAGCACCCGGAAGACGGCGGAGTCGTTGCGCTCGTCCTTTTGCGCGCGTTCCAGTTCCCGGGCGAGGACTTCGAACGGCAGGTCCTGATGGTCCATGGACCGGGCCACCCGGCGTGCCGTGTCCCGCAGCAGCGAGCGGAAGGTCTGGTTCTCGTCGATCCTGAACCGGATCGGCAGCGTGTTCACGAAGTTGCCGATGAGGTCGCGCGTCTCGATGCGGTGCCGGCCCGAGATGGGGCAGCCGACCACCAGGTCCCCCTGGTCGCAGATCCTGGACAGCAGCACGGCGAACGTGGTGAGAACGACCACGAAGGGCGTCGTCGACTCGGCCGCGGCGAGTTCGCGGACCCGGTCCGCGGTCGCCGACGGCAGGGTGAAGACCGACTTCGCCCCCTGATATCCGCGCTGAGCCGCGCGCGGGCGGTCCCCGGGCAGCTCCAGCGGTGTCGGAAGATCCGCCAACTCCTCTCGCCAGAAGACGAGTTGACGGTCCGCTTCGGCCGACTTGAGCCAGCGTGCCTCGGCCTTGGCGTGCTCCGCGGCGAGCCCGCGGATCTCCGGCAGGGACGGCTCCTCGCCGCCGGTCCGACGGTTGTAGAAAGCGTAGAGGTCGCTCAGCAGGATGCCCGTGGACGTGGCGTCCGCGACGAGGTGATGGACCACGAAGACGAGCAGGTGCCGCTCGGGGCCGGTACGCAGCAGCTGGGCCACGAACAGCGGGGCGCGGTCCGTGGCAATGGTGTTGTCGAGGAGCGCCGCGACAGCCGCCCGCAAAGACGTCTCGTCCTCGACCTCCACGAGGGGCAGTTCCACCGACACCTCCGGCACGACCACCTGCACCGGACGACCGGCGCGCCGGTGGAACGCCGTACGCAGCGTCTCGTGCCGTGCGACGAGATCGCGTACCGCCTCTCGCATCGCGTCGACGTCCAACTGTCCGCGCAGGTCCGCCAGGACCGGCACGTTGAACGCCTCGGCGGCCCCTTGGATCTCTCCCAGGAAGAGGAAGCCTTCCTGCAGCGAGGTGGCGGGTACGTCGTCGTCGGCCTCGGCGGTCTGCGGCAGCGGTTGCCATTGCCGGTCGCCCTCGTCCGCCATGGAGGCCGCGACGAGCCGGGCGAGTCTGCCGGGGGTGGGGTCCTCCATGAAGGACCCGAGCGGCACGCCGCGCTGCCAGCGGGCTCGCGCGAGCGCCACGATCCGCGTCGCGAGGAGCGAGTCACCGCCCAGGGAGAACAGGTCGTCGTCCAGCGACACGTCGGTCGTGCCCAGTGCCTCGGCGAAGATCTCCAGCGCGGCCCGCTCCAGGCCGGCGGCCGTACCGTCGCCCTGCGGCCCGGGTACTGCGGGCCGGACGGTCGTGCCGAAGTGACCGGCCTCCACCCAGTAGCGCCGTCGGTCGAAGGGATACCGGGGCAGCTCGGCGAACCTTCCCCGCCCCGCCGCCCGCACGAGCCGCGCCCTGTCCCGGACGAGCCCCGCCACCCATGCCAGCCCCAGCGACGCCGACAGAGCCTCATGGCCGGCGCTGACCTCCTTGGGTGCGGTGACGGTGACCGCCTCGGGAAACAGAGCGGCCGACAGGTTCGGCCGGTTGGGAAGCGGGAGGACGTCGACCACCGCCGGCACCCGAGGGGGCAGAGTCCGCTGTCCCGGCGCCGCGGCCTCAGCGCCGAACGCCACCGCGGGATCGGGCACGCGTCCGGCCGCGCAGACCTCGCTGCCGTCGGTCGTGTACCACGGAATCTCGGCGGGGTGGAGGACCACGTCGGCGAGGGCTCGGGTGGCTTCGACACCGCCCGCCAGGCCGCGAAGGACGCCGGACACGTCCGCAGCGGCCACCACCCCGCACAGTACGGCGGCCGCGATCCGGTGCCCTTCGGCAGCCACGACCGCACCGGGGCGCACTCCGTGCTCGGCCCACACAGCCGCGATCCCCAGGTCCGCCACCACGGCCAGGGCAGCGGGCGCCATTTCCCTCGCGCGGGCGGGTGACTGCCCGCTCAGCCGCTCCACCGCCTCACGGAAGGCCGGCTGCTGTTCGAGCAGCGAGTCGATCGCCTCGGCGGAGAGACGACCCTGGGCCAGGACGAACGCAGGATTCCGATCCTCGATCGCGGCATCGACGGCCTGCGCGTCCAGCACCACTGGTTCGTCGTCCCCGCGCCACAGCAGACCCCGCCGCAGCGGGTGGAGGGTACGACGGCTCGCGAGCGCGACGGCGACGTCGCGTGCCTCGTCGGCGCCGCACGTGCGGACACGCGCGAGCAACTGGTCCTGCAGGAGACTCAGGGAGACAGCGGACTTCGCCGAGAAGGGCAGCACCCGCGCGACCGCGTGGACCTCGTCCTGCCGTGAGGCCGCGGGCAGGGCCGGTGCCTCTTCCACGAGCACGTGCGCATTGGTGCCGCCGACACCGAAGGAGCTGACCCCCGCGAGCAGCGGCTCGGGCCCTGTCCAGCGCCGCAGCGTGGTGTTGACCCTGAACGGTGATGTGTCGAAGTCGATGTGCGGGTTGGTCCGCTCGCAGCCGAGTGACGGCGGAAGAGCCCGGTGACGCAGGGCCAGCACCGTCTTGATCAGGCCGGCGATCCCGGAAGCCGCGTCGAGATGCCCGATGTTCGACTTCACGGAGCCGATCGCGCAGTAGCCGACCCCGTCCGAGGTCTGCCTGAAGGCCTGGGTGAGCGCACTGACCTCGATGGGGTCGCCGAGCGGGGTACCGGTGCCATGAGCCTCCACATAGGAGACACGGTCGGCGGTGACGCCCGCCAACTGGTGCACCTCCGCGATCAGTTCCGCCTGCCTCTGCGGGCTCGGCGCGGTGTATCCGCTCTTGTGCCGTCCGTCGTTGTTCATGGCGCTGGCCCGGATGACGGCGAGGACCCGGTCGCCGTCCTCCAGAGCATCCTCCAGCCTGCGCAGCACCACGAGCCCCACCCCGCTGGAGAACACCGTGCCCCGGGCGTCGGCGGAGAAGGGACGGCAGTACGCGTCGGGCGAGGAGATGCCGCCCTCCGTGTAGCTGTAGCCGATGTCGTTCGGGTTGATGGCGGCACCACCGGCGAGGACCGCGTCCGCCTCGAAGTCCAGAAGGGCACGGCACGCGTGGTGCACGGCCGCCAGGCTCGACGAGCAGGCGCAGTCCACCGCGAGGGCCGGCCCGGTGAGCCCGAGACGGTAGGCGAGCTGCGTCGCCGTATAACCGCGATCGTTGCCCATCAGGACCCGATGAAAGCCGAGCGGCTCGATCACCTCGGGATGCGGCAGGAGATTCTCCAGCAGGTAGTCCGAGATGTTGACGCCGAGGTACACCCCGATCCGGCCGGGCGGGGCGGCCGGGTCGAGCCCGGCGTCCTCCAGCGCGTGCACCGCGGTCTCCAGCAGAAACCGCTGCTGGGGGTCGGTGACCGTGGCCTCCGCCGGCGTCATGCCGAAGTAGCCCGCATCGAACAGCGCCGGATCGGCGAAGCGCTTGCGTACGGCGACATGCGAGCGGTTCTCGGCCCGTTCGAGTCTGCCCGCCCGCCGCAACTCGTCCCGGGGGACCTCCTCCCGCGGGTCGATGCCGTCCCGCAGGAGTTTCCAGAACTCCTCGGCGGAGTCGGCACCGGGGAAGCGACAAGCCAGCCCTGTCACAGCGATGGCCTGCATGTCGTCGTCGAACCCGTGTCCGGCATCGCTCATGGTGCAAACCCCATCCGGTGAAGAAGAAGGTGAAGTCACGTTGACCTGCGTGCGTGTCCGCACCGGTGTCAGTCCGCGAAGCCGGCGTCGGGCCGCCCGAGGGCGTCCGCCCGGCGCCGCCGCGCCACCTGCTGCATCCTCTGTCGCCGGGTGGTGGCACCTGCCTGCCCGGCGCCCCCTTCACGCGGACCCGCTTGCTCCTGACCGGCTCGCGTCGAGTGGGTCGTGCCGTCGACGTGAGCCGCGTACGCGCGGACGCTCGGACAGCGGAAGAAGTCCACGATCTGGGCCTGCGGGTGGACAAGCCGGCGCACCTCGGCGAGCAGCCGAGGGACCAGGACGGATGAGCCGCCGACCTGGAAGAAGTCGTCCGCGGGCCCGACCTCGTCATCTCCGAGGACCGCGCGCCACACCGCGAGCAGACGCCTCTCCAGATCATGCGCGGGCTCCGCCGAGGTCTTGGCGGACCGGTGCAGCGGCACCCGCGGCAGCGCCTTGCGGTCGGTCTTGCCGCTGTTCGTCGTCGGCAGAGCCGTCTGGGCCACGAACACCGAAGGGACCATGGGACCGGGCAGCCGCTCCTCAAGAGCGGCACGCAGCCGTGTCTCGTCGAGCACCGCCCCCGCGGCGGGCACGTAGTGGGCCACCAGGGCCTGCCGCTCACCGTCCTGCTGCAGGACGACGGCACACTGCGCCACACCTGTGACCGAGTTGACGGCCTGCTCGATGTCCTCCAACTCGATCCGGTACCCGTGCAGCTTCACCTGGTTGTCCATACGGCCGACCAGCTCGAGTGTCCCGTCCGGGCGCAGCCGGGCCATGTCCCCCGTCCGGTAGACGGGACCGCCGACAGCGAGCGCAGGGCACGAGGGAAAACGCTGGGCGGTGAGCTCCTCGTTGCCCACGTACCCCCGGGCGACCCCGGCGCCCCCGATGACCAGTTCGCCGTACATCCCGACAGGCACCGGGTTGAGCCGCTCGTCCGCGATGTGCACGGACGTGTTGGCCAGCGGGCGGCCGATGAGCACCCGGTCGGGGTCCGCGGGCACCTCCCAGCTGGTGGACCACACGGTGGTTTCCGTGGGCCCGTACATGTTGAGCACGCGGGGGATGCCCAGCGCCTTGAGTCGACGCGCCAGCGTGAGGTCGAGGGCCTCGCCACCCACCATCAGCGTGGTCAGAGCGCCCAAGGCCTCCGCAGCCCGGGGCAGGCCGAGGACGGTGCGCAACAGCGTCGGGGTCGCCTGCATGGCGTTAGCCCCCGAGTCCAGGATGAGTTCCGGGATCGAGACGGGCGCGCTCCCCGACGTGTTCTTCGCCGCTTGCCGCAGCGTCTCCAGGTTCTCCGCCATGACCACGGGAATGCCCCGGGCCAGGGTCCACAGCAGTTCCACCACCGCGATGTCGAAGGTGGCGGCGGTGACGGAGAGCCACACCGTGCCGTCGGTCGGCCGGACCGCCTCGTCCAGCGCGACGAAAAGGTTGGCGAGGTTGGCATGAGTGATCTCGACACCCTTGGGCACTCCGGTGGAGCCCGAGGTGAAGATGGTGTACGCGGACTCGCAGGCCACCTGGGGCGCCATACCGTCGGGCGTGGCGAGCAACTCCCGTGCGTCCAGCCGCGGGCTCCGACCGTCCGGGCACCGCTCCCGGTAGGTGTCGTCGACGACGAGCGCCGCGCAGTCAGCCGTCCCGATCATGCTCTCCAGACGGCTCTCGGGCGCGGTGCCGTCCAAGGGCACGTAGACGAGCCCCGCCGACATGATGCCCAGGAGCACCATCACCAACTCCGGCGAGCGGGTCATCAGCACTCCGACTCGCTGCCCGGGCCGCAGACCCCGGGCATGCAGACCTGCCGCCGTGGCCCGCGCCCCACGGGCCACGACGGACCGGGAAGTCGAAGCGCCCCTGAACCGCAGAGCCGGGAGATCCGGTTCCTGGTCGAGACGGGCCAGGATGTCCTCGTGTACGGGACGGGAGGGGACGGGCCGTGCGGTCTCGGCGTTCCACCGCGCGATGCACGCCGCGCTGTCGTCGTCCATCAACCCCAGGCGCGCCAGCGGACCGTCCGGTGCCTCACACATGCGCTCCACCAGCCGCCGGTAGGCGGTGACCAGCCGGACGGCGTCGTCCTCGTCGAGCTGAGCGGTGCTGTAGGTCAGCAGCCCACGCAGTTCGCCGTCGACCTCGCGCAGCCGGAACATCAGCTCGTACTGGGCGGAGTAGGTGGGCACGGGAAACGGGGCGGCCTCGACCCCCGGCAGCTCGAACTCGCTCTCGGGGAAGGTCTGGAAGAGGAAGACCGTCTGGAACACCGGGGCATGGGCGCTGCTGCGCTGCGGTGCCGCGGCCTGCACGACCTGGTCGAAGGGCAGCTCCTGGTGGGCGAACGCCTCGTAGGCCGTCTTCCGGGTCATGGCGAGGAAGTCCCGCACACTCTGTGTCTCGGTGACATGGGTGCGCAGGCTGATCGAGTTGAAGAAGAGCCCGGGCGTGTTCTCCAGCTCGGGGTGCGGACGGTTGGCCAGCGGGCTGCCCACCACGACGTCGTCCATGCGTGCCATACGGGACAGCAGCAAGGAGTACGCGGCGACGAGCGCGCCGTACAACGTCGAGCCCGTCTCGGCGCACAGCGCGTGCACCTTGGTCAGGAAGGCCGTGTCGTAACCGAATTCGAGTCCGCCGGCCCGGTAGCTGGGGACCGTCTCACGCCGCCTGCCCGGGACGAGGTCGACGGGGGCGGGAAGGTCGGCGAGCGTCCGGCGCCAGTAGTGCCGCTGCCGCTCGGCGTGTTCGCCCGCCAGCCATTCCTCTTCCCAGGAGGCGTAGTCGGCGTACTGGACGGTGGGCTCGACGAGGCGGGGCGCTCGGCCTTCCACTCTCGCGCGGTACAGCTCGGCCAGCTCGCGCCTGAGGATGTCGGTGGACCAGCCATCGGAGATCACATGATGCTGGGTGACCAGGAAGATCCATGTCCGGGGGCCGGTGCGGATCAGGTCGAAGCGGCTCAGCGGGGCCTTCGACAGGTCGAACCGGGTGGACACGATGGAGCGCACCAGGTCCTCGACACCGTGTGCGTCGGCCTCGTGCTTCAGGAAGGCCGTCGGGCACTCCGGCGCGATCGTCTGCAGCAGCCCGCTGTCGCTCTCGGTCAGCGCGGTGCGCAGGATCTCGTGACGCCGGACCAGGTCGTCCACCGCCGCGTGCAGAGCGGCGACGTCCAGATCGCCCCGCCATTCCACGGCGAAGTACATGTTGTAGAGCGGCAGGTCGGTGGCGAACTGTTCGCTGAGCCAGAGCTGCTGCTGAGCGCGGGAGGCGGGCAGACGGCCACCCCGGTCGGCCCGTACCAGGCCCAGCGAGCGGCCCGCCTCGTCGTCCTGTGCCTGCTGAAGGAAGCGGACGATGTCTTCCTTCTTCTCCCGTATGGCCTGTTTGAGCTCGTCGGTCAGAGCGTGCGCGGGCCCGGACACCGACAGCTTGCCGTCCCGGGCACGGATACGGACCCCGATCCCGGCCAGCCGCTGCAGGAGTTCCGTCGTCGTCGCGGTCTTCACAGCTCGAATGTCCCCATCGTCTCTTCGTCTTCGGCAGCCGAAAGCGCGGTGTACAGGCGGGCCGAGGCGAGCCGTTCCTCGACCAGCTCGGCCATCCCGGCCGGCGTCTCGGCGTCGAGGAGGTCCCCCAGGGGCACCCGGACGGCGAACCGCTCCCGCAACCGGGTGATGATCTGCGCGGCCACCAGGGAGTGCCCTCCCAGGGCGAAGAAGTTCGCGTCAGGGGCGACGTCGCGCACACCCAGTACGGCCTCCCAGATGGCTGTGACCTCGGCCAGTACATCGGCATCGTCCGCGGCGGCGGGCGCCGGCGAGGAGACGGCGACGGGCGCGGACTGCCGCACCGGATCGACTGCCTCGGGGATGGCCCAGTGCCTCACCGGCTCGAACGGATAGCCGGGCAGCGCGGTGGTACGTGCCGCGGGGTCCCCTAGGGCGTCCCAGGCGAGGTCGGCCCCGCGTTCCCAGCAGTGCCCGAGGAGGGCCAGCCAGCTGTCCCAGTCGGCGAGCGCCGCCAGCACATCGGGACAGTCCTCGCGGCACTCCGCGACGGCTCCGTCCGCCTCCCCGCCTTCCATCACCACCGTCTGCGCCACCTCCAGGAAGCGGTCGGCGGACGGCACGGAGCCGACCGGGAAGGTCTCGTTCGTGGTCACACACCGCACGGCCGTGCGCAGCGGCGCAAGCCGTGCGGCTGCCAGATCCCGTTCCATGGACGTCAGTTCCCGCTCGCAGACGCTCAGGTCTCCGCCGCTTCGGACGACGTCGCGCACACGCTCAAGCCGCACCGCGCACCGCAGAGCCACATCCCTGTCCAGCGCGCCGGCGACAGCCGCGGCCGGGAACACCCCTGAGCCCGTGGCGACGAGCACATCCGGCACCACCCCGAGTCCGGTCAGCGTGGTCAGCGCGCCGTAGCCCAGGAGAAAAGCCCGTTCGCCACCGGACGAGTTCTCCAGTGCGCCCTCCGGCAGGTGCAGCCGGCCCAGCAGCGACGGCGCGGCACTCACCTGGCCGGTGAGGTCGACGGCCAGCTGGATCCGGCCCTGGGGGACGGGGGACGAGTCGTCCTTGAGCCTCGCCTGCAGCTCCGCCGGCGAGGAGGCGACGTAGGCCCGCCGTAGCTCCCGTGGGGCGCGACCCGCCTGAAGGGTGTGGGCGACATCCGCGCAGGCGGCCACCGCCGGCCCGGCGAGCACATCCGCAAGCCGCTCCCTCAGCCGCTGGAAGGCGGCCGGCGTATGGGCCGAGAGGGGGAAGAGATACGACCGCGTCGCCTTGGCGCCCACGGGAGCGGATCGGTCCGCCGCGGGAGCCGGCGTGTACTGGCCCAGCACGACGTGCGCATTGGTGCCGCCCACGCTCAGCGCGGTCACCGCTGCGCGACGCGGATGGGAGGCGTCCGACCAGGGCCGCCGCTCCGTGTTCACGTACAGGCCGCTTTCGCCGAGATCGACGGCCGAGTTGAGCCGGGTGTGACCGACCGTCGCCGGAATGACGCCCTCCCGGACCGCGAGGATCGCCTTGAGGAGGCCCGCCATGCCGGCCGCGCTGTCGAGGTGCCCCACAGAGGACTTGACGGCGCCCACCGCGCAGGGGGCGGTCACGCCGAGCTGTTCGCGAGCCTCCAGGAGGGCAGCCAGTTCGATGGGGTCGCCGAGCGGGGTGCCGGTGCCGTGCGCCTCGATGTAGCCGATCGTGCCCGGATCCACCTGCGCTTCGCGGAGCGCGGCCAGGATGACGTCCCGCTGGCCGCGCACGCTCGGGGCGGCGAAGCTCTGCCGGTCCGCTCCGTCATTGTTCAGGGCGGTGCCGTGGATGACCGCGTGGATGAAGTCCCCGTCCCGGACCGCGTCGTCCAGCCGTCGCAGGACGACGATGCCGATGCCGCTGCCGGGTACCGTGCCGTCGGCCGTGCGGTCGAAGGGACGCAGCGCCCCTCCGGGGGACATGACACCGCCGTCGTGCGCCACATAGCCGTGCTCGTGGGGTAGCTGCACGGACACCGCACCGGCCAGGGCCACATCGCAGTCATCGGCCAGGAGGCTCCGCCGCGCCAGATGGACGGCGGTGAGTGCCGTCGAACACAGGCTGTTGACGAAGATACTGGGGCCGCGCAGATCCAGGTGGTAGGAGGCCCGCAGCGGCAGCATGGCCGGCGTGTCCGACATCCCCCGGTGGCTGCTCGCGCCGCTGGCGGGGGCCGGCAGGAGGGAGCCATAACGGTTCTCGCCGCTGCCGCAGAACACCCCCACCCGGCGCCCGCTCGCCCGGCCGGCCCAGCCCGCGTCCTCCAGCGCATGCACCGTCTCCTCCAGGAAGAGCCGGTGCTGCGGGTCCATGACGGCCGCCTCGGCAGGGGAGATGCCGAAGTAGGAGGCGTCGAAGTGCTCGATCCCGTCCACGGCGCCCGACACGGGCACGTACCGCTCAAGGCCCCGCACACCGTCGGGCACACCCTTGGCCCGTGCTTCGTCGTCCGTGAGGGGAGCCAGGAAGGACGCGCCCTCCAGCAGATTGCTCCAGTACGTCTGCACATCGCGGGCCCCGGGAAGGCGGCAGGCCATTCCCACCACGGCGACGGGCTGCCGGTCGCGCTGCGTGCTCGTGCTCATACCCGCTCCCGAGGCGTGTGGTGGCGACTGCTCAGCGCGTCCGCGAGCGCCGAGATCGTCTGGTACTTGAACAGGTCGGTGATGGGCATGTCGGCGGAGATCTGCTCCTTCATTCTGCGGTGCAGCCTCACTGCGGTCATCGAGGTGCCGCCGAGCTTGAAGAAGCTCACGGAGTACGGCACTTGGTCCTCCGGCAGCCCGAGCGCCTCTGCCCACAATCGCGCGAGCCGCTGCTGCAGAGCGGCGCGCTGCAGGCCTTCGGCCACGGTCTCCTCACCGTCGACAGGGGCGGGCAGCGCACGCGTGTCGGCCTTGCCCATGGATGTGAGTGGAAGGCTGTCCAGATGCACGAGGTGATCCGGCAAGCGCTCGGTCGGCAGCCGATCCGCAAGGTACGCGTGGATCTCCTCGGTCGGGAGCCCGGCTGGTGCCACGACGTAGGCGACCAGCACGTCACGGTGCTCGGGATGCGCCTGCACCACAGCGTCAGCCACATGAGGGTGCTCCAGGAGCAGACGGCGGATGGCGGCCCCGACGCCCCGTGAGCCGCGGACATGCGACGCGTCGGCCTCGCGTCCGAGCAGTTCGAGCAGGCCGTCTTCGCGTATGCGGGCGAGATCGCCGGTGCGGTAGAGCCGCTGCGCCGGGACACCGGGTCGGATTCCGGCGAACGAAGCTGTCGCGAACCGTTCAGCGGTCAGCTGATCGCGATTGACATAGCCGGTGGCCACCGGGGCCCCGCCCAGGAGGAGTTCACCGACGAAGCCGGGCGGAAGAATCTGGCCACCCGCGCCTGTGACCCAGGCCTGAGCGCCGTCGATGGGCCGGCCGATCGGCACCACGGAGGTGACGTTGTCGTGTGGGGCACAGATGTGGAAGACGGCATCACCCGCGGTCTCGGGTGCGCCGTGCAGACTGACGACGCGTGCCGAGCTGGTACGGCTGACGGCGTCCACGACCGGCTGGTCCAGCGCTTCACCGTGGACGAAGATCCAGCGCAGTGCATCACAGCCGTCGAGGCCGCCTGCGGTGAGCACCGCTTTCAGGAACGTGGGCACGAACTGAGCCACGGTCACGTCGTGTCGGCGCATCGAGTCCAGGAGGCCTGCTGGATCCTGGTGGGTCGTCGCGGGAGCGATCACCACGGCGGCACCGACGGTCAGTGGAGCGAGGTACTCCCACAGTGACACGTCCGACGCCGGTGAGGTCCTGAAGAGGAAACGGTCCTGTGCCTGGAACCCGAACTGCCGCTGTTTCCAGGCGAGGTTGTTGGCGATCGCACGGTGCGGAACGACGACCGTCCTCGGCAACCCGCTGTTCCCGTCGACGGTGATCAGATACGCGGGGTCGCTCCCGTCGATGCGGGCCTCGGCGAAACCGGGCTCCGCCTGGGGCGTGTCCGGATCAACGGGGACGACCGGCAGCTGCGGATGTTCCGTGCCGTCCGCCACCACCGCTGCCACTCGGGCGTCCTTGAGCACGAACGCCCGCTGCCGCGTGGGGCGGCCCATGTCGACATGCAGGCCGGCGAGGCCACTGCGAAGCACCGCCAAGGCCGCCGTGACAAGCGCCGCTGAAGGGGGAAGGCACAGGGCGACCGTGCTGCCGGGAGGCAGGCCCAGACCGGCTAGGCGCGCCGCGAGGCGTCGGCTGCCCTGGTCCAACTCCCGATAGGTGATCTCCAAGCCGTCGGCCATGACGGCCACGGCCTCGGGTGTGGCTGCCGCACACGCGGCAAAGGCCGCCGGGACGAGAGGAGGGTGCGCCGACCCCGCCGCGGGAGAACCCTTCTCTGTGGGGCGGGGGTCGGACTCCGGGACCAGCCGCACTTCCTGGGCGGTGATGTCTTGGCCCGTGAGTATCTGCTCGAGCACTCGAGCAAAAGCGTGGGCCAGGCTTCGGGCAGCCGAAGGGGGACACAGACCTTCCCTGAAGTCCAGCCGTCCGGTGACCACCGAGCCACGCACGTTGACCGAGAACAGCAGATCCGCCTTCGCGTCACGAGGAAGGAGCGGGATTCGCTCGGCGACGACACCGGGCAGGGAGAGTCCGGAGTCGTCTTCCATGTCGTTGAGGGACATCACCACGGACAGGCCGGTTGCCAGGGACGGACTGCGGTCTCCTCTCAACGCCTCCCACATCAACTTCATCGAAGACCCTTGATGGGCGAGCAGTTCGAGAACGGAGTCCTGGACCTGGTCAACGTAATCGCGGAGTTCGAGCTTTTCCCTGCGGGGTGGCCGGAAGGGCAGGAGTTCGGAGAACAGGCCCACGACGTCCGGATACATCGACCTGCGCCAGTCGACGGCGGGATAGCCGATCAGGAGATCGTCGCTCCGGTAGAAGTGCTGAAGCGTGAGGGAGAACGATGCAAGGAGGGCTGAGAACGGTGTGACTGCCAGGTTGTCGCACTTCTTCATCAGATCATGGGGCAGCTCGACCGGAACCGAGGATGTGCGCTCCGGATGGTCAGACAGAGAGAAACCGTCCCAAGAATCGGGAAGGTGCTCGAACTGTTGAACATAATCTTTCCAGAATTCGGCGTACTCGCGGCCCTCGGCGGACTCGATGAGATCCCCTTGCGCGACGGCGTACTCGAAGTACCCGTCGCGCGGTGCATCGGTCAGGGCGTCGGTCTCTTCTGACAGGGCGGCTCGATATAACTCAGACAGGTCCGACGTGACAAGGGCGACCGACGGGGCATCCACCGCGACGTGATCCAGCACGAGCAGCAGAACCGCGTCAGACGGAGCGGAGCGGAACAGGTGTGCGCGCATCCGCAGAGGAGATTCGGCATCGAACGGCGCGGCAGCCGCGGCCGAAAGCATGCTTTCCCCACGTCCGTCGGGCACGTCACGCACATCCAGAACACACTCCGGCACTTCGTGGACAATCTGGTACGGAGTACCGTTGCGCTCCTCGACAAGGGAAGTGCGCAGAACAGGATGGCGGTGCAGGAGTCGGCGGATTGCGGATTCCAGGGTGGCCGCGTCTACGGCACCTCTGAGATGGTAAGCAACCGGAACGTTGTACGCATCGCTGTCCGGATCTAACTGCTGAGCTGCCCATACGGCCCGCTGTTGCTGCGTGGTGGGCCGGATATGTCCAGTCACAGACGGAGCCATTTTGAACCGTTCCTCGCCTTTGATCGAGCTTGTAGGTGATCATTTGAGGCAAGCTGTTTGGGTTATTCGAGTCACTCGATGGTTGTTGAGGACTGACAACCGAAGTGGTTTCACGCAGAAAATATACACAACTTGGCAACGCCAGGCCGACTTGTTTTGTCAGCGTCGACGGAATCTGATCCGGCAAATTTGGCGCGAAAGTCGTGGACGGATGAGCCGAATACGAGTGACGTCTGATTTCCAAGTACGCTGATGGGTCACTCGGGCATCAAAAAGGAGGCCGCGCCTCAGATAGGTTCTGGAATAAAAAAGCTCATTCGGCGGCAGGGCTGAATGAACTACAAGGGGTTTTCACGCTCGCCTTTCCCGTCCTGTCGTCATTTGATGGTTCTTGACTTAAACGGCTTCAGAAGCCGGCGGCCGAGGCGGAAGGCCCGCCTCGATGGTCACCACCCTATGCAGAGCTTCCATGCGGTCACGCCTTTCACGTGCGCCTCAGCGGTACAAGTTGAATCATGCACCGGAGGGGTGCTTCAACTCCCGCTACCAAGCGATGGCCGAAATCTTTGGCCGAGATCTTTAGCTTCAGTCGGCATCCATCGAAGCGTGCGCGACCCTTGGGGTCCTTCCTGCGCCACGCGAGACGGGGAGGTGTGGGCGCCAGGAGAACGGTCCTTCGGTAAGGCAAACACGTAGCGGAGAAACAAGCCGCAAAAGTCGAGCCATCGAAGAGTAAGACGAGTCTCTGTTGATCACCATGCTGGAGATTTGCGCAAACTCGGAGGATTCTGCAATTTATACCGTATGTCCATTACTTGCGATGGCTGGGACTCCTGGGTGTAGCCACTCTTTGTAGGGTCAAAACTCGCCATGGACACCTTGGATGCAATGGCTGAATCGGCCTGGTGGTGCCTCCATCACCGGGCAGACGGCAGGAGTTCCTGGTGATGGGCCACGAAGGTCCCGGTCAGGGACCCAGCAGGGTTGCCCTGTAAGGAATCGAGGGAGGCGCGGTAGGAGCGGGCGTAGACCCTGCTGTCCCGCAAAGCGACAATCTGAGTGCGGGACACGGTCTCTGCTGAACAAACTCGGCCACATGCCCGGATCATGGTCGAGCAGCCCCGCATACAAGAACGCCGGGAAGCGCGCCTTCAGGTATGCGCACCGCGGGGCCGGGACGGCGAAGGCGACCGCGTGCGCGCGGCAGAAGCCGTACACGCCGAAGGAGGCCACGGTCGTAGACGTCGACCAGGCCAAGGTCGACCGGCTCAACGCCGGCAACTGCCCCATCTACGAGGCCGGTCTTCCCGAACTGCTCACCCGTCACACCGCGAGCGGACGCCTGCGGTTCACCACCAGCATCGCCGAGGCTGCCGCCTTCGCCGAACTGCATTCCATCGGGGTCGATACTCCCATTGACGCCGACGGCCGCTCCTACGACACCGGCCAGGTGTACGGCGCCATCCGCCAGCTCGCGCCCCACCTCGACCGGCCGTGCACGATCGTCGGGAAGAGCACGGTCACCGTCGGCACCACCAGCCAGGTCACCGCGCTCGCCCAGCGTCTGGCCCCCGCTGGCCGACGAGTCGATGTGGTGTGGAACCCGGAGTTCCTCCGTGAGGGTCACGCGGTCGAGGACACTCTGCGCCCGGACCGCCTCATCGCCGGTCTCACCACAGCCGAGGCCGGGAAGGCGACCTCCCGCGGCCTGCTGGTCGCCGTCCTGCGCACCGGCCGGCGGAAGGTTTACGTGATCAACCCTATGGCCGCCGCCCGCTACCGCGATCGCCACTCTGTCTCGCGCAAAAGTCCGACCCCGGTGACGCCCTCGTGCTGGCGAACATCCTGCGCACGGACATGCATGCCCACCGGCCTCTGGCCGACGACACCGATCTCGCCCGCGCCATCGCCGTCCTGGCCCGGGCACAGCAGGACGCCACCTGGAACCGTCAGACATCGCCAACCAGCCCCGCTCGCTGTCGCGTGAGTACTACCCCGCCGCCCTGGCCGCGGTCGAGCCGTGGAAGAACGCCCCTGTGCCGTCCCGAGGCCCACGCCCTGCACAAGGCCGCCCCCACCCCCAACCGCGCGGCTCGCCTGCCCCGCATACAGCTCCAAGCCACCCTCAAGCGCGCCGGACGCCAGCGTGGCATCGAGGCGGAGGCCGACCGGTGGCAAGAGATCCTCCGCGCTGAGTGGGCCCACCAGCCTGCGCTCGTGGAGGACGCCCTCGGTGAGCAGATGCTGGCCCTGCTGATCCAGCTGGAGGCCGCCTGCACCGCCGCCGACCGGCTCGCGAAGGCGGTTGAGAGGTGTTCCCTCGGCACCCGGACGCTGACATCTACCTGTCCTTCCCCGGCCTCGGCGTCCAGCTCGGCGCCCGGGTGCTCGGCGAGATCGGGGACGACCGCACCCGCTTCACCGACGCCCGCGGCCTGAAGGCATACGCCGGCTCCTCGCCCATCACCCGTGCCTCGGGCAAGAAGTCGTCCATCACCCGCCGCTGGGTCAAGAACGACCGGCTCAACGCGGCCGGCTACCTGTGGGCCTTCTCCGCCCCCAACGCCTCACCCGGCGCCAAAGCCCACTACCGCCACCGCCGCGACGACTGCGGAGACTGGTACGCCGGCGCCCAGCGTCATCTGTTCTACCGCATGATCGGCCAGCTCTACCGCTGCCTCCAGCACACCGAACTGTTCGACGAACACACCGCCTTCCCCGCCGAACTAGTGCCGCGGCAGGCAACGTTTGCCCGTCAAGGAGCGGCGTCCGGTGCGTGCTCTCGGCGTGCCGGCCGGAGGCCCTCGTACTGGACGTACTTGGGTCTTCGGCTGGTGCGGCGAGAGTGCGTGCCGGGCGTCGCGACGGGGCGAACGTTGCCTGTTGCGGCGCTAGCTGAAGCCGATTGACACGCTAACCACCTGAGGTGTCTACAGCGTCTCCGGGGCCACCAGGTTGATGCACCGGCTCGGCTTCAGCCCGCAGGTGCCCGCGCGGCGGGTGGTCGAACGCGACGAGCAGGCAGTGAAGGTGTGGAAGGAGGCGACCTGGGCCGAGGTAAGAGAGCCAGGGCGGCCTGCGGAGGCTACATCTGCTTCGAGGACGAGGCAGGCTTCACCCGAAAGCCGCCCAAAGGACGCACGTGGGGCCGACGCGGCCACACGCCGGTCGTGACGGTCAGCGGGCGGCGCTCGGGACGCCTGTCAGTCGCCGGACTGATCGCCACGCGGCCCGGCTCCCGCACCCGACTCTGCCACCGCCTGCGCACCCTTCCCGCCGACAGGGTGTTGAGCGACTCTGAAGATGTGCATGAGTCGACGTGCTGGTTGTCGACGGAGTGGTGTGAAAGGACACCGGCGGCCGTCAGGCCGCCGGGGTCTTCGTGGTCACGGTGTCGCTTTCGTGGTCACTCTGTCGCGTGTGTCTCGGTGATAGCGAGGCGGGTGGAAGACTCGTCGACGATGTTCTTCTCGTCGGCGAACGCGGCGATGAGGGACTGAAGGGCGATGTTGTTGACCGAGCGGGGCAGGCCGCGGCTGGTGAGGTGGATCAGGTCGAAGGCGTCGTCGGAGAACAGCGGGTCGGACCGGCCGGCGATCGTCGGGTGGTGCTTGAAGTAGCTGGCCGGCTCCTCCTTCGTCACTGTCAGTCGAGGATGCGGAGTGACGCGGACAGCTGCGTTCACGGGCTCCCCTCCGCTCTTTGAGTGCTGCCTCCGATTCCGGCAGGGTCAAGCTGCCTACGGCTTGGGCGCGGGTTGCTCGCCCGAGCCGCGGACGATCAGCCGAGTGGGCACGGTGATGGTGCGGGTCCGGGTGCGGTCGCCGTCGAGTCGGGTCAGGGCGGTGGTCGCGGCTGCCCTGCCGAGTTCTTCCGCGTCCTGGGCGACGGCGGTCAGGGCGGGTTCGAGTGCTTCGGCGAGTGAGACGTCGTCGAAGGCGACGACGGCGACGTCCTTGCGTTTGCTGCGGGCGAGTTCGGCGACTATGCCCAGCGCCATGATGTTGTTGCCGGCGAACAGGGCCGTGGGCGGATCGGCCAGGCCGAGGAGCTGGGAGGTCGCGGTCTCGGCCCCTTGCTGGTCGTGGGCATTGGTGACCAGCGAGCGGTCGTAGGGGATGTCGGCTTCCTGCAGCGCCGAGCGATAGCCCGCCAGGCGCTCGCGGCGGGTGTAGAGCTTTACGGGCAGGTCGCCGACGAAGCCGATGCGCCGGTGTCCGTGGGCGATGAGGTGGGCGACGCCGTCGTGGGCTCCGGCGCGGTTGGAGCTGACGATGCTGTCCGTGGCGAGGCCGACTCCGGGTCGGTCGAGGAAGATCACTGGCAGTCCCGCCGTACGGTGGGGCTTGAGGTGGGAGTGGTCGGCACCGACGGACGGGACGACGATCAGGATGCTGACGCGGCGGGCGAGGAACTTGTCCGTCAGGGCGCGTTCGCGCTCGGGGTCGTCTGCGGAGGAGCCCATGAGGAGGGTCAGTCCGCGTTCGCGGACGGTGTCCTCGATGGCGCGGGCCACGGCTCCGAAGAAGGGGTTGGCGAGGTCGGGGATGACCAGGCCGATGGTGGTGTCCGGGCCGCCGACGCGGATGTTGCGGGCCATCAGGTTCGGCTGGAAGCCGAGCTTGGCCACTGCGGCCAGTACCTGTTCCCTGGTCTGCGGGGAAGCGGGTCCGTCCTCGTTGAGGACTCGGGAGACCGTCTTGGCGCTGACGCCGACTTCGCGGGCGACGTCGGCCAGGGTGGGGCGGCGGTTCGCTGCCATGGAGAAACCGTCTCCTGAGGGCTCTCGGTTCCGGCCGCGGCCTCGGCCGGAAACTGCGAGAGCGGGGTTGTGCTGTCAGGTGGCCTGGACTCCGGCGGCCTTCGCGGCCTTGGAATCCGCTACGACAGTATCTCCGGCCGCGTCGAGGGTGAGAGCGCCGGTCATGATGGCGACGACCTCGGCCATGGAGTAGTCGGAGGGCTTGATCACGGCAGCGCGCCGGCCGAGGCGGTGGACGTGGATCCGGTCGGCGATCTCGAAGACGTGGGGCATGTTGTGGCTGATCAGGACGACCGGCATGCCCTTGTCGCGGACCCGGCGGATGAGGTCGAGGACCTGGCCGGACTCCTTGACGCCTAGGGCGGCGGTGGGTTCGTCCATGACGACGACGCTGCGGGCCCAGGCGACGGAACGGGCGACTGCGACAGCCTGCCGTTGTCCGCCGGAGAGCGTCTCCACTGATTGTGTCAGCGAGCGCAGGCCGATCTTCAGGTCGGCCATGTGCTCGGCGGCCTCCTGCCGCATGCGCTTCTTATCCAGCATGCGGAAGACACTGCCGAGGACGCCGGGGCGGCGCAGCTCGCGCCCGAGGAACATGTTCGAGGCGATGTCCATGGAGGCGGCCACGGCGAGGTCCTGATAGACCGTCTCGATGCCGTGGGCGCGTGCGCTCTGCGGGCCGGAGAAGGTGATGGGTTCGCCGTTGAGTCGTATCTCGCCCGCATCGGGGGTCACCGCGCCGGTGAGGGCCTTGATCAGGCTGGTCTTGCCGGCTCCGTTGTCGCCGATGACGGCGAGGACCTCGCCGGGGAGCAGGTCGAAGTCGGCGCCGTCGATGGCGGTGACCTGGCCGTACCGCTTGACCAGCCCGCGGGCCTGCAGCACGGGTGTGGGGGAGGAGGAGTTGGCGGTCATCGGGCCTTCTTCCGGGAGAGCTGGTCGACGGTCACCGCGAGGATCACCAGGACGCCAGTGATCAGGGTCTGGTAGATGGAGGCGACGCCCATCAGCTGCAGACCGTTGCGGAAGACGCCGACGATGAGGACGCCGATGAAGGTGCCCAGGACCGAGCCGCGTCCGCCGAAGAGGCTGGTGCCACCGAGGACCACGGCGGTGATGCTGTCGAGGTTGTCGGTCTGCCCCGCCTGGGGGTCGCCGACTCCGGTGCGGGAGATGAGCAGCAGGGCGGCGATGCCGTAGAGGAGACCCGCCACGGTGTAGATGCCGATGGTCAGGCGGGAGGTGCGGATGCCGTTGAGACGCGCCGCTTCCTGGCTGTTGCCCAGGGCGTAGACGTGCCGGCCCCAGCCGGTGCTGCTCAGCGCGTAGGCGAGCAGGAGGAAGAGGGCGATGGTGACCAAGGAGCCGTAGGTGATGTCGGTGTGGCCGAGGGGGAAGGTCTTTCCGAGGGCGGTCAGCGGGCCGGGCAGGTTGGTGACCGTCTGCTCCTCGGAGTAGATGTGGGTCAGTGCGAACGCCACGTTGAGCATGCCGAGGGTGACGATGAACGGCGGCAGCGGGATCTTCTGCACCAGCAGCCCGTTGAGCAGCCCGAAGCCGCCGCAGACGGCGATGCCCAGCGCGATGGCGACGAGCGGGGGCAGGGAGCCCTCGGCGGCCATCTTGGCGATCACGATGCTGCCGAACGCCATTACGGCTCCGCAGGACAGGTCGATGCCCGCGGTGAGGATGATCAGGGTCTGTCCGATGGCGAGGGTGCCCACGACCATGACCTGCTGCACGATCAGCGAGAAGTTCCCGCCGGTCAGGAACTGGTCGGTCGAGACGGAGAAGAAGGCGCAGGCCAGGAGGAGGGCGACCAGGGGTCCGGTGGTCGGCGCCGTAAGCAGTCTGCGGGCCGTGGTCGGTGCTTTGAGCTCGGCGTACGGCGTGGTCGTGGCTGTCATGCGAAGTCCTTGTCGGAAGACAGTGGTCGTTGTCCTTCCTGGTCGGAGGACAAGAGGACGAGCGGGCGGCCGTCCCCCCGTCAGGGAGGGACGGCCGCCCCGCTGAGGGGGCGTACGGATCAGGCGGGTGGCTCAGCCCCAGCAGTTCTCCAGGCCGTAGGCGGTGTCCTTCGACGTGACGCCGTCCTGCGCCTTGTCGGTGATCAGCGTGACGCCGGTGTCGGTGTAACCGGACGCCTTCTTGCCGTCCTTGGCGTACGTCACGACGGCCTTGACGCCCTCGGCGGCCATCTTCAGCGGGTACTGCTGCGACGTGGCGGCGATCTTGCCGTCCTTGACGGCCTGGGTGCCGGTGCAGCCGCCGTCGACGGAGACGATCAGGACGTCCTTCTCCCGGCCCTTGGCCTTCAGCGCGGTGTACGCACCCAGGGCCGCCGGTTCGTTGATGGTGTAGACGACGTTGATGCCGGGCGCCTTCTGCAGGCAGTTCTCCATCGCGGTCTGGCCCTTGGCCTGGTCGCCACCCGTGTCCTGGGCGCACACGACGTCCTTGTCGGTGGCGCCGAAGCCCTTCAGGAATCCGTTGTGCCGCTGGACGCCGACGGAGACACCCGGTGCGAGGTCGAGGGCGGCTATCTTCGCCGTCTTGCCCTTCATGGCGGCCTTGGCGTACTCGCCGATCAGCTGGCCGGCCTTGAGGTTGTCGGTGGCGAAGAGGGCGTCGACCGCGCTCTCCGGCTCGGTCGGGGTGTCCAGGGCGATGACCAGGACGCCCTTGGCGCGGGCTTTCTGGATCGCGGGCACGATCGCCTTGGAGTCGCTCGGGGTGATCAGGATGCCCTTCACGCCGGCGGCGACCATGTTCTCGATGGCTGTGACCTGACCTGCGTTGTCCCCGTCGAACTTGCCTG
This sequence comes from Streptomyces sp. NPDC090798, assembly GCF_044768965.1. Taxonomy (NCBI): domain Bacteria; kingdom Bacillati; phylum Actinomycetota; class Actinomycetes; order Kitasatosporales; family Streptomycetaceae; genus Streptomyces; species Streptomyces sp. NPDC090798. The sequence goes on from NZ_JBIVXA010000012.1 coordinate 210,043, forward strand.
CCGCGGTGGACAGTTGGGCGCCGTTCTCCTTGGCGGCCTTCTCCGCGCCCTCCTTCATCTTCACGAAGAACGGGTTGGTGTCGGTCTTGGTGATCAGACCGACCTTGACGCTGCCCGATCCGGTGCTCGCGGTGCCCGATCCCGATCCGGATCCACAGGCGGTCAGCGCGAGGGCTGCGACACCCGTACAGGCAGCGGCTCTGAGCAAGGGGGAGGGCAGACGAGAGATGCGTGACATGAACGACTCCTGCGGGATTGCGGGGCGAACGGCCGGCATCGGGGCATGCCGTCCCTCGGTGTCATCGTTGACTTATGTCATCGTTGACACTGCTTGGCGAGGATGATGGACTCCGTTCCCAGGCAACGTCAATGCCTTGCACCCGTCACAAATCGGCAACGTCCGCGGCCGTCGCCCGCCCGAAGCCGTTCAGCGGCTGCCCGGGACGTGCTTGTTTCTGTCCGCGCATTCCGAGAGAAGAGCAGCCCATGAGCCCGCGCCAGATCACCGTCCTGGGGGAGTGCGTCGCGGACGCCTTCACCGAACCCGCAAGCGTCCCGTACGAGCTCGCCCTGCGGGTGCTGCCCGGTGGCGGACCTGCGAACACGGCGGTGGCCCTGGCCAGGCTGGGTACCCCGGCCCGCTTCCTGGCACGCCTGTCCGGCGATGTGTTCGGCCGCCTGTTCCGGGCCCATCTCGAGGCGTCCGGCGTGGACCTGTCGAACGCCGTCGCGGCCGCCGAGCCCAGCACGCTGGCTGTTGCCGAACTGGACGCCGAGGGTCAGGCTGCGTTCTCCTTCCATGCGCAGGCCACGGCCGACTGGCAGTGGACCAGTGCGGAGCTGGTCGGCGTTGACCTGGCCGACACCGCCTGTGTGCACACCGGCTCGCTGGCCCTGGTCAAGGAGCCCGGAGCGGCCGTGCTGGAGGACTTCCTGGCTGCCGCCGCGCCTCGGGCCACGATCAGCATCGACCCCAACGTCCGCCCGCTCCTGGTGCACCCCGAGGTCTACCGCGCCCGGCTGGCGCACTGGTGTGCCCTCGCGGATGTACTGCGGCTGAGCGAGGACGACCTGGAACTCCTGCTGCCGGGCACGCCGCCCGAGCAAGCGTGCGGCATCTGGCACGCGGCAGGGGCGCGGCTCGTCGTGATCACGCGCGGTGCCGACGGCGCCTTGGCCTCGCTCGACGGCGAACGGGTCCAGGTGCCCGCCGTCTCGACGAGCGTTGCCGACACGGTCGGGGCAGGCGACTCCTTCACCGCCGGACTGCTGCACCGCCTTGGCGCTCGTGGGCTTCTGGGTGGCCGGCTGACGGAACTCCGCCTGGACGACGTCGAGGAAGCCTGCCGCTTCGGCACCAGCGTCGCGGCCCTGACCTGTTCGGTCGCCGGCCCCAACCCCCCGTGGCAGAGCCAACTGGCGCAGCTCGCCACGGCCGACCGAGCATGGCGGGCGAGCACGCCGCTCAGCGGGACATCGCGTCCGAACCGTTGACGCATTAGCCGGATTGCCTCCATCATCGGGCCACTCGATGTCATCGATGACACAAGTCAACGATGACACCCCTTGCCGATGCCGATGCCGATGCCGATGCCGTGGACGACGACGCCGGCAAGGGCGTCACTTTTCGGCCGGATCCGCGCCGGGCAGCAGGCTTCGCTGCGCGGACGGCCGCAGCACAGGAGACACCATGAGCTCTGGATGTGTATCCCGGCGTGCCCGCATACGGATGATCGCGGCGGTGGCGACCGTCTGCGCCCTGTCGGCGGCCCCGCTCGCCCCCCAGGCCGTAGCCGCCGACACCTCGCCGTACTCCGAGACCTACCGCCCCCAGTTCCACTTCACGCCGGACAAGAACTGGATGAACGACCCCAACGGTCTCGTGTACTTCCAGGGCGAATACCACCTCTTCTACCAGTACAACCCCAACGGCAACTCGTGGGGCGACATGTCCTGGGGCCACGCGGTGAGCAAGGACCTGGTGCACTGGAAGCAGCTGCCGCTCGCCCTTGCGCACGACGACAACGAGATGGTGTTCTCCGGCAGCGCGGTCGTCGACCGGGACAACACCACCGGCTTCGGCACAAAGAAGAACCCGGCCATGGTGGCGATCTACACCAGCTACAGCAAGGCCACGGGCATCCAGGCGCAGTCGCTCGCCTACAGCACCGACCGTGGCCGTACCTGGACGAAGTACCAGGGCAATCCCGTCATCGACATCGGCTCCAAGGACTTCCGCGACCCCAAGGTCCAGTGGTACGCGCCGGCAAAGAGCTGGCTGATGACGGTGTCGATGTCCGCCGAGCACAAGGTGCGCTTCTACTCGTCCAAGAACCTCAAGGACTGGAAGCTGCAGAGCGAGTTCGGGCCGGCGGGTGCGACGGGCGGCGTGTGGGAGTGCCCGGATGTGTTCCCCCTCGCGGTCGACGGGGACAAGAAGAAGATCAAGTGGGTCCTGGTCGTCAACATCAACCCCGGTGGGATCGCCGGCGGTTCGGCCGCCCAGTACTTCGTCGGCGACTTCGACGGCAAGAAGTTCACCGCCGAGGACAAGGGCACGTACACCCCGCCCACCGGCACGGTGGTGCAGGACTTCGAGGGCACGGACTTCGGTTCGTGGACGACCACGGGCAGCGCGTTCGGCCAGGCGCCGGCAGCCGGAGCTGTGGCGGGCCAGGGCACAATCGACGGGTTCGACGGCAAGGGTCTCGCCAACAGCTTCCACTCGGGTGACGGCACCACCGGCACCCTGACCTCGCCCTCTTTCACCGTCGACAGCAAGTACCTGAACTTCAAGGTCGGTGGCGGTCGGCACCCGCACGTGGACGGCACCGTCATGGAGCAGGGCCCGCCGCCCGCGGGCACGGTCCTCGCCGACTTCGAGGGCGGCACCTACGGCGACTGGACGACAACCGGGGACGCCTTCGGCACCGCACCGGCCACCGGCACCCTCCCCAACCAGCAGGAGGTCTCCGGCTTCCTCGGCAGCGGCCTGGTCAACAGCTACCTGAACGGCGACTCCACCACCGGCACCCTCACCTCGCCCGAGTTCACCCTCGACAAGGACTACGTCAACTTCCTGGTCGGCGGCGGCAACCACCCCGCCGGCTCCGACAATCCGACCGCGGTCGAACTGCTTGTCGACGGCAACGTGGTCCGCAGCGCCACCGGACAGGATGGCGAGGCACTCAACTGGGCCTCCTGGGACGTCAAGGACCTCGCCGGCAAAAAGGCACAGATCAAGATCGTCGACGACAACAGCGGCGGCTGGGGCCACCTCAACGTCGACCACATCATGCTCTCCGACACCCAGGCCCAGCCCGTTTCCCAGGAAACGTCCGTCAACCTGATCGTCGACGGCCAGGTCGTCCGCAGCGCCACCGGCTCCAACAGCGAAACCCTGGACTGGGCCTCTTTCGACATGCGCCCCTACGCCGGCAAGCAGGCGCAGATCCAGATCGCCGACATGAACACCGCCGGCTGGGGCCACCTCCTGGCCGATCAGTTCACCGCCGCCGACACCCCCGCGAAGTCCGTCGTCCAGCGCGCCGACTGGGCCGACTACGGCAAGGACTACTACGCGGCGGTGTCCTGGGAGGACGCGCCGGACGGCAAGCGGTACATGATCGGCTGGATGAACAACTGGGACTACAGCGGCGTGATCCCCACGTCACCCTGGCGCGGCGCGCAGAGCATCCCCCGGGAGATGGCCCTGCGTACGGTCGACGGCCGCATCCGGCTGACCAGCCGGCCCGTGAACAGCGTGACGTCCCTGCGGCAGGAACGCCCGGCGACCGCAGCCGGTGTCACCGTCAAGAACACCTCCAAGACCCTGATTGGCCCCGCGGCCCAGGGCAAGGCCCTCGACATCGAGGCGACCTTCTCCCTCAAGGATGCCGGTCGGTTCGGCCTGAAGGTGCGTACCGGTGCCGGGGGAGAGGAGACCGTCATCGGCTACGACACCACGACACAGGAGCTGTACGTCGACCGCACCCACTCCGGCGCTGTCGCCTTCAACAGCACCTTCCCCGGCGTCCAGACCGCGCCTCTGAAGGCGAAGAACGGCAAGGTGAAGCTGCGGATCCTCGTCGACTGGTCGTCCGTCGAGGTCTTCGGCGGCAGCGGGGAGGCCGTCATCACCGACCAGATCTTCCCCGACCCCTCCAGCCAGGGAGTGCAGATCTTCGCCGAGAACGGCTCGGTGAAGCTGGACCAGGCCCGCGTCTGGCACCTCGACTCCTACCGCGACTGACGCCGACTGTCCCTGACCGACTTCGACCACGGAGGACACCACACCGTGAACAAGACCCTGCTCGCCGAGTTCACCGCCCGCGAGGGAGCGCAGGACGAGGTAGCCCGCCTGATCCTGGAGTACGCCAAGAAGGTGCGCGAGGAAGAAGGCAACATCGCCTTCGACGTCTACACCAGGTCGGTCAACCCACGCGCCTTCTGGATCTTCGAGGTGTACCGCGACGAGGACGCCTTCCAAGCGCACTTGAAGGCACCGTACGGCAGTCCGTTCAACGCGGCGCTCGTCCCGCTGATCGAGGAAGACGCCTCGGTGCTGACCTTCCTCGATCCGGTGACCTGACCTGGCCTCGCCCGATCCGGTGACTGACGTCGGCCGGGCCCGCGCCGCGGGGCCGGTACCGGCGCATCGTCATGCCGCTGTCCGGTGCGGCGATCGCCACGGTGGCCCTCCTGGCCTTCCTGCCGATGCGGAACGCCTACCTGTGACCGCTGATGGTCGTCCAGGGCGAGGTGTCACCCGGTCGTGCGGCAAACCCCTGCTCCTGGTCGGCTACTTCGACTGCACCTGCTGGAACACCAAGAAACGCAGATGCCTCGCGACCGACCACGACATCGACGACGTCCGTCGCGAGCAACACGAGCAGGTACGCCAACTGACCCACGACAGCACGCTGCTGGCCGCAGCACATGTACTGGACTGCCGACTGCCCGGTGAGGACAGCGAGTGGCGCAAGATGGCCGACAAACCGCAGTAAGCACGCTCTTCCGTGTTCTGCAGCCCAGGTCCATCCGGACCCCGGCCCAAGCCCCCCGCGATGCGCACACAGACCAGCCCGCCACAATCCCCCCGCCATGCAGGCAGGCTGGCCTGGGTACAGACTTTTCCGCTGGGCTGGGGAGCTGTTGTGATCGAAATTGAAAAGCTGGCGAAGGTGTTCGGCAATCGAACCTTGTGGTCTGAAGTTGCCTTCACGGTAAAGCATGGCGAGATGATCGCCCTTATCGGTCCGAGCGGCTCAGGAAATCTACGCTCCTTAACTGTCTCGGCTTGCTTGAAAAGCCAAGTGCAGGGGTGATCCGCTATGATGGCGAGGATATAACCCGATTTGGTCAACGCGAGATCAGCCGGTTCCGTCGCGACACCCTCGGTTACCTCTTCCAGAACTATGCCCTGATCGAGAACGCCACCGTCGCTTCCAACCTCGAACTGGCCATCAAACCGCAACGGTCACTGCGAGACAAGTCGAATTCGGTTTTCCAAGAGGCCCTAGAGCGCGTCGGTCTGTCCGGGCGTGAAAAGGGGTAAATCCACCACTTGAGCGGCGGGGAACAACAACGTGTGGCCCTCGCCCGACTATTGGTCAAGCAACCAGCCCTCGTACTCGCGGACGAGCCGACCGGCGCCCTCGACCAAGCCAATGCCGCCATCGTCATCGACATTCTGCGCGAGATGAACGACGCGGGAGCCGCCGTGGTCATCGCCACTCACAACGACGACGTGCGCGACAGGTGCGACACCGCCTTCGCCGTGAAGAACTCCAAGCTGGTCAGCTGCCCATGAACGCTCCGAACCGAACCGAAGGCTGTCCCACGACTCCAGTTGCAGGAACTTGGGGAGGCCGCTGGCACTGATCGGGTGAGGGTGTCGGCGTCCGGAACTCACGAGGCTCCCGCGCCGTTGAAGGAGGTACTCGAATCCTCAACCCAGCGGTACGGGAGCCTCGTTGGTTCCCTAATACTCCAGCTCTAGATCGTGATCCTCATGTCTGGGCTTGTCGCTGATAGTGGATGGCCTGGGATCGAGCCTGGTGGAATCGAGCCGGTGGGCCGTGGCGTGGACGGGCCAGCCTTCTCGCCGGGCGGGGGCAGGGTCAGTCAGCGGTCGAGGTCGATCGTGAAGCGCCTCGTGCCCGGAGCGATCGTGTCGGCGTGGACCGAGCCACGAGCCCGGTCGAATTCCCCGGTGCCGCCGGTGATCCCGTTGTCGAACGAAGGGGGAGGGCCCGGGTTGAGAATGCCGAAGACCATCCCCTGCACGGAGAGCTGGCCGCCTGGGAGGTTGTAGGTCACGGCGCACTCCTCCGCTCCGTTGTTGTCGACCCGGGTGGTGGTGCAGATACCGCCGGTGTCGCCGACCTGGTTGCCGTGCTGGTCGAAGAGGATCGAGCGGAAGACGGTCCGATCGCCCTGGGCGGGGGCGCCGCCGGGGTTGACGGGGAAGCGCGTCTGCTGGGCGAGCCGGCCGATGAGTGTGATGACCCGGTCTCCGCCCTTGGTGTGGGCGGAATCGGTGTCCGTCGCGGCGGCCGCGACAGGGGCGCAGGCGAGAAGGGTAACCAGCGCAGTGGCCGAGCCGAGACAGGCTGCTCTGATGGGGCGCATCGTGTGACTCCTGAGGTTGATGCTCATGGGATGGTCAGGTGACGCATTCATAACCTCGGCTCTGCCGCCGCCGGGAACGTCCCGTCGCGACCCACCGGCAGATCCGACCAATCGGACCAACCCGGGACGAGAGACGACCCGACCGACCGGACGAGTCGCTCGGGCCCGGGCAACGGCCAAGGCAGGCAACGGCCAAGGCAAGTTCGGCGCCCGAAGGGACCTCGGCAGCGGCTGGAAGTCGATGGCCACCATCACCGCCACTGGTGACCTCAACGGTGACGGCCACGGCGACCTGATCGCCCGCGATTCCTCCGGCACCCTGTGGCTCTACCCCGGCACCGGCCACGGCACCTTCGGCACCCGTACGTCCCTGGGCGGCGGCTGGAAGTCCATGAACCGGAGCACGCCGGCGCGGGCCCGGCGCGGTCGGCAAGAGCCTGTTCAGTCTCGTCCGCGAGAGAGGGAACGCGATTGAGGGGGGCGGGGGGTCGGCTGTCGGAAGGCACTTTTCGCAGTTCTCGGGCGAAGGCGGTCGGGGTGTCGCGGCAATGCCCGCCCCGAGGTTCCGCCGGCCTTTCGGGCCGGTCAGGACTTGGTGCTCGGCCTCCTCCTGATGGGCAACCGGCTCGACTCGTTCGGCGGGCAGAAGTCGCGGGCTGGTGTCCGTCGTCGGTGTGCTCGTGGTGGTGCTTGGGCCTGTGCCGAGTCGGCGTCGCGTGGTGCTCATGGACGGGAGTCTGCCGTCAACCTGGCGCAAGCGACTCGCAAGAGAAAAACCCGCGTTGATCTTCGTGTGCAGGGGGCGCGCACGTGGAGGCGCGCACGCCTCCCAAGGCTCCCGGTCGGGGCGGCGACAAACGCCGTGCTCGTGGTGCCCCCGCCCGGCTGAAAGCCTGGCCTGCCCCGACTGCGACCCCCGCACAAGCGTCCCGCCGGTGACCCCTGCGAGCGCGCCCTGCCATCAGCTGCTCGCCGCAGTGGGCGACGCCGTCGGCACGAGGCGACCACCGAACAGCTGCCGGGTGCCATGCTGCACTACCGGGCCCTGTTCGACGAGCTGGATCATGCACGCCCGCCGACACGCACGCGACTGCGAACGGCTCGTCCAGCACTCCGAATCGCTGATCACCTGGGCCGCCATCACGCTCATGACCAGGGGAATCACCCGCCGAAGCTCTCGCAGGAGCGGACAGTCGGCATCCCGCGAAGCCGACCAGGACTGATCATTCTCAAGGTCAGGGCCATCACCTTGGCTTTGACGCGGCCCGAATCGTCGCCTGAGCCGGCCAGGCTGCTCGGCGCTGTGGGCGCTGTCGGCGATGCTCGATGCCTGCTCTGGGTGACTCAGCGAGCCGTTCGGCCGCAGAACTCTGCCTGGTCGCTGTCGGTAGGCTCCCGGCCGACGCCGTCTGATGGCGTGCTCGCCTCGACTGCGGATTCTGTTGTGCGCCGAGGTTGCCCTGACGGTGACTGTGCCGATGCCGACCGGGCTTGCCTGCGTGCAGGGGTGGGCTCCTCCTGGCGGGAGGAGCCCACTTCGGGGGATGTGTGAGGGGTTATTCCGTGCGCAGGCCTTCCGGGCGCATCATCCGCAGCAGCGGCGGCAGGCTGAGCAGCGTGACCACGCCGACCACGGCCGCGCCCACGCCGGTCATGGTCAGGACGCTCGCCCAGTCCATGGCCACCGGCGTACGGGTCATCTTCAGCAGCGCCGAGCCAAGGGTGATACCCACCGATGTGGCCAGTACGAGGCCGAGTCCGACCGGGAGGGCCGTCTGCCACAGTACCGACAGGGTCAGCGTGCGGCGCCGGGTGCCGAAGGCGACCAGCGCGGAGAGCAGCTTCCTGCGCTCGCGCAGCTGCTCCAGCTGGGACACCAGCAGACTCGCGCCGATCAGTGCCAGCACGAAGGCGGAGCCGACGAACAGGCCGGTGCGGATGGAGGTGTACTTGACGTCCTCCTGGGTCGCCGACCAACTGTAGGTTTGTGCCAGGGGGTCGATGCGGGCGACGACGTTGCGTACGTACTCCCGTGAGTCCGGCACCGACGGGTCCAGACGCAGGTAGACACCGTCCGAGAACACCGCGGGCGCGGCCTTTTGGGGCAGGGCGGCGGGAGTGACCAGCAGACTGGTGTAGTCCTGCAGTGAGTCCTTGCGCGCGTTCACCTCCCGAATGTTTGCCGGAACGGTCCAGGGCACCTCGAGGCGGCGTTCGGCGCCGTCGTATGACGGGTCGATGTAGAGCTGCCGACCGGGCTTCACCAGGGCGATTTCGGATGCGTTGCTGGGGTCCGAGTAACCGCTCCGCGTTCGCGTGATGAACACGTCACCGTCCTTGCAGGAGGGCAATGTGGCGAGTTCACGCAGGGCGGCGCAGTTACCCACGGTCAGGCCGTTGCTGTTCTCCGGGTTGCGACGTGCGTCCCCGTACTGGGAGCGGGCCAGGGCCACCGCGGCCCGGACCCCCTTGGTGCCGGTGAATTCGCGCTCGATGCCGGGCAGCGGCTTGGGGCCGCTGAAGTCGACCTGCATCTGGACCCGGCTGGGGTCCTTGCCGGTGCTCTTGGTGTACTGGCTCTGCGTTCCCGTGAAGAGCATCTGCAGCGCGATGGCCCCGGCCACCGCCACGGCGATGCCGTTGACCATGCGGGCGGCAGTGCCGCTACTCAACTGCAGTCGTCGCACGGCCAACTGCCAGGACAGCGGGCCCTTGCCGAGCCGGACGACGACCGCCTCCACGGCCCAGGGCAGCAGGGCGGTGATGCCGATCAGCAACATCAGGACGCCGCCGATGACGAGGTACTGGTTGAAGTTTCCGTTCTTGTGGCCTTGGCCGATCATCGGGTAGAGCATCGCGAGGCCGGCCAGAGTCGGCAGCAGCCGCCACCACAGCCGACGGCGGCTCTGCTTGGCAGCACGCACGACACCGAGGGGTTCGACGACCACGCCGCGCATCGCGAGCAACGTGACCAGCACCGCGGCGACCGGCACCGCCACCGCGACCAGCGCGGCAAGCGCGGGAGTGGGGTCGAGGTAGCTGGGCCAGACGCTCACGCCCAGCAACTCGCCGGTGCCCAGCTTCTGGCGGCCGAGCAAGAAGAAGCCGGTGCCCACGGCCAGACCGAGCAGAGCTCCTGCCAGCGCCTCGCCCGCCGCGATCCGCCGGGTCATCCCCCGGTCGGAGCCGACCAGGCGCAGCGCGGCGAGGCGGCGGTCGCGGCGTTCGCCGCCGAAGCGGACGGCGGCGGCGATGAACACGGCGACCGGCGTCAGCAGCACCACGAACACGACCAAGACCATGAGCAGCAGCACCGGGTCGCTCTTCTCGGGCGTCGCGTCCGGTTTGCCGAACTTGGCCAGCCGTGTCACCAGGGCGGAGTCCGTGAGCTTCAACCCCGAGGCGCCCGCGTAGTAAGCCAGTTCGTGCGAGCCGATCAGCCCGCTCTCGCCGATCGTGCCGGTGATCTTGTACGGCAGGCGCTCCCGCAGCAGTTTCGCGTCGTCCGAGTCCAGCAGGTCCTTGAGCGCGGGGGAGACCACCATCTCGCCCTTACCCGGGAAGCGGTCGACCCCGGGGGGCAGCGGCGCCCGCCTGCCCTCGGGTTCGACGAACCGGCCCCGGACGTCGTCGTCGTGCCAGGTGGTGTCGGCATCGGCGATCAGGAAAGTGTTGTCGGCCTTGGGCGGGACCGTCTGGGAGTACATGTTGGCGTAGCGGGCGTCCTGCACCTTGCCGCGGGAGGTGAACACGTTGGGCATCGCGGTGCACAACAGGAGCAGAGCCACGCCGAGGCCGACGCCGACCGCTGTCAGCGTCATTCGGACCCAGCCCTCGCGGCCGCCGGTGACGGCGAACCGGGCTCCCATGGCCAGGTCTCTGGACCACTGGCGCGGACTCATATGGCGCGCTCCATGTCCCGGGACTTGCCGTCGCGTACGACGATTTCGCGGTCGGAGTAGGCGGCCACCCGTGTCTCGTGGGTGACGAGGACGACGGCGGCGTTGGTGGAGCGGGCCGCACCGGTGAGCAGTTCCATCACGCGCTCACCGTTGTAGGAGTCGAGCGCGCCGGTCGGTTCGTCGGCGAACAGCACCCGGGGGCCGGTGACCAGCGCGCGGGCCACGGCGACGCGCTGGCCCTGGCCGCCGGAGACCTCGCCGGGCCGCTTGCCCTTCAGGTCGTCGACCTCCAGGTGTTCCATCCAGCCGAGCGCCGCCCGCTCGGCTTCCTTGCGGGAGGTGCCGTTCAGCCTGAGCGGCAGGGCGACGTTTTCCACGCAGGTCAGTTCCGGCACGAGCTGCCCGAACTGGAACACGAAGCCGAACTCGGAGCGGCGTAACGCGCTGCGCTGGGCGTCACTCATCGTCGTCACCTCGCGCCCGTTGTAGGTGATCGACCCGGAGTCGGGCGGCAGGATGGCCGCGAGGCAGTGCAGCAGCGTCGACTTGCCGGAGCCGGAGGGGCCCATGACGGCGACGACCTCGCCGGGGTGGATGGAGAACTCGGCGCCGTCGAGGGCATGGGTGTGCCCATAGGTCTTGCGCAGGTCCTGCGCGGTGAGCAGGGAACCAGGGGAAGAAGTCGTCATCGAGCTACAGCCTCACGGAGTTTGTCGAGTCGGGCGGCAGTCAGCTCCAGCCAGCGCAGGTCCGCTTCCAGGTGGAAGAGGGCGTGGTCGCAGATCAGCTGGTCCGCCAGATCGCCCTTGCGCTTGCGGTCGGTCAGGATGCGCATGCTGCGCAGGTGTTCGGAGCGTTGGGTGTCCAGGATGTCGGCGGCGTCCCGGTGGGTGAGCAGCGCGAGGACGACTTTGGTGTAGAGGGCCGACTGGAGGTATTCCTCCGGCTTCTGCGGGGTCGCGAGCCACCGCCCTACGTCGGTGATGCCGGCGTCGGTGATCGCGTAGCGCTTGCGCTCCGGGCCGCCGCCGGCCTCGATCCCGTCGACCTCGACGAGGCCGTTCTTCAGCAGCCGGGACATCGTCGAGTAGACCTGGCCGTAGTGCAGCGGTCGGTCGTGACCGAACGTCTCGTCGAAGGCCCGCTTCAGGTCGTAACCGTGTCGCGGGCCGGACTCCAGGAGCCCCAAAAGGGTGTGACCGATGGACATGACCCGCACTCTACACTCCATGTATACGCGGCGTGTATACGCAGAGTGTGTAGCTCATGGCGAGGGTGTACGACAGCGCAGGTGAGGGAGCCGGGAATTCGGATCGTCACGGTTCGGAAACGGGCAGTCAGAGGTCGTTTTCATCTGCTTTGGAAGTTTGGGGACTGATTCTCAGGGGGTGGAGTGGCGGTGCGGAAGAGGTAGCAGGTGTGGCTGGGGTTGGTGGGTCTGGAGGGGGGACGGGTGGGCGGGGTGCTGCTCGTTCCTGTCTCGTTCCAGGATGTCCGGCTTTCAGGGCTGCGTGCTTCCGTCGTCATCGCTGTGCGCCTGGGCGCACTCGGCCCGCGGCGATACATCACGGGCATGGCGAAGCGGCGTCCGTATCCGAGTGATCTGTCCGATGCCCGCTGGGAGTTGATCGAGCCCGTGCTCTCGGCCTGGCGCTTCGAGCGCCGCGGCAGGGCCCTGGACTTCGGCCGGCCGCCCGGGCACGACCTGCGCGACATCATGGACGCGATCTTGTACGTGGACCGGACCGGCGTTCAGTGGCGTTACCTACCGCACGATTTTCCACACTGGAACACGGTCTACGGCTACTTCGCCAAGTGGGTGGACGAGGGCGTGTTCGCGCAGCTGGGCGGCTTGCTCCGGCAGTTGCTGCGGGAGAAGGAGGGGCGGGATGCCGAGCCGTCGGCCTGTGTGATCGACGCCCAGAGCGTCAAGACCTCCACCAGTGTCCCCGCCGCCGGCCAGGGCATCGACGCCGGGAAGAAGATCGTGGGCAGGAAGCGGAACATCGTCACCGACACCATCGGGCTCCTGCTTGCCGTGCTGGTCACCGCGGCGAGTGTGCAGGACTCCGTCGCCGGCACCAGACTCCTGGACCAGGTCGCGGCCGAACACCCCGGCATCCGCAAGGTGTGGGTCGACGGCGGCTACCGTCAGCACCTCGTCGAGCACGCGGCCACCCTCGGCATTGACATGGAAATCACTCAACGCAAGCCCGGGACCAGGGGATTCACCCCGATCCCGAAACGCTGGGCAGTCGAGCGGACCTACGGCTGGCTCATGCTCCACCGCCGACTGGCCCGCGATTACGAGACCCTGTCCGTCCGCTCCGAAGCCATGATCCACATCGCCATGACCGACCTCATGGCCTGCCGCCTCACCAGCGAGAACGCCATCTCCTGGCGCGACCCGACACCGCAGACCAAACAGCAGATCGGGATGAAAACAGCGGGAGAAAACGACCTCTTAAGGCGGCGTGGTCGTCCTGCCACTGTCTGGTCAGTCGGGTCACCGTGGCTGGGGACAGGCCGGCCGCGGAGCCGAGGAACTGCTCCAGCGCGGGCACAAAGTCCCCGGAGGACAGTCCGTGCAGGTAGAACAGAGGCAGCACCTCGGAGACCTTCGGGGACTTGAGGCACCACGGTGGCAGGATCTTCGAGGAGAACCGCTTGCGCTCGCCGGTGGCCTCGTCGACACGGCGGTCGTTCACGCGCGGGGCCCGGACCTCGACCGGCCCGGCCGCGGTGACCACGGTCCGGGGCAGGTGGTGGCCGTTGCGGACCACCAGCCGCCGCCCGTGATCGTCGGTCTCAGCCGCCAACTCGGCTATGTACTGGTTGACTTCCGCTTCCAAAGCGGCGGCCAGCATGCGGCGGGCGCCCTCGCGGACGATCTCGTCGATCAAGGAGCCGGACTGGGTGGAACCGTCGTCGGTGACTACGCTGAGCACGGGGCGTGCCTTCCCGACCCGCGCTGCGAACGCGGGCCTACTCGGTGACCATCACAGGATCATTCGGGAAGGTGCGCCTTCCGCGTGCCCTCCAGCGTGTCAGTTAGCCGCTGTGAGCCTGCTCGTACTTGAACTCTTTCTCTCCTCCCCCGCATGCGGAGTTGAACGGGTCATCCACGCTGCCGAATATGACCCACCCGTCATCGGAGCTGTGTTGCACGCCTACCTGGGCCTCGCTCTGATCACCCGGCGCGCGATCCTTGAACGGGATCGCAACCACGGGGTCACCGTCCTTGTTCGTGCCCTTGACATACGCGGCGGAGAAGTCGAGAACGTTGTCAAGTACGCCGCCACATGCCTTTTCCCGTGCCTGTACTGCTGCCACTGCTGCATCGCCATCGCTGCCGCTGGTGACCAGGGTCACGACCATGACCAGCGCAGCGATGGTCCGTATACGGATCACGTCGTAGGCGCGGACGACGGCCGTGCGGATGGAGCCGATGATCGCCTACGTCACCACGGGAGGACGACTGCCCGCTCCCGCAGCAACTGCTCTTCGCGCGGGTTCAGTTCGGCGTAGAGAACAATTTCTTCGACACTGGAAAAGAGCCCACCGACTCGCGCACGCGCCCCGACGATCCGAGAGGCTGCGTCCGCCGAAAGGCGGAACGCCCGGCTCAAGGTCTCCGCCTCCACGCCGTTGATGTCGATCAGTCCACCATCGTCGAAGCCGGCGTGCCGATTAGGATCTCCGATACCGAGTTCGAGTGCGAGACGGGGATTCTCCGATGCAATGCGCTTCCCCTCATCCCGCTTACGCATCTCCGCCTCGACCGCAGCAACCGTTGCGGCAGACACGCTCACCGACTGGGATGCCGTCGCACCAGCCGCGGTAACCGGAGCGGCGTCCGAGTGGACAGTGCTGGACAGACGGCCTACCCATACGCTGGACAGCGTGGTGAGATCAGGCTCGAGGTAGATTTTCGAGTCGAGCTCGACGTGGTCTCCCCACTTCTTCTTCGAAGCGAAGACGAAGTATCCCGCCAGACGCCGTCCCGGGTGGAGCACCACATCGAACAAGGCACCATCAAGAAGCTCCAGTGCCGTCGCCTGACGGGCCGGATCGCCGACGCGTGCGTAGTGGTACTGGTAGTGCAGGTCGAACTTCAACTTCTTTGAGCCGATGTTCTCCACAACGGCATCAATTTGGAAGAAATTGAGCGAATCCATCGATCCGTTCATTCCTTCATCCTTGGCTGTCCTCTTGAGGGTTTTTTCAGGAAGGTCGGGCGCCTGGATGTTCGTAAAGCTCAGCTGCAGCCCACAGTCAAAAGTATGTGTGTCGCCTACCTTCAGCAGGTCCGGCGCCGTCTCGTCACGCTTTCCCACGCACTATCCTCCTCCAGTATCGGGGCAGGGGCACTCGCCCTCTGATTGTTTGATCCCGAATGTGTACATGATCATGGGTGACGCCATGAACGGCCGGGGGATGATCGTGTCACCTTCCGTCATGTTCCGGCCCCGGGGTGGGCGACACAGGGATGTGTGCTGTGCCCAGTGCATGTAGGTCGACGGTGAGATCAGGCCGACGCCCCAGCGATCGGTGCAAGGCGCCCCTATCCGAGGGTTCCGCCGAACTCGCCATTCTCGGCTTCCTTCGAGGTGAGCTGTAGCGTGCCGCGGTGCGAGACTTCCACTTTGTAGAACTTCTCACCCCTAGGGACATCGGGGACGGCCACGTCGAAGGAGCAGTTGTAGGAGTCCTCGTCGTAGTGGGGAGTGCTCAGGGCTCCAGTGGCGACGACGCTCCCGGCGGCGTTATAGACGGTGACGGACGTGCCCTCGCGGATGTCGTCGTAGCCGCGGGTGCCGGCGCAGCCTCCGTCGCCGTCGGGCACCACGCTGTCGGTGAGTTCGAAGTTCCCCTTCAGCGTGAAGGTCTCAGGAGCGTCGGGCCCGCTGATCGCGGTGATGACCCACGCTGCACCGACGAGGCCCGCGCCCACAAGGAGTCCCAGCAGGGCGGCGGTGAGCGGCCTGAGGCGCTTCCATGCCGGCTCGGGTATGGGCCCGGTTGGGGCACCGCCGGAGGACGGCGGGGTGATGGACGGCGGGGTCGTCGGCTGCGGCCGAAGCTGGTCGGTCATGGTCTCCCCAGAAAATGATCGGAACGCGAAGGAGGCCCCGTCGGCCCGGGCAGGCGTGGGCGGGGTGTGTGGGACGCCTAGTCCCAGCTATCGAGCAGGCCCGAACTCAGCTGCGCGTCGCTGATGTTAGGCGGCGTGCCCCAGCCCTGCTGCGGGCCGCCCCATGGTCGAGGCTGCCCGGGCTGTTGCGGGCTGTTCCACCGGGCTGCAGGGGCTGCCGCGGGTAGTGGTTGCTCATGGTTTCCCCTGGGACGCGCTTGTGTCTTGCGGGTGTGTGACTTGCAAAGATGATGTGTGGTTGCCCTGGGCGAGTGACATACACTCAATCGTGATCAAAGTTGCCTTCAAGGCAAACTCGAGCAGCCGGCTGCCGCAGGCTGACACTCGATCGCTCCCGCTCAACCACTCCTGTCTGGCTCGGTAGACGACGTAGGCATCCGGGCCGGCCTTGCATGCCACCCAGGCGCATCTGAGCCGCAACGCTCTCGCTTCCTTCGGCGACAACTGATCTGGTCTTCGCGTCCGCGTTGGTGGGCGCCCGGTCAGCGCGGGCTGTTGATCGGGGTTGGTGGGATTGGTCGGTGGGGGTGGGGGATTGGCCTGTGTCGTTGTCGCGGTGGGCGCTGGCCAGGGGAGGGACGAGAGTGCGGGTTGAGATGTGGGTTGAGCCGGTTGCGGGGGAACTGCGTTCGTTGACGAGCTGCGCCAGCTGCTCCTGCGACAGCCGGGATGTGTCAGTGCGTCGGCTTACGCTCGATCGCATGACCGACGCCCCCCACAGACCGTTCAACGCGCTCGACTTCCCCGCCGACCTGCGGGCCGCCCAGCGCGTGGCCGCCGAGCTGTACGCCGCGCTCCACGCCTACCAGGCCGCGCTCCCGTGGTTCCGTGAGCCGCACCCCGGCTGGCCCGACGGCGTGTCCGTCGGCGTCGGATCGGCCGCCGGGTTCGTGGTCGCGGTGGCCGCCGGGTCCTGCCCGGGCGTGCCGCCGTCGGCCGCGTACGCCAGCGCCGGCGCGGCGAGGAGCGCGGCGCCCAGTGCGGCGGACACGGCCGCCGACACCAAAGAGCGTGATCTCACTGCTGGATTCCCCCCACGGGAATGGCGTGGCCTCGCTGCCCTGGATATCCGGAGACCGGCCGCGCTCTTTGTACGGTTGCTGTGAACATAACGCAACGCATCGGACTCTAGCGGCCGCCCCCGACACGGGAGCAAGGGGGTTTACGCAACCGGCCGATGACCTCAACTGCCCCTACCTGCACGGCTGTTAAGAATCCTGCCCGGAGCGGACCGCCGGTGTCAGGGCGCCCCGATGACGACCGCTCATGCTCAGTCGGGTGGTGCGTCCGGTACGTAGTCGGGATTTCCGCCATGGACGGCACGACGCCGCAGGGGGATGCGAACGGCGCTGCGCGGACCGGTCATCCAGGTGTATCCGGTGGCATGCTCGGGGCGAAACCGCTCTCGTCGAGGCTTCGGCTTGGGCGGCGGTTGTGACAGGTGTGGCTGCACCCATGGACGGCCACCACCCGCCCAGGTCTGCTCGGCCTGCCGTTCACGCGCTGGTCGGTGCGGAAACTCGCCGCCGGCCACGCGGGCCCAGCTGGAGGCTTTACGGCTTTACGGCTGGACGCGCACCGGGGCGTGAGGGACCTGCATGAAGGCGCCGTGTGCGCAACAGCCGCAGCGGTACCTGCGCCCAGTGCCACCCGCAATACGCCAGCGATGGTGACGCCAGCAAGCCCGGCTCCCCGAGCTGCTGTTGCGGCTGCTGCTCGCACCGACGCCGTGCTCCTCGCCACCATCGACTTCGCGGTGCACCGGCTGCTCGACGTCGTCACCCTGCCGCTCGCGGCGTCCGCGCTCATGCTGCTCGGAGGGGTGCCCGGAGCCGGCGGCAGCTGGAGGATCGCGCCGCTCGGCTTCCTCACGCTCGGCGCCGGCTATTTCGTGCCGTTCCTGATCAACCCCAGGGGCTTCGGCTTCGGCGATGTGAAACTCGCCCCTGCGCTCGGCGCAGTCCTGGGCTGGTACGGCTGGGGAATCCTGCTGATCGGCACCTTCGCCGGGTACTTCTTCGGTGCGCTGTACGGCGGCGGCCTCATCCTCGCGCGCCGCGCCGGACGCAAGTCCGCGATCCCGTTCGGCCCGTTCCTCATCGCCGGAGCGTTTGCCGGGTGCCCCTAGGCTCCTGCGCCCATTGAGTCCGGGCTCGCGAACCGAGGGGACGTTGGGTCGGGGTGCTCGGTGGCGTCAGGACCTGGCCGGGCTGCCGGCCGCGCGCGGTGCGGCGGACGGGTCCGCAGGGGTGGTGGCGCAGACGCTGCCGCGCGAAGTGCGGGCGCACGCCTTCGCGTCGTCGGGGTTGAGGGCCTCGACCATCGTGGTGTGGGCGTCGCGGCCCCATTGCTGGGTGTAGTGGCGGGTGCGCCCGGCATTGTTGGTGACGCGGACGACGTCGCCCTGCGATGTGCCGCTGATTTTCGCCCAGGCAGCCTGGCAACTGGGGCTGAAGCGAAGCTCGACGAGGACGCCGGGCCCTTGGCCCGTGTAGTACGTGTCCGCATCGTCCCGGCATGTGGAGTGCTCGGGGTCGATCCCGTAGCAGGACTCGCTCCTGCACTTGATCGGGGACATCGAGGGCGACGAGGCCGCGGAACTCGATGGGGAAGGGGTCGCTGAGGATCGTCCCGTCGCAGCCGCGTCATCGTTTTTGAATGCCGCGGGGACGATGAACCACAGGGCGCCCGCGACGACGAGTGCTGCGACAGCGAGCCAAGGCCACTTCCGGCGTGCGCCGGCGGTGACGGGAGCTGACGTCGTCTTGTCGGCGGGTTGAGCCCCGGTCGTCGAAGGCCGGCTGGCCTTGGCGTGCAGGTTCAGGGCCGCAGTGAGCTCTTCCGGTTTGCGGGCGAGGACCTCGTGCATCGCCCTGATCACGTCGACTCGGGCGAGGATCGGATCGGTCGGGGTCAGATAGCGGGACAGCATCGCCTGGCTGATCTTCACACCGCGCAGAGTGAGCTGACGAGCCAGCGCCTTCTGCGTGATCTTGTCTTGGTCCTCTTTCCACCAGGCTCTCAGTAGCTGGGCAAGTTCGTGTCGCGGAGTCGACTCCTGCCCGTCCTGCTGAGCTTCCATCTGATCAATTCCCTTTCATGACCCATGCATTAATGCAGGTCAGAAGCGTGCATGAGGGTTCACCGATGCATGAATGAGGTGACTCGCCGGAAGTGTAGGTGCCGGCAGAAATGTCGGGGCAGGGTTGAGCCATCCCCCCACTCGGTCGATCGACCTCCTCTTCCCATGTCTTCCACACCCATGTTCGAAGGAGACCCGACTATGCCTGCGCACTCGTCACGTGCTCGGCGCTTCACCGCCGTTGCCCTTGCGGCTGCGGCCCTGGCGGGCGGCGCTGTGGTCACGTCAGCGAACGAGAGTTCCGCCGCGTTACCGGCCACGTACGCCGTGAAAGGCGTCGACACCAGCCACCACAATCACGACGCGACCGGCCAGGACATTGACTGGAACCGTGTCGCCCAGAGGAACTCCTTCGCCTTCCTCAAGGCGACGCAAGGCGACCACTACCAGGACCCGTGGTTTGCGCGTGACTTCAAGGCGGTCTCCCGCACAAGCCTGCTGCGCGCGCCCTACCACTTCTTCGATCCGGGGAGCACCAAGGACGGTGCCGCCCAGGCCGACCACTTCATCCGGACCGCGCGGTCGGCTGGCTACACGGGACACGCCGCGGGCGAACTGCCGCCGGTCCTGGACGTGGAGAGCGTGCGGCGGAATGGAAAGGAGGTGTGCCCCACGCCGCTGCGTGCCGACCAGCTCGATGCCTTCCTCAGACGGGTGAAGGCGGCATTCCAGGTGACGCCGCTCGTTTATACGCGGGCCTCCTTCGTGCGTAACTGCATGGGCGGCATGCGGCAGGTCTTCAAGGACTATCCCCTGTGGCTGGCCAGGTACGGCAGCGGCGCCAGAGAGCCGCAGCCTGTGCCAGGGGCCGGCGCCTGGACGTTCTGGCAGTACACGGAGACCGAACCGGTCCCCGGCATCCCGGGTAAGGACGGCACGGTTGGCACCGCCGACCGCAACGTCTACCGCGGATCCCTCGCCCAGCAGCGGGCTCTGGCCAACGCGGGCGGCGCCCGGCTGCCGCAGCCCGGAACGTCCTGGCCGACGGTCAAGGCCGGCCGGCGTGGCCTTGACGCCGCGACGGTTCAGTGGCTGCTGACCGCCCACGGCTACACAACCATCCCTGATGGCGTGTTCGGTCCGCGCACCGTCGCGAAGGTGAAGGCTTTCCAGAAGGCCAACGGCCTGACCCCCGACGGCATCGTCGGCCCCCGCACGTGGGCCCAGCTCATCCTCACCGTCAAGTCCGGCTCGAGGGGAGCCGCGGTCAAGGCCGTGCAGCAGCAGCTCTCCGCCCACGGCTACCCCCTCACCGCCGACGGCCTCTTCGGCCGACGCACGACGGCGCAGGTCACCGCATTCCAGAAAGCCAACCGCTTGCGCGCTGACGGCATCGTCGGCCCCCACACCTGGGCCGCACTGATCCGCCACTGAGCCCCCTGTCCAACCCACTCTCACGGAAGCGATTCCGTTCACGAAAGGAAGCAAGCCCATGCGTACCTCCACGCAGAACCGACGCGTCGTCTCCACGGCCGTCTGGTCCGCCCTCCTTGCGGCCGGCGTCACAGCGACCGAGGCACCCGCCGCCCTGGCTCATCCCGTCACGACGACTGCGGCCGTATCGCAGGCCTCCTGGCCCACCGTCGAGGCTGGTCGGCGTGGCGTCGATGTGACAACGGTCCAACTGCTGCTGACCGCGCGCGGTTACGCGACGAATGCCGACGGCGTCTTCGGCTCGCGAACGACAGCGAAGGTCAGGGCCTTCCAGAAGGCCAAGGGCCTCACCCCCGACGGCATCGTCGGCGCCCGCACCTGGGCCCGGCTCATCCTGACCGTCAGGTCCGGCTCGAAGGGGGCCGCTGTCAAGGCCGTGCAGCGGCAGCTCACCGCCAACGGCTACGCGACGAACGCGGACGGCGTCGTCGGTCCGCGCACCGTGGTGAAGGTCAAGGCCTTCCAGAAGGCGAGGCGCCTCACCCCCGACGGCGTCGTCGGCGCCGGCACCTGGGCCGCGCTGGTCAGGGGCGGCAACGGCGGCAGCACCCCAGGAGGAGGCGGGGCCGTCTCCCTGAAGTTCGACAAGAATCCGAACGACGTGACCTCGGCCAGGCTCTATGTCATGCGAGGCAACCGGGTGGTCGCCAGCTACCGCGCCGGATCGGGCGTCAACAAGAAGGTGTGTACGACAGGACAGGGCTGGCTGCCCAACGCGACCTACACCCTCGGCCTGCACTCCCAGACCTACAACGGCCGGCTCATCAAGGGCTACGCGATCCGACTGGCCGACAAGCGCTGCAATAACAACGGCACCACCGGTCGTAAGCGGACAGAGCTGTTCATCCACAGCGAGATGACCAGGACCGGAGGCCAGGGCAGCGGTGAGCATCAGAAGTGGACCGAACGCAACCCGAACGACTTCTACTCCAACGGCTGCATCAAGCTGCGCCCGAACGACATCAAGAGCATGTTCCGTCTGCTCGACCAGATCGGATGGCCGAAGTCGCTGAAGGTCGTCAGCTAGACCCCACCGCGGTCGTGCTGACCAGGCCCGCGCGCCGGAAGCGGCGGTAGCCGCCGCCACGGCGTGCCAGGCCCGGAAGGCTCCGCAAACAGAAGGGGCCTCGTACCCGCGGATACGTCCGGGGGTACGGGGCCTGTCCGTGGCTGTGGGCCTATTCCGGCGTCCGGGCAGCATCGAGAAGCTTGTGGTCGCACGCCTTCATCCGGTCTTCGAAGACGGCATGGAGGGGACTGGCCGCAGGGGTTGATGAGGATTCCTGAATTGGCTCTGACCGCGTTTTCGTGAACAGGCGCGCTGGCAAGCCGGTGCTGTCCCTCACCTGTCAGTAGGCTCACGACGTGACGGATCACGGCATTGAGTTCCCGGTCTTCCGGCTTCGTGTTGTGCCAGCGGTTCTCGCCCTCGCGAGTCCCTCGTGGCAGCGCGATGTCCGGCTGCGGCCGGAGGAGTTCGGGGACCTGGACTACGTGGTCACCGTTCTGTTCGACGACTTCTGCAACGCAGACGATCCCGCGCCGTGGCTGGGCAAGAGCCCGCGGACCGAGGAGGAAGTCGCGCTCATCAAAAAGCTGGGCGAGGTCTACTAGGGCCTGTTCCGGGTTCGGATCATTGGTTTTGGGATTGAGCCGAAGCACGATGGTTGTCACCAAGGCAGGCTTGTTGTCATCAAGATCGACAGCGCAGTGTTGGGAGATCCGGAGCCGATGGCCTGGTCAGCTGCCTCCCGGCGTGCCGCGGTCTGCGTCGCGGGAAGATGAACCATGAAGTTCCTGAAGCGGCACAACCGCCGAGCCCAGCACAATGACTACGTTCCGGTTGACGATGATGATGAGGACGACGACGAATTCGCCCGCGGCGGCTACGTGATCAGCATCGAGCCGCAGGCGCCGACGATGACGCTCGTGGAGCCAATTCGAACCATGCGCTCGGAGGAATTCCCGGTCTCTGTACCTGCACAAGAGCTGAAGCCAGGCGTGAACTACCTACTTGGCGGACCCGGGGAGCCGACATGCGAGGTGGTTCAGGTCGCGGCAGGCGAACCGTTGCCGGGCAGGAGTCGGCGCATTCGGCGAGGCAGGTTTAGGACCGTCGCTTCTGCTCATCCGGCGGGCACGTTGGTCACACCGGTCACCGCTGAACGCATCGAGGACTGGTCGCAGTGGATTCAGGCGGGTCGGTGACAGCCACCCTACTGGCCGCGCTCTCGGTGACAGGTAGCGTGCCGATTCGATGACGACTGCGATGCTTCACCCACACGAAACAGCAGTTCAGCGAAGATATTGGTGACAACTGTCGTACGTCGGCACAGGGATTCGCCGGTGGCGGGCGGCTGGGCCTGGTAGTTGTCGAGGGTGGCGCGTGGTGATCTCTCGGATGTCGAGTGGGAGTTGGTCGAGCCGTTCTTGCCGTTGGGCGAGCGCGGCCCGGTCCCTGACCTGCGGCGGGCATCCAGCAGCTGCGGCCCCTCCTGGCACTCGAGCCCGCACGGCCCGTCGATGCCGCAGACCGGCTGCGGATCGTGGACGGCACGCTGGTCCCGGTCCGCGACCGCAAGGTCGGCGCCTCGAGCCGCAACTACCGGTTCTCCGCGAACGTGCAGGTCATCATCGACGCCGACACCCGCCTGGTCGTAGCCACCGCCCGCCCGGCCCCGGGCGACAGGGCCGACGCCCATGTATGGCGCGACTCCGGCCTGCCGCAGCAGTGCCAGGGCGTCACCGTGCTCGGCGACGGCGCCTACATCAACACCGGCCTGGTCGTCCCGCACCGCAAGCGACCCGGCCGGGCCCTCCTGGCCGGCGAGGAAGCCGACAACGCGGAGCATCGCCGGGTCCGTGCGCGGGTCGAGCATGCGATCGGCCGGCTGAAGAACTACAAGATCCTCCGCGATTGCCGACAGCACGGCGACGGCCTCCACCACGTAGTCCAAGCTCTCGCCCCCATGCACAACCTCGCCCTGGCCACGTGATCAGAACAGCCATGATCGCCCTCTGGCCTGCAAAAACACGGCCTTCTGCAACACCCTTTAGGGTGCGTTTCATAAGCGGCCGTCCGCTGATGTCCGCAGCATGATCGGCCAGTACAGTCACCCTCATGGCAACACCGGTACTGCGGGCGATTGAGTGGGACGGGACGTCATGGGACGACCCGTCTGACGAACAGCTGCACGATCTGCTGGCCGACCTGAGCCTGACCTGGCGATTTGTAGTTGTCCAGCGGCTCGACCTCGAACCTGTCGGCCAGCACTACATGCAGGTCTATCTCAACGACGACCTCAGCTACCGGGTTGAATACCGCGAGGGTGGCCCAGACAGGCACTTCCACGCCCGGGTGCCGCGCGAGCACGAGGTGTTCGCCGTGGAACCTGTAGCCGAAGTGCTTCAGGACTGGGCTCGGGGGCGGCCGGGCTGGCGTAAAGCTCTTCCCTGGGCTCCGTGGCCACCGATGGAACCAGCGCGATGAACCTCGTGCGGCGCGATGCGCGCCGCTCGGCCCTCACAGCCACTCGTTGATCGCCGCGATGACCACGGTGACTTCGTAGCGGACGGCGAGTTTGTCGTATCGAGTCGCGACGGCCCGGTGCCTCTTGAGGCGGTTGATTCCGCATTCGACAGCGTGGCGTTCGCGTTAGTCGGCCTTGTCGAACTTCGGTGGCCTGCCGCCGCGCATGCCACGCTTCTTTCGGTTGCGGATCTGGTCGGTCTTCTCCGGGATGGTGCAGCGGATGCCGCGGCTGCGCAGGTAGGCGCGGTTCGCGCGAGAGCCGCACGCCCTATCCGCGCGGACCTTGCGGGGCTTGGTGCGCGGGCGTCCCGGACCGATGCGCGGGACACTGACGCGGTCGAGCACATTCTGGAACTGCGGGCTGTCATGGCGGTGGCCGGCGGTGATGACCAGCGACAGCGGCTTCTGCCCCTGCTCGACCGCGAGGTGGAGCTTGGTCGTCAGTCCGCCCCGGGAGCGTCCGAGTCCGTGGTCGGCCGGTTCGGTGTCGACGCCGCCGGGCGGTTCTCGTTGGAGAGCCCCTTTTTTCGGGCGCCGGCGGCATGCTGGTGTGCGCGGGCGATGGTGGAGTCGACGCTGACGTCCCAGGTGATCAGCCCGTCGGCGTCGGCCCGGGTCTGGACCTGCTTGAGGATTCGCTTCCAGGTCCCATCGCGCTGCCAACGCCAGAACAACCCATAGACGGTTTCCCACTCGCCGTACCTGATCGGCACGTCCCGCCACGGCGCACCCGTCCGTGTCCGCCACCGAATGCCGTCTATCAGTTGCCGCTTGGACCAGACCGGAGGCCGTCCCGGCTTCTTCCCCACCGGTAACAACGGCTTTAGCCTGGCCCACTGTGCGCTCGTCAGATCCCCACGTCCCACGCGGTGATCATTACAGAGCTTGATCGACTTCTAAAACGCACCCTAGATGCTCCAGCATGGAGCAACGTGATCGCAGTCGCGGGCAGGTCGGCTCAGATGATGGTAACCAATGACCTCCAAGCTGCGGCTCTCCCGCATGGACAACTCAACCTTCCTCACCATCAGAGGCCCACTGAAGGGACATCGACGGCTGAATGAGGATGCGAGTGCGGAGGAGTTCGAACGAGGCCCGGCCATCCATGGCTCGCTTGAGGGTTTTCACCCGGTTCACGTGACCTTCGACAACGCCGGAACTACACGGGAGGGTGAGGCCGGCGGTGACGGCGTCGAGGTCCTGGCGGAGGGAGCCGGCGAAGTCCCGCATCGGCTTCGGGGCGCCCCGCTCGGCTTGGCGGATTCACTCCAGAAGAAGGTGTCCGCGCCGGTGAAGGACGAGATCGGCGAACGTGCGGGGGAGGTCGCAGGCCCAGGTGATGTCCGGTCAGGCGAGCGGGACTTCCAGCAGCTGCTTGTCCTGGCTTTCGGTGAGGGTGTCACTGGGTCGCATGATCCATGAGGTGATCTTGCGCGGGCTGGGGATGTCGGCCCGGCCCTGTGCGGCGGTGCCCGCCCGCAGTGCTCGCGCAACGGCAGCAGATCGGCGAGTTGATGGGAAAGCTCCGCGACCTCGACCAGATGGTTCCCGGGGAGTTGGTTCAGGCTATGGCCTCCGAGAACATCACACTCAAGCGCCGCGTCCAGCAGCTCACCCGGGAACACCGCACCTTGCAAGAACGCCTTGAAGGCGCCAGATCGAACCTGTGCCTCGCCGACTGGCGCATCGCTGACCTCGAAGCTCGGGTCCTCGAACTCCAGCAGACTTCCTGAAGGCTACCGC
This sequence comes from Streptomyces sp. NPDC090798, assembly GCF_044768965.1. Lineage (NCBI taxonomy): Bacteria > Bacillati > Actinomycetota > Actinomycetes > Kitasatosporales > Streptomycetaceae > Streptomyces > Streptomyces sp. NPDC090798. The sequence continues at coordinate 235,584 of NZ_JBIVXA010000012.1, forward strand.
GGCAGCAACATCCTGACCCCGTGGACACCACAACTTGCAGCCGCCGGCGTCGGCGGCTGACCACCGGCCAAGGCACGTGAAGCGCCCGTCGCGTGGAGACACGCACGGCGGGCGGGTCGGGGAAACGGACTGGTCGCAAGGCCAGTACCGCGCCCCGGCCCGACCCAACCAGCGGCAGACGGGCGGTGTCACGTCCGGCGACGTGCGGCGGGGTTCTCACCCTCGTAGCCCTGATCACCTCGGCTCTGACGACTCCGCTGCTGCGCGCCATCGGCTTCGCCCCCGCCGGTGGCCGCTCCGCGCCGCCGAGCACCGCCCGGCAGCACGACGCTCACCTGCCCGCGCCGGCGCCCGAACCGCCGGGCGCAGTGTCGACGCCGTCAGGCATGCCCGAGGCGCCGCAAGACGGTGGTCACGAGGCCGGCGATCACCGGGCCGACGGATGCTGAGGGTCCGCTGGGGACGGACGCTCCAGCACCCCGGCCGCGCGGTGCCGACCGGGGTCCTGCCCACCAGCGGAGACGAAGCGGAAGAACTCCAGCGTCCACGCGCGCTGCTCCTCGGTGTCCGGCACTCTCGTCCCCCTGGCCCGTTCCATGGCCGCCCAGGCGGCCTCCGGCGCGAGGTCCAGGAGGATCATCAGGGAGACCGCGATCAGGGAGGACCGTCCGATGGCGCAGCGGCAGTGCGCCACGACATGGGCGCCGGCCCGCAGCTTTGCGGCGAGCTCCCGCAGCGCCGGCAGCACGACGGGGATCGACGGGACCGTGAAGTCGGGGACGGGCAGGGCGACGAACCGCAGCCCGGCGGCCTCGGCGAGGCGGGGCTCGTCGGTGAGCCCGAGTTCGGCGCGCTCGGCGTCGGGGAGGGCGCAGACGAGGGTGTCGGCGCCGGAGCCGCGCAGGGCCGCCATGTCGGCGGCCAGGAGCCCGTGACCGCGGGGCCGGACCATGGTGCTCAGGCGCCCCGGTCCCCGCGGACCGGCGACAGTGAACAGGACGGGGGCGGACGGCTCGGTCATCGGGCGGACGAGCCCGGCGGGAGCCAGCGGTAGCAGTCGCCGCACTCGTCGGCGAGCCAGCCGTTGAGGCTGCTCAGGCCCCGCTCGTTGATCTGCCCGTCGTGGATGCCGTAGGCCCGTTCCGGCTGGACGGCGCGGACGAAGTCGATGGCCTCGTCCGTCTTCATCCACGACCCCTGCAGGGGGACCAGCAGGGTCTCCACCGGTCGGTCGGGACCGTACAGGGAGTCCCCGGGGTGGTAGACGCGGTCCTCGACGAGGTATCCGAGGTTGGCGCAGTCCGGGAGGTCGCCGTAGATGCGCGCGTGCCGCCCGCCTTGGGCGGTCACCCGGAAGCTTGCCGCGGTGAACTCCTCGCCGGGGACGACGCCGGTGAAGTCCAGGCCCGGGATCCGCGCCGACTTGGGGGCGTAGACGGGCACGCCCAGCCCCTTCAGCCGCAACAGGTCGACGTGATCGTCGTGCTCATGGGTCACCAGGACCGCGTCCGCGCCGGCGAGTGCCTCGGGCTCGCTCCAGACGCCGGGATCGATGACCAGCGTGCCACCGCCGTCGTGCTCCAACCGGACACAGGAATGGGTGTACTTGATAATCCGCACCCGCGTGAGCATAGTCCGGAGGCTCTGCGAATTCGTTCGGCGAATGGCCGGAAAAGGTCGGCCGGGCGCATCCTGGGGTGTTCCTGGGTGAGCAGCGACAACCAGACGCCCCGTGCGTTCCGGGGAGTCGATATCTCGTCAACTTCCCTGTGTACACCAGGAGTTCACCTTGTGGTCAGAAGTGCTCGCTGTTAGCGTCGGAACATGGACAAAACTAACTCGAACGTCGAGGAGCTCGCCGACCTGGCCGAGCTGGAATTCTCTCCGATCACCCCGGAGGATGCCGCTGACCTGGACGACCGTGTATACCTGCTCGGTGTCCGCCCGGAGTTCGTGAGCCGTTAGATTCCGCTCGTCACCCGCCGCCCCGCCTGTGCCGGGGGCCTGTTGTCACACGAGGTTCACCACCGGAAAACGGTGCCGGGCCTCGCACTTGGGGGATGGGGATTCAGCGCGTGGTCATGGATCGTCCGCCGGTCGGTTTTTCCGCTGATTCAGTGCTGTGGCTGCCGGTCGACGCCGCTGACGACACCATTCATGAGGCGATCGTCGCGCTCGATCCCGACCGTCGCCTCGGGAGTGCGAAGCGCCCCGTCTTCCTGACAGCATGGCTTCCCTGCCTGAAGGGAAGCTGTCTGTCGTTTCTCGGTCTGAGCCCTGCCAGCCACCAGTGGCTGGCAGGGCTCGCCGGTGACGGCTTCGCCGCGGCACGCCGGGCCGAACTGAGCGCCGCGCTGGCCGTCGCGGACCCCGGCGCCGCGTTGCCGGACGACCCGCTCGAGCAAGTAACCGCCCTGGTGCGGGTGTTGACCAGGGCCGAGACCGGTCCGGCCCAATTCGGGCTCGGGCGACAGCCGCTGTGGTGCGGCCCCGAGGGAGGCAGCGGCCTCGCCTGCTCCTGCGATCCGTCGACCGGCCGGCCCGGCGTGACGGGCTCCTTTCTTGCCGGGGGATCAGGAGCCCAGCTGCTGACAGCGGGCGGCGCGGATCTCGCCGAACTGATCGACACGCAGCCCTGGGGCCCGCAGGTACGGGAGGCGGTCCACGCCGCCGAGGCCGAACTCGACTGGCCGGCGAGGGTGGAGTTCCTCGTCGAGGAGGGCAGGCCCCACATCGTCACAAGCACCCGAGCATCCCTGCGCGGTGCCGCTCTCCTGCACGCTGTGGCCACCCGGTACGAACGCGGCCGGCTCACCCCCGCGCAGGCGGTGTCGCTGGTGGAGCCGCTGGACGTCGAACGGGCGCGTTCCGGGGCGACGCAATCCCTGGATCTGCTCGTGGCGGCGCGCGGCCTCGGCGTGTCGCCCGGCATCGCCTCCGGCGCCGTCGTCTTCAGCGCGACCGACGCCGTCGCCGCGCGGGCGAACGGCGGGCAGCCGGTGCTGGTCCTCACCGAGTCGAGGCCGGAGGACCTTCCGGGCCTGCTGGCCGCGACGGCCGTCGTCACCGAGCGGGGTGGACAGACGTCGCACGCCGCGGTCGTGGCGCGCGGACTGGGACTGCCGGCCGTCGCCGCCCTCGTCGACGGTGTCCTGGACGCCGACGCCAAGGTCCTGCGCACCACGCACGGCGACACCGTCCACGCCGGCGACCTGGTCACGGTGGACGGCCACGCCGGAGTGATCCACCTCGGCGGCCGCGCGGGGCCCACCGCCGAACGGCAGGTCGCTCCGCAGCTGCCCGGCTGGCTGGACGAGGCACTGTCGGGACTGCCCGGCATCGCCGTGCGGGTGAACGCCGACACCGGCGCGGACGCCGCCGCCGGGCGGGCACTGGGCGCCGACGGGGTGGGACTGTGCCGGCTCGAGCACATGTTCCTCGGCGAGCGCCATCAGATGCTCCAACGGGTCCTGATGGCCCGGCCCGGCCCTGACATGACGGAGGACCTCGCCACCGTGCACGCCCTCCTGCGGGCGGAGATCACGGACGTACTTGCCGCGATGGACGGACGGCCTGTCACGATCCGTCTGCTCGACCCCCCGCGCCACGAGTTCCTCCCCGACCTGACCGAACTCTCCCTGACCACGGCGGCGACGGGCGCCCCCGCCGACCGGGACCGGCTCGACATCACCCGCCGCCTGCACGAGCACAACCCCATGCTGGGAGTGCGCGGCGTGCGGATGGGAGTCCTGCTCCCGGCGCTGACGGCCGTACAGATCAAGGCGCTGGTGGAAGCGACCCTCGCGTTGCGCCGCGCCGGCCGGGACCCGCGGCCCGAACTCCTGGTCCCCATGGTCAGCGCACCGGCGGAACTGGACTTCGTCCGGGGCATGCTCGACGACGTCTGCGCCCACCTGGGAACCTCACGGGCCCAGGCGGGCATCTCGCTGGGCGCCATGATCGAGACCCCGCGGGCCGCGCTGCTGGCTGGGTCGATCGCACGCCGTGCGGACTCCCTGTCCCTGGGCACCAACGACCTCACCGCACTTGTCTGGGGCCTGTCCCGCGACGACGCCGAACAGCACCTGCTGCCCGCCTACCGGGACGTGGGCCTCCTCGCCGAATCCCCCTTCGCCCGGCTGGACGTCGAGGCGGTCGGGACCCTGGCACGCCAGGTCGCCGCCGAGGCACGGGCCGTACGCCCCGACATCACGCTCGGCGTCTGCGGCGAGCAGGCGGCCGATGCGGTGGCCGTGCGGTTCTTCGCCGAGGCGGGCTTCGACCACGTCTCGTGCGCGCCGCCACGGATCCCACTGGCCAGACTCGCCGCCGCGCGGGCCGCCGTCGCACAAGGAGCGGCGGACGTTCATCCGACGGGGGCCGGGCGTTGAGCGAACCGGCGATCGTCGTGGAACGGCTCGGCCGTACCTTCATCGACCGCGGACGCGAACTCGTGGCCCTGCGGGACGTCAGTTTCCAGGTCGGGGCTGGCGAGATCGTGGGCCTGCTGGGCAGCAACGGCGCGGGCAAGACCACCCTCACCAAGATCCTCGCCACCCTGCTGCTGCCCACGGCCGGTGCCGCCCGGATCTTCGGCCACGACGTCACCCGCGATCTGCGCGAGGTACGCCGTATGACCGGCGTCGTGCTGGGCGGCGACCGTGGCCTCTACGCCAAGCTGAACGGCCGCGACAACCTGCGGTTCTTCGCCATGCTCGCCGGCGTGGGCCGGCGCGGCCTGAGCGCGAAGCTGGACGCCGCGCTGGAGGAGGTCGGCCTGGTCGGCGCGGCAGACCGCGCGGTGGAGACGTACTCCAAGGGCATGCGCCAGCGCCTCCACATCGCCATCGGCATGATCGCCGAGCCGCGCGTCCTGCTGCTCGACGAACCGACCGTGGGCCTCGATCCGGTCGAGGCCGAACGGCTGCGCGGCACCGTCGCCCGACTGCGGGACACCGGGGTCTCGGTCCTGCTCACGAGCCACTATCTGCTCGACATCGAACGCCTCGCCAGCCGGGTGATCATTCTCGCGGACGGCACTCTGGCGGCGGACCTGCCGGTCGAGGAGTTCGCCCGGCAGGCCGGCTACACCGCCACGGTGACCGTGCGCGGCACCGGCAGCCCGCCCGACAGCGACGCCCTGTCGTCGCCCGACATCGCCGTCGGCGGCGTCGAGGTGGCCGACGGGTCGTGGACCCTCCGGCTGCACGTCCGTGACTGGAGTGTCGGCTCGTTCGGCCTGCTGGAGCAGGCGCTGGCGCACGTCAGCGTGCTGGACGTGCGCATCGACCCGGTGCGACTGGAGGACGTCTACTCGCACGTGGCCGCGCGCCTGGCCGACGGCCGCCAGGTCGGTGGAGTGAAGTGAGGGGCGCCGCGTGGATGTTCCTGACCGCGTTCCGCATGGAGCAGCGGGCGATGCAACGCAATCCGCTGCTGCTGGTCAACTCCGGGATGCTGCCCGCCGTGTTCCTGGTCATCGCGGTGGAGACCGGCCGCCCCGCCTCCGACGGCGCGGCCGAACTCATCGTGGCCGTGATGCTGACCGCGCTGTGGGGCTCCACGGTGTGGATGAGCGGAGGAGTCCTGCGCCGCGAGCGCACCTTCGGCACCCTGGCCCGCTGTGTCTCCGGAGTCTGGTCGCCCTACCTGGTGCTGCTGGGCAAGAGCCTGGGCGCCACCGTCACCAGCGTCGGCGCGATCCTCGTCAGCACCGGCGTCACCGCGGCGGCGCTGGGGCTGCCGCTGAGCGTCTCGCACCCGGCGTGGGCCGTCGTGTCGCTCGTGGTGCTGGTGTGCTCGGGCACCGCTCTGGGGGCGCTGGTGTCCTGCCTCTTCCTGGTGACCCGCAACGGTCTGGTGTGGTCCCACGCGCTGATGTACCCGGTCTTCGCCCTGGGCGGACTGCTCATCCCCACGGACGCGCTGCCCGAGTGGCTGCGCTGGGCGCCCGAACTGCTCAGCCTGCACTGGATCAAGGACTGTCTGGTCGACGCGAGCACCGGGGGCGTCACGCTCGCCCCGCTGGGCGTCGCGATGCTGTTGACCCTCGCCTACCTCTCCGCCGCGGGCTTCGCCTACCGCCGGTCCGTCGAGAGGTCCCGGAAGGAGGGGACGCTTGACCTCGCATGACATCGCCCCCACGCGCGCCGCAGCCCCGGCCCACGCCTCCCTGGCCTGGCGGTCGGCCGAGGCGGCCCGCATGGGCTGGCTGGAGTACCGGGTGCTCCAGACACCCGCCGGTCTGCTCGGCGCGACCCTGCCGCGCGGGGTCCTGCAGATCCTGTTCTTCACGACGCTCGCGGGCGTCCTCGCGGGTCCCGGACATCGCGAGTACGCCTTCGCCGGATCGCTGGTGCTGGCGCTGAGCAGCACCAACGTCAACGGCGTGGTCGCCGTGCCCGTCCTGGACAAGCAGTACGCCACCTTCGCGCGGGTCCGCACCGGCGCGCTGTCGCCCACCGTCACCCAGATCGCCCGGGTGCTGCCCTACCCCGTCATGGGCTGGGTCCTCCTCGTCGTCCAGGGCGCAGTCGCGGCGCCCCTGCTCGGCATGACGGACTTCGCCCTGCGACTGCTGCCCTGGGCGTGGGTGTACGCGCTGATCGCGCTCACGCTCAGCGTGCTGGGGCTCGCCGGGGCGACGATGACGGTCGGCAAACGGGCCGACGTGGTGGCCCCGAACGTCCTGTCCTACCTGGTCATGCTGTGCAGCGGCGCGATCGTCCCGCCCGGCCGGGTGGGATGGGTGGACGCGATCGGCCAGGTGCTGCCGGCCCGGCACGGCCTGGACGCCGTCCGCGCGGGGATGGAGGGCCGGCCGTGGCTCGGCGACCTGGGCCTGGAGGTCGCCGCCGGTCTCGGGTTCACCGTCCTGGCGGCGCTGTCGATCCTCCTCCAGGCCCGGCGCGCGAGCAGACACGGCCACGACGACTTCGAGTGACTGATGTGCCCAGACCCGAGGGGAAACCGATGAGCATCATCCGCCCGCCCCTGGCCGTGCGGACCGAAGCGGACCACGCGGCGTCCACTTCACCGCCCGGCAAGGCTCTGCGTGTCGCCCTGGTCAACATGCCTTGGGCGCGCATCCACGCGCCCTCCATCCAGTGCGGACTCTTGCAGTCGATCACCCGCGAGGCCGGGCACGAGTGCGACAGCCACTACCTCAACATCGAGTTCGCCTCCTTCTTCGGCAGCAAGGCCTACGACACCATCGCCAACGTCGCCTCGGAACGGCTGCACCTGATGGGGGAGTGGCTCTTCTCCTACGCCGCGTTCGGCGAAGTGACCCCGGACGACGACTACTTCGCCGAATATCCGGAAGTGAAGTCCATCTGGGACGAGCTCACCGGAAAAGGCCTCGAGCACCTCGTGGAGATGCGCCGCGAGACGCTGCCGGACTGGGTCGCCGCATGCGCGGCCAAACCGGTGTGGGGGGAGTACGACGTCATCGGGTTCACCTCCACGTTCATGCAGAACACGGCGTCCCTCGCGCTGGGGAGGAAGATCAAGGAATTCCACCCCGGTGTGACCCTGGTCTACGGAGGCGCCAACTTCGACGGGGAGATGGGCGCCGAGTACGCGAGGAAGCTGCCCTGGCTCGACTACGTGGTGGCCGGCGAGGGCGACATCGCGTTCCCCGCCCTGCTGAAGAACATCGCCGACGGCACGGACACCCCGATTACCGGCGTCCTGCGGCATGCCACCACGCACGCGCCGCAGGCCGCCGACGCGCAGCGCCCGCAGGCCCTCGACGACCTTCCCACCCCGGACTACCGGGACTACTTCGCCTGGCTGGAGCGCTTCGACCGCGCCCGGCTGCTCGGCCGGGCGCCCGTACGACTGCCGGTCGAGTTCTCCCGGGGATGCTGGTGGGGCCAGAAACATCACTGCACCTTCTGCGGTCTCAACGCGCTCGGCATGGCGTACCGCTCCAAGTCCGGCGAGCGCGCGTTCACCGAGCTCAGCGCGCTGCTGCGCGACTACCCGGTGGTGCACGTCGACACCGTCGACAACATCCTGGACATGGGGTACTTCTCGTCGCTCTGCACGCTGCTGGCCCAAGAGCACTGGGACGTGAACCTCTTCTTCGAGGTGAAGGCCAATCTCACCCGGGAGCAGCTCGCGACCCTGAGAAGCGCCGGGATCCTCCGCATCCAGCCCGGCATCGAGAGCCTCAGCACCCATGTGCTGCGACTGATGCGCAAGGGCGCGAGCAAGCTGATCAACATCCGGCTCCTGAAGTGGGCCGGTTACTACGGGATCGACGTGGCCTGGAACATCCTGGCGGGATTCCCGGGGGAGACCGAGGAAGACTACGCCGAGCAGCTGCGCCTGCTCCCGCTTCTGCACCATCTGCAGCCGCCCGGGGGCTGCGGAAGGATCTGGCTGGAACGCTTCAGCCCCTATTTCACCGACCCGTCCTTCCCCATCGACAAGGTCCGGCCCCGGGCCAGCTACGGCCACGTCTACCCGGCCTCGTTGGACCCCGAGAAGATCGCGTACTTCTTCGACTACGAGGCGTCCGGCACCGTGTCCCACGAGACGGTCGCCGCGCTGAACGCCGCTGTCTCCACATGGCAGACCCGCTTCGCCGAGTCGAAGCCCAGCCTCGTCTACCAGCGGCTGCCCGGGAAGCTGACGCTGATCGACCGCAGGACCGACCAGCCCAAGCGGGCCGTCCTCGCGGGCTGGAAGGCGGAGGCCTACGAGTCCTGCGGAGAAGCGCCCCGTTCAGCGGCGGCGATCGCCCGCCTGCTGGCGGCACAGGACGTGTCAGTCTCCGAGGACGAGGTGACGGCCTTCCTCGAACAGTGCTGTCGCGCCGACGTGATGGTGTCGGACGACGGCAAGTACCTCGGGCTCGCGCTGCCGGAGAACCCCGGCTGGTAGCCGTCGTGGCCCCGTGCCAAGGAGGGATGAGCGCATGACAGCAGTCGCATCGGCCCGGGACAGGGTGCGCCTGGGCAGGAGCATAGCGTCCCGCCTGGCCGCGTCGACACGGGCGGACGCCGCGTTCCTCGCCGGGAGTTCGGCGGTCGGGCTGGGCAGTGCCACCAGCGACATCGACGTCTATCTGGTCGGCGCCCCGGTGGGAGAGAAACGGCAGCAGATGTTCGCCGACGACATCCGTGTCGACGTACAGCATCTCTCCCTGGCCACCCTGGAGTCGCTCGTCGACCGAGTCCTTGGCACGGGACTGCACTCGGACCCGGCGGGGGAGACGCTGTCGGACCGTGAGATCGCGCTGACCGTCCGGCTGCGCACCGGTGACATCGTGACCGACTCGGGCACGCTGGCCGCGCTGCGTAAGCGGCTCGACGAGCATCCTCTGCGGCTCTCCCGACTGGTCATGAACAACTGGATGCTCGCCGCGTTCTTCGCGGCCGAGGACTGCCTCGGACTGCGCCAGTCGGACGACCCGTCCGACCTGGACGCGGCCGCGCTCGCCGGTCGGCGCGCCCTCGTGTGCGCGGGGAAGGCGCTGGCCGCGGCAGGCGGGGACCTCTACTTCGGCGAGAAATGGGTGTGGCGGCAGCTCGCCCGCAGCGGCCCCGACGGGTTCCCTTTCCCGGAGTTCCAACGGCTCTTGCGGGACGACCCCCTGGCCGTCGACCCCTCCGCGGGCCTGACCGCGCTGACGACGTTCGCTCAGACCTGCCTGATCGCCACGGCCACGCTCGGCTGGCAGGGCGTCGACCTCTCCCGCTGGCCCGCCTGGCCGGCGGGGAGCGGTCCCCTGCGCAGGTCCCCAGCGTTCCTCCCGCGCGCCTACGACGACATGGTGACACTGGTCCAGCCCGCCGGCCGGCACTTCCGCCTGTCGCCCGAGGCGGCGCTGGTCTGGGGCCTGAGCGACGGGCGTTCCGCGCAGACCGTCACCGAGCACTCGCTGCGCCTGTCGAAGGAGGCGCCCGCGTTCGCCGGACTGACCGACGAGCGGTGCCGGCGCATCACGACCGAGTTGCGGGAAGCGGGTCTGCTCACCGAGCCGGGCGGACAGTGGGGAGCGATGTGAAGTTCCGTCAGAAGCGCAGCACCACCCTCGACCTCGCACTCGCCCTGCAGCGCGAGCTGATCGGCCGCACCGGCTCCTGGGAGCCCAACTTCCTGCCCCGGCCGGTCACCCCCCAGACGGACGCGTTCCTTGACGGACTGCGGTCATGGGCGCGGACCGTCGGCTCCGGCCTGCCCGCCTTCCTGGCCGCCGCCCGCCAGCCGGAGGACCTCATCGCCCTCGTCGACGACGACCGCCTCCGTCCCGGAACGGAACTCGTCACCACCGCGCTGACCGCCGCGGCGCCGACCCTCGCCGAAGCGCTCCCCCTGTTCGAGGAGGTCCGCAAGCAGGCGACTGCGGAGATCAACGATTTCCTCCCGCCCGAGCGTTACCTGGCTCCCCTCTGCGCGGCGCTGGGCACCAACGAGACCGAGCGGACGCTGGACCTCCACCTCGTGCCGCTCGCGCCCGCCCCGCCGGCCACGGGCTTCCTGATCGACAGGGGCAAAGCCACGGGCGTCTACGTTGACTGCCGCCGCTTCCGTGGATCGACGCTCGCGGACGCCGTCCTGACCATGCTGGGCTGGGCGCAGCTGAAATCCGGGGCCGTCCCCGACGGCCACCTGTCCACCGAGCTGGTCCGCCGCCTGCCCGGTAGCTCTCCGTACCAACGTCGGCTGCGGGTTCTCCTCACCAAGATCCTCGTGGAAATGACCGCCGGCCATCTGGCACGCGCGGTGGACTTTGCCCACCGTCCCTGTGCCGACGTACTCGGCACCAAGTGGCGCTACGCGCGCCTGTATTCCGTAGCCGAACGGCACTGGCCCCGATACCTCGACGGTGACGTCGACCGCGCCGAGGCCCTGACCCTGATGGCCGCGGACCTCGCCGCACACAGCCCGCGCTGGTTCGTCGACTCCGTCGACCCCTCCTCGCTCGCCGCCGACTTCTACCTGCTGGAATGGCTGACCGCGGCGGGAGACAGCACGGCCAGAACACGGCTGTTCCGCTGGCTGCCCCATCTGTGCGCTGAGCTGGCGGGGCATCTGGACAACGTGATCGGCAACGAGCTCGGACACTACGAACGAGCCAGAACGCACCACCATCCGCCGGAACTGGCGGACTTCATCACGGAGATCAACCAGGGCGACAGCCGTGTCACATGGCAACGGCTGCGCCGCGAGATGGGCCACGGTCAGGCGCTGCAACTCGCCACGGAGGCATTCGCCGGTCCGGGCGTCGAGTTCGGCGGAGAAGCGTGGGCACCGGTGGCCGCCATGGTGCGGCGCTACGTCCGTCACGAGCTGCCCGACCGGGTCTTCGTCGACCAGTGCTTCACTCTGGAGCACAACAACGGCTCGCTCTTCGACAAGTACCACGACACAACGACCATGCGTGAGGTGCTGGACGCCCAAGCGGCGACCGATCTCGACACCCTGCTGACCCACGCCTCGGCCGAAGTACGGGAACTGTGGCAGGCACAGCGCCTCGACTCGGCGGAGGGCCATCCGCTGTGGCTCGGGTCGCTCCCGGCCGCGCCGGCCGAGGTCCGTACCGACCCATCGGGATGGAGCGCAACCGGCCTGCACGCAAACGCACCGGGCACGGTCGGATGCGGCGACGGCAGCGACCGGGGCGCGTTCGCCCCCCTGAGCGACCCGCTGCGCGACTCCCCAGTACGGATTCGCCGGACGCCTGCCCGCCGTCCCTTCTCCTCCTCCTTGAGGACCTACCGATCCCTTGCCGCGGTCCTGCACACCGAGCTCGGCGACATCCACCTCGAACTGCGCCCCGACGAAGCCCCCTACACCGCGGACAACTTCGTGGGCCTGGCTACCGGAACCCGCACCTGGACCGACCCCCTGACCGGAGCCACCGGAGAGGGCGGTTTCTACGACGGCACGGTCTTCCACCGCCGTGTGCCGGGCTTTGTCGTCCAGGGCGGCGATCGGCTGGGCACTGGGCAAGGCAACGCCGGATACCGGATACCCGACGAAATCCATCCGGACCGTTCATTTGAGCGGCCGTTCCAACTGGCCATGGCGAATCTGGGCCGGGACAGCACCGGCTCCCAGTTCTTCGTCACCCTTGCTCCGGCGCCCCATCTGAACGGGCAGTACACGATCTTCGGAGAGGTGGCGGACGACCGGTCGAAGGACGCGGTCGGCGCCATCGCCTCGTCGCCGACGGCTGTCCGGCTCGACCACGTGACGATCTTGACCACCTGACAGCGTCTCTGGTGCCGACCGCCAGGCGTTCACGGACGAGGAGAGTCGCGACCTTGCGGTCGAGTACCTGGAGGACATGCCAGACCTCGTGGCCCGATGAGACCGTGCCGCTTGGCCTCGGCCGGCTGGGGGGATGTGTCGCTTGTGAAGGAGCGCTTGCAGGATGTGCTGCTTACGCTGAGTGCGGTGGTCGGCGGTGAACTCAGCGAGCGGGACCTGGACCGGCTCCTGTTGTCCCGGTCCGGACTCGAGGACGCCATGGGCGACTACGACCTATCCATGCCCGCAGGCCTGCCCGCGGATTCCTGGGCTCCGATGCCCCCGATCCGAGCACGTCCCGAACGCTTACGTGACGCGTTGGACCAGGTCAGCATCGATACCGCCAGTCTCCCGTTTGGAAAACAGGACCATGACGTCCTGATGCTGTCCGACGACTCCCTTGACGGTGTCGAGGACAGTGGCAGCGGCGTGAACCAGGCCTGGGGGATGGTCAACCTCGCGCGCGAAGGGGTGTTCCATTTGGGGGAGATCACGGGTTGAGGTCGCGACCCGCGAGATCTTGTACGAGGTGCCCGGGATGGAGAACAGTGCGCCCGCACGCCGGGGCCGCTCTCCGAGCCCTCGGACCGTCGACGGGGAACTGACGAGTCGCCAGTCGGCCATCGTCCGCTACGTCTCGGAGTCGGTCGCCCGGCAGGGCTACCCACCGTCGATGCGCGAGATCGGCCAGGCCGTGAACCTCGCCGGCACGTCCTCGGTCGCCCACCAGCTGATGGCACTGGAGCGGAGGGGAGTTTTCTCCCGCGACCCGCACCTTCCCCGGTTGCGCCTGGGCTGAGGGCCTTGTCCCACCGCGAGTCGGCGGGGATCATGACCGCGTGCCACACCGAGAGAAACTCCACGAACTGCTCCCATGCGCCGGACTCACGGTCCTCGAGGACGTGCGCCCTGGCAGCCTGTTCCCGCCGGAGGCCGGCTGGCGGATCGCGCGGGGGATCGCGGCGCCGGACGGCGCGGTCCGGGAAGCGCTCGACGCCGCGTGGTGGCGCCGCCTTGCAGATGCCGACGGCGAGTTCCTGGTGGCCGTCCTCGGACATCGGATCGGCGGCAACGACGCCTGGTGGACCCGGGTCCGCTACGCCGGCGGCGGTGTGCCGGAGCTGACCGGCGACCCTGGGTTCGTGGCGCTCTCCCTCGACGGGCAGGTGCTGCTGGCGGCGGTGCCCGGCGCGGACGGGCCTCGGGTGACGGCCCTCGACCGACTTCCGGAGCGGCTGGAGGATGCCGCCGCGGCCGCCGGGCGCGAGACGGAGGTGGAGCGCGCCGAGGTGTGGGCGGCGGTGCCCGGCCGGCCAACATGGCCTTTGCACTGGGCGGAGGGGATCGGGTCCAATCCGGCCGCGCCGGACGAGCTGCTGATCCGGCTGCTGGATGTGGAGGTGGGCTTCTTGGACGGCTGCGACCGGGCCGCCGTACTCGACGCCGCCGTGGCGCATCCCGATCCGCGGGTGCGCTCGAGGCCCGCGGACACCTTCCGGCCCAAGCTCACGTCCGATCAGTGGCTACGCATGGTCCGCGCCGAACCGTCGCCGAGCCGGCGCGTGTTCTGGGCCGAGCGCGCCCGCGCCTGGGGCGTCGAACTCCCCGGGGACCTGTACGACGACCTCCTCGCCGGCCCGTCCCGCCCTCAGGCCGCCGGACTCCCGGGGCTCCCCGCACACCACCTCCCCAGCCTCGCGGCCGACGCCGATGCCCGGGTGCGGGCGACTGCCTGCGCCCGGTGGGAAGACCTCGCCGCGCCGCTGCGGGCGCGACTGCTGACCGACACCGACGACGCGGTGCGTACGGCGGCGCTGCTCGCCCACCACAGCGACGTCCCCATGCCTCGCGACGTCTTTGCCGCGCTGCCCGCGCCCCGGCGCGCGCTCGAACAGTGCCGTCTCTCGCCCGAGCTGGAGGCGGAGCTCGTCCGGGACGGGGACGCGGAAGTACGCCGAGCGCTGGCCGCCAACCCGCGGCTCAGTGCACACAGCGTCGCCGTCCTGGGGGAGGACCCGTACGACGACATCCGCTCGGCGGTGGCACTGCGGGCCGACCTCAACGAGGAGCAGCGTGCCGCGGTGCGCCACGACTTCGACCCGACGTCGATGTCGCGCACTGTGCCCTGGGTCGAGGGCCTGCACGGTGACGCCGACGCGATGCGCCGCCTGGCCGTATCGTCCCATCCGCTCATCCGCCGAAGCGTGGCCCGTGCCCGGCATCTTCCACCGGACGTGGTGGAGCGTCTGGCGCGGGACGAGGACCGGACGGTCCGCCTGTTCCTCGCCGAATCGTGCGATGACGCGCCGGCCGAGATGCTGCTGGAGGTCTGGCGCTGGTGGGACGGCAGCTTCAGTCACCCCGACCGCCCCCGCAGCCACCCCAACTTCCCCCGAGCGGGCCTGCTGCGCTACGTCGACGATCCCAGCGGGCGGATGCGCCGCCTGGCCCTGGACGATACGGAGTCCACGCCGGCCGACGTCGCACGCCTGGCCCGCGACCCAGAAGCCGAGGTGCGCCGCCGTGCGGCCGAGGACCCCCGGCTGTCACCGGCCGACGCGGTGCGGCTGCTGGACGACCCGGCGGACCACGTCCGCTGGACCGCGATGCGCAATCCGCGGCTGCCGGCCCGCGTCCTGACCGGGCTGCTGCACGACCGCGACACGGCATGCACAGCGGTCACCAATCCGGCGATCCCGGTCCCCGTCCTGCACCGCATCCTGGCCGCGGCCGCGGCAGCCGTGGCAGCCCGGAGCTGAACACCGCCACCCCGCCGGGCGGCCGCGGCGGTCTGACTCCTAACTCCGGCACACCCCCGCCCGGGCGGCTCGAGTTGGCCCCACTGGTGCAGCAGACCCTTTCGACGTGAGCTCGGGAGTCACTCGAGGCGCCTTGCCATGATCAACGTCGATAAGTATTGAGGTCACTGGGCTGCCGCAGCGTGAGGGGGACGCGAGCATGCGCATCGGCCGGGTCCGCCGGCCTGAGCATGATGAGAGCCGGTCTCAATCTCGATTGGCTGCGGTCAGGTTGTGTTCCCAGGTGAGCAGGTCGTAGGTCCGGCCCTTGTCAGTGACGGTCTCGTGGGGCGAGTTCGATGGGCGGAAGCCAGCAGATCGTGCGACGGTGATGCTGGGGTGATGGTCCAGTTCGATCTCCAGGATCACTCTCGGCAGACCGGCAGTCGTGTGGGCGAAGTCGGTCATCATTCGGAGAGCGCGTGCTGCGAGCCCTTGTCCGCGGTGAGGGGCGCCGACGATGTAGCCGATGCCGCCGGTAGTCCGATTGAGCAGGATTTCTCCCAGTGCCTGGCATCCATCGGTGGTGATGGCCAGGTGGATCCGGTCGTTGTCCCGCCGAGCTCGTTGTGCGCTGTGCAGGTATCGCACTGCGGCTGCCTGGTCGAACGGTGACTCTAAAGGGGTTCGGTATGCGACATCGGGGTCGTCAAACAGCTCTTGCATGACGGCGAGATCGTCACTTGTCCATTCACGAAGCAACAGGCCGTCAGCGAAGAACCGGAGAGGATGTGTGTCCATGACGACATCATGCTGGTCGTCGGGTGGCCCCTCCTGTGCGGCGCCCCGGTTCAGTCGGTGACGGCCTTGTCGGCCAGGGCTTCTGTGTGGGCGGGACGGTAGGACTCGGTGCTGGTCTGGATGATCGCGCCGTTGAAGGTCAGTCGGTCGACGATGGCCGCGCAGAGTCGTGGGTCTGTGAATGTCGAAGGGTTCCCGGAGGGCTTTGGACTCGTTGAGGATCCGGCTCTGCTTCACGAGTAGAGCCCGACACGCCTGTGGAGCTGAGCGAAGCCGGCGCGGCCGAACAACTGGCGCTTGAGCATCTTGATCCGGTGGACGTGTCGTTCGATGACGTCGGGATCCCAGGGGGGTGAGTCCCGTGACGACGGCGTCGAGGTCGCGATCGCCTGGGCTGACTCCGTCAAGAAGAACTGCACCCCCGCCAGGGCCGCACTGCTCGGCCGCTGGGTGAGGATCCGCTCAGGAGCAGTTCCACTGGCGTGCCAGGGCTACGGGCGCGAATCGCGAGCAGTCATCGGTGGCCGGAAAAGCGTCGGAGCCGACGAACCACCACCCGGCGCTGGGGGTGAACTGGAAGAACTGCAGGCCCGAGCCCTCGTCCTGGAGTTGGACCCGGTCGTCGCCTGTCGCGCCGGCACCACCTTCGAAGCGGGCGGCTGCATATAGCGTGGTGCCGCAGCTGCCGTAGTAGAAGTTGCCGGGCTTCGGCTGGATGTGGCTGACCCTCTTGGCGTGCTCCCAGGTTTGGGTCACTGCAGACTTCACGTCGGCGTGGGCCGCCAGGTTCTTACACGCGGCAGGGACGGCGGCGGCGGCACTCGGCGTTGCCGTCGGCCGGGAGGCGTCGGCCATCGCTTTGGCGGTGGGGGCCGGAGAGGTGCTCGCCACCGCGGTCGGGCTGATGGATGCCGTCACCGACTGCGAGTCGGTCGGTGTGGGCGAGGCCGAGGACGACGTTGCGGATCCCGACGCACTCCGGGCAGCCGTAGCCGCGGCGCTCGCACTCGCTGCCGAGCCGGAACCGTCGTTGCAGGCCGCCAGGCCCGAACAGGCTACGAGTGCCAGTGCGGTGGTGGCCGCGGCCCGTCCGTAGTCGAAGGTCATGAGTCCCCCACTCCCGACGCGATCTCTCGCGCTCCCGCTTCTCGCCGCAGACTATAGCCCCGGGCTTCACCCACGGTTCGCCTCGGACCGCATGAGGGTGTGCCTCACGTGTCTCAACGACCGAGACCATCGCTGAACTGCGCAGATGTCCGGCGACCACTAGATATCGGCGGCTCCCCGGCGGCATCAACGGTCTTGCGCTGCCCGCGACGTCGCGTACGCAGCGTCACGCTCCACACAACGAGAGCCAGAGCCGGTTCTCGTGAACAAAACCAGCCCGCGGTCCGTCCCGCGTGCTGATTTCTTGAGTTGTCCCGCAGAAGGGCTGGCCCTCGTTCTCACCCGCGGGGTTGTGAGCCGCCGGACGCGTGCACGAACAGGCTGCATAGGATCCCCGGATGGCAGTCACCAGTTACCTCCTACAAGGGCCGCGAGTGGCCATACGCCACGTCCGCCGTCAGGACTACGACGAGCTCACCGTGCTGGCCCAGGAGAGCGCCGAGATGCTTCGCCGCTGGCTGGGCGCACGCGAGAACACGGTCGAGGCGTTTGAGAGCTATCTTGCGCGGTTTGAGCAGCCCACCCATGAGGGCTTTGTGATCTGCCTGCGCAGCACCGGCGCGATCGTGGGTGGAATCAACATCAACAACATCGTCCGGGGCACCCTCCAGAGCGGGACCCTTGGCTATACCTCCTACGCCTCCACAACCGGCCGTGGCTACATGACCGAAGGACTGGGACTCGTGGTTCAGCTCGCCTTCGGCCAGCTGGACCTGCACCGGCTAGAGGCGAACATCCAGCCGAACAACACCTCTTCGCTGAATCTCGTCAAACGCCTGGGCTTCCAGCACGAGGGCTCCTCGACTGCCTTCCAGTACATAAACGGCGCGTGGAGGGATCACGAACGCTGGGCCATCACCGCCGAGATGGCACGCGGAACAGCACAGTTCACGAACTCCCCGACGCCCCGCGGGTGAGGTAGCGGACAAGCCCTCCGGCGGGCCAACCCTGACAACCCAGTCGCCCCACGTCGACCGCTCACGGGCATCACGAAACACGGGAAGGGCCCCGAGATCGTTTTGTGCCTGACGAACGAGCACCTCGAAACCCTCCTCACCGGACTGTATGTGAAGATCGACGACGAGATCGGAGAGACCCGGTGTCTGGGCAGGCCACCGCAGTTGAGCGACTCCGAACTGGTCTGTCTGGCCGTCGCGCAGGCGCTGCTGGGCTTCGCTTCGGAGGCCCGCTGGCTGCGCTTCGCCCGCACCAGTCTGGGTGCGATGTTCCCGTACCTTCCCGAGCGGCCGGGATACAACAAGCGCCTGCGGGCCGCGTTGCCGCTGGTCAAGAAGGCGGTACGGCTGCTGGCCACCGACACCGACTTCTGGTTCGACAACCACTGGGTTGTCGACTCCACCCCCGTGCCGTGCGGCATGTCGCGCCCGACGGTGAAACGGTCGGAGATGGCTGGCTGGGCCGGATATGGGTACTGCGCCTCGCACTCGCGGTTCTTCTGGGGCCTGTCCAGTCGACTGGACCCTTGGCGCGACGTGGTCAACCAGTACTGGAACGCCGGTGTGACCAATGCTCAGGAAATCACCACCGAACTGCGCGTCCTGGGCTTCACCGGCAGCGTCCAGATCGTCCGCCGCTACCTGAGGCCACTGCGTCCGCACGGCGACGGACGCAAACGCGGCCCCGGAAAGTCCGCGCCGACCACACCGGCGATCCCCAAACCGCGCCAGGTCAGCCGCTGGATGCTCACCCATCCCGACCACCTCGACCAGGACGATGCGCTCGGGCTGAAAACCGCCGTGTCCAGCTGCGAGCATCTGGAACGCCTGCACAGCCACATCCGCACGTTCGCCACCATCATGAAACAGCGACGTGGCGCCAACCTTCCTGCCTGGCTGGACACCGTGGACGCCGACGATCTCCCGGAACTACACACGCTCGCCACCGGCTTGCGCCGCGACCTGGACGCCGTCATCAACGGGCTGACCCTGGAACACAACTCAGGAGCTGTCGAGGGTGCCGTGACGCGCATCAAGGCCCTCAAACGCCAGTGCTACGGGCGAACCAACTTCGACCTCCTTAGACTTCGGATACTGCTGACGCCTTGACCACGTCACGTGATCGTCGCCAGAGCCGAAATACGTGAACGTCCACAGGGGTGGAACCCGGAACGTCCGGCCGGGTTCGTCATACAGGTCGACGGCCAGGAGCGGATGCTCCTCGCCGGTCATGGTGGTCGCGCCAGCGAGGAACACGTGACACAGCTTGTCGTCGTCATCAGCGGCAGCATCCGCGTCGACCAGCGCCTGAACACTGACATCAGTGAAGGAGGAGTCACTGAAGAAAGTCGCGTTGCGGTAGTCGCCCGAGTTGTTGATCGCTGCTTGCAGCGTCTCCCATGCCGCCTCGCTGCTGAAGTCGGTACGCAGGACCAGCGAGGTCAGATCATCAGGTTGAGGCAAGTCCATGCACGTCATCCTTCCATCCCGGACGAGGCGCTTCTCAAGCGGCTCCAGAAGTGACAGGCCCAAGGCCGGAGGGCAGATGACGCACGGCTGTCGACACGGCGTCCGCCACCGTGATCGTGTCGGCAAGGATGTCACCCATGAAGCTGGCACTGAGGGTGTAGCGGTTGTCCCGATGCGCGTCCAAGCAAAGCGGAATAACCGTGAGCCGAGGGCGAGTACTCGTGGAGAATCGCAGCGTCCAGTGGCTCGTGAACGGGTAGAGCCCCCGCAGCGCCGGTTCGGCGTATGCCGCCTTCACAAGCGCGCGATACTCGGGCCAGTCCACCTCGTCTGCCTCCGTGAGCAGGTGCTGCCACTCGGACTCGGCCAGCCGCACCGGATCGTGGTCGCCCACCTCGAAGCGGCCGGTGAGGTGCACGAACGACGCGGCTTGGGAGATGTCGGCCAGCGCTGCCCCGTCGTGCCAGGCTTGCGCCGCCCTGGCGACCTGGGCCAGATCCTGCGTGGTTCCGTCGATCAGCGCCATGCCTTGGAATGACTCGCAGCCGCGGATTGACCACCGCCGTTCGGCTACCCACGCGGTAATTTCCAAGGTCGTCCGTTGTGGAACGGTGCTCGCGACGGCGGCGTGACGTAGTGGGTTGGATTCCGAGGCGGTGAACGGGATCGAGAAGCCGTCCTTAATTGCGGCGGATCGAAGCGCCGCGGCCAGGCTCCCTTCTGAAGCAACGTCGGGATACAAGGCAGCGGAATCAGTTGACGTGGCCATGGATCTGATTCTGCCGCAGCGATCATCCGATCGGTCTCGCGAACCAGGCACCATCACTCATGGCCCGGGAACGGCCCAGTATGACTGGTCATCACAAGTAGCCTATTGAGATCAGGCGGTGGTCAAACCGTAGTCCGGATAATCGTCCCGCATCGTCTTCCGGGCGACGTCCGGGCGGCGCAGCAGATCCATGGTCACCTGCTGGGCGACGGTGTCATCCCTCGACGGCACCGACCACCCGACCCACAAGGCCCAGGGCAGTATGATCCGCCGACACATCATCTGGCGGAACAAGAACGCCGCCGACAAGCGCCTCACTGCCCTCGTCCACAGGGCGAACGCCGCCTGACCCGCGTCGCCAGCGTCTGTCTTGGGCCGTCAGGGCCGGATCGGTGACGCACTCATCGCTGCCGTCAGGAACGTGATCGCCCATCGCCGGGCCGCCTCGCCCGCTACCGGGGACTCGCAGCCGGGGGAGGGCTGCTGGTGGACCTGGAGGCGGTCGACGGCCGTCACGGCAAAGATCCCCCGCATCCGGAACCACAGCTCCTCCGGGGAAAGGCCGGGCAGTACGCGCGCGAAGGCTGCGAAGTAGCGCTCACGGACCGAGTCCTCGGCCGGGCCGGTCCAGCTGCGTACCTCCTCGGCCGGGTCGCTGAGGATCGTCACGATCAGCCGGGACGTCCGGGCGCCGCCCTCGTCGCCGGCCGGCATCTCGTCGAACAGCGGCCCCGCGAATGCCTCCACCAGTTCGCTGACCGGTGGGTCGGGGGTCCGGGCGAGCAGTTTGTCGAGCCCGGCGCACTGGGCAGCGGTGATGGGCTCGACCACGCGGCGGGCGACTGCGGCCATCAGCTCCGCCTTCGAGCCGAAGTGGTAGCCGACGGCGGCCAGGTTCGCTCCGGCGAGTTTGGTGATCGCGCGGACCGAGGTGCCGCGGTATCCGTGCTCGGCGAAGAGGTGCTCGGCCGCGTCGAGGATCTGGGTGCGGGTGTCTGGGGTCGCCACACGAGGGACTATACATATGTTTGAATGAAACGAACGTATGAATCAAACGAACGTATGAAAGAGGACTGTCATGAAGCTGCTCGTGTACGGCGCCGGGGTTTGCGGCAGCCTGTTCGCCACCCGCATGCACGAGGCCGGCCACGACGTCTCGCTCCTCGCCCGGGGCGAACGCCTGACCGCCCTGCGCCGGCAGGGAGTGCAGCTCGCCGAGGAAGACGGCCCTGTCAGGCGGGTGCCGGTACCGGTGATAGAGCACCCGGACGGCGGGTACGACCTGATCACCGTTTTCGTCCGCACCCACCAGGTGGATGCAGTGCTGGAATCACTCGCCGGTGTCCAAGGTGACGTGCTGTTCCTGCTCAACTGGGCAGCCGGCCCGGAGACGCTGGGTGCGGTGATCGGCCACGAGCGGGTGCTGCTCGGCTTCCCCACGACTGGCGGCACGATGGACGGCGACGTGGTCCGCTACCGCAAGACCAATTTCATCACCCGCCGGGTCGCGATGCCGATCGGCGAGCCCGACGGCCGTACCACCCCGCGACTGGTACGGATCGTGGAGACGTTCCGTACTGCCGGGATCAATACCAAGGCCGAGCCGCAGATGGATGCCTGGCTCAGGACGCACGCCGCGTTCGAGGTCCCGCTCGGTCAGGCGGTACACGCGGCGGGCGGCCCGGTAGCGCTGGCCGACGCCCCGGACGCGGTACGCGGCATGCTCCACCTCATGCGGCAGAACCTCGCCGCGATGGAGACGCCGCCGGTACCTCGCGCGTTCGCCGCGTTGCGGGCTCTGCCGCAAGGGCTCCTTGTGGCCGTGCTCCGGCGCTTCCTGAAGAGCCCCACGGCCGTGCACAGCGGACTCAACGACTCCTCGCCTGCCACGGCGGCCGAACTCGAGCGGCTGGCCGAACAACTCCGTGCCCCGGCGGGAGCCCGCAAAGCGACCCAGGACGGCGAAAACCTCACCACGCACACCACCGCCAGTCCCACAGTCCTCGGCCCCACCTCTGCTGGCTCCACGGACGGCAACCGCTGACCTCATGACCGTTTCGGTAGCAATGGAGCGTCCGGCCTTCGGAGTTGGCGTGGTTTTCTCCCCCCTTGGGGCCACGTCCTTCAAATAGCGCGGCACTACAGGGCGAACGTTGGTTGATGCGGCACTAGTGTCCTGCGCCTGAAATTCCTAGGTAGTTCCGGCTGAGTTGCGGACGGTCAACATGCCTGACCGACGACCGAAGTTGGGCCGCCAGGACGAGGCGGATCTACCGACGGATTACTGGCGCGGGACACTAGTGCAGCGCCGGGTTGATCCTTCGGGGGTTCATGCGGCTTTGAGTGGGCTGCCGTCGTAGGTCCAGCGGTATGGCTTGGCGTCGTGTTCGTCGTAGGCCAAGACGAAGGTGGCGCTCGACGATGCCGGCGAACGGAACCCCGCGCCGCACGACATAGTCCCGGCGGATGACTCCGGTACCTCGCGGGGACTACGAACGACACACATCTATGGGCTGATTCGATACGGAGCTGCGGAACCTAGCGTCGGTCCCATGAAACGCAATCGCCGTATCAGCGCTGTCGCGGTGCTGGCGCTCGCCGCCCTCGTCACCGGAACCGGCGCCGGGTTCGCCGCCACGACCACACCGTCGGCCACACCGGTGGCCACGCACGCGTTCGACACCGCACCGGCCACGGCAACCGCGTCACCGCGGTCCTTCCAAGGCACGCTCCCTGCGCCGACCGGCCCCTACGCCGCCGGCGAGGACGTCATCCACCTCACCGACGCGAGCCGTCCCGACCCGTGGGTGCCGTCATCCGGCCCCCGCCAACTGACCGTCACGATGGTCTACCCGGCCGTCCCCGGGACCGGGACTCCGGCCCCTTATATGACCCTCGCCGAGGCAGCCGGATCCATCCAGCACCGGAAGTTGCCGGCGAGCTCCGGCGTCACCCCGCAGAACCTTTCCAGCGTCACCACTCACGCCTTCGACGGCGCGCGGCCGCAGAGGGGCAAGTATCCGCTGGTGGTCCTCTCACCCGCGTACGAGGACCCGCGCATGGTGCTCACCTCGCTCGCGACCGACCTGGCCAGTCACGGCTACGTCGTCGCGCTCGTCGGCCACACCTTCGAGGACAGCGGCGAGACGCTGGCGAACGGCCAGACGCCGCCGTGCGCGATCTGCGATGACCCGGCGCGGCTCGACTTCGACTCCGTCGCCGCCAGCCGCGCGCTGGACGTGTCCTTCGTGATCGACCAGTTGAGGCATGGCAATACCGCGTGGCGCCTGGCACACCTCATCGACAAGCACGAGATCGGCATGGCCGGACACTCCCTCGGCGGAGCGGCGGCCGCCGCCACGATGATCGCCGACCCGCGAGTACTGGCCGGAGTGAACATGGACGGCGCCTTCCACCCGGCCCCGATGCCCGGCCAGATCAACCGGCCGTTCCTCATGCTGGGTGCGGCCGCCAACCACCCAGCCGGCGGCGACGACACCACGTGGGGGCAGACCTGGGCCGCCCTCGGCGGCTACAAGAAGTGGCTGACGGTCGCCGGCGCCGACCACTTCAGCTTCAGCGACCTGGACCTGCTTCTGGAGGAGGCCGGGTTCCCGACGCCGCCCCTCTCCCCGGAACGCGGGGTGGTGATCACCCGCGAGTACGTGACAGCGTTCTTCGACCAGACGCTGAAGGGGATCCACAGTCCGCTGCTGGACGGCCCCTCGCCGAACAATCCGGAAGTACTCTTCCAGTACTAGCCTCCGTGTTTCGCTTCGCGTGGCTGAGCTGGTCGGATGGCGGGGAAGCGGTGGTTTCGGTTGCGAGTGGCCGGGTGGGCATGGCCGGGGCCCGACGCGCGGGTCGGGTTCTCCAGGGTTCCTCGGGTCGTGGGTGGTCAGGGGCGGTGCTGCGGTTCAGGTGGCCGGCCGTGGCAGGGCCGTGAGGCGGGCGAATGCGCTGATCAGCTCGTTTCGCCAGGGCCAGGTTGCGGAGATCCGCAGGTGAAGGCGGCGACCGCCGCGGGTGATGTGGGCGGCTGCGTGCAGCAGTCGGTAGCGGAGCTTCTTCGGCTCGGCGGTGGCCAGTTCGCCTTCCAGCAGCAGAGTGCGCATCCAGGCGAGCAGGTCGAGGGCGGTCAGGGACAGCTCCAGCCAGGCGGTGTTGATGGCGAAGTGGCGGGAGGGGAAGCGGCCGAAGCCGGTGGTCTTGCCGCAGCGGATGCGGTCCTCGACGTGGGCGTGCGCCCGGTGGCGTACTTCCAGATGCTGCAAGGAGCCTTCGCCGTAGGGGGCGTCGGTGAGGAAGAGCTGGTGGCGCATGCCTTCGTCGAGGTCGAACAGGGTCAGTTGGGCGCCGGGATGCGGGCGCTCACGCCGCACGATGATCCGCGTGCCCTCGGGGTAGCCGTCCAGGTCCACAAGGCCGGTCAGCTCGGCGACCTCCGCGCCGGTGCGCAGGGAGCCGTCCTGCTCCAGCGCGGGATGCAAGACGTGCTCGGGCAGGGCGCGGATCGCGCGGCAGACCGGTTCGGTGACGGGATAACCGACCGAGAAAAGCGTGTGGATGCCACGCTCACGCAGGGCACGTATGTGGTGCAGGAATGCCTCCTCCGGCGCTGTCGGTGCGGATGAGGATGTCGGTGCCGTGGCGGTGGGCGTCGGGGATCTGCAACAGGGCCTGCTCGAGGACGGCGATGTGATCGACGGCGGTGTTGGCCCCGGCGTTGCCCGGCCGCAGCACTCCGGCCAGGGCTTCTGTGGTGTTGTCCAGGAAGCACAGCAGCGGGTGGTAACCGAAGCCGCGCTTATAGGTGGCCGCCGCCTGCTCCTTCTCTGAGTGGCAGGTGACGAGTGTGGCGTCAATGTCCAGGACCAGGCCCGCAAGGTCGCGTCCCCCCGCGTGAGCCGCGGGTATCCCAGGGCCGGTGTCGGCGGCCTGCATCCAGGCGACTTCGCGCGCGGCGGCGCGGGCCGCCCGCAGTGCCGCGAGGGCGGCAGGATCAATGCCCGCCAGCAGCCGCCAGGCGGTCGGAGTGGAGGC
The DNA here is from genome assembly GCF_044768965.1 of Streptomyces sp. NPDC090798. Taxonomy (NCBI): domain Bacteria; kingdom Bacillati; phylum Actinomycetota; class Actinomycetes; order Kitasatosporales; family Streptomycetaceae; genus Streptomyces; species Streptomyces sp. NPDC090798. The sequence continues at coordinate 260,795 of NZ_JBIVXA010000012.1, forward strand.
CACCGGACCGAACACCTCGGCCTGATCGCGCAGTAGAGCCAGGTCCGTGATGGCCTCGCCGCCGTCGGCGAGCATCACCGCCAGATCCACCGCGATCCTGCCCGCACTGTGGCCCGTCCCCCGTGGCCGCAGCCGACGCAACGCGTCGGTGAAGGATGCGGTCAGGCCGGTGGCATCGGCGAGGTCGACCAGCAGACGGGACCCAGCGTGGTTGATCACCCCGCGTCCGTCGGACGAGACGACGAACTTGGGGCGCGACCCGGTAGTGTGCACGTAGAAGGCGCCTTCCCGCTGGAACGACGGAGACCTTAGACAAGCCTCATCGTCCCAGCTCAGAAGGCACTTTCGTGTTTCCGCTCAAGATCCGGACACCGTGTTCAAGTGAAAAGCGCAGGCTAGGCCCCGCCGTTCGGATCAGGCCGTGGGGTGACGGCGAGCGCGGAACCAGTGGACGCCCTTCACGGCGTAGACAGCGGACATGAGTGAGAAGCCTGCGAGGGCGAGCCAGAACCAGGATTCCCCCACCATGGAACTCAGCAGCGAGCCGCCGAAGAGCAGCAGGGAGCCAACGACCTCCAGCAGGTCGAGGCGCGCCTTCAAACGCAGCGCGGAGTTGGCTTCTCGCGGTCGATGGATGACGGCGACGAGACCGAGGGCTTGCCAGAAGAACAGAACGAGAAAGATCCAGACGAACCAACCGGGTATGCCCACGGCTCGCACTCTATCGGCCGCCCGGAACCTTACGAGGGAAGATCCGAAAGAAGCACCCTACTCGAAGGGCCCGGAGAGTAAGGGCGGAGCGAGCCGACGAGCGGAGCGGCGGCACCGTATGGCCGCAGCATCGGAAAGTGACAGCGGGTGCTGGCCAGGGGCACACGGTCGGTTCAGTCAAGGTTGACTGCGCCGGGCGGCAGCTTCCGAGGGTGTGGGCCTTGCTGCTGGTCCGTGGTCACGATGTTGCGATCGTCGTCATCCACCTCGAATAGGTGCTCTACTGAGTGGATGACTTCTTTGGCCGTCTCAAACACCTGACCAGCGGTCTCCACGGCATCCTTGCCGGCATCGACTATGTCGCTGATCGTTTTCTCCGAGGTCCTGAGTGGGTCTCGGGCGAAGTCCTTTACGGCGCTTGCGGCGAACGATGTCACTCCGGCCATTGGATTCGGTCCGCTAATCGTGATCAGGGGAAGCTTGAGCGTGCTTGTGGGCCCCCACTCGATACCTAGCTCTGCCTTGAGGCCGATCTCCCCGCCGGTACCGTAAGTCTGACCGCCGATCGTTATTTGGACTTGGCCGCCGAGCTTCCCTACAGACGCGCCGAATTCCACGCCTGCTCCATCGGTTCCTATCTCTCCGGAGGCATGGACCGAAGGCCCTTCGGCGTGTCCCATAGCACCGCCTGAGACACCTGGCGCATCCACCGAGGCTGATGCGTCTACGCTGCCCGTGACGATCTCGGCGTGGCCCTTGGCGGTTAGAGTTTTTCCATCGACCGAGCCGTTGATGGTTACAGTTGCGACCTGTATGCGGCCCTCAGTCGTAGCGGCTATTTCCCCTGTGCGCGCTCTCAGTGCTCCGGTCTCATCGACAAAGCTGTACCTGTAAGAGAAGCTCTCTCCGGGGATATTCAGGGCTCCGATCGGCACGGGGGTATCTGTGGCTAGTGCCTCCCCTTCGTGCTCTCTTAGGACCCCGTCCGCGTCGAGGCGACGGATTCGGTAATAGATCACACTGGACGGCATCACTGCATGACGCCGAGCAAGGGAGTGAGCGCTACTGCCGAAGACGGTGCTGTAGACGTTCCAGCCGGTGCCGACCAGGTTTCCGCCTTCGCCGGTGGTCCAGCGCACGGTGCCGTCGGTCCATCCGTCGTGGCGGTACCACCGCAGCTCGCCCTCCGGCGTGATCCCGTAAATAGCTGGCGCAATGTCACCCGCCATGACTCCTCCGGTTTGGAATTCTTATGTAACACCTACCGTGGCCCCATTCGGCGACCCGCCCCATCAGAAACTATGCCCGCACTGATGGTTTCCGGTGTGCCCGAGTATTAGTCGGCAGGTAACGCCGTCAGTTGGGCATACCTGTCCGCACGTGGGCAGCCGTGGCGGTTTGGGTATGGGAATGTCAGAAGGGCTGGCCTGAGACCATTCATCTCCATAGGGGCACCGGTGATCACCATCATGACCCCGTAAAAGCGTACATGGGCTTGACATCTGCCGTTCGTCGCTGCAAACCGGACACGGTCCGCAATCGCATGGCACTTGTTCCGGCGCCCCGCCTATCGGCAGGCCACCGTCCAGACTGTCCTCGCTCATGGCGCCTCCGCAGATATTAGGGAGTAGACGCGTGTACGCGTGAAGGGTTTTACTTCGTGCCGAATGCCTTAAAAGGCTCCTATTTAGCGCAAGGGTGTGCTTCTCTTGGCGAAAATAGGGGAGGGGCTGGGGTGGAGGGGAAGCTCCCCATCAATCAGCCCTTTGGTGTGGCGCTTCAACGACGTGCCGCTGTAATGCGGATCAACCACCGCCCGTCTCCCAGGCTCGCCCCTGGTGCGCAGTGATCGCAACTCGGCCCGTGCTCTGGCAGGCACAACCTGACGGAGATGGGGCGGAATCCGGTGCTCAACATATCTTGGCTTGTTTGGAGAACCTCTTGTAGCGTCTGGTTATGTCGAGCCTGTACCGCCGGGCCGCCTTGTTTCACCCAGATCGACGCGAACCTAGCATCACTCGCTGGCGCCATCGCTGAGACTCCTCCCGCCTCTGGCCGGCTCGCCAAAAGAGTCGCCATAGGGGGGCCACTACAGGAAGAACGTCAACTCACCGAGTACGACAGATGCACACGGTCCGGGTGGGCTACGAAGATCCGTAGATAGTAGACGAAATCGCTACCCACGGTCGTAGAGGAGATGCACTCATCTGTGAGCACATGGCTGAAGCTGATGTGGGTAGGGGAAGAAGGGTTGCCTATCTCACTGAGCCTTTTCCCACCTGTTCGCCGCGAGCGTGGTGCTCGGCTGGTCATGCACCTTCGGTGTCAAGTCGCTCCGCGGACTGGAGCAGGTACTCGGGCAGTTTTGAACTGGCCGCCAACACCTCGATGCCGATGAGGCGGCCCTGCTCGTCGAAGTCGAGGTTGATCATGCCGTCGACGTCCACCGGATCGCAGGGATACATGCGCGCGGACTTCACGCGGGCCTGCGGTTCGGTGAGGTATACGTACGCTGCGTTGACGGTCTTGTCGTAGGTGACTCTGACGTCTGTCACGGTGAGCGGTCTCCCTTGCGGTCATGGACGGTGGCGCTGTCCTTGTCCATGCCTCCGGCCGCAGCGATCTCAGGCTGCCGTGGCGAGGTGCAAGGCCAGGACGGCCTTGACGATGTCGGTGATGCGGGTGGTGCTGCAACGGAGTTTGCGCAGGAGCCGCCAACTCTTCAGGGTGGCGTGCTCCAGCGGCCCCGGTAAGGCACCCGGATCGTCCCCAGAGCTCCCTGATATCCCTTGTCGGCCCACGTCGGGATGCCGGCTTGGGTGAGAGCTTCGATGATGCCGTGGGTGCGTGCGGCCTTGATGTCGTGGACGGCACCTGGCAGGGCAGGTGAGGCCCAGAGCAGGCGCCCGAACGCGTCGGCGATGACCTGGACGTTCATGCCCCGTGGCGCTTGTGCTTTCCAGAGTAGTAGGGGCGGTCGGCGGCAATGCGGTCGATGCGCAGCAGGGCGATCCGGAAGCCGGCCGCGAGCTGGGCGTACGTGTGCCCGCAACGCAGATGGGCCAGCGCGAGCAGAGCCTGTCGGTCCGCGGTCAGGCGGCGCCGGCGCGTGCCGCGCTCACGCCGCCGGGCTCTCAGCACGTCGGACAGGTAGCGCAGGGTCGAGTTGGACTGATCGATCCCCGATGGGTAGACAAGCACGTGAAGCTCCGGGCGGACAGGTTGATCTTGGTCGACAACCCATCTGCCAGGAGCTTCACCTTTTCCTCAACGCGGCCTTCAGCCAACCGACGTGCTACGCAACCAGGTTGGAAAAGCCTCACTGACTTCCTGACTGGTCAGCTTAGAGTCGACAACCGAACAGCACTGAACTAGCTCAACACCGAATTTCTCCAGACGCGAGTCACTATCGCCGGATGCAAACCTTGCTGAGACGTCCACGTTGACGGTTCTCCCTTTCGGAGCGTGGCAAGCTCTCGAAAGGCGCTCGCCAACCGCTGATTGGAAGCTTCCGGTGACGCTCAGCGCAGTGGAGTCGCTGCAAATTCCCATGCCTTCAGCCTAGAAATTGCACACTCTCCGCGCACCTCGTCTAAATCACCGGTGCGACGAAGTCGTGGGTGCCGCCGGCGGAGTCGGTGCGGATCAGCGTCCGCCGTCCGCGCCGGTACTTCTTCGGCAGCTGGGCCAGGGCCAGTTGGGTGGTGGTGACGTGGTCTGCGGCCGTGTTCGAGCCCGCGTTCCCCGGTCGTAGGAGGGTTGCGACCGGTTCTCCGGTTCCGCCGGGGCCGTGGTCGACGAAGGCTGTCAGGGGGTGATGGCCGTAGGTCTTCTTCCAGGTCGCGGCTGCGTCCTGCTTGTCGGAGTGCGCGATGACGAGGACACCGTCGAGGTCGACCGTGACCTGTCGATCAGCGTCCGGGGCCTTGTTGCCCGCCAACAACCAGACTCTGTTGCGGACTTCGGCCCGTGCGGACCGGATGGCCTGCAGCGCCCTTTCGCCGGAGGCGGCGAGGGTGTCGATCAGCGGGAGACCGTCGGGTCGGAAGCCACCGGCCCGAAGACGGCAGGCTCGCACTGCAGCATCGCGACTTCCGCGAGACAGTCCCTGCCCAGCGCGACCGCCAGCGCGAGGTCCAGGAAGATCTTTCCGGGATCGTGGACGGCCCGCGGCTTTCGCCAAGGCGTCAGTGTTGCGGATATCGCACGGTCAAGGCCGGTCTTGCGGACCGTGTCCAGCAGCAGGACCGTACCGGCCGGGCGAGACCACCTGCCGACCGTCTCCCAGGACACGAACACGCGGGTACGACGGGATAGGCTCTCTCACCTGGAATGTGCTCTTTTATTTGCATCCAACAGGACCCTCGGCAAGTCCCATCGTTGCAGGTCAAGGGCGCTTTCCGTGTTTCTGATCAACTCCTGGACAGCTCACCTCATGAAAGCGCGAGTCTAGTGTCCTGCGCCTGAAATTCCTAGGTAGTTCCGGCTGAGTTGCGGACGGTCAACATGCCTTGCCGACGACCGAAGTTGCGCCGCCAGGACGAGGCGGATCTACCGACGGATTACTGGCGCGGGACACTAGAGATCTTTAAGGGTGCGGGTTACGCGGAGGCGTGACGGCTGTCGTGGGCCGCGCTATGCCGGGAGGATGAGGTATCCCGATGGCGGTGGATTGACGGCCGAGGAACGGGCTCGTCGTGAGAGAGTCCGGCTCGCTGCCGCTGACCTGATCGAAGCTGGGGCCAGTGACTGGGAGGTGGCCCGGCGGTTTAGGGTGACCCGGGTGTCGGCGAATCGCTGGCGGCGGGCGTTGGCTTCGGGCGGTCGGCAGGCCCTGGCTTCCAAGGGCCCTGGCGGCGCCCGCTGCAAGCTCGACGCGGGACAACTCCGCGTTTTGCAGGCAGTGTTGGATGCTGGCCCGGCTGCTTCCGGCTGGGCCGACCAGTGCTGGACGCTGTCGAGAATCGCCGAGATCGCGCGCCGCCGGTGCGGCGTCACTTACACCCTGGCCGGGCTGGATCTGCTGCTGCACCGCATCGGCTGGAGCGTGCAGGTCCCCTCTCGCAAGGCCACGGAGCGGGACGAGGCGAAGATCGCGGCCTGGAAGGACGAGCAGTGGCCCGTCATAAAGAGAGTGCGGCGGACTTGGGCGCCTGGGTCTGTTTTGAAGACGAGGCCGGCCAGGGCCTGAGGCCGCCCAAGGGCCGTACCTGGGGCCGCCGAGGCCGCACCCCGGTGGTGCGGGTCACCGCCGCAGGCACCAAACGAGTCTCCATGGCGGCACTGATCTGCACCAAAGACGGTCATAGGCCTCGGCTGATTTACCGGATCCACCTGGACCGTGGTCCCGCCAGGGGCCGGCGCAAGGGTTTCACTGAGACCGACTATGCCCGCCTGCTGGATGCCGCGCACCAGCAGCTCGGCGGCCCCATCGTTTTGGTGTGGGACAACTTGAACACGCACGTCAGCCGCACTATGCACGAGCTGATCGGCGCCCGATTATGGTTGACCGTCTACCAGCTGCCGCCGTACGCTCCCGAGCTCAATCCCGTCGAGGGCGTGTGGTCTCACTTGAAGAGGTCACTGGCCAATCTCACCAAACACAGCCTCGACCAGCTCACTGCGCTGGTGAAGACGCGGCTGAAGCGGATGCAGTACCGCCCCCGCCTCATCGAGGGTCTCATCGCCAAGACCGGACTGGACCTGCAACCGCCGTAACCTCAGCCGTTGCAAACGGCCACGCCCGATACCGCTGCCTGCCACAGGCTTGGCGCCCGCTGGGGCACGGTGACAGCTGAGTACGCATACTCATGCGACCTCTCCCTCCCGCCGTCCACAGTGGTCATGGACACGGGAGGGGGCGAACAGCGGTGGGGCATCGACGTCGTACCAGAGCCATGCTGGGCATGGTGTGCAGCGTGGCGCTGCTGGCCGTATCCGCCTGTTCGCAGGACGGCGCCACCAGCCCGAAGACTGTCCGCAAACTCGCTGGAAGCGCCGAGGCGGTCAAGGCCCGAGAGCAGGTGGAGCAAGAGATCCGGAAGACCATCATCGACTGGGATGCCCACACCGCGCTCACGCTTGGGCTGGTCACCGTGGACGACTTATGCGTGGGTGGTCGGGCGAAGGAGTTGTTCTTCCAAGACGGGGACGACCGGTACAAAATCCGCTGCACGATGTACGTCAACGCCTACTTCGGCGCCAGCCCACAGCATGTGTCCGACACGATCGACAGCATCCTCACCGCAGGCGACCCCGACGGCTCCCCGATTCCCTTCGGCCACGACTTCATCTACGCGACCAAGGTCGTTGACTACTACCGGGGCAAGACAGGTGACCCGCAGGGTCCAGGCACTGGTGAGCCGAACGAACTATTCAGCGCGGCTACGGTCACGCTCAACTGGGACCAGGTCCGCCAGAACGGAAAGCGTGAGCTGATCGAGGAACTACCTGCATGCTCCCCCAGCGATCCACCTGTCCATCGGTGCCTGCGTGAGCCAGCCTCCACCAGCGTCACGAACCTGCGACGCAAGTACGGCATGGTGTTCAAGCTCACCTTCCCCGCCAGGGACTACTTCATCGTGTACAAAGACGGCCGAACAGTCAGCCACTGATGCGGGAACCGATCGCCTAAAACTCGAGCGGGCAGCTCCTCACGGCATGCACGAAAGCCGTCCCGCCCCGACGTAACCCACACCGTTAAAGATCTCTAGTGCAGCGCCGGGTTGATCCTTCGGGGGTTCATGCGGCTTTGAGTGGGCTGCCGTCGTAGGTCCAGCGGGAGGCCTTGGCGTCGTGTTCGTCGTAGGCCAAGACGAAGGTGTCGATGGCCGCGGCCAGTTCGTCGCGGGAGGCGAACTGGCCGCGGCGTAGTAGACGTCGGGTCAGGGTGGAGAAGAACAGATCGACTTGGTTGAGCCAGCTGGCGTGTTTGGGGGTGTGGTGGATGTTGAAGCGGGGACGGGTGGCCAGCCGGGCCTTCGTCTTCTTCGCGACGTGGGATGAGCCGTTGTCTATGACCAGGTGGATGCTGGTGCCGGCGGGGATGGACTCGTTGAGTTGGCGTAGGAAGCCGATGAAGGTGTCGGCGTTGTTGCGGTCGATGCTCTCGGTGAGGACTTGGCCGGTGTGGACGTTCAGGGCGGCGATGATTGAGACGGCGCCGGGGCGGATGTACTCGAACTCCCGGCGGGTGCGCTGCCCGGGGCGGCCGGGCTGGTCGGGGTGTTTGCGGGAGCGTGCGCCAGGATCCGTCCGACCCGGGAGGCGGAGACCGCTAGGCCGGAACGGCGCAGGTGATCGGATAGCAGTCGGTGGGTCCACACGGTGTCGGCGGTCGGCGGTTGGCCGGTCGCGGCGGCGATGACCTGCAGCTTGTCCTCGGCGGACAACCGGGGCCGCCCCAGCGGCCGGGGCCGGTCGACGAGCGCAGCCAGCCGCTCGGCGGTGAACCGCTTGCGCCAGGAGCGGACGGTGTCCACATGCCGCCCGGCCGCGCGGGCCGTGGCGGCGTTCGACATTCCCTCGGCCAGTGCCAGGATCACCGAAGCCCGCTGCACCTGCCCGAACGGCGCGGTGCGGTGCGCGAGTCTGCCAGGCGTTCAAGCACCTCACGCTCGGCCTGGGTCAGTTCGATCGTGAACGGACTGGTCAGCCGCATCGCCCCACCCCGAGATCAGCTTATTGAACCGCTGATCATTGCGTGGTCAGGGTGGTGCGTGCCGTCGCCGGGGGGCGGATCAGGCAAGCTGGGCGGCATGGCCAGCTCGAACACCGTCAAGGCGGCAGCCTTGCAGCAGCGTCTGACTGCCCATGCCGCCCGCTGGCCACAGATCACCGAGATCAAGGTCCGCTGGCGGGCCGGATACGCCTACATCGACGCCGTCATCGCCTCCGCGCCCGCGATCAACTGCTGTGCGGGATCGGGGTCGTCGGCGTTGCACTGCTCCTCGCCGCCGTCCACGCCGTCGAAGACGCGCAGTTCCTTGTAGGTCGAACCGGCGGCCTCGAACGCCTGCTCCGCGTCGGACATCGCGCTTCTGCGACAACACGTCGTCCTGATCGCGTACTTGAGGCGACACTGTTCCGATCAGACCGGATCAGACCGCGTTCCCGTGGTGATCTCCGGCTACGCGAATCATGCCGGCCCCTTCAGCTCCCCAGCCGGGTACGGATGAAGCGTACCCAGTCGTGAGGAGTCTCGGGTTGCCGGTCCGAGGTCACAAAATTGTCCCCGCCAGGGGGGTGTTTCTGTTGGGCCGCAGCACCGGATCCGGGGTGCGCAGGGGGCCGGTCAGGCGGCTCAGCGCGGCGACGGCCAGAGCGCAGGCGAAGGCGATGATGTGGCCGAGGTCCCAGATGGTGTGGCTGGTGACCATCGGGGTGAGGAGGATGGCCAGCAGGAGCACGGCGGCGATCATCCGGACCCGCCCGCACATGGCCAGGACGGCGGCCGCCATCCCCGCCACGAGCATGTAGCTCACGCCCACGTCGGTGGCGTAGATGAGCTTCTGCGGAGCGTTGCCGTGATTGATCGCGTGCCGCAGTACGGCCTGGGTGAGCAGGGAGCCGAAGACGTGACCGGATGCCGCGATGACGAGCAGGCGCGGAGTGCCGTAGCGGCGCTCGGCCCAAGCCACGACGCCGGCGAAGCCGACGACGCACACGATGAGGCCGTCGCCGTGGTCGGCGACCCAGAAGGCGCTGGTGGCCAGGACGCTGACCGTGTGGTTGCTGAGGTGGTAAAGGTTGGTGCTGTCGACCGTGGTCATGATGTCGATGAGGCGTGGCGGGGCCGTCTTCTGGACGAGGGTGAAGCAGGTGAAGACGGCGATGTAGCCGAAGGTCGCGGGGGCCGACAGGACCCAGGCGTGCAGCCCCCGGGTCCACGGCGTGAGCCGGTCCACGAGGCGTTGTGCGGCGGGGTGGCGGTGGCCGACGGCCTTGAGGAGGTACCACAGGACGGCGGCTGCCAGGAGGGTGCGGGTCATGTGCTTTCTGTTGGTGGCGCGTTGGTAGGCAGGCGGACCGTGAAGGTGGCGCCGCGCTCGTGTCCGTCGTGGTCGCAGGTGGTGTGGGTGATGGTGATGGTGCCGCCGTGGGCGGTCGAGATGTCGCGGGCGATGGACAGGCCCAGGCCTGTGCCGGTGCTCTCGCCGGCGTGGCGGGTGCGGGCGGCCTGCAGGCGCACGAAGCGGTCGAAGACGCGGTCGCGGTCGGCGGGCGCGATACCGGGACCGTCGTCGGCCACGGTCAGGACGGCGGTGTCCGGGTCGTCCTGGGCTACGGTCACCTCAATGTGGTGGTTGCCGTGACGGTCGGCGTTGTCGAGCAAGTTGCGGATCAGGCGGGCTAGTTGGTCGGGGTCGCCGGTGACATGTACCGGCCTGGCTGCACGGAGTTCGACGGGGACACGGGTCGGTGCGGCGCTGATCGCGGTACGGGCGAGGGCTGCGAGGTCGACCGGCTCACGGTGGCGCAGCAGGGTGTTGTCGTCGGAGCGGGCCAGCAGCAGGAGTGCTTCGACGAGGCGTTGCAGCCGGGTGGTCTCGGTGACGGCGCGGGTGGCCAGTTCGGGCCAGGGGGCACGGTCGGGGTGGGCGAGCCCGACTTCCATCGAGGTGCGTACGGCGGCCAGGGGGGTGCGCAGTTCGTGGGAGGCGTCGGCGACGAAGCGGCGTTGCCGGTCGGCGGACGCCTCCAGGCGGTCGAGCATGCCGTTCAGGGTGTGGGTGAGGCGGCCGATCTCGTCGTCGCTGCCGGATTCGGGGATGCGGCGGTGCAGGTCGCTGCCGGTGATCTCGGCGGCCTCGGCGCGGATGCGTTCGACCGGGCGCAGGGTGCGGCCGATCAGCAGCCAGGAGACGCCGATCGCGCCGAGGAGGATCAGGGGCAGGACGTACAGCAGATGCCCCTGGATGTCCTGGTCCAGGTATGCGAGCAACTGGGTGGAGCCGCCGACATAGATGACAACGGGCTCGCGTCGGGTCGCATAGCGCTGGGCGATGACCCGTTCGTCCCCGCGCCCCGGCGCACCGGGTGCGGACTGGGGTGTGGTGCTGCCGGCGGGGAGCATGTACAGGGCGGGCTGGCCCGCGACATTGACGGTCGAGGTGACCACGGTGCCGGAGGAGTCGACGACCTGGGCCCAGATGCTGGAGTCACCGGGGGCGGCCGGCAGGGGGTTGGGGAGTGTGCCTGCGGTGGCGGACTGTCCGATGGAGTCCCCGTAGGCGTTGAGTGTGGTCAGGACGTTCGACCGCACCGAACTGACCATCGTGAACGCGAGGACGGCCGTGACCAGCGCGACGGTCACCGTGATGGCGAGGGTGGCCAGGAGGGTGAGCCGCAGGCGCAGCGAGCGGTTAGGGACGGTGCGGGTCAATGCGGTACCCCGATCCTCTGACCGTCTCGACGGTGCGGACGCCGAACGGCTGGTCGACCTTGCGGCGCAGGTGGTGGATGCGGACCTCGACGACGGCCGGGTCGGCCTGGGAGGCCATGTCCCAGCAGTGCTCGAGCAGTTCGGTCTTGGAAACCACGCGGCCGTCCGCGCGCAGCAGGTACTCCAGGACGGCCAGTTCGCCGGGGGTCAGTGCGATGGACTGAGCGGCGCGGCGCACCGTGCGGGTGGCGGGATCCAGGGTAAGGTCGCCGGCCTGCAGCAGGGCGGGGCGCGGGGGTGCCGCACGCCGCAGCAGGGAGCGGATGTGGGCGAGCAGGACGGGGTACTCGAAGGGTTTGGTGAGGTAGCCGTCGGCGCCCAGGTCCAGGCCCTCGGCCTGGTCGAGGGGTGCGTCCATCGCGGTGAGCATGAGGATCGGCGTCCAGTTGCCGGCCTCACGCAGCCGGGTGCAGATCTGGTAGCCGTCCAGGCCAGGGAGCATGACGTCGAGGACGATCAGGTCGAAGTCGTGCGCGGTGGCCTGCCACAGCCCTTCGGCGCCGTCGGTCGCCAGGTGCACGGTGTAGCCCTCGGCCCGCAGTCCCCAGGTCAGGGACGCGCCGAGGGCTTCGTCGTCTTCGATCACGAGAAGGTGCATGCGGTTACGCCTTGGTGTTGGAGCAGCGTGCTCCGGTGGTCGCCGGGGTCCCGGCGCTCTTGGACAGGCTGGTGGTGCGGGGGACGGAGAACTGGAGAACGAGTCCCCTGCCGTTGGGGTGCGCGGCGGTGAGCCGGGCGTGGGCGGGCAGGTCGGGGAGGCGGACGGTCCGGGCCTTGAGGCTGGTGGCAAGGCCGGTGGCGCCGGGCATCGACGACAGGTCGCTGACCGGTATGGCCTGGCCGAGCGAGGAGACGCTGGTCGGGGTGATGGTGAGGCTGTCCGCTGTGGTGGTGATGCCGGTGTGGACGGTGATGGGCAGTCCGAAGTGTCCGGTGGTGCCGGTGAGGGTGAGCCCGCTCCTGTCGGCGCCCACGGTCATGCCCGATGCGGTGGTGCCCAGGTGCTGTTGGAGTGCGGTGTAGGCAATGATGGCGGTGGCCGATCCGCCGTCGGTGGCGCCGTGGGTGGTGACGTGGTGCAGGACGGCGTCCACGTTCATGTCGGTGTCGGCGCTGTGGATGCCGTCGGCGGTGATGTGGACCGTCCCGAGGTTCCCGTCCAGGACCTGCAGGCCCGCGAGGGTGTCGGTGAGTTCGGCGGTGACCGGCCCGGTGGGGTGCAGGCGGCAGGTGATGGCCCGCACGACGCGCTGCTGAGCGGTGTGCCCGACCGCGGCATCCGCAAGGGCTGCGGCGGCCACCGTTGCGGTGAGGCAGATCGTGATGATCAGAGGTGTGCGGCGGATTCTCACGAGGTGGCGCTTCCGTTTCTGGGCGGGCGGTGGAGTCAGGGGACCGGCGCGGTGGTCGGGACCCGCGGCGGCTGTGCCCTTCCGGTCGCGCCCCATGGGCCGTGTTGGGCCGAGAGCGCCGGCCGAGCGGGGCGAGGCCCTCGGCGCGACTTCCCCGGGGGTGGCGGGAGGCGCCGAGGGCCTCGTCGGCCTCGATCACGAGGGTGCACATGGCTCAAGCATGCGCGGACGGGCGGAGGTCCGCCGGGATGAGTGCGTTGTCGTCCCTGTCGTGGTCGTGGCGTTGTGGTTCCTCGCCGGGGACGGTGGGCTTGATCCGCAGCAGGCGGGCGGCCCAGGTGGGCAGGTACCAGTTGGCCTTGCCGAACAGCACCACCAGGGCGGGCGTGAGCAGGGTGCGTACGACCAGGGCGTCGATCAGGATGCCCGCGGCCATGCCGGTGGCCATCATCTTGATGGTCACGTCCGGGGTGGAGGACAGCGAGAGCAGGGCGAGGAAGAGGATCAGGGCGGCACTGGTGACCAGGCGTCCGGTGCGGCTGACCCCTTCGATCACGGCGTTGTTGGTGTGTCGGGTCCGGTCGTAGGCCTCGCGGACGCGGGCCAGGATGAACACCTCGTAGTCCATCGAGACGCCGAAGAGGAATCCGAAGAGCAGCATGGGGACGAAGGGACTGATCGACCCGGTGGCAGGGATGCCCCACAGAGCCTGGGAGCCCCAGCCGTGCTGCCAGATGATCACCAGTACTCCGTAGGCGGCGCCGACCGAGAGCAGGTTCAGGGCGACGGCCTTGGCGGGCAGGAGCAGCGAGCGCATTCCGCGGGCCAGCAGCAGGAAGGTCACCAGGGCGACCACGGCGAACAGCACGGGGAACCAGCTGGACATGATGTGGCTGACATCCGTGGACTGGACGAGGTTGCCACCGATCCGGGCGTTGTGTGGCACCGCGCCGCGCAGATCGGAAAGGGCGGATCCGGCGTGCGCGGTGCCGATCTCACTCTTCGGCAGCGCCATGATCACCGAGCTGCCGGGGTGGTGCCAGGACGGGGTGTCGGCGACCAGGACGCCGTGGATGTCGGGCAGGCCGCGCAGCGTCGCGGCGGTGGCCGACGGGTCGGTGCCCGCCGGGAGCTGGATGGGGACGGAGGTGAGCACCCCGGTGGGGAACCCATCGTGCTGGAGGGCGAGCAGTCCCTGCTCGGCGGGGCCGTTGGCGGCCAGCGAAGTGGAGGCGGGGGCGGCGCTGTTGAGGGTCAGCCCGAACGCGCACAGGGTGCCCAGGATCGCCGTGCCCAGCAGAGCCGCGGCCTTGGGCCGGGCCACGATGGTGCGCGCGGTGCGGGTCCACATCGCGCCGGGGCCGGTGCTCTTGCGGCGGCGCAGGCGGATCTTGTCCAGGCGCGGGCCGATCGTGGAGAGCAGCAGCGGAATGGTGGTGAGCGCGACCAGGGCCGCGATGGAGGGGATGAACAGGCCAGACAGGCCGACCCCTTGGAGGAAGGAGACGGGCACAACGATCAGCGCGAACAGGCCGAGTGAAGCGATCAGTGCGCTGAAGGCGACCGAGTGCCCGGCGCGGTGCAGCGACCGCAGTACGGCCTGCTGGTTGTCGGCGCCCTGGTCGCGTTCCTCGCGCCAGCGGTTGACCAGCAGGAGCGCGTAGTCGACCGAGAGCCCGAGTCCGAGCAGGGCGACGATGAACTGCACTGAGGGGTTGATGGCGGTGTTCGTGGCGTACGTCAGGCCCCAGATGGCCAGTTGCATGGTCAGTACGGACACGATGGCCGACAGCAGCGGCAGCACGGCCAGCGCCGAGCCGAAGACCCAGGCAAGGACCAGCAGCGCGAGGCCGACACCGACCAGCATCTCGGTCAGCACGCTCGAACCGGAGCTGGTCCCGCCGGAGCTGAGCTGCTCGATGCCGGTCTGGTGCACCGTGGCGCCCGGCACCGCGCGGGTGATCGCGCCACTCATGGCGTCGAGGACCTGCGGGGCGGCCGGGTCACCGGCCTGCGGCGGGTAGACCATCACCAGGGTGGAGGTTCCGCCGGTGCCGACCAGGGCGCGGTCCGCGGTATTGGCGTACGAGAGCTCGCGCACCCCCGGCACGGACACGGCGACCTTGCCCGCCGCATCAAGACCCGCCTTCACCGCGGAGTTGTCCGCGGTGGTTCCCTTGGGCAGATCGACGACGAGGACGCTGGGGTTGGCGCCTGCTCCGCCGTACTCCTTCTGCAGCGCGACGTTGGCGTGGTAGCTGGCGGTGTTCACGGTCGTGCCGCTCTTGAGGCGACCGGCCACATGCGGCGCCATCAGCACGCCCACCACGGTGAGCGCGACCCAGGCCAGGGCCACCCAGATCCGATGCCGCATGACGAATGCGGCGAAGCGTTCCACGAGATCCACCTCCACGAGCGGGCCGGACACACACGAGGCCGGCGACGTTTCAGAAGGTAGGAACGCCAACCTTTCGATTCGCTTAACCACCGGCTCTCGCGCAGCGGCGCTGTTTCGGGAAGGTTGGAGGCAGATCGCCGAGGGGTTTCGCAAGTCTTGACACCCCCAATCACCAGTGCTGCCATAGCAAACACCAAAAGCCAGGCCACTTTGCTCACTCCAGGCGAGTCTCACGGCTCTTCTGCTATAGCAAATAGAATACTCCGAAAGAGGTCATCATGCGTGCCCGCACCTCCCGCTCCGCCGTCCGCCTGGCCATCGCCGCCGCAGCGCTCGGCTCCGTGCTCGTCGGCTGTTCGTCCGCCGGCACCAGCAGCACTCCGGCCGCCACGTACCAGAAGCCCGCCGCTCCGGCGGCCGTGGCCGACCTGGTGGCCAAGTCGCACCATGAGTCCGGGCTGATCATCTACGGCAATACGCCTGCCGCCGTCATCAAGCCGCTGCTCAATTCGTTCACCAAGGCCTACCCGTGGATCAAGCCCGGGTACTCGCAGCTCTCGGACAACCAGGTCTACAGCAAGTACCAGTCCGAGCATGCCCAGGGCGCCCACACCGCCGACCTGCTGATCTCCGACTCGATCCAGCAGGTCCTGCAGGGCACGAAGAACGGCCTGTTCGCAGGCGTCACCCCGCAGGGCCTGGCCGACTTCCCGGCCTTCACCAACCAGGGCCACGGCGTGTACGTGATGTCGCCCGACCCGGTGTTGGTGTCCTGGAACACCAAGCTGCTGTCCGGACCCAAGGTCCCCACCAGCTACGCGGAGCTCGCCGCGAGCGTCAAGAACGACCCGGCCCACTACCCGCTCGTCAGCTACTCGCCCAACAACCCGCTGGGCTATGAGGCGGTCTACGGTCTGGTCCACATCCTGGGCGCGGACACCGTCTACGCACACCTCGACGCCTACGGCCGGCACACCAAGACCCTGGACGAGGGCCTGGATGGACTGCAGTACATGGTGCAGGGCGGAGCCTCGGTCGGCTGGCTCTCCAGCGGACTGGCCCAGGCGATCATCCCGCAGTACAAGGGCCTGGCCGCCTACGGCTACATGAGCGACGCCACCCCGCTCACCCCGCGCCTGATCACCCAGACCACCGGCGCGGCCTCCCCGACCTCCGCCCAGTTGTTCCTGGACTACGTCTTCAGCACCGCCGGGCAGCAGGTCATGTGCGCGTCCGGGATGGAGGCGTCCATGAACAACTTCAAGCCCGCCACAGGCTGCACCGCGAGCCTGACCGAGCTGGCCAAGCACGTACCCGCCAAGACCACGTACCTCGTGCCGGTCTCCCAGGACGTCATCGACCAGCAGAAGGCCATCACAGACCGTTGGAACAAGGCCCTGGGGCGCTGAGCACCATGTCCCCGCACACGCTCGCCGCCGCCCCGGCCGCCCCGCGCGACCGTCGCCGCCGCCACCTCCCCGCCAGTCCCGGGCAGTACGCCGTGTGGGCCGCGGTCGCCGTGCTGACCCTGGCCCCGCTCGTCCCGCTCGTCGTCACCTCCCTGCGCTCACAGCCCTACTACCTGCCCGGCGGCGTGTTCAGCATCGACGCCTACCGCCAGCTGTTCGCCGATCCGGCCTTCCGTGAGGCCGCCTGGAACACCGTCGTCTTCGCGCTGTGCGCCACCGCTCTGGCCCTGCTGCTCGGCGCTGCCTTCGCCGTCCTGGTCGCCCGCACCAACCTGCCCGGCCGGCGCCGGCTGGGCCCGGCACTCCTCGCCCCGCTGCTGATCCCGCCGCTGGGACTGATCGTGGGTTGGGAGTCGCTCTACGGACCAGCCGGCTATCTGACCCAGCTGTGGTCGACGAACCTGCATCTGCCCGCCTGGAACCTCACCTCACTGCCCGGCATGTCCATACTCGGCGCCGTCGTCACCCTGCCCATCGCCTACCTGACGTGCAAGGCCGTCCTCGACGGCGCGGACGGCACCCTGGAGGACGCCGTCCGCGCCTGCGGCGGCGGCACGCTGCGGATCCTGCGCACGGTGACGCTGCCGATGCTGCGCACCGCGCTGCTCGACAGCGGCATGCTCATCTTCACGCTCTGCCTGGAGGTCCTGGGGATCCCACTGTTCCTGGGCCGCCCGGCGAACATCCAGTTCATCGCCAGCTACCTCTACGACACCTGGTCCAGCAGCACCGTGCCCGACCCTCCGATCGTCTCGGTCGGCGCGATCCTGCTGCTCGTGGTGGCCTCGGTCCTGTTGGTCATACGCGGCCGACTGCTGCGGCACGCGGCGCGCTACACGAGCGGCACCCGGGCCACCCCGCCCGCACGTCCCCTGGACCTGGGCCGCTGGCGCATCCCGGCGGCCGTGAGCATGACCGGCTTCGTCGCCCTGACCTGTGTGATCCCGCTGCTCGGCCTGGCGTTGATGTCGTCGGTCACCGACCTGACCACACTGGTGGCGCCCTGGCACCTGTGGAACGCCGCCAACTGGCAGGACATCTGGGACGACCCCGCCCTGCACCGCGCGATCACCAACAGCCTGCTCGTCGCCGCGATCGGCAGCACGGCCACCGTTGCCCTGGTGGCGCTGGCCACCGTCATCGCTCACCACTCCGGCTTCCGGCTGCGCCGCACCCTGCCCGCGCTGCTCGTCTATCCCCGGGCCACCCCCGGCATCGTCTTCGGTGTGGGCTTCTTCTGGCTGTTCCTGATCGTCCAGTGGCCAGGAGCGCTGCTCCGCAACAGCCTGTGGGGCGAGCTCCTCGCACTGAGCGTGCGCAACATGACCCTCGCCTACATCATCCTGGCCCCCGCGCTCTCCCGGATCAGCCCGGAACTGGCCAAGGCCGCCGCTGGCTCCGGTGCGAGCTGGTGGACCACCACCCGCCGCATCACCCTGCCCCTGCTGCGCCCCGCCCTGCTCAGCGCCCTGGTGCTGATGTTCGTGACCCTGGTCAGCGACTACGACCCGGTGGTCTTCCTGACCAAGCCCGGCACCGAACTGCTGGGCACCAGCATGCTCCAGACCTGGGGCAAGGGCCTGCCGGGCCCGGTCGCCGCGATGGCCGTGGTCCAAATCGTCCTCGTCGCCGTCGCCTTGTCCCTCGGCCTCGGGTGGACGCTGCGCAAGAAAGGCCGCCATGCCTGAGATCTCCGTACGCAAGCTGACCCAGACTTTCGGGACCACCCGCGTCCTGGACGAGGTCGGCTTCACCGTCCCCGACGGCGCGTTCGTCACCCTGCTCGGCCCCAGCGGCTGCGGCAAGACCACCACGCTGATGTCCCTCGCCGGCTTCCACACCCCCGACGCCGGCACCATCGCCCATGGCGACCGCTGCCTCTTCGACGCCGCCGCTCGCCGCAACGTCCCCGCCGAACAGCGGGAGTTGGGCGTGGTCTTCCAGTCGTACGCACTGTGGCCGCACCTGAGCGTCGCCGAGAACGTCGCCTTCCCCCTCAAGGTCCGCCGTACCGACCGGGCCGAGGTCAAGCGACGGGTCGGCGAAATCCTCGACCTGGTCGAACTCGGCCACCGTGCGGACGCCCACCCCTACGAGCTCTCCGGCGGCCAGCAGCAGCGCGTCGCACTGGCCCGGGCGCTCGCCCACGGCCCCAGCGCACTCCTGCTCGACGAACCCTTCTCCAACCTCGACGCCAAACTGCGCGAACGCGCCCGCGAATGGCTCGGTGACCTCCAGCGCGACCTGGGCATCACCACCGTCTTCGTCACCCACGACCAGACCGAGGCCCTCGCCATGAGCGATCAGATCCTGGTCATGAACCACGGGCGCATCGTGCGCGCCGGTACCCCCGAAGACGTCTACCGCCGCCCCGGCAGCCGCTTCGTCGCCGAGTTCCTGGGCCGCTGCAACTTCCTCACCGGGAAGGCCCGTTCAACCGGCACCGGAACCTGGCTCCTGGAAACCCCCGGCCTGAGCGGCGGCATCCCCTTCGACAGCGAGACCCAGCCCGGTCCCGGTCCGGTCACGGTGGCCCTACGTCCCGAAGCCCTCGCCGTCACCGCGCCCGTAACCGGTGCGCCCGCACCGGGATGGCCGGCTGACGTCATGTACTCCACCTTCCTGGGCGACCACTACCTCCACACCCTCCGGATCGGGCCCCAAACCCTGACAGCCCTCACCACCCACCCCCTTCCTACCGCCACAGTGCGGGTAGCCCTGGCCGCCGATGCCGCGAGCCTGGTCACCCAGGACAGCGCCCCGCACGACTCCATACAGCCCGCCCCGGTGCTGCACAGCGTGTGACTGCGTTGCGGTAGGGGGAAACGGGACGCCGGCCGCAGCCAGCGCCCCCGCGGTGACGTCCGCGGCGCCCACACAGGTACCGGGCGGGCCGACGAGCAGATAGGAGGCTGCCGCATCGTTCTCCCCAGGCGACTCGTCCACGTCACGGACGGCCAATGGGGAGTTCGCCGCGCAGCTGGCCCAGCTCGGCGCCGACCTCGCTAAGAGGTCCTAACAGAAGCTGTCGATCATGTGGCTGTCGGCCTGGTGGCTCGTTGGTCTTGTCGTGGGGGAGAGGGAGTCGCGTCCGTGGATCGTCTCGGACGAACTGTTGACGCTCATCGAGCCGTTGCTGCCCGAGCCGGGGCCGAAGCTGGTCGAGGGCAGGCCGCGGATCCCGGACCGGCAGGCCTTGTGCGGGATCCTGTCCGTGCCGCACACCGGCATCCAGTGGGAGTACCTGCCCCAGGAGCTGGGCTTCGCTCGGGCATGACGTGCTGGCGGCGCCTGGCCGAGTGGAACGAGGCCGGCGTGTGGAACGAACTGCATCTCGTGCTGCTGAAGAAGCTGCGGGCCGCGCAGAAGCTGGACTAGTCGCGGGCGGTGATCGACTCCTCCCACGTGCGGGCCGCTCGGCGCGGCCCCAAAGCGGGCCCGGCCCGGTCGACCGCGCACGACCGGGCAGCAAGCACCACGTCCTCACCGACGGGCAGGGCATCCCGCTCGCGGTGTCCCTGACCGGCGGAAACCGCGACGACGTCACGCAGTTGCTGCCCCTGCTGGACAAGGTTCCGGCGGTGGCCGGCGTCGTCGGCCGGCCCGGACGCCGACCCGACGCGCTCCTCGCAGACCGTGGCTACGACGACGACAAGTACCGCCGCCTGCTCTGGGCCCGCGGCCTCCGTCCGGTCATCGCCGAACGAGGACAGGAACACGGCAGCGGCCTCGGCATCTTCCGCTACGTGGTCGAGCGCACGATCGCCTGGCTGCTCGGCTTCTGCCGCCCGCGGATCCGCTGGGAACGACGCGACGACATCCACGAGGCCTTCCTCGGCCTCGCCACCTGCCTGATCACCCACCGCCACATCCAACGCCTTTGTCAGGACCTCTAAGCCCTGGACGCACCGTCATCGCCGTCCTCAAGGTCATCTCATTTCCGCAGAGGAGGCTGTCGGGGACCCTATGTAGGGTGCGCCGCGGGGGTGCACGATGTGATGTCTGGTCCCGCACGGTTGGGCGCGTCCTGTTCGGCCTGGCGGATCCACTCCAGCGGTAGGTATCCGCGCCGGTGACGGACGAGCTCGGCGAACGCGCGGGCGAGGTCGCAGGCCCGGGTGATGTCCGGGCAGGCGAACCGGACGTCCAGCAGCCTTCGGCGCTGGCTTTCGGTGAGGGTTTCGCGGGGACGCCTGATCCATGAGGTGATCTTGCGGGGGCTGGGGATGTCTGTCCGGACCGGAGGCGGTGCCCGCCCGCGGAGCGGCGAGGTGCTTGCGGACCACCTGGCGGCTGCCGCAGTAGCCGCGTTCGTGGATTTCCTGGATAAGACGGGTGCCGCTGACCTGGCCCTGAGCCTCGGTGGAGCGGGCGTTGCGGTATGCCGTGAACGGCTCCAGCACTCCGTTGGGACGGCGGTCGCGGGCGGAGGCCAGCAGTTCGTCGAGGTTGGCGTCGCGGAAGCGGCGTACGGTCTTGCGGTCGAGGCTCAGGCGCCGCGCGATGGCGCTGATGGTCCAGCCCCTCTCCACCAGGCGGTGGACGTCCGCGTAGCGGTGACGGGTCCGTTCGATGAGCTGGATGCGGGGCAGTTCCGGCACGGGCAATTCCATTGGGACCGGTTCCGGCACGGTCGGCTCCGACTCCGGCTCGGTATGTTTGCGCAGGCAGTTGGAGTGCTGGTGGCAGCTCTTCTCCACTGCGGCGGACAGGTTCTGAAGACCGGTCCGGCTGCCAGCGGTCGGTGACTTCGAGAGCGTTGGGGGCGACTTCCTTGATCGCCTTCGTGTAGGCGGTGGCCCGGTCGCGGCAGATGATCTCCGCGCGAGGATGTTCCTTGAGCCAGGCTGCGAACCTCTCCGAGGTGCGGTCAGGCAGCACGACCACGACCTGGCCGGCTTCGACGTCGACCAGGATGGTGCCGTAGGTGCAGCCCTTGCGGATGGCGAACTCGTCCACGCCAGGACCCGCGGGGCACGGCCCGGCGTCGGCGGAGCCGTCAGCGGCTGGAGCAGCCGGGTCCGGCCCGCGGCCAGCCGCAGCCGTGGGCACAGTCGGACCGCCGGCACCACCCCGGCGCCGGAGGAGTCGCTGACCCGCTCCACTCGCACATCGATCCCGGGCAACAGCACATGCTCGACCGTCTTGCTCACCACGGCAGGAAACACACTGCCGTGGCGAGCTCTCGCTCCCGCTCCTGACCTGGGGATGCACGGGACTGCGGCCAGGGCCTTGAAAACGGCTCTGGCCGCAGTTCCGTGAATGATCTTGGAGCGGCATGACCTGGCAACGGAGCGAGCAGAAAATCCCGGCCTCCGCGCCTCCGCGCGACTACTGTCCTGCTGGTAGATCGTCCGACCGACGAGGGGGCTGAGTCGTGCTGACCACTGCGCACCCTCCGTAGGTACCTCTGGAAAGCCCAGAGGGCCCTACGGAGGCTCTCGATGTCCCGAACCGTCCGCACAACTCCCAGGCGACTTCGTGTCCAAGACGTCGCTTCGGAGTCCATGTCCCTGTACGACCTGCGCTACATGCACGCTGAACTGGCTCAGGCCGCCCGCGAAGGCCGCCGCCCTGCCCCTACGAAGATGCTGCACCGGATCACCTCCTGGCAGTGGATGGTGCTCTATTGCAGAACGGGCTCGTTCTCTGCCGAGATCGCCATGGCTGAAAGGCGGGCCCGGCTCCAGGGTCGACTCGAAGCCCAGCGGATCCGCGGACTGCACCACGCCGGCCACGACCTTGGCGACGCAGATATCCCTGCGGTCCGCCACCGTCACGGCGGGCTCTGGAATGCTTGGTAGAGCACGAAGCGCCCAGGACTGACCGGCACATGCGAGCACATGAAGCGCCTACGGCGGGTCGACCAAAGGGCCTGCGCCTTCCTGTCCTTGTACCTGATCGCTGATCGCCGTCAGGCCGCTCACGGACTGCGGTCAGAGCCCCGAAATCGGCTCTGCCCGCAGTTCCGTGGAGCTCACGGCTGGGTGAGGATCCGGACCCGGAGGAGTTCGAACGAGGCTCGGCCGTACATAGCTCGCTTGAGTGTTTTCAACCGGTTTACGTGTCCCTGGGCGACCCCGGGAACTCCATGGCAAGGTCAGACCGTGGCTTTGTAGATGAGACAGAACACCGCATCTCGATGAGTCCTGGCAGCGGTTCCTGTTCAGCGAGGCGGAGAATGTCGGTGAGTTTTGACACCGCTTGGGGGTGCTCGGCTCCTTCCTCGGTGTCCTGATGGTGGCCGTCTTTGACCCGTGTCAAGGTCGTTCGTTCTCGGCTGCTGATGAGTCCCGCAGACCGCCGAGCGCCAGGACCGTCATCGCCACCGCGGCCCCCGCCACCACGCCGAAGCCGCCGTGTGCACCGCCCGTGTCGACCACCCGTCCCGCGACCGCCGCGGCGGCTGCTGATCCTGCGGCACTTGCGGAGTTGCCCCAGGTGAACGCCTGGGTGAGGACGGCGCGCGGGACCGACGACTGGGTGAGGACGGAGGTGAGGATCAGTAGGACCGGGACAGTGAGTCCGGTCAGGGCGAGGGTGGCGCCGATCGCGAGGGGCGCGTCGAGGATGGTCAGCGGGAGGCTCGCGAGGGCGAGGCCGGCGGCGGCTGCGGCCTGGTGGCGCCGGGGTGAGCCGCCGTGGCGCCATGCTCCGTAGGCCCAGCCACCCACCAGATTGGTGCAGTTGGAGGCGAAGTAGAGCGGCGCTGCCGTGTCCGGTGTGCCGCGTCCGACGGCGTATGCGGTGACGGACACCTGCATCGCGCCGAAGAACACCCCGAGCGTGAGGCCGAGCGAGACCTGCCGCAGGAATGCGGAGCGGAGCAGGGCGCGTCCGGCGTGCCGGCGTTCGGCGCGGCCGGTGAGGGGCGGCATGGTGCGGCGCTGGGCGGCGAGGGCGAGCCCGCCGCCGACGACGAGCGCGGCGGCGAGCAGCACCCCGGCGCCCGGGCGGCCCGCCGCACCGAGGATGCTCACCAGGGCCGGGCCGGCCAGGTAGGACACGCCGTTGGCGAGGGCCTCCAGAGCGAAGGCGGTGGGCAGCGCGGCAGCCCGTTCGCCGGACAGCAGGGCGGACCAGCGAGCGGCGGAAAGGGCACCGAGCTGGGGCAGCGTTGCCCCGACGAGCACTCCGGCGACGAGGTCCGGAACGGCGCCGGCCAGCAGCAGCGCCACGGCCCCGGCATGTGCGCCCAACGCGAAGGGAAGCACCCGCGCCTGCCCGAACCGGTCGACAAGGCGCCCGATCTGGGGCCCGGCGACGGCGTCTGCGACAGCGAAGGCGCCGGTGACGAGGCCCGCGGCGGCATACGAGCCGTTGCGTGCGTGCACCAGCCAGACGATGCCGATCCCCGTCATGGCGATGCCCAGACGCCCGACGGCGGCGGGAAGGAAGAAGGCCGCAGCACCCGAAGTGCGCAGCAGGGCACGGTAGTTCGCCGAAGCCGAAGGCACGGCGCATCCCTTTCGCCGCCCGGCGGGACGCGCCAACGGGGTCGTCGGCGTCCGGATGTGCCGACCCGTGGCTGCGCCTGAAGCCGTCCAGTGGTGGCGTGGAGCGGGGACGCGCACCCCACGCCGACTTCATCACCGGGCAGATGTCATGTGGTAGTTGATGACCTCCTTGAGCGTAGAGGAACGGCGCGCAGAAACGAACAGAGGAAGGGCCCGTTGTGATCGTCAGCCTGCGGCCTGTTCGGCCCTGGCTCGGGTCGGGGCGAGGCGGAAGGAGTCAGTGCCGGTCTCGATGATGTTCCCGCCGAAGGTGAGACGGTCGACGATGGCCGCGCAGAGCCGGGGATCGGTAAACGTTTTGGTCCACCCTCCAAAACTTTCGTTGGAGGCGATGGCGACGCTGTTCTTCTCCTCCCGTTCGGTGAGAACCTGGAACAGCAACTCGGCGCCGCGTTTGTCGAGTTCCATGTATCCCAGCTCGTCGATCGCGAGGAGATCGACGCGTCCGTAGCGGGCGATCGTCTTGGTCAGCTGCTTCTCGTCGGCGGCCTCTACCAGCTCGTTGACCAGCTTGGTGGCCAGGACGTACTTCACCCGGTAGCCGGCATCGCGGCCTCGGTTCCGAGCGCGATCAGCAGGTGGGACTTCCCCGTGCCGGAGTCTCCTATGAGGCAGAGGGGCAGGCCCTTCTTCACCCATTCGCAGGATGCGAGGGTGTGGATCACGGCCGGGTCGATGTTCGGGGTGGCGTCGAAATCGAATTGCCGCAGGGACTTTTCCCGGGGGAATGAGGCGGCCTTGATCCGGCGCTCGGAACGTCGGCGGGCCCGGTCGTCGCACTCGGCCAGCAGCAGTTCCGCGAGGAACCCGCGGTAGGTCATCTGGCCCTTGGCCGCCTCCTCGGCGATGTCGGCGAACTGACCCCGGATCGTGGGCAGTCGCAGTGCCTTGCAGGATGCTTCGATGGCCGCGTCGGCGGCCTGCTCGGTCAGGCCACGGTGGCGTTTGACGGTCACGGCTCTTCTCCCTCGGGGTTGGGCCGGCCGCCCGGCCGGCGTCGTCGCAGTAACTGGTCGTAGACGGCCACCGAGGGCAGCGGCCGGGTGTCCGGCGGCAGGTGCGCCAGCCTCCGCTCGGTCAGGGACGCGACCTTCGGATGCCCGAACCGGTCGGACTCCGGCCCTTCCGGCAGCACGGTCGGGGCGGTGGTGTCGTCGGCCTCCGCTGCTTTGCGGGCCTCCAGCGCGACCGCGTCCGAGGTCATCGCTCCCGCCCGCAGCGCCGCGGCGAGTCCGGCGACCAGGTGCTCGTGCGGCATGTGCCGGCCCAGCAGCAGGACCTCGATCAGCGCCCGGGTGCCGTCCCGGTCGCCGTGCGCCTTGCAGGCCGCCGCCCACCAGGCGTCGTGGACCGGGGTGAACTTCCCCGCCGAGCGGGCCTGTTCCAGCGCGGTCGATCCGGGCAGGGCTCCCGGTTTGCGGATCAGCGCCTCCAGATAGTGGTCCAGCACCCGCCGGGACCCGGCCTTGGTCATCAGCCGTTCGTGCCGGGCGACTTCGACTCCGTCGCGTAGACCACCAGCTCGGAGGCGTGCAGCATCACGCGCACCCGTCTCCCGATCAGCCGCACCGGCACCGAGTAATGGTTCGTGCGGACGCTGATCTGGCTGTAGCGGTCCACCCGCGGTGCGAACAGCCGGCCCGTCTCGAACGGCTCGACCGGCAACGGCTTCAGCAACGGCTGTTCCGCGGCGAAGTACTCGCCGACCGTCCGCGGGCGGGAGCGGATCCGCCGGGCGTCGTCCTCCTCGTCCCAGCGGTCGACCATCGCATTCAGCTCGGCCAGCGAGCCGACCTCGGGAACGGGGACGAAGTGGTTGCGGCGGAAGTAGCCGATCTGCCCCTCCACCCCGCCCTTCTCGTGAGCCCCCTCGCTGCCGGGGCGGCAGTAGAAGACCTCGATGCCGAAGTGCGAGCGGAACGCGGTCCACCGCTCCGTCTCCACCCGGGCCCGGTGAAGCCCAGCACCTGGGCGACGGCCGAGTTGAAGTTGTCGTAACGGACCTTGCCGGTCGGCACCCCGCCGAGCGCGCTGAGAGCGTGGACGTGCCCTTCGAAGAACGCCTCCTGGCCGCCGGAGGCGGACACCCGGTGCACCGCCTTCCCGGAGTACGACAGGCGGAACGAGAACAGGCTGCACTTGACCTGCTGGCCGGCCAGACGGATCGTCACGTCCCCGAAGTCGACCTCCGCCTCGGCGCCCGGCCGGTGGGACTGAGGCACGAACGCCTTCGCGATGCCCCGGCCAGCCGCGATCCGTATCTCCTCGCGACGCTCCGCGACGTAGGCGCGGACGGTCCCGTAGGTGATGTCGGCCGCGCCGTGCTCGGCCACCAGCCGGTCGAAGATCCGCTTGGCGGTGTGCTGTTGTTTCCGCGGCGCGGTGAGATCCGCCCGCAGCATCTCATCGACCAGCCCTTCGTAAGGGTCCAGCCGCGTCCTGCGCGGCTCCGGCCAGACCGAGGCCAGAGCCTTGCGAACCGTGCGGAAGCCCACCCCGTACTTATGCTGCAGGGCCCGGTTCGACAGCCCGGCCCGGGAATCACGACGGATCGCCGCGTACAGATCGACTTCGGACTTCGGCGGCATCCACGCCCCCTCACCACGCAGAGCACTTCGATGCTCCCACTGCAAGCACCCAGGTGGTGTCAAAACTCAGCGATGCCGCTCCCCGACAAGACCGGGTGCTGCCGCCGCTGACCGACAGACGGTGTCGCTACTTACGCACACAGCCAATTGCCTCAGAGACGTGTTGGGGATGTATGGGTAGGGATAAGCTGACCGGGTCCGAGGGGCGTCGGCACGACCTACCTTGCCTGGCATGCTTTCGCCATACGTTCCATGGGATCGAGGCCGCTCTGCGCAGCGGGAACGGACGGCTACCGACGCCGAAGCGCGTGATGGCCAGGAGCGGATGCGTCCGACGGTCGCGACTGACTGCCGGGTGGTCCCCGGCCTGCCACGACCTTTCACCATCAGGCCTGGCCGCCTCCTGACAGTCCGCTGTGCCAACTACTACGGGGGAGACGCCAGGTCGGCGACCCTCATGTCGGCTCGGATGCGCAGCACACGAGGGCGGTGTCGGAACCGCCCGAACTCGCGAGGGCCGGCTTGGTCGGCCTCGATTTCCACGACCACGTCGGGGATCACGGGCCGGTAGTGCACCGGATCGGCGCCGGGCAGTCCGCCCACGGTCCCGGGCAGCTCCGCCTCCGTGTCCCCGGCAGGCCGCAGCAGAGGGAGCAGCTCGTGGCGTACCGTTTGGCCGAGGGGCAGGCTCACTCCCACGGCCCGTATCCGGCCGCCGCGGTGCGGCAGGCCGAGGATGAGGCACTGCGTTGCGGGAGTACGGCCGCTCACCCCGAGGACTGCGGCCTCGCTGGTGTGCATCTGCCGCCACTTCAGCCACCCCGAGCCGCGCCCCGCGACGTAGGGCCGGTTGGGTTTCATCACGACGCCCTCGACGCCGCCCAGGGCGCCCACCCAGTCCAGGGCCGTCGCGACGCTGTCGGTGACCGGGACCGGGCGGATTGCGGGCGGTCCGCCCTCCAGCAGATCCAGCAGCCGGCCGCGGCGCTCCGAGTACGACTTCGGCCTCCAATCCGTGTCACCGACGGCCAGGACGTCGAAGGCGGCCAGGTGGACCGTGAAGCCCTCGTGGGACCGCGGGCCGCGTCCGGAACGGGACTGCAGCTTTCCGAACGCCAGCTCGCCGCTGTCGAGGACGGCCACCAGCTCGCCGTCCAGGACGCAGTCCGGCAGCGCGCGCGACGCCTGAGCGATGTCCGCGAACGAAGCGCTCAAGTCGGTGCCGTGGCGGCTCCACAACCGGCCCGCGCCAGCGAGAACCTGACAGCGCCATCCGTCGAACTTGGGCTCCAGGGCAGCGATGCTGGGGCCGCCACGGACTTGATCGACGGATTGGCACAGAGCCAGGGACGCGGGAAGGTCGAAGGGCGGCACGACATATCGGTACCCACCGTGCATCCGCAGCTGGGGCATGGGGGCGACGGTTCACCTGACCGGATTGCTGCTGCGCACCGTTGCCTGACTACACGATGACGCGGCCGCCGGACTCGCCGTCGGGTTTGGGCTGGCCGTCGCTCGGACCGACTGCATTCATGAACACGCCTGTGTCCGATGCCCAGTCCTGATCGTGGATCCCTACGAGAGGGAGCGGCTGGTCGAGATCCGCGACAACCTAAGCGATCGGATCACGGAAGCAGAAAGGGAGGGCTGGCTCGGCGAAGTCGAAGGTCTCTCGGTCAGCCGCGACGCCGCGGAAGGGAAGCTCGCGCAGCTGGATGCACGACAGAAGAAGAAGGACTCCCCGATATTCTTGGGCGTTCCCAGCTTCAGCCAGATCGCCGCTCGAATCAGCGATGCCACAAACACCACCTAACTGAGGCCATATGTCTGGGGCGGCCCGTGTCATCACGGGCCACCCCAGTGCAGCCCATGACAGCCGTCACTGCCATAATCCGCACCCTTGAGTACTTCTAGCGCTCAGCAGCGGTTCAGCCGGAATCGGCTTTTCTGAGGGAAGCGTTCTTGCTGCGGGTCAAGGAAGTCAATCAAGTCCATCAGGGCTACTTGCAGGTCTACCAAACGCGGATGCCGCCCCGGAAGTGAAGCCAGTTCGGCGACGCTGTCGGACAGTGATGCGAACCAGGCGGCGAACCCTGAGTCCGATTCCAGACGCGCACAGAACTCCGCATATCCGATGCAGCTATCAGCGTCATTGTCGCCCCTGATGACAAGTTCTCCAATGGCCCTCTGATCGCTGCGGAATAATCGAAAGTGCCGGTCTGGGTAAGCATCGTCATTCAGAACGTTGCTGATGCGCGTAAACAGTCTCACGATCTGACGGTTGGATTCTTGGTTGCCGAGATCAAGGAAAAAAATGCGGCGCCTCAGGATCTCAACCCACCCGAGGTACTCGGCGAGCACGTACAGGGTGCTGCGTACTGCGTACTGCTGGTCACGAGCTTGCACAAAGTGCACTCTCAGAAAGCCCTGGGCGGCAATGTTGTAGAGCCGCGACTGAAAATCGAAGGCAGCCCAAAGCAGCGGGTCACGAACCCGGCTCATGACGTCCTGCCGCTCGAGCATGCGAGCACGTTCGACCTTTTGCCGCTCCAGTTCGTCTTCGAGGAGGGAATTTTTCCTATTTGCCTGCGAACTGTAGGCCACGCTCGCCAGGGCCACAACCCCAGAAAGGGATGCCACAATCAGTTCCGTGTTCATGGCTTTGCACCGGGCGGGCCAATAGGAGACTCTGTACATGTCAGGATTTTTGACTACCCCCGGCGCCGTCATCGCAAACAGGTTTTACGCTGAACGAGGTCCCACGCATGCTTGTTCCGCCTGCAAAACGCTCCGCGCTGACGAGTCGGCACGGTCGGTCGACGGTCCTCTGACGCCATGTCCTTTGGCCAGTTTGCGGTGGCATATAAGGGTTGCGGCAATGGCTGTGAAGGCGAAGAAGTGCGCAGGCTTGGTCGAGCGTGACCGGTGTGACGATTCCGCCGTTCAGGAGGCTGTGAGTGCTTGACCGGCTTGGCATGCGGCCTCATCTGCCGGAGACGTCTCAAGAATATCCGCCCGTGGCCGCGTTACGAGCTCTTAGTTCAGAGAAGACCTCTGGGTTATGAGCCCAGCGAGCTACCGAGCTGCTCCACCCCGCGTTAGATTCCTGCAGCTTACGCCAACTATTCCGCCCCCGATACCATGAGCGCCTGCCGGCCGCGAGGGGTGCCGGCGGTCACGGCTGCCCCTTGCTCCTTTCCTCTGACCCCCTCGTTGGCAGCCAGGCCGTGAATCTGCTGGCTTTCCGCGAGTGCGCTGATCGTCGAACGGATTCCCTCGATGGGCTGGCCTTCTTCGCCTTGGCGCTGCCCACGCCGGCATCGGCGTCTACGGTCGGCGAACGGGTACGGGCGCGGTGCACAAGGCGGGGGAGTGGGATGAAGAGTTGGGAGAGGGCGCTGTCGGTGCTGGAGGCGCTGCGTGAGCGTGGGCAGGCGGCCGGGCATGGCTGGGCGCTCGACACCGAGCTTCTTCTGTCGCACCAGCAGCAGGTGAACGCCCTGGAGAGTCAGGGCCTGGTGGAGCTTGCCTGCCGGGAGGACCGCGCGGAGCTGTCGGCTCTGGACGGGCGCCCCGTGCGGTGGGCGGCCCGACTGACGCCACACGGCCATGACGCCCTTACCTATGGCTGCTCCCGCCCCCGGGCCGAGCCCTCGCCCGGCGGGGAGGAAGCAGACCGGCAGGTGGTGGAGCTAATCCCCTCGCAGATGGCGGCGCTGCGCGTGTTTGTCGGCCTCACCGGCCGGCTCCGGGTGCCGCCCGCTGATGGGCTGGGGGAGCAGGTCCGCACGGCCTCGTGTGATCACGGCATCAAGCGGTGGCGGCTGTATCTGACGACGGAGCAGATCGCTTCGGTGGCGTACGGGTTGTGGCTGCACCGGATGACGGGCTCCGCCGCAGAAGCCAACCGCTTCGGCCGCGAGTACGGCGTCGTACACGACCCGGTCAGAGCCTCGGACGAGGGAGCCGCGGCCGCCGACGGCAGACCGTCGGCGGCCGCGGGGGATGGTGCGGGGGTCAGCGGGCGAGGGTGACGGTGATGGGCTGGTCGGGGCAGCGGCTGAGGGCCTCGGACAGCGCGGCGTGTTCGGTGGGGTCGATGGTCAGGCCCCAGCGGGTCTTGTCGGCTACCCAGTCGGTGGCGTACTGGCAGCGGTACCCCTGGGCGGCCGGCTGCCAGGTGCTGGGGTCCTGGTCGCTCTTGCTGCGGTTGCTGGCGGCGGAGACCGCGATGAGTGCGCGGGCGTCGCCCAGGTCGTTGGCGTAGGCCTCGCGTTCCTTGGCGGTCCAGGCGGAGGCACCGCTGTCCCAGGCCTCGGCGAGGGGGACGAGGTGATCGATGTCGAGGGCCCGCGCGTCGGTGAAGTACTTGTCGTCGTACGGGCTGTACCACTCTCCGCCGGTGAGCGCACAGCCCGGGCTTTGCTGCGGGGCGATAACGGCCTCGGCCTTGAGGACTTCCTGCCGGGTGTTGCAGCCGTCCTTGTCGGCGTCGATCCAGTGGCGGAACTTGGTGCGTTCGTAGCCGGTCCGGTTTTCGTCCTGGACGGGGAGCGCCTGGAGGGCGTCGCGGACGGGCATTGCCACCGTGTCGCCGGGGGCGACGGCCTGGGCGGGTGTGGAGGCGTGTGCGGTGGTGGGGGCGAGCAGTACGGCGAGTGCGGACAGTGTGGCGGCAGTCGTACGGGCGGCGGGGGTGAAGCGCACGAGGACTTTCCTCTCGAAGATCACGAACGGTTTGTGATCTTCGTAGCGGGCCAGTACCCCGCCCGTCTGGCACTCTGCCGTCGCCTCACTCGTGCGGCTGGTAAGTCACACCGCCGCCAATGACGTCGCGCGGCCGCGGGGCTGCACCGCGTACCGGTACGGGCACGGCCTAGTATGCTTCGAACGCCTCTGACAGGCCCCACTGCCGGGACCGTGGCGCGGCGGAGGTGCGTCCCACGGTCTCACCCAGTTGGTGGCTGGATGTAGTCGTCCAGGCGCGCCACGGTGAATCCCTGCTTCTGGATGCGCTTGAGCAGGTTGCCGAACATCTCCGTCATCGTGGTGCCCTTGAGTTCCTTGGGTCCGCGGAAGTGGGCGAGGATGATGTCGCCGGGACGCAGTTTCTTGTCCGCTTCCTGATACCGCAAGGTGTGATCTGCATGGATTCCCGCCACCGGACGATTGCCCGGGGCCCGCATTCTCCCACCGCGGTCTTGGTGTCGCTGTTGTATGCGCCGTAGGGCGGGCGGAACAGGAGCGGTGCGGTGCCGTACTGATGGGTGAGGATTTTCTGGTCGCCGCACACCTCTTCCTTCTAGCGGGCCAACGGGAGGGTGTTCATTGCGGGGTGGTGCAGGGTGTGGTTCTCGATGTGGTTGCCCATCGCCTGCAGTGGTTTGAAGTACCCGTAGTCCGACTTGATGGTGTAGTTCATGAGGAACATCGTGATCGGAATCTTCAATTCCCTCATCATCTCGATGAACTTGGGGTCCTTCTCCGATCCGTCGTCGACCGTGATGAAGACGACCTTCTGCGAGATCGGTAGGTGCTCGAAGACCGGGACGGTTCCGGTAGCGGAGAGCTTGACGGGCCTGTCGGCCGGGGGTTTCGGGGGCGCGGGCAGCGGTGTGAGACTCCACTTCTGCCAGTCGGTGGCGTTCGGTACGGTGCTGGAGGCTGGCTGCGACGAGGTGGCGGCCGGGCCCGTTGCGCTGCCTCCCCCTGCGCCGCAGCCGCTGGCGGCCATGGCCGCCACGACCGCGCCTGTCAGTGACCCGTAGAACCCGCTCCGCCTGTTGTGCCGATTCACCGCACCGGTCTTCCGTAAGTACCGTGCCGTCCTTGACTCTGTTGGGAAAGGTACCCGGCCATGCGGGAGCAGGCGTTCATTGACCAGGCCGTGTACGCCGCGTGCCAGTTCTCGGTGAACAGCAACTCCTCGATCGCGCTTTCCGGAGCGATGCCACCGGGCGAGGCGGCGACCTCTATCATGTTCATTTTGATACCGAGTTCGGCGAGCGCGGCCCACTGCGCGGGCTACAGGCGACCGGCGTGTGTTCGCCGGTCCGTTGGGAACCGAGGAGTACGCCTACAGCGTCGAGTTCATGTGCGGCTGACTCGGCGTCTCCACACCCTGTCAGTCAACGTGACAGCGCCCATCCCAGCGACCTGACCAGCACACTGACTCAATTTTTCGTGTCAGTGTCCTCTGTGGAACGCGACCCCCCTGGGATTTGCCTTCGAGTGGACTCCAGCCTCCAGACTGATCACGACAAGATCCGTGCTGCGGACAGAAGGACGGCAGTAGATGGAGACGACGAGCCAGATGGGGCATCCTCTGCCCTACGACACCTACCGGCAGGCGGTAGAGCGGGAGACCCTGCAGTTTGCCGAGGTGGTCAAATGTGCAGACCCCGCGACCGCCGTGCCTTCCTGCCCCAACTGGACGCTGGCCGAGCTCACCCGGCACGTGGGAGCGCTGCAGCGCTGGTTCTGCACGCTGCTGACCCGGCTGGTGCAGGAGCCTCCGCACAGTCGCGACGTGGAGCTGGGGCTGCCGGAACGTGCGCAGGAATATGGCGACTGGGTGGCAGCGGGCGTACCCCATGTAGCCGCCGTGCTGCGGGCCACGGATCCCCAGGCGGTGATGTGGGCGTGGGGTGAGGACCAACACGCGCGGTTCTGGGCCCGCCGGATGCTGTTCGAAACGCTGGTGCACCGGGTGGACGCGGAGCGTGCCGTCGGCCGGAAGTCGGACATCGACCCCGCGCTGGCGGCGGACGGGGTTGACGAGTTCCTCGTCAACCTGCCCTACGCGGGCCTCTTCGCCCCGGCCGTGGCGAAGCTGCACGGCAACGGCGAGACCATCGCCTTCCAGCGCGCGGACTCCGCCGGCGAAACCGGCGAGGAGTGGCGGGTGCGGCTGGATCCGGACGGTTTCCGACTGCTGACGCGGGCCGGAGCCGACGCCGCGCCGTCCAAGGCGCAGGCGGCAGTACGGGGGCAGTCGGCCGACCTCCTCCTGCTGCTCTACGGGCGGCGGTCGTACCAGGAGACCGCCTTCGACATCTCAGGCGAGGTCACGGCACTCGACTGCTGGTTCGCCCACACAGCCTTCTGATCCGCGTCAAGGAGCGCGCCGGTGGAGCTCGGTGACGGACTCGACGACCAACGGCTCCCCTTTGAGCTCGTCCCGAACCGCTTGCCCGACTCACCGTCTGCACTTAGGACCAGCGAGCCGCCTGTCATCGCTGGCGCCATCCGGTCTCGGTCAGCCCTGCGGCGGCGAGGTTGCGGCGGTTGTTGGCGAGCTGCTTCCAGGTGCGTGCCGATGGAGGGCACCGGTCTGTGCTGTCCGGATGCCCTCGCCCGGCTGTGGCCCGGGAGTCGAAGACTGTCAGAACGGTCTTCGGCCCCCGGCGGGGTGTAACGGCCGCGGCTGGCCTGACGACGGGTGGCACCGGGTGCACTCGAATCGCCGCATCACCAGCACGCCCGCCATGGCGGGCTAGCGGCGGCCGACCTAGTGGTCGTGATGCCGGTGCTGGTCGCCGTGCCAGCCGTGCCGCCGGTCCCGGTCGCCGAAGCGATCGCGGTCACGGTCGTGGTCGCCGTACCAGCCGCGATTCCCTTGGAGGTCAGCCGATGCCGGTGACCTGGAGTGCGGTGGTCCAGTTGTTCTTGATGGCGCTGCGGGCGGCGGAGAGGGTGATGGTGCCGTTGCAGACGGCGTTCTTCAGTTTCGTCTCGGTGCCGTCTTTGGTGTAGGCGGTCTTCGTGCCGTAGTGCGGCTCGGGCCACAGGTTGCCGGGGTCGCGGGGCGCACCGCCGAGTTCCAGCGGTACGAGGTGGTCCTCCTCGTAGTCCGACATGTTGGTGTCGGAGTAGCCGTAGTCGATGATGCCCTGTGCTTTGAGCGGGTTGGTGTAGGAGGTGGGGGGCCGGACGGTGTCGGTCCAGCCGGACACGCAGATGGTGCTGTGGATGTTCGATTGGGTGACGTTGGGGTTGTAGGAGCCGGGCGTGCAGGAGGAGTCGGGCAGCGGCAGGTGGGACTGGGAACAGGCGGAGGCGTGCGCGGTGCCGCTCACCGCGATGATGAGGCATGCGGCGGCCATGCCGAGGGCGGTGGTGGTGGCGGTGACGCGGCGCAGAGGTCGCATTTGGGGGTCTCCCGTCTCGGCCTGGAGGTCGTGTTCCAGGCGGCTGACGGAATGACAGCACCCACCGGATCTATGCGGGTAGATGCGGGCGGTGAACATCTGGTGACCTTCACTTTCTCCATACCGGGGCATGGGCGAGCCTTGCCCAAAGCCGCAGTTTCGCTTGGGACTTGAGCCGAACGGGCTGCGCGGTGGCGCGCCCCGCATTCTGTCGCGCTTCTTGGCGCGGGCCCCGGCCGGTGTGCTGATGCGCTGGCCGGGCAGTATGTGCCCAGCCATTGCCTGCTCGTGAGGGGTCGTCATGCACTCCAGCTACCGTGCCGCGTCATCCGTGCTGTTCGCCGCGGTGTTCCTGGCGGGCTGCTCGCCAGCCGCAACGGGCGGATCTGCCGCGTCGCCGGCCGGGACTACGGCCACGGGGCCTTCAGGCACGGGCGCACACGGCGGCCCGCAAGGGGCGATCGCGGTCGGGGCCGGCCCGCAGACCACTTACACCGTCCAGAAGCAGCCTCCAGCGGGGAGTTGCCACTTCCGGTACGAGAGGGGGGAGCCGCTGGAGGACCCAGCGTGTACGCCGGGCGCCGTCTCTCCGGCGGTCACGCAGGCGAATCTGAAGTCCACGATCTGCCGCAAGGGTGGCTACACCTCCAGTATCCGGCCGTCCACCTCCGTCACCGGCAAGGAGAAGGCGCTGAACGCTGCCTCGTACGGCTACAAGGGCCCCATGGGCGATGCCGAGTACGACCACCTGATCAGTCTGCAGCTAGGCGGCGACCCCAACGATCCCCGCAACCTGTGGGTCGAGCCGCCGGACCCGGGCCACAAGGCGGCCGGCGGGGTCAACAATCTGAAGGACCCGGTGGAGACGAAACTGCACACCGCGGTCTGCGCCGGGAAGGTCTCCCTGACGGCCGCGCAGAAGGCCATCGTCACCGACTGGACCACGGCTCTGAGTACCCTCGGTCTTGGGTGAGGGCGCCGCGGTTGGAGGATGTCCCGACGGACTACCGGTAAGTCACCGGCCGGTCTACGGCAGTCGTATACAGCTGAAGGCCCCAGCTGGACGGGGGAGGCCAGCCGGGGCGGCAGGTGGTGGCGTGCGGAGGGCGGTCGCCTCTCGGCGGAGGGCTCCATGGGGCTTCAGCCGGACGGTCGTCCCCATGGGTTGTAGGTGAGGCCCGGGGACACTGTCCCCTCCGCAGCCACACTTTAATGAACGGTCAATTTGCTGAGGTTGTTCCCTCGGCTGTCTGGCGGCGGCCTCTGTGAGGTGGCGCACCCGCCGGTCTCCTGGGGAGGTGGGGAAAGGCGAGGAAGTGGGCCGCCCGTGTCGGCTCGGCCGACGGTTCGGGCGGCAGTGAGCAAGACCGAACGGCCTGATCGTGGATGCAGTCGGCGGCGAAGAGATCGAACTCGGCTTCCGGCCAAAGGGCCGGGTTGCGGCGGATGGTCGGGCCGCGAGGTCGGAAGCGGCTGGCGCCCGGCAGGGCGCCTGCGTCCTGGTCGGGTCGCTCTTCTGCGGGGGCGCGGTGCCGGAGCGCTCGGCCGGGCTGGGTGATATCGACTGCCAATGCGTGACACCCGCTCACCTATGACTGAAACAGACCAAAAACGGTGTGCAGTCTTTGCGTTGCCTGTGCTTGGATGGCATCAACGCGACGGGGGTACGCGGGAGTTGACGGTGTGCCTTCGTCGGTTGAGACCAACAACCGGGGGTACAACTTGAAAACGGGACAGCTGCTCACTACAGGGGCCGTGGCGCTGGGATTGCTCGCAACAGCCGCCGCCCCGTCAGCATCAGCCGTGGCCGGACAGTCGGGTGACGGACGGCTGCGCGGCACCATCGGCCAGCCCCAGGCCCGGGCGAACGCTCTGGCCAGCCCGGCCGCGAACGCCTCCTGCACCGTCAACCGCATCACGGTCAACCGCTTCAGCGAGTGCGAGTGGGTCACCGTCCATCTCGACGTCGTGAAAGTCATCAACGGGCGCCCGGTCATCGAGGGCACCGCCGACTTCAGCGTCAAGCACCAGATGACACTGAAGACCAACTCCGCCAACTGGACTGAGAAGTTCACCATCTCCAAGGCGGCCACCACGGGCCAGGGCAACGGCGTCGCCGTCAAGTTCTCCGCCACCTCCGGCGGCGGCACCAAGGCCACCGCCCACTTCCAGCAGGGCCACACCCTCGACAGCGCGGCCAGCGGCAGCGTCGACTACAAGACCACCGCCATCGCCCCCAAGAAGATCAACCCCAAGGCGAAGACCACCTACGGCTACACCTTCACCAAGGCCGGCTACAGCCCCGGCAGCGTCTCCTACGCCTCCGCCGTCTACCGCTGCGACAACTACTACGGCAGCACCCGGGCCAGCCGGGCCGGATGCGCCATCCCCGAAGCGCCCACCGGGGTGAGCATGGTCGGCCTGGCCCGCATCGACGAAGGCATCCGCAAGCTCCGCTCCCGCGGCGGCCATTACGGCGACCCGAACGGCGGCAAGCCCCTGCACTGGATGATCAACAAGACTCAGGAGGGCCGTAACCGGGCCGCGGTGTGCCCGCGGACCGCGCCGGCAGACATGCGCCGCGCCGGCCGCACCTCGTGTGACGAGTACCCGTTCGCTTCCACCTACGAGGGTGGCACCGCCCTTCCTGCCGCCCAGCGGGAAATCACCTGGGTCAAGGTGAATGAGAACAAGGCCCAGGGTGGACGCATCACCGCATGGCGCGGCCAGATGCACGTCATGGATCACGACCCGTTCTACGTGATCGCCTGACCGCCGTTACAGTCCCCGCAAGACTGGGTGCCTCTTCCCGCATCGTGCGGGAGGGGGCACCCTGCCCCTGTTCAAGGAGGCTTTCCATGCTGGTCCGTGCATCGTCGTTCACTGTCGATCTCGGCGAAGGCGGCTATCTGATCGGCTTCACCGACGACTACGAGTACCCCAAGGAGATGCCCTTCGGCTGGCGCTGCGGCCCGGCCACCGACGCCGGCGCCGTCGTCCTCACCACCACCGACACCGGCCCCCTCCACCTGACAGTCCAGGTCCACGACGCCCCGCCAGCACCCGAGGCCGGCGGCGAGTGGGAGCCCGCGGAAGAGATCAGCTTGCAGGCCGACCTCCCCGCCCTCTACGTCGCGACCCTCGAGCAGGGCGACATCCTGGACGCGTGGCCGGACGACGAACCTCTCCTGGAGTTCCCGTTCTCATCCGACGGGTCGGACTGGGTGCGGATGCGCCTGTACTGCCACGCCGACGACCCCGAGCCCGGCATCGGCGACCACGGGGAACGCCACCTGGTCCAACTCTGGCCTGCACCCCACACGCCCCCCGTACACCCCGACATCACCGAAGCGGACCGCCAGGCCCGCGCCGACTACGCCGCGGACATGGCCATGCCGGTGGAGGACTACACCACTTCATACACGCACGACGGCGAACAAGACTGACACCCGCTGGGCCGGTCGACCGCGGGAAGCGCTGTACCGAGGATCGCAGGTCCGTCTGGAATATTAGCCGTTGCAAGTGATCCGGATATCGAGGTCTTGCGCACAGCTGAGAGAGAAATCAACCGGCTGAAGCGCCGCCGCAGCATCCCTACCGCCACGAACGCGCGGTGTCAAAACCACCGGCACCTTCGACCGCCAAAGGAGCGGTAGTCGTCGACGCCTTCGACGTATGCGCAGACTGTAGTGCAGTGAAACCGGACTCATTCTGCACGAGGAGGTACCTTCGGTGACGAGTGGAGCCCCGGTATCTCGGCCTGCGCCTGTTTGCTTCCTCAGGTGTCTGGTCAGCGACGAGGCCCTCGTCATCATCTGAACGGCGCGAGTGACTGTTCCTCCGACGCGCGGGCCAGCCCGTCCGGGGCGTGGGATCGGGCAGTCCAGGCATCCTCCTTGGACCGGCGGGCCCGCGGTTCGGTCTCGACCGGACGCATGGCGGTAAGTGGTTCACCGGGACATCTTGTTACACCCCCGCTTTGGCGCGCATCCGTCTGTGGGCATGGACGGTCGGTTGAGTGGCTTCCGAGCAATGAGCGCTTACGTCGTGCAGGACGCGCGAGAGATCGAATTCGGCACCAGGCGTGGTGACGGGTGGTGCCGCACCTGGGGACGTTTCCGTTGTGGCACCACCCGTCACCACATTCGGCGGCCTGTCGGCTGATTTGGGCACTGTTCGGCTGAGCCTCCGCAGTGCTCGGTGCTGGAGTGTTTTGACCGCTCCGTCGGTCTTGCCCATGACGCGTGCAGTCTCGTTGACGGAGAGGCAGGCGAAGAAGCGCAGGGTAAGGCACTCCTGCTGCGGCGCACTCAACTGAACCAGGGCTGACAAAAGTTCGGCGTGGCGGCCAGCGCCGGGTGTCACAGGGTTCTGCGTGCCGCATGCTTCGAACATGTCGTCGGCAGTGACCTGGAGCCTGAATCGGCTGTCCGCCAGGTCGCTGGCCACGAGTGCGCGGGCAATGCTCATCAGCCAGGCACTGAAGTCTCTTTGCTGCCAGGTGAAGCGCTTGATGTTGCGCAACGCCCGGAGGAAGGTCTGCGCGGTGAGCTCTTCGGCCGTGTCTTTGCGGCCCACACGGAGATAGAGGTAGCGGTAGACGGTGTCGGCGTGCGTGTCGTACAGACTGGCGAAGGCCTCCGAATCCCCGCTTTGGGCCCGCTCGACCGTGGTGGCCGAGGCGGCTTGCGGGCACCCGGCTTCTGGAGGAGGGCCGTCGGAACCCTGAGGAGGATTCCGCTCGGTACTGGGATGGGGACTCGGCTGTGGCTCCAGGAGTTCCTTGAGGCGCCGGCGCGCGTGGACCAGGTGGGCGCGGGCGGTGCTGTCTGCGATTTGCAGCCTCTTGGCGATGTCGCTGATCTTCCAGCCCTCGAAATAGTGGAGGGTGGTGACGGTGCGCTGCATGTCCGGGAGGTCCTTGAGGTACGTGACGAGCGTGACGTAGTCGATGACTCTGCCGCTGGAATCGCGTGCGAGGGGCATGGCATCTGGGGTGAGCGTGGCAAGTGGTGCAGGGTGCCGACCCTGGTGGTAGGTCCAGATGGTGCGGCGGACGGCAACTCCCGCGTACGCGGCCGGATTTTCGATGTCGTCCCAGCGGCGGTAGACATCGATCAGTGCGTCCTGGACGGCATCAGCAGCCAATTCCCGGTTGTCGGCAAACTCGCGGGCCTGGGCAACGAGGCTGGAGAAGTAGAGGGTATAGAACTCCTCGAAGTTGTTCGGGCGGGGCCCGTTTCCGTCGAGGTGACGGAAACGGGCCGCAGTGACGGTGTGAAGGTTCACTGTCCGATGTTCTCCTGGGTGGTGGTAGGGGCAGGACGTCGCGGGGGTCGGGCTGGGCTAACTGCCGTCGAGCAGGGTCGCCAAGACCGTCAGGACAGCGACAACGAGCATGAAGAACGTCAGCCGCTCCATGGTGTCCATGGAGCGCCACCACGTCGTCTGCTCGGCCGAGGCGATTCGTACGGTGCAGCGCCGAAGGCAACGGCCGCCGAGGATCCAGGACAGCAGAAGGGGTACGGCGAACCCCGCGACCGCGGCGGCCTGCACGGCGAGAGAGCCGTGCTGGCCAGGCAGCAGGCCGGCGGCGTAGAGCACGGCTGCCAGGACCGTGTCCACCGCCAG
The DNA here is from genome assembly GCF_044768965.1 of Streptomyces sp. NPDC090798. Taxonomy (NCBI): domain Bacteria; kingdom Bacillati; phylum Actinomycetota; class Actinomycetes; order Kitasatosporales; family Streptomycetaceae; genus Streptomyces; species Streptomyces sp. NPDC090798. The sequence goes on from NZ_JBIVXA010000012.1 coordinate 301,055, forward strand.
GCCGAGGACGAAGAAGTCCCGCTGCTGCGCGGTGGACCGCAAGTCCCAGAAGCGGCGGGTGGGAGTGAAGATCCGCCGCAGTTCGCGGTGACGGGCGCGGGCCCAGTCCTCGTTGGCCCCGGCGATGATGATGTCCACGCCGTCGGCCGAAATGGACAGCTGCATCATCTGCTGGTCGTTAGACGCGCAGGCCGTCAGATTGGTGAGAACGACCGGGGCGCCCAGGGGAAGGGCGTCCACGATCGCCGGGGCCGCCAGGAGCTCATTGAGGTTGCCGGCGGAGGCCACGATGAAGCCGTCGTCCTCGTCCGAACCCGTGCGGGGCACGGGGAACTGCGTGCGCAGCTTCTGCCGCTCCGCAGGCTCGAAATGGCGCTCGATCACCCGCAGTGCCTCGCGGATAGCTCCGTCGGTGACGTGGCGCGGTTTGATATTCAGCGGTCGCCGATGCAGAAGCGTCGACTCTGACATGTACAAGTCTCTCTTTAGTTGAATCGCTATCAGGTGTGCGACCTATCGCTTTCAATCTCGGCCAGAGACTCGGGGTCGCTAGCAGACAGCAATATCAACACCATCGCCTGACATTCAAATTTACTGTCAACATGCACGCAACTGACATGCGCATAATTGGTATTGCTACTGTTGTCAGGAGAATCGATACTTCGATAGTCTGATCGACCTCCGTACGATTGTCCGCCTGTTGTCGGACCTGCGAGGAGTGGGCGCGAGATATGAAATGGCGGCCAACGCTCTGCGGCGGGTAACACCTTACTTTTCCTAGGGATGTTCACTGTTTGAGGAAGGGGCGCTGGTTGTGGTGAGGCGGCAGAGCCTGATGGCACAGCTGAAATGCCAGGATGAACCCAAGCCCTGGGCCCCTGAGGGTCGTCCCGTTATTCGGGTGCTGGGTGGGACACCTGGTGCGGGTTGGTACGGTTGTCCGCATTTGAGTGGCCTGGACGTGTGCTGGGCCTCAGACCTTGTGGAGGCCGGGCGGTGCGGTTCGTCTGCCGGAACTTTGGACTGTCGGATCTGCCGCGGCGCGGTCTCACTCCGCAGAAAGCCCCGCTGGAGGTGCTGCTCCTCGACATCGAGGCGGAGCTCTCCATCTGGGAGCAAGGGCGGGTGGTGTGGTCCGAGGAGGCGTTCCCCGTGGCCGAGCTGGCGTACCACCTGGCGCTCTGGCTCCAGAGTCCGGCCGCCGGCCACGAAGACTTCGAGCTCGATTCGATGCAGGCGGATCCGGGGCTGATCCGCATCGTGCACTCCGATGACGACTGGCGGATCGGCTCCATCTTCACGCCGGACTTCTGGACCTCACCCGTCGCCTGGGAAGTTCTCGTGAAAGAGATCAAGCAGTTCGACCGCTCCGTACGCGAGGGCGTTGCCGCGATGGGCATCGAGCCCGCCTTCATCCCAGAGCCCTGACGGCTGTTCGGGCGACCGGGTGGGATGATCATGAAGTGCCTGGTGTGATCACGGCGTCACAGCCGTCCTGGATAGCGCCGTTTGCCGGGCTGAGCCCGCGCTGTTTCCGCAAGCTCATGGCCACGCTGCGCCGCGAGGGAGCGGACACCGTCCGGCGCGGGCGGCCATGGAGCTTGCCGCTGGAGGGCCGTGTCCTGCTCGTCGCGGCGTACTGGCGCACCAACTTGACGCTGCGCCAGCTGGCCCCGCTCTTCGGCGTCTCGAAGTCCGCGGCCGACCGCATCATCAACCACCTCGGCCCGTTGCTCGCGCTCCGGCCCCGCAAGCGGTTCCGCAAGGACACCGTGCTCGTCGTGGACGGCACCCTGGTGCCCACCCGCGACCACACGGTGGCCGAACAGTCCAAGAACTACCGCTACTCCACCAAGCACCAGGTCATCATCGACGCCGACAGCCGCCTGGTCGTGGTGGTCGGCCAGCCCCTTCCCGGCAGCCGCAACGACTGCAAGGCATGGGAGGAATCCGGGGCCAGGGCCGCCGTCGGCAACACGTGACGATCGCCGACGGCGGCTACCGGGAACCGGCCTGGTGATGCCCCACCGGCGCCGCAAGGGCGAGGAACTGCCCGAGTGGAAACAGGCACACAACAAGTCCCACAAACAGATTCGCGCCCGTGTGGAGCACGCCTTCGCCCGTATGAAGAGCTGGAAGATCCTTCGCGACTGCCGCCTCAAGGGAGACGGCGTACACCACGCTATGAGCGGCATCGCCCGCCTTCACAACCTCGCCCTCGCCGGATAGAAGAGCGCGCCGCACAGCGATCGCCTTCGCTGACACCCAGCCGAAGATCAGTTACGGGACAAGTCTTGGCTGGCTGAAGCGCCAAGGCTCCGGCAGGCAGTTGTTCTAGGCGGGTGCCGTCCAGCCCTGCTGGCAACCCCTGGCTTCAGGCGGACCGGGACCATGGGGTCGCGGCCGCCCTGGAGGCGGGAGCCCGTAGGCCCCCGCCCCGGGGAGTCTGCCCCGAGTCTCTGGCCGGAGCGCAAGGCAGCCTCTATCACCTGATGCGATCAACGCATCGTGTGGCCGGACGTGACCGGACACACACCATCTAAGTGCTCCTGAGGCGCTGAAACGCTGAGTGCGTTGACCGGCCCCTCGGTTACGCCCCTGCATTGGTGACTCGGCAGCCTCATGCCTTCCGGTCCGCCGATGGACTCGCGTGTGTGCTCGATTCCGGCCCGATTTGGCCCGTTGGCAGGCTCAATCGGGGCTGGCGGGTGAATTTTGCCTACGTGCTTGTGGGTCGTGCTCATGGCAAGGCTTCGGCGTAGTCGCGTACTGTCTGGTTCACGCGGATTTGCCGCGCCTCGCGGTGCTCCGAGAGCGGGGTGGGTATACCAGGTCTTGACGAGCGAAAATGATCCTCATGGACATTGTCGTTGAGATCCATGTGCCCCTTAGGGAAGCCCCGGGCACTCCGGAAGGTTCCTATCCCTTCCCGTGGATCGACCACATTCGTTGACATCCGCCCCAGTCGACCCAGGTCAGCTGGCTGCACACGGTGAGCAGGCTGGGTAGTGCATGTTGGTACCGAAGACGCGGAGCAGGCCACTGCCTACCAGGAGGGTACGGGGGCGTCGGCCGGTGGACAGTGATTGCCTACTTCCAATGCCGGGTCAGTATTCAGTCCACTGCAGTGCGAGTGGCCCTGTACCAGCCCGCGGGCGCCAGCTCGGATGGACACCGAATCCGCTCATGCGAAAGGCTCGATGACCATGCCGCGAACCCGTTCGTTCATGCAGGTCGATGTGTTCTCCGCACAGCCCTACGGTGGCAATCCGGTCGCGGTCGTGCTGGACGGCACGGACCTGGCGGATGAGGAGATGCAGCGTCTGGCGCGCTGGACGAATCTGTCCGAGACCACATTCGTGCTGCCCCCCGCTGCCGCGGAGGCGGACTACCGGCTGCGGATCTACACGCCCGGGGGCGAGCTGCCGTTCGCGGGGCATCCCACCCTGGGTTCTGCGCGGGCCTGGCTGGAGGGCGGCGGCACGTCGCAGCACGCCGACCGGATCGTGCAGGAGTGCGCGGCGGGCCTGGTCACCGTGCGTCGCGGGGACGGCTCGCTGTCCTTCGCGGGCCCGCCCAGGGTGCGCGAAGGCGCCCTCGACGACGCCTATCTGGATCAGATCGTCGCCGCGTTCGGTATCACCCGGGAGCGGGTGCTTGCCCACCAGTGGGTTGACAACGGGCCTGGCTGGGCGGTGGTCCAGCTGGCCACCGCCCAGGACGTCCTCGCCCTCGAGCCCGACCTGTCTCTCATTCCGACCGCGATGGTCGGCGCGATCGGGGCCCACCCCGAGGGATCCTCGCACCACTTCGAGATGCGCACCTTCGCCCCAGGGGCAGGCGTTCCCGAGGACCCGGCGTGTGGCAGCATGAATGCCGGTGTCGGGCAGTGGCTCACCGCCATCGGCGGGGCACCCTCCGCCTACCGGGTCTCCCAGGGCACCCGGCTGGGGCGGGCCGCCAGCATCGAAATCACCGCCGATCCGGACGGCACCGTCTGGGTCAGTGGCGCCGCGACGGTGTGCATCCGCGGCTCCATCACCGCGTGACATTCCCGCTGCCCGCGCCCGCGCGGCACCCGCCGGCTCCGGTCATGGGACGACCGTCACCGTGGGCTGCCCGGGCCGCGGGCAGCTGGTTGTCATGGGGTGTCGAGTGTCTTCATGATGACGAAGCTGTTGACCGTGCCAACGCCGGGCAGGGCGGCCAGCTGGTTGGCGTGGAAATCCTCGTAGGCGGGCAGATCGGCGACTTCCACCTGCAGCAGGTAGTCGAAGTTGCCGGTGATGTGGTGGCAGGCGGTCACCTCCGGCAGCTCCATCACCTGCTGTTCGAAGGCGACCACGGCTGCGCGGGTGTGCCGCATCAGCCGCACCCCAGCGAAGACGCGCAGCCCTCGGCCGACCGCCGCCGGGTCGATCAGCGCCCGGTAGCCGCGGATGACGCCGGTCTCCTCCAGCTGCCGTACGCGCCGCAGGCACGGTGAGGGCGTCAGTCCGACGCGGGCGGCGAGCTCGTTGTTGCTGATACGGCCGTCCCGTTCGAGTACGGCCAGGATCGACCGGTCCACTTCATCCATGACAGCAGAATATTGCTTGAAAAGCTTACCTAGCACAATTGAATGCTGCGCTTGAGCGCAAGATCTTGCCAAGATTGCCGACAGCCGGGTCACGTCGGCTTTGCCGGCGGCCATGCTGGATATGGACATAGCGTCGAATTCCGGAAGGGTAGCCATGCCGGGCAAGAGCACCGTCACCGTTCACGCCGACCGTGAGATCCACTCCAGCCGCGCTGTTGCGCCGCCCATCTACCACACGGCGGCGTTCTCGGCCGAGGACGCCGCCACCTTCGCCGCCGGCGCTGTCGAGCCGCGGGGCGCCGACTTCTATACCCGCTTCGGCAACCCCAACCATGCCCAGGTCGCGGCCGTGGTCGCGGAGCTGGAGGGCACTGAGGCCGCGATGGTCACCGCGTCCGGCATGGCTGCGATCACCACGGCGGTACTCGCTCTGGTGTCCGCCGGTGACCATGTCATCGGGCAGAAGTCCACCTACGGCGGCACTGCATCGGTCCTGCTCAATCTGCTGCCGCGCCTGGGCGTGTCCACCACGCTGGTCGACCAGACGAGGCCCGAGGAGTTCGAGAAGGCCCTCACTCCCAAGACGCGGCTGATCCTGGTGGAGACACCGAGCAACCCGCTGCTGCAGATCACCGATCTGCGCGCCGTCGCCGACCTGGCCCATGCCCATGGTGTGCTGACCCTGGCGGACAACACCTTCGCCACCCCGCTGAACCAGCGTCCGGCTGACTTCGGCATCGACGTGGTCTGGCACAGTGCGACGAAGTACCTCAACGGCCACTCCGACGTCTCCGCCGGGGTGCTGGCCGGGCCGGCGAAGATCCTGGACCGGATCTGGGACACCAGCCTGCTCACCGGCGCCACCCTCGGCCCCATCGACGCCTGGCTGCTGCTGCGGGGCATACGCACCCTGCCGCTGCGCGTGCCGCGGCACAACGACAACGGCCTCGCCCTCGCCGAGGCACTGAACAGCCACCCGGCAGTGGCGCGCGTGCACTACCCCGGCCTGGCGACCCACCCGCAGCACAAGCTGGCCGCCGACCAGATGAAGGGATTCGGCGGGGTGCTGAGCGTCGAATTCACCGGCGGATACGAGATGGCCGATGCTTTCCTGTCCCACCTGCGCTATCCACGCCGCTCGGCCGGCCTGGGCGGTGTCGAGTCCCTCGCCGTGCACCCGGCCTCCATGTGGGCCGGAATGCTCAGCGACGACCAGATCACCGACGCCGTCCCGGCGTGCCTGGTGCGGCTGGCGGCCGGCACCGAGGACACCGCCGACCTGGTCGCCGACGCCCTCGCCGCAGTCGACGCCCTGCACCACTGAGCGCCCCTGCACCCGGCCTCCGCCCGCCTGTCGCGGGTCAACGTGAACCACCGAAGCAAAGGACTCCTGTCATGAAGACCCTGCTCTCTCGCGGCGCCGTCGTCAGCATGGACCCGGCCATCGGGGACCTTGAGCGCGGCGACGTGCTCATCGAGAACGGAAAGATCACCCATGTGGCCGAGCGGATCGACGCGCCGGACGCCGAGGTGATCGACGCGTCCGACCGGATCGTCATGCCCGGCTTCGTCGACAACCACCGCCACGGCTGGCAGACCGCGTTCCGCGGCGCCGGCGCGGACTGGACGTTCCCTGAGTGGGCGGTGGCCATGCACAGCACCGTCAAGCCGCACTACCAGCCCGAAGACGTCTACCTGGGCACCCTGCTCGGCCGCCTTGAGGCGCTGCACTCCGGCGTGACCACGATGCTGGACTGGTACCACGTCGCGCAGGGCCCGGAGCACGAGGACGCCGCCATCGCCGCACTGCGCGACGTACCGGCCCGGTCCAGGCACACACGGACCAACGATCAGATGATCCGAAAGTAACGTCCTAGTAGTGCTTCGTTACGTTGAGTGATCTCGGCTGATCGTGGGCAGCTTCCCGGAGTGAGGTTGGGGGAAGTGGACCGGCTCCGGGGCGAGTT